>CAJTYU010000008.1 GCA_910584095.1 uncultured Dorea sp. | reverse complement strand
TGCGACTGCGACCGCTATATGGAAATCTGGAATAATGTATTTACCCAGTTTGATAATGACGGACATAACAACTATACAGAGCTGGAACAGAAGAATATTGATACAGGCATGGGACTTGAGCGGCTTGCCTGCGTGGTGCAGGATGTGGAATCCATGTTTGATATTGATACGCTGTTTGCCCTGAGAGAGCATGTTTGTAAGATGGCGGGAGCCGAATACGGCAAAAACTATGATACGGATGTTTCCATCCGTGTGATTACGGATCATATCCGGTCTGTGACATTTATGATTTCCGACGGAATCCTTCCGTCTAACAGCGGCCGGGGATACGTACTCAGAAGGCTGCTTAGAAGGGCATGCCGCCATGGAAGGCTTTTGGGAATTGAAGGAGAATTTCTTGTAGAACTTGCTCAGACAGTAATTGCCGGTTCCAAAGACGGATATCCGGAGCTGGAGGAGAAGAAGGACTTTATCTTTAAGGTGATCACGAAAGAGGAAGAGCAGTTTAATAAGACCATTGACCAGGGGCTTTCTATTCTGGAAGGAATAGAGGCGGAGATGGAGAGGAAGAAAGAGACGGTGCTTTCTGGAGAGGAAGCGTTCCGTCTGTACGATACTTACGGCTTCCCGGTAGATTTGACCAGAGAGATTCTGGAGGAAAAGGGGCTTAGTATGGACGAGGAAGGCTTTGAAAAGGCAATGAAGGCCCAGCGGGAAACTGCCAAGGGCACTTTTGGCGAGCACAATTATATGGGTGCGGATGTGACAGTTTACGAATCCATCGATCCATCGGTTACAACGGAATTTGTCGGATACGACAGGCTGACTGCTGAGTCGGAGGTTACAGTGCTTACAACAGAAGATGAGCTTGCAGATGCGTTGTCTGACGGAGAGAAAGGAACTATATTTGTAAAAGAAAGCCCCTTCTATGCTGCGAGCGGCGGACAGGAGGCGGATACCGGCGTGATACGCACGGAGGAATTTGAATTTCAGGTAGAGGATGTGAAGAAGCTTCTGGGAGGAAAGTATGCCCATATCGGATATGTGACGAGAGGAATGGTGAAAAACGGCGATCGGGTTACATTAGAGGTTGACAGGGTAAAGAGGGCTCTGTCGGCCAGAAACCACAGCGCTACGCATCTTCTGCAGAAGGCGCTGAAGGAAGTGCTTGGCAATCATGTGGAACAGGCAGGTTCTTCAGTCAATGAGAACCGGCTCAGATTTGACTTTACACACTTTTCTTCACTTACAGAAGAAGAGATACGGAAGGTGGAAGAGATTGTAAATGAAAGGATTCAGGAGCATCTTCCGGTAAAGGCTGAAAATATGCCTATAGAAGAGGCAAGAAAAACCGGGGCGGCCGCGTTATTTGGCGAAAAATACGGCGATATTGTACGCGTAGTCAGTATGGGAGAGTTCTCAAAGGAATTTTGCGGCGGAACCCATGTGGAGAATACCGGCGCGATTAATGCGTTTAAGATTATTTCTGAGACCGGAGTCGCCGCAGGAGTGCGCAGAATCGAGGCTTTGACTTCCCGGGGACTATTGGATTATTATGAAGAGACGGAAAATAAACTGATAGAAGCGGCCAAATTATTGAAAACAACGCCGGATAAGCTTACGGATAAACTGAGCCATCTTCTTGCAGACCATAAGGCATTGAAGAATGAGCTTGAGAGTACAAAGAGCAAGATGGCGCAGAGCGCGGCGGGCGATGTGATGAATAGTGTAACAGAGGTATGCGGAGTGAAGCTGCTTGCCGCCAAGGTGGAAGGCGTTGATATGAACAAACTTCGCGAGCTTGGCGACAGCTTAAGGGAGAAACTGGGAGACGGCGTGATTGTTCTCGCGTCGGCAGTAAACGGCAAGGTAAATTTGGTTGCAATGGTATCTGACGGAGCGATGAAAAAGGGCGCGCATGCAGGTAATCTGATCAAGGGTATTGCCGCGCTTGTAGGCGGAGGCGGAGGAGGCCGTCCGAATATGGCGCAGGCAGGCGGAAAGAATCCCGCAGGAATTGATGATGCACTGGCGAAAGTAAAAGAGGTGCTTGAGGGCCAGATTTCTTAGCGGCGGTATTATGCCGTACAGGAGGTAGTTATGGCAAAGGGACAGGTAAAAAGGCAGGCTCAGCCAGAGAATATGATATTTGCCTTGGATATAGGGACACGGAGCATCATCGGCATGGTGGGACGCGTGGAGGAAGACAAGGTAAAGATTATTGCCATTGAAAAGGAAGATCATACGGAACGGGCGATGATAGACGGCCAGATTGAAAATATTGATAAGGTGGCAATGCTTGCAAGGCGTGTGAAGAAGCGGTTAGAGAGCAGGCTCAAAGTCAAGCTGGATCAGGTATGCGTCGCGGCGGCGGGGCGTGCCTTAAGGACCCAGCGGGCGGACTTTGAACTGGAACTTCCGCGTTCACAGGTGATTGACGACGAGGTAATCAGCCGTCTGGAGGCCGGCGCGATCAGCAAGGCGGAGAAAGCCTTTGATGCGGAAAATGAAGCGGAGAACGATTCCCGCAATTTCTATCTGGTTGGATATACGGTCTGCGAGTATTATCTGGATAAGTACCTAATGTCCAGTTTGAAGGATCACCGGGGAAGAAGGATTAAGGTGGATTTGATTGCAACTTTTCTTCCCAGCGAGGTTATTGAAAGCCTTTATACGACTATGCGCAAAGTAGGTCTGGAAATTGCGAGCATGACGCTGGAGCCGATTGCGGCGATTAATGCCGCTATTCCTGAGAATCTGAGACTTTTGAATCTGGTTATGGTGGATATTGGCGCCGGGACCTCCGATATTGCTGCATGTACCGGCGGAAGTGTGACCGGATATACAATGGCAACTGTAGCGGGCGATGAGGTTACCGAGATGATTATGAGGGAATATCTGGTGGACTTTGGAACTGCAGAACAGATGAAAGCGCAGCTTGAGATCCGGAAAGAGATTTTATATACAGATATTCTGGGATTGGAGCATAAAGTTTCCAAGGAAGATATCCTGAAACATATTCAGGGAGCGTTAGAGCTTTTGAGCAAAGAGATTGCAGAGAAGGTACTTGAGGTAAATGGAGGCGCGCCGTCCGCGGTGTTTTTGGCGGGAGGCGGAAGCAAACTGGCAGGCTTAAAGGAAGGTCTGACAGCGGCGCTTAAGATGGATGAGAAAAGGGTCGCAATTGCGGGAAATAACTTCCGGGCAAATGCATATTCGGACGAATACGATTTGAATAATCCAGAGTATGCCACGCCTCTTGGTATTGTAGTTTCTTCTGGACTGAATATGATTAATGACAGTTTCCGGGTGAAGCTGAATGGAAAATCGGCAAAGCTGTTCCGCAGCGGAAGTTTTACGGTATTAAACCTTCTGATGATGAACGGCTATAGCTTTCAGGATATACTGGGGCGGCCCGGCAGAGATCTGGTAGTGACATTGAATGGAAAGCGGAAGGTTTTCTATGGAGTGCCCGCGCAGCCGGCAGTACTTCTTGTTAACGGCAGAGAGGGAAAACTTTCAGAAATCATTAACGCTGGAGATTGTATTGATTTTACTCCGGCAGTACATGGTATTCCGGCGAGGGCTTTTCTGGGAGATATTGAGGGCGCTTTGGAATGTCAGGATATTACCCTAAACGGAGAGCATTGTTCTTTAGAGACGCTTCTAAAAGGCGGAGATAAGATTGTAATGAAGCTTTCAGAGGCGCAGATTGCTGAAATGGAGGCCGCCGCGAAAGAAGAAGAGGAAAAGGATCATTCTGTCCCGGAGGAAAAGACGGATGACGGCGAGTTCGAAGAGATTCAGAAAGAAGAAGTCTGGAAACAGGGTGAGCTGGATTTTGGAGATACGTCCGAAGAAAAGCAAATTCCAGATAGAGAAGAGGAAGTTGGAGAAGAAGAGCATACGGCAGAGGAAAGCATTCAGCCATTGGAGCCGGAGGAGGTGTCACAGGAGCTGGAGGTTTCTGGAAAAGAGCCTGCAGCGCCGGCCGGAGAGATACTTTTTCATCTGAACGGCGCGCCTTTACGTCTGCCGGCCAAAGAAGATGGAAGTCCTTATTATTTGATGGATATGATCCAGTATTCGGGAATCGATCTGAAAAATCCGAAGGGAAGAATTGAATTAACGGTAAATGGAATTTCCGGCTTGTTTCAGCAGGAGCTGAAAGAGGGAGATAATATTAGTATTCAGGAAGAATAATATGTGAAAGAGAGGATTGTGCGAATGAAACAGTTTTTTGGAATGAGCCGCCAGGGAGATTTAAAAGAAGCGGTTCGCGGATTAAGCAGACCAGAGCTGATTATGATGTTTTCAAACGATAAACAGTTTGAATCCCATGTGAGTGAATTAGAGCGGATTTTTCCAGAAGTTCCAAGCATCGGATGCATCGGAATGAGTTATGATACAAAAGTGGTGGAAAAGGGCGTCGGCATTATTGCGTTTTATGATGGAGTCAGCGCGGCTGCCAATGTCCTAGAGCAGGTATCGGTGATGCCCGTAAAGTATATTGAGCGTTTGGAGAAGGATCTGAAACGCATTGACGGTTCGCAAAATGACACGGTTTGTATTGACTTGTGTACCGGGAACGATGCCTGTGTGCTTACTACAATTTATTCTGTTTTAAAGGGCAAAAGAATTTCCCTGGTAGGAGGGACTGGAGATGCCGGCAAGGTATCTGCAAACGGCAGGATTTATGAAGATGCAGTTGTCTATGCTCTGGTAAAGAACCGAAAAGGCAGGGTGAAAGCATATAAAGAGAATATCTATCATCAGATGAAGGATTATCGTTTCATTGCTTCCCAGACAGATAAAGCGAATTATGTAATTGGAGCCTTAAACGGCCGTCCGGCGAAACAGGTGTATCAGGATATCTTACATATTTCAGAACAGGATATTACAACACAGACATTTAAGAATCCATTCGGCAAGCTTAACGGGGATGATATCTGCATCGTTTCGATTAAAGAAGTGAAGGGGAATGCTCTCACATGTTTCCGGCAGGTTAATGACTCGGACGTGTTGGTTCTTTTGGAACTGGGTAATTACAAGGAGATTGTTCACAACACCATTCGTCAGATACAGCAGGATTTCCGGCAGGTTTCGGCAGTGTTTTCCGTAAATTGCCTGTTTCGGTATCTGTTGTTTAATCAGAACCATTATTTTCAGGAATATCTGAATGATATGAGCCGGCTCGGTTCTCATGCGGGCTTCGTAGGATATGGGGAGCATTACAATAACCGGTTTGTCAATCAGTCTATGACCTGTGTAGTATTTGAGTAGAGAGGGGATTTGCAATGTTTTGGAATAAAAATAAGCAGGATACGAAAAGAACATCTGAGAGCGCTGACAGCTTCTACCCTGTGCTGCATGTGATAGACAGTCTGAAAGATTATCATGCGGAACTGGTACAGAAAGAGGTTGATTCTCTAAGGGAATTGAGTAATATAAGAAACTCGTTTGGAAATATACTTATAGAAGCCGAGAACTTTCAGGAGAAGCTTCAGGAGTTTGATCAGAATTTTTCTAATATTGAGCAGGTGTCAGGAGAATTTGCTTCCGTTAAAGAGACGATTTCACATTCAGTTGCACAGGCGCAGAACGGAATAGAGGAGTTGAAAACCAGTTCCATGCAGGTAGAAACTTATTTTGCCGAGATGGAAAGTACGTTTGAAAATCTGCAGCAGGCAGTAGAGAAAATAAAGCTGTGTACCAGCAGTATCGTATCGATTGCCGAGCAGACCAATATTCTTGCGCTGAATGCTTCGATTGAGGCGGCCCGGGCGGGAGAGCAGGGAAAAGGCTTTGCAGTGGTGGCCGTAGAGGTGAAAAAGCTTGCGGACGAGATTAAGAACCTGACTGGGGAGGTGGATTCCGGTCTTCACGACGTGGAACAGGGAACCGAACAGTTGAACGGCAGTATCACAACGTCCCGGCGGGCTTTGGGAAGAAGCCTTGATAAGGTAAATGAAACATACGATATGTTTGACGAGATTATTCAATCGGCAGAGGGCGCGACAACTGTGCGTACCGAGATTTCCAATGTAATCGGCGAGTCAAAGACAGCTTTGCAGCTGCTGTGCGGGTTTTTTGGACAGCTCAGAAACAGGTATCGGGAGGTAGAGAAGCATATAAACGTGGCGGCAAATCTAGGAACCACGAAAAGCGCTATGTTTGAAGACGTTGACAATATGATGTCCCAGATTCCGCCAATTATCAAAGAAAATACATCCAAATAAATAAAATGTCAGCAGTCTGATGAGAGCGCTTTAGACTGCTGACTTTATAATATCTGCAGAATAGACGTTACGGCGGCTGGCTGTGTATACTAATTCAATACATAGATCATTTCATGCCACTGTTCGCCGCCCCATGAAGAATCAGCGATTCCTCTATCGGTAAAGCCCATCTTTTCGTACATCCTTATTTTGGACGGAAGACAGGTCAGCAGGACGAGGTGTTTGTTATTGCCGCGCTGCGTGCAGAGATAGCGGCGCATCAGTTCTCTGGCAAGGCCTTGTCCGCGGTATTCGGGGAGCACATCCAGCCCTAGGAGCATGATGTTGCTGCCTTCCGGGTTATGCAGGTCTGCGTCTGAGAAGAATTCATCGCGGAAGGAGGATTCGCCTGTAGCAAGCCCGTTTAAGAAGCCGGCTATTTTATTTGTTTTCTTATCGACTGCGGTTAAAAAAAATTCTGGCGCTTTGACAACGCGTTTCAGCATCATTTCACTAGAGCAGGCTTCATTTGGAGGGAAGCAGATGCGTTCAATTTCGGCGGCCTGTCCGGCCTCATCCCGCCGGATATTTCGGAATAAAAATTTTTCGTTTATGATATCTTTCTCCATGATAACAACTCCTTAAGAATCTGCTGTTACACAGGAATTATTTTCCTGTGTAATAAAAAATGGAGCATCTTTCTGACACTCCATTTCTGATTATTGCACAAATTAGTTATACTTACGTTTTCTAGCTGCTTCAGATTTCTTTTTACGTCTTACGCTTGGCTTTTCGTAATGCTCTCTTTTACGAATCTCCTGCTGGATTCCAGCCTTTGCGCAGCTTCTTTTGAATCTGCGTAAAGCACTATCTAACGTCTCGTTTTCTTTAACGATTACATTTGACATAGTCTCACACCTAACCTCCCCTCCAGCCCTATATTGTGCATCATATGACTGTTCGGGTATATTTTTTGCACTACCTAGAATTATAGCACATATTTCGATTACGTCAATATATTTCTGGATTTTTCTGTTAAAACGTTGGATTAAACAGAGGAAACAATAACATATGCTTAATGGAATTTTAACATTTTCTTAGGGATTTCCTAGTAATCTTTATGAAATATCTGCTAAAATGTGAATGTGAGGAGGAATGGCAATATGTCGGATAAGATACTGATTGTTGATGATGAAAAGGAGATTGCAGATCTGGTGGCGCTCTATCTTGAGAATGAGAATTTTACGGTATTTAAGTTTTATACGGCGCAGGAGGCTCTTAAGTGTATTGCGGACGAAACGCTGGATTTGGCGGTTCTGGATGTAATGCTTCCCGGCATGAGCGGGTTTCAGATATGTAAGATAATACGGGAACAGCATCATTACCCGGTGATCATGCTGACGGCGAAGGGGGAAGAAGTTGATAAGATTACAGGGCTGACGCTGGGGGCGGACGACTATATTACAAAACCGTTTCTTCCGCTGGAGCTGGTAGCGAGGGTAAAGGCGCAGCTGCGGAGATATAAGCGGTATAATACGGGGAGAGAGCCGGATGAGGATGTGATTACTCATTCCGGCCTTGTGCTGAATGTAAAAACACATGAATGCATGTTAAATGAAAAACCACTGTCGCTGACCCCGACGGAGTTTTCGATTCTTCGTATTTTATGTCAGCAGAAGGGAAATGTGGTCAGCGCCGAGGAACTCTTTCATCAGATATGGGGAGATGAGTATTACAGCAAGAGTAATAATACCATTACGGTTCATATCCGTCATCTGAGGGAGAAGATGGATGATTCTTTTGAAGACCCGAAATATATCAAGACAGTCTGGGGGTGCGGATATAAAATTGAAAGATAAGATGCCAAAGGCCAGGGTGATTGCGGAGGCTGTTTTTGTGAGCGTTGCATTTGTATTAGCGCTTTTTTACCTGATGGATACGCTGTGGAACGGCGCTTTTGCGGATTGGTTTACCCGGAATTACATGGCTACTTATATGGAATATTCGGAGGAGTTTGGGAAGGCGGTACCTGTAACGAGACTGGAATGGGGAAGTTTTAAAATATTGATTTTGCAGCTTATGCTTATGGCTGCGGTTGGCTGTCCGGTAATTGTGGCTGCGGCTGCCGGTATTTACGCCAAAATAAGGGAGAAGGAGACGATTAAAGATGCCGGCAGGATGTTTCAGGAATATATGAATGGAGACAAAGAGGCTTCGGAGGTATTCCCGGACGGATATGCTGAGGCTGCGGCCCAGATGACGGAAATTAAAGCAGCCATGCGGCGCCACGAGCAGATTATCCGGGACGAAGCAACCCGCAAGAATGACCTGATCGCCTACTTAGCGCATGATTTGAAAACGCCCCTGACTTCCGTTATCGGATATTTAAGCCTTCTGGATGAAGCTCCTGATATGCCGGAAAAGCAGAAAGAGAAATATGTGGGAATCGCGCTGGATAAAGCTGTGCGGCTGGAGAAACTGATTAATGAATTTTTTGATATTACCCGGTATAACCTGCAGCAGATGGAATTGGAAGAAGAATGCATCGACCTTTATTATATGCTTCTTCAGATGGCAGATGAATTTTATCCGCTGCTTAAGCCCCGCGGAAATAGTATCAGCCTGTGTATGGATGAGGATTTGACGATTTATGGGGATTCAGAGAAGCTTGCAAGGGTATTCAATAATATCTTGAAAAATGCCATTGCTTACAGCTATCAGGACACGGTTATTGAGATATGGACCAAGAAAGCGGCAGGCGAGATCCAGATTTATTTCAGAAATAAAGGCAGAACAATACCGGCTAAGAAGCTGGAAACTATTTTTGAGAAATTTTTCCGTCTGGATGAATCCCGCGGGACCCATACCGGGGGCGCGGGGCTTGGTCTTGCAATTGCAAAGGAGATTGTACACCTGCACGGCGGTAAGATAAGGGCTGCAAGTGAGAAAGAACTGACAACTTTCTGTGTAATCCTGCCGGTATAGCGTTAGTGCAAGCTCTATATTCTATTAACCTTTTCTTAGGATTTAAACAACAGAATATTAAAGTATGGGAGACCTCTGTTCAGTAAAATTAATACAGGACAGAGGTCATTTTACGATAGTGCAAATTAGCTCGTAATAGAAGAGAGAGAAAATGTTCTGGGAAAAGGGTGGTGTATCAGATGAAAAAAAACGTAGACGGGAGAATTAGAAGCCGCAGAAGACGTGCGCGAAGAAGAAGGGGTTATCAGAGGAAGATTCTGATTTCAATGGCGATAGCGGTGCTTTTGGTGTTTTTTGGAGAAAAGGCGTGGTCTGCTTCAGAAAATATGAGACAGGGGATATGGCCGGAACCTGAGACCGTTCAAGATACAGAAAGAGGAAGGGGAGCTTTGAGGAATCTTAACAGTCCGAATGCAGTTCTGATAGATGCTGAAACCGGGGATATTCTGGAAGGATATAATTCTGGAAAGAGAATTTATCCCGCCTCGCTTACTAAGATTATGACGGCTGTACTCGCAGTGGAGTACACAGAAGATATGGAGGAGATAATTGCTCTTCCGTCCGGCTTTTTTCAAAAGCTGTATGGAGAAAATGCTTCCATGGCAGGCTTTGAGCCGGGGGAACAGGTACGCTTAATGGATCTTTTGTATGGAATCCTGCTTCCTTCCGGGGCGGAGTGCTGTCTGGCGTTTGCAGAACGGATTGCAGGCTCGGAGGAGGAATTTGCCGCGCTGATGAATGAGAAAGCGGCAGAACTGGGAATGAAGGATACAAGATTCTGTAATTCTACGGGGCTGCACGAGACAGGCCATTATTCTACGGCGGAGGATATTGCGGTTCTTCTGCGGTATGCGGTAAAGAATGACAGATTTCGGGAAGCATTTACCAGTGAAAGCTATCATACGATGCCCTCGGAGGCGCATCCGGACGGTTTTACCTTTACCAGCAGTATGTTCCGGCATTTGAACGGGACGGAAATATCGAACGGGGCGGTTCTTGGAGGGAAGACGGGATATACGCCGGAGGCGGGACTATGCCTTGCAAGTTTGGCGGAGGTATCAGGGAAGGAATATGTATTGGTAACGGCGGGGGCTGGAGGAAATCACGAGACAGAGCCATACCATGTCATGGATGCGGTAAACGTATATAACCGTCTGTAACCGGATTTGATCCGTAACGGCAGATTCAGCCTGGCAAAATTGCCGGGTTGAATCTGCTTTTTTTGCGCAGGGATTTATGGTAAGATAAATGGGAAAACATGCTGTTTTCAGACTGAAATACAGAACAGAGATAAGGGGAGATAAAATGCTTGGAAATACGAAAGGCAAAAGACTGGACAAATATGTGGAAGATTATGTGGTTTTTGATTTGGAGACCACGGGCATCAGCTGTATAAAAGATAGGGTGGTTGAAATTTCCGCCGTGAAAGTTTTAAAAGGCAAGATCGCGGACCGGTTTTCTACACTGGTAAATCCGGAGATGAAAATTCCTTTCCGCGCATCCGAAGTCAATCACATTACGGATGATATGGTAAAAAGTGCGCCGGTATTTGAACAGGCGCTGGATGATTTTAACACGTTTGCGGGCGGCATGGTGCTGGCCGGGCATAACATACATACGTTTGATATGAAGTTTATCCAGCGGGACGCGAAAGCGTATTGGGGTCAGGTATTTATAAATGATTATATTGATACGCTGGCGTTGGCGAGGCAGCGCCTGCCGCAGCTTACGAATTATAAGCTTACGGACTTGGCTGGGTATTACCGCATTTCGACCGAGGGGGCGCACCGGGCCCTCGCGGATTGTGTGATGAACCAGCAGGTATTTGAGAAATTAGGGAAAGAGCCTTGGCCTAGGACTTCCGGGATCAAGGGGAAAAAGTGCCCCAAGTGCGGCCTGCTTATGAAAAAGCGAAACGGCAGGTTTGGCGGGTTCTGGGGATGCAGCGGTTATCCGGACTGCAGATATACAGAGGATCTGGGGCGGAACGGACAGTAGCGGTCTGTTTCGTGCAATTTAGAGGCTGTCAAAGACTTTTGACATCGCAAAATACGGGAATGTCAAAGACATTTGATTGACGAAAACCACGGGGTTGATTAGGATAAGGTGCAAAGGAGGCAGGATAAGATGGAGTTAGGCAAACAGATTAAAAAGTACCGGGGCGAACTTGGCCTCTCGCAGGAGATGCTGGCAGAAAAGATCTTTGTTTCCAGGCAGACGGTATCGAACTGGGAAAATGATAAAAACTACCCGGATATCAATAGTCTGCTTCGCTTAAGCGAAGTCTTTCAGGTCTCTATTGATATTCTAATTAAAGGAGATGTGGAGAAAATGAAAGAAGAAATCAAACAGCAGGACAGGCAGCAGTTTGAAATGGACAGTTATATTTTTTCGGCGTTAATGCTGGCTGTGATCCTGACGCCGGTTCCGCTGCTTAACTATCTGGACAGGCTTGGGATTGTTCTGTGGGCGGCGCTGGTGGGCGTTACAGGTTACTTTGCGTCTAGGGTCGAGAAGATGAAGAAGACCTTCGATATCCAGACCTATAAGGAAATTGTGTCTTTCATGGGAGGAGAAGGGCTGGATGAGATTGCAAAAGCGAAGGAGGAAGGAAAGCGTCCCTACCAGAAAATTCTGAGCGCAGCGGCCGCAGCTTTCATTGCCTTAGCCGTTTCAGTCCTGATGCTGTGGATTTTTAAAGAGTAGTTTTACAGCTTGTATTTTTAGATGGAAAGAGGATTTGAATTATGACAGGAAAACAGTTTACAGAAGATTGCACGAAAAAAGAAGAAACGAAACCTAGAAAGTTAAGAGCAGTCCAGGTGATAATGCTGACAGCCTTGGCTCTTTTCTGGATTGGGTATTTTTATGAATTATATCGAGGAAACGATAGGAATATGTCCCAGTATTCCATTTTGATACTGGCTCTTACTTTGTTAAATTCTGATCTTTTGCTTGCGGGTAAAAAGACAGAACATAGAGCCTTGAATATGTTAGGGGGCATCAATGCCGTATTGGTCTGTGTGTGCGCGGCAATTATGATTATTCAGGTGGTATTGAAGTAAAATGGGTTCATTCCGGATACAGTAATGCAAAATGTCAGTACCTATCGTACGGCGCTTGGGCGTAAAGGCGGGCGCTGTGCGGCAGGTATTTTTTACAGTTCTGCTTACGGCCTAGCCGGCACAGTATTTTCAGTATATTATGAAAAAAACATTGACAAAAATAGGGATTCGTGATAAATTGTATATAATTTAAACGATTAACTGATAATTGAAATGTGGTGTCAAAATGAAAATGACAATTAAAGATATTGCCAGCAGAGCCAAGGTCTCTACGGCCACGGTGTCGAATGTATTGACGAAGAAGAAGTTTGTCAGTCCCGAGCTGAGCCAGAGGGTGATGGACGTGATCAAAGAGACGAATTACAGCCCGAATATATACGCCCGGAGTTTAAAGATCAATAAGTCGTACCGGATAGGGGTTCATGTGCCGGATATCACGAACCCGTTCTTTAGCGAGATCGTGAAGTATATCCACGAAGCGGCGAACCGGGGCGGCTACCAGATCGAGCTGTGTATTTCCAACGACGACGCCGGGGAGGAAAAGAGGCTGTTGGATAATTTTCTGGTAAACGGCGTGGACGGAGTAATCAATATAGCGCCGAAGATGCGGGAGGAAGCGCTGAACGGGTACGAGGGAATGCCCATGGTAATCGTGGACAGGCCGGCGTTTCCGGCGAATAATAGTATGGCCTTTGTCTATGCGGATAACTTTTTGGGGGCGGAGGCGGTCGCGGATTATTTTGTGAAGAAGAAGTACCGGAAGTTTTTATGCTTTATGGGATCCGTGGACGAGATTCCCAATGCGAGAAAGAGACTGGACGGTTTTGTTTCCGGACTCAAGCGGGGGGGCTTCGGAGAGGAGGACTGCCGGATTTACTTTGGCGATTTTTCCTTTGACTCCGGATATGCGCTTATGGAGAAATTCTTAGCCGCGGGCTGGGAAAGCGGCGGGCGGTATGGGGCGTTCGTGGGAAGCGATATCATGGCATGGGGGGCGATCGAGGCTTTAAAGACTCATAAGCTGAAGGTTCCCCGGGACATAGGAATCATCGGGTATGATAATATTTATTTTTCTAATTTTATTTTCCCGAAGCTGACGACGGTGGAGAACCCTACGAAGGAACTGGGGATGCATGCGATCCGCCTGATTTTGGAAGCGATCGGGGAGAATAAGAGGTTAGCGGGGATTTCCGAAGTGCTGCAGGCTTCCTTAGTGATAAGGAGCAGCTGTTAGCATGTTGGGCGGCTATTAGTAACAAGGTGCGATGTGGTATATTAAACGGGACAAATACAAGGTTCCGTTTAATTTGACACATAGAGTTAATCGATTAACAACAAGAAAACAAAGGAGGCAATGCAATGAAAAAAGGTGGAATTTACAACGCGGAGCTTGCAAAGGCTGTGGGAAAGATGGGACATGGGGATATGATCCTGATCGGAGATGTGGGATGCCCGTTCCCAAGGCATGAGATGACCACATGCATCGACTTGGCTGTGTCAGACGGGATTCCGAAGGTAACGGACGTCATGAGGGCAGTCCTTGGGGAGCTGGTGGTGGAAAGCTACACAGTTTCACAGGAGACGAAGGATATCAGCCCGGAAAAGTATGAAGAATTTAAAAATATTCTGGACAAAGAAACAAATAAGGGGAACGCTTTAATTGAAAAGACGATTCCTCATCCGGAAATGAAGGACTTGTGGCTGAACGGCGCGCTTAGGGGCGAGGAGGTAAAGGTATTTGTCAGGACCGGAGAGAGATGTCCGTACTGCTATATTATTCTAGAGGCGGGCGTTGATTTCTAGGAGGGCGTATATGAGCAGACTGGACAATATTTTTAAACAGGAAAAGCCTGTAATCGGGATGGTACATATGCGTCCTCTCCCGGGTTCGCCTTTGTATGACCCGGCGGGGATGGGGATGGATAAAATTATTCGGACAGCAGTGGAAGAGGCGAAGATTTTAGAAGCCTCGGGCGTTGACGGCGTGCAGGTGGAGAATATGTGGGACATCCCATATCTTCCGGGCAGACGGATCGGCCCTGAGACGGTGGCGGCCTTGGCGGTAGGGGTTTACGAGGTGAGAAAGCACGTATCCATACCCGTAGGCGCAGAGTGCCATATGAACGGGGCCGAGCAGGCGCTGGCCTGTGCGGCGGCAGCGGGGGCGCAGTGGATCCGGGTATTTGAATACTGCAACGCATTCATTTCCCAATCCGGTTATATTGAAGCGGCAGGCGGGGACATCGCCAGAAAAAGAAGCCAGTGGAAGGCGGAGCAGATTGCATTTTTATGCGATGTAAACGTAAAGCATGGAAGCCATTTTATCATCCATGACAGAAGTGTGGCGGAGCAGGCTATGGATATTGAGGCGCAGGACGGGGACGCGGTAATCGTTACGGGCTTTGATACCGGGATGCCTCCTACGGCGGAAGCTGTAACGGCATGCAAACGCAAGACTGGCCTGCCGATCTTTTTGGGGAGCGGCCTTAGCGTGGAGAATGCGGGGGAACTCCTTGCCTGTGCGGACGGCGCCATCGTCGGAAGTTACTTTAAAGAGGAAGGCAATTGGAAGAACCCGGTAGACAAAGGAAGAACCGCAGCTTTCATGAAGGAAGTGCATAAGCTTCGGGAAAGGAAGGCATAATGGGAAAGAAGATTTTATGTATGGGAAGCGTTAACATTGATCTTGTAATGTACATGGAACGCATGCCGAGGCCCGGCGAGACGGTTGTGACCGATAATTTCGCCACCTTCCCGGGAGGGAAAGGCGGCAATCAGGCGGCAGCGGCGGCGGCTCTAGGAGGCGAGACAGCGTTTTTTACCAAGCTTGGCGACGACGGGTTCAGCAGGGAGTTGACCGACGCGCTGAAAGAAAGGAACGTGGATATGGACCATGTCATCTATCTTCCGGGGGAAACCGCGGGGGTTGCCATGATCCGCGTGGACGCTGACGGGCAGAATGCGATTTCTTTTACAAACGGCGCCAACGGAAAGCTTACGCCGGAGGATATCCAGAAGCATCAGGAGTTATTCGGCGAATTTGATATTTTGCTGATTACGATGGAGATTCCGGCAAATACTGTTTATGAGGCGATTCGGACAGCCAAGGCAAAGGGCCTTACGGTGATCTTAGATCCGGCGCCGGCGCCGGAAGGAGGGATTCCTTCTGAGATTGCAAAAATGGTGGATTTTGTAAAGCCCAACGAGACCGAGGCAGAAGGCCTTACTGGGATCCGGGTGGAAACCATGGCCGACGCGAAGGACTGTATGAAAGCCTTAAGAAAGGCGGGCTTTGGGACGCCGATTATCACGCTGGGCGAGAAGGGAGCCCTTGCATGGGACGGGAAAGCGGATTACGCGGTGGAAGGCATGCAGGTGGAATCCGTGGATTCTACCGCGGCGGGGGATATTTTCTTAGGGGCGTTCGCGGCGTCTTTATCACAGGGGAAATCTCTTCCGGACTGTCTGGAATTTGCAAAGACGGCGGCTGCCCTAAGCACGACGAAAAAAGGAGCGCAGTCCTCTATACCGGCCGCGGAGGAGGTCTGTAAGTACCTATAGATAAGGAGGCGCCCTATGAATAGCGAGACAATACTAAGCCTGCAGAAAATTGATAAAGACTTCGGCGGCATCCATGCCCTGCAGGGAGTGGATTTTACATTGGAAAAGGGAGAAGTTCATGCGCTGCTGGGTGAAAACGGCGCGGGAAAATCAACGCTGATCAAGATTCTGACCGGCGTACACAAGGCAGACGGCGGACAGATCCTGCTGCACGGAGAAGAAATTACGGTCCATGATCCGATCGACGCGCGCAAGAAGGGGATCGCCGCGATCTACCAAGAATTAAGCCTGATTGAGTCTCTGACGGTAGCGGAGAATATTTTCCTTGGAAACGAACCGGTAAAGACGCCCCTTGGCATCTGCGACCGGGAGAAACTGTACCGGGAGAGCGACCGGTATCTTGAAAATTTCCATATTGCGATCGATTCCAGAAAAAAGATCTCAGAACTTGGGATGGGACAGAAACGGATTGTTGAGATTGTGAAGGCTCTTGCCATCCATGCGGAGATATTACTTCTGGATGAACCTACCACGGGAATGAGCAAGGCTGAGATTGACATTTTGTTCCAGATTATGAAGACGCTGAAAGAAAAGAAGGTTACGATGATCTATATTTCCCATTATCTGGACGAGGTGTTCCGGGTCTGCGACAGGGCGACAGTTTTTCGGGACGGGAAACATGTGGCGGTATACAAGGTATCTGAGACCGATATGGATACGCTGATTAAAGCTATGATCGGCAAAGAGATCCGGGCAAAAGATGGGAATGTCCGCAAGGGTGTAAAATATGGCAGGACGCTTCTGGAGCTTGAGGAGTACCAGACGGACCAGATGAAGGAACCGGTGTCTTTTGCAGTGCGCGAAGGAGAAATCCTTGGGGTTACAGGAATCGTGGGCGCCGGAAAGAGCGAGCTGGCGCACGGCATATTTGGCAGCGGGAAAAGGATAGGAGGCCGGATCTGTTACCGGGAGGAGCCGGTCACACTTCGGACGCCGGCCGATACGAAAAGGTGCAGGATGGCGTTCGTTCCGGAAGACCGGAAGTCACAGGGATTGTTTCTTGAAGACTCTGTGGCGGATAATATGGTCTTGGTGAGCATAGAAAAGATTCGGACTGTATTTCGCACAGTCAGCCGGAGGAAGAAGAAAGCGGCGGCTGATGAGATGGGGAAGAAGTTAAAGCTCCAGCCGTTAAAAACAGAACTTCCGGCAAAAAACCTTTCCGGCGGGAACCAGCAGAAGGTTGTAATCGGAAAATGGCTGTCTATGGAACCGGAAATTATTCTGATGGACGAACCTACAAGAGGAATTGACGTGGGAGCAAAATCAGAGATATACCAGCTTATAAAGGAACTGGCGGCGGACAAGAAGGGACTGGTCGTTTTCTCGTCGGAGTTTGAGGAGCTTATCAGTCTCTGCGACAGAATCCTTGTTTTGTACAAAGGGAAAATTACAGGAGAAGTACTGGCAGAAGAGGCGACAAACGAGAAACTGCTTTCTCTTGCATTAGGAGGGACAATGGATGGAAAAGAAATGGAAGAAGCTGCTGAGCGGTGAGATAGGACTTTTGATGATACTGATGATACTGTGCGCGGTGTTTGCGTTTGCTTCTCCGTTTTTCTTAAAGCAGCAGAATCTCTTAAATATTACGAGGCAGGTATCGATCGTATTGATCGTGGCAATGGGGATGCTGGGAGTTGTGCTGGTAGGAGAGATTGATCTTTCCGTAGGCTCGACGGCGGCAGTGGCGGGAGTTGCCTGCGCGTATGCGCTTCAGAAGACGGAATCGATACCTGCCGGAATACTGGCGGCGGTTCTGGCTGGAGTCCTGATTGGGTTATTAAACGGCGGCCTGGTCGTATATGGGAAAATCCCATCATTTATTGTGACGCTGGCGACCATGGGAATCCTCAGAGGGGCGGCTATGGTCTGGACCAATGGCAAACCGGTCTCGCATCTGCCTTCGGAGTTTTCCGTATTCGGTTCGGGATATGTATTCGGCTTGGTTCCGATGGCGACAATCATATCCATCGTACTGATGCTGGTTTTCTATGTGTTTCTTCAGAAGACAAAGCATGGGGTATATATCAAGGCAATTGGCGCAAACAGCGAGGCGGCTGTGTTATCTACGATTCCGCTGGTAAAATATAAGCTTCTGGTGTTCTTGTTTTCCGGGGCTATGGCGGCGATGGGAGGAGTGATCAGCACTTCCAAGCTGCTGTCTGCACAGCCTACGGCAAGCAGCGGGCTGGAGATGGATGTGTTATCCGGCGTAATTTTAGGCGGCGCGTCGCTGTCGGGAGGCGTAGGCACGGTAGTCGGGGCTTTTATTGGAACTTTGATCATTGGTGTGATCAATAACGGATTAAATCTGTTGAATGTAAGTTCCTACTGGCAGCAGATTGTAAAAGGAATCATTATTGTTGCGGCAGTATTGATTAAAAAGGGAGAAAAAAACAAATAGTATGAAAAAGGAGGAAACAGGATGAAAAAGAGATTATTGGCAGTATTACTTATTGTGACGATGTTTGGTACGGCGCTTGCGCTGAGCGGATGCGGCAGTGAACCGGCAGGGGAAGATGAGAAGGAAGAGACTGGTACAGAGGAAGAAACAGGAGGGGAAGAAAAAGCTTATACCATAGGATTTTCTGTGTCTACGCTGGACAATCCGTTCTTTGTGACGATGGCAGACGCGGCAAAGGAAGAAGCGGCAAAACTTGGTATTTCGCTGGAAACTTTGGATGCGGAGGATTCTTCCGAGACACAACAGCAGCAGATTGAGGATTTCATTATGAAAGAGGTGGATCTAATCGTCATTAATCCGGTTGATTCTGATGCCATCGGTACCTCTGTGATTGCATGTAACGATGCGGAAATTCCAGTTATTACGGTAACAAGAGCTTCAAATGACGGTCAGGTAGTGCAGCATCTGGATATCGATAATTATGAGGCGGGTATGCTGGATGCCCAGCAGGCAATCAAAGATCTGGACGGAAAAGGAAAGATAGCGGTCTTGGAGGGGATTCCGGGAGCTACTTCTACCAATGACAGACAGGCCGGATTTGAAGAGACGATTAAAAAGGATGCGCCGGATATGGAGATTGTCACTTCGCTGACAGCAAACTATGACAGGGAAGAAGGCGCAAGCGTTACCGAGGATATCCTGCAGGGAAATCCGGACCTGAATGCAATTTATGCACATAATGACGAGATGGCTCTTGGCGCGGTGAGGGCTGTTGCGTCGGCGAAAAAGCTGGATTCCATTAAGATCTATGGAATCGACGCAACGGACGACGCGCTGGCAGCAGTGGATAAGGGCGAGATGGCGGCGACTGTACAGCAGCAGCCGGATCTGCAGATTCAGACGGCTCTTCAGAATGCAGTAAAATATCTGAATGGCGAAAGTCTGGAAGAACTGGTGAATATTCCGCTGAAGCTGATTACAAAATAAGACATAAATTACAGGGCGTATCCTGAAATTCTTTAAAATCCCACAGTCCTCTGTGGGATTTTTTGTAAATTGGGTTGACAAACCCCTTTTACATGATATAATTATTTAGGTATGAGTAGGGGTGATTTTATGCTATTAAACCTATCAGACGTTCTGGGCGAGCAGCATAAGACAATCGAGAAAGAGATCCCGGTGGAGACGGAGGCTTTTTTACATGAGTCGTCTTCTTATCCGGTTCTTTCTAAGGAGCCGCTTTCGCTGAAGATTGAGCACATAAAAAACAGAGAATTACTGATCACCGGGAAGGGCAGGTTTACAGTGGAGATTCCCTGCGACAGATGTTTGGAACCGGTAGAGACGGAGTTTGTGCTTGATTTTAGCAAGAATGTGGATCTGGATGTGTCAGACGGCGAGCAGCCGGAAGAATTAGACGAGACCAATTATATTGACGGGTATGAACTCGATGCAGAGCAGCTTCTTTGCAACGAGGTACTAATAGGGTGGCCGACAAAAATTCTATGCAAGGATGACTGTAAAGGCATCTGCAGCGTATGTGGTCAAAACCTGAACCGAGGAACCTGCAGCTGTGAAGATACAGGCCTTGACCCTAGAATGTCAGTTATCCGTGACGTATTTAAGAATTTTAAGGAGGTGTAACCTATGTCAATTTGTCCAAAGAATAAATCTTCTAAGGCAAGAAGAGATAAGAGAAGAGCAAACTGGAAAATGAGCGCGCCGAATCTTGTGAAGTGCAGCAAGTGCGGCGAGCTGATGATGCCTCACAGAGTTTGCAAGTCTTGCGGATCTTACAACAAAAAAGAAATCATTGCGATGGATTAATTGCAGGACGGACCGGAACCCGGCGAAGGGTTCCGGTCTTTTTACTATACTTTTAAAAAGATTGTATCTGCTGGTTATAGTCCCTGATTTTGAAATAACTGCTTCATCTCTTCGGCCGGTTCCTGCCAATCATTTGTTATCCCTCTCATTAGTCTATGTCCTTTGCTTTCATTCGTTTCAATTCCTTTTGTCTGTATTCATACCGTCCTGCAATCCAAAGTAAAAGTCTAAAAATCAGTGGATTCCCGGATGATCAGCTCCGTATCCAGAATGAACCGCTGAGGCGGTTTGGCCGGGTCGGCGATCATGGACAGAAGCTGGGTGCAGGCCATGAAACCCATATCGTGCTTGGGCTGGTTGATGGTCGTGATGTTCGGCGTAGTCATAACGGAAATGTCGATGTTGTCAAAACCGGCTACCATAATGTCCTGTGGGACCCGGTATCCTTCTAAGGCGCAGGCCCTTAAGGCGGCAGCGGCCATGATGTCGGATACGCAGAAGATGGCGTCCGGCAGGCCGGCGCTTTTGAGCAGGGCGGAAATAGCGGGAACGGCGGTACTAAAATTACCGTCCGGCACCGTAACGATATGGGAAGGGTTTACGGTGATGCCGGCCTGTTCCAATGTATCGTAATAGCCTTGGAGGCGCAGCTTTGCATAGGTATAGCGGGCCGGGTCGCAGTTTACAAGGGCGATGTTTCTGCGCCCGGTGGTCAGGATATAACGCAGTATCTTCCGGGTTGCTTCTAAATTGTCGATCGTAATATAAGAAATGTCGTTTACCTCGTTAAATTCGCTGCATTGGACAAGGGGAGTCCGTATCTTTAGCTGTTCCAATACCTCGGTATCCAGTTTCTGCATGATGACGACGCCGGAAATGTCCGACTGGCTAATAAAATCCGTAATTTGGTGAATATTAAATTTGGACAGGGTTTCGTTTACGATCAAAAGCTGGCAGCTGTGTTTGTTGGCGGCGTCTTGGATGCCCAGCACAATATCGGTATAAAACGGGTTGTTGAATACAGGCACGATTGCAAGGATACGCATATCGTGGGTGATGGGGGCGAGTGCGTCCGGGAGGATTCCGCCTAATTCCTCGATTGCATGGTAGATGACCTTCAGCGTTGCATGTTTGACTAAGTGGGGCTGTTTTAAGGCCCGTGAAATGGTTGAAACAGACAGTCCGGTTTTTTCGGCAATTTTCATATAAGGGATATTTGATTTGTTCATGCAGTATGTTCTCCGTGCTTTATTATGGTATTTCTTTTATAATATCGGATTCAAAATTGTGCGTCAAGCAATAAAACGAAAAGGAATGAAAAAAATGCAATAAAATGAAAAGCAAGATGAAACATGGAATAACTATAATATGGAAATAATATACAAGATAGAATGAGCTAAAATATCAATATAGGAAGAAATATCTAATTTTATTCTAAAAAAATGAAAAACTAATGAAAAAATTTCTGAAAATGAATGAAAAATAATGAAATATTTCGTTGACAACGAATAGACGAAATGCAATAATGTGTATAACAAATTAAGTACAGCAACAGAGGTTGCGGAAGGAGGAACGTTATGAAAAATATCAAAAAAGTGTTGGCGGCATTACTTGCCGGAGTTATGCTGGTTTCATTGGCAGCCTGTTCGTCAAAGAGCGCTGAAAAAGCCGAAACCGAACCGGCTAAGGAAGATGCGGGAGAAGAGTCTGGCGAAGACGGAGTAAAGATTGGCTATATTTCCCCCGGACCGGACACATGGTATCTGCGTGCGGAAGAGGGCGCTAAGTGGGCTTGCGAAAAAGCGGGAGCAGAGTTTTTATCAGTAAATTCCAACCGTGATTCCGAGCAGGAGCAGACCAATATCGACTATCTGATCGACGAAGGCGTTGACTGTATCGTGATCCTGTCATGGAACGAGGCTGGATGCGTGGCTGCGGCTGAAAAGTGCAAGGAAGCGGGCATTGGATGTGTAGTTTTTGACGCCTGCGGCGTAATGAAGAATCACGACGTTGATATTACGGCTTCGGTAGATTTCGACTGGCAGAGCATGGGCGGAACCTATGTTGACTGGATGAATAAGACGTATCCGGGCGAGGATTATGTGTTCATCAACGGAACGGTTGACAGCGTGGTATGCCAGACGGTCGAGTCCAGCTTAAAGGAAGCGACGGCTGATTCCGGCGAGATGAAGTGCTTAGATATCCGCTATGGCGAATACGATCCTGAGAAAGCGGCAAATGAGGTGGAAGACCTTGTAAATTCCGACTTAGATTTCTCTATCATCGGCGTGATCAACGAGGACTGCGCTGCGGCGATTATCACAAGGCTTCAGGATTTAAAAGTTGCCGATCAGTACCACGTATTTGCGCAGAACGGTTCTGAGACCGGCGCAGAGCTGATGAAGGCAGGTTCTCTTGAATTTACGATTGCATCCTCGCCGGGACTGGAAGGAGCGGTTGCAGTATTTGCGGGAATTGATGCTGTGAATAATGACAGAGAGCCGAATCAGTTTATCGACTGTCCGATTGCTTCTGTAACACCGGACAAGGCAGATGATCCGGAAGCGGTTATTTCATGGTCTGTTGATGAGGAAGCGTGGACGTCCATTATTAAAGAGAGTTTTTCTGACTATGCATACTTTTTCTAATACAACGGATATCTGACTTAGATTAGGAAGCGAGAAGATTAGTAGGTATCTTCTCGCTTTTCCAATATTACGGAGAGATGGTGAGGCTATGAATAAATTATTGGAACTGGAAAATATCTCCAAATCATATTCGGGAGTCGAAGTGTTAAAAGATATAACCATTGATTTGTCGGAAGGCGAGGTTCTGTGTTTTGTGGGCGAGAACGGAGCTGGGAAATCAACGCTGATCAAAATCATTTCCGGCGCTATATGGCCTGACGGAGGCACGGTGAGATATTTTGGAAAAGAGTACGAAAAGCTTCATCCGAGGAATGTGATCGACCTCGGGGTGGCGACGATTTATCAGGAGATTGATCTGGTAGATAATCTGACGGTTGCAGAAAATATATTCTTAGGCTGTGAATTGAAAAACAGGTTTGGTTTCATAGATGCAAAGGAACAGGAGAGGCAGGCGGACGAACTAATCGGGAGGCTGGAATTAGACGGGTTCCGGGGGAACACGCTGCTGGCCGACCTTTCAACCGCTCAGAAACAGTGCGTGCAGATTGTTAAGGCGATGAAAAATGATGCAAGAATCCTGATTCTGGACGAGCCTACCGCCTCGCTGGGAGATAAGGAGACCAAAGCGCTGCTTGAACTGGTAAAGAGCCTGTCCGGGCAGGGGATGGGAATTATCTATATTTCCCACTTTATCGAGGAACTGTTTGAAGTCGGCGATAAGCTGCTGATCTTAAAGGACGGCAGGCAGGCGGCGGTAAGGAGGACGAAGGAGACTGTGCCGGAGCAGGTAATTCACGATATGATCGGGCGCGATGCGGCCAGTTTCTATCAGAGGGAATATTTTAAAGCCGGGAAGAGGGTTCTTAAGGCGGAACACTATTCGAACCGGCACACGGTTCATGACGTAAGCTTTGAAATGAGATCGGGAGAAGTGTTCGGCCTTGGAGGACTGGTGGGAGCCGGCAGGACGGAGCTTGCAAGGATGATTTACGGAGCGGACGGAAGGCTGGAAGGAAAATTATTTCTGGATGGCAGAGAGATTACTCCGGCAAATCCAAAGGATGCGATCAGAAAAGGCGTGTTTATGATTTCTGAGGACAGAAAGGGAGAGGGACTTCTCACGCTGCGTTCAGTGAAAGAAAATATTATGATTACCCATAATGAAGGGCGGGAATGGATCCGGCTTAAGAAAGAATCAAAGAAGGTGGAAGAGAGCATCGACATGTTCGGCATTAAGGTCCCCAGCCAGAATGCAGAGGTGACAAGCCTGTCTGGAGGAAACCAGCAGAAAGCGATTATCGCAAGATGCGTGATGGATCCGGGAGATGTATATATATTCGACGAGCCTACAAAGGGCGTGGATGTGGGCGCAAAGGAGGAGATTTATAAGCATATTTTAAATCTTGCGAAGGAGGATAAGTTTGTAATCCTTATTTCTTCGGATATGCCGGAGCTCCTTTCTATGAGCGACAGGATCGGCGTTATGTGCGGAGGCAGACTAGCCTGTATTATGGATGCGGAAGAGACGACAGAGGATGTACTTATGAGAAAGTATCTGGGATTTTCGTAGACTGATTTTGGAGGGACATTATGGAAGAAAAGAAAAGGAACAAGTCAAAGGTGTTAAAACTGCTGACGTCGCAGCCGTTTATTCTATTTATTTTTATTATACTTGTGGCGGTGGTTACCAATTCCATCAACAGCAAGTTTCTTACATGGGGAACTATTAACAGTATTCTTGGGCAGGCGGCCGGACTGGGGCTTGTGTCGGCCGGGGCTACGGTGCTTGTGATATCAGGCCATTTTGATATTTCTACCGGGCGGATGGTAGGTCTTTCTATGTGCGCCATGGCGATCATGCTGAATGCAGGGATGAATCCGGTTATAGTATCCGTTCTGGGGATCCTGATCTGTGTGGCGTGCTCGGTGTTTAACGGAGCGGTGTCGGTAGCTTTTGGAGCGCCGTCTTTTGTGGTAACTCTTGCCACCCAGAATATTTATTATAGTATTGCGCTGCTTCTTACCAACGGATATATGCAGACTCTTTACGGGAAATACAGAACGCTGGCATCGTATAATATTTTCGGCGTATTTCCGCTGATTTACCTGATCCTGATTCTGGGGTTTGTGTGTATTTATGTGCTGTTAAGGCACACTAGGACGGGCCGTCATGTGTATGCGATCGGAACTAATGAGCGGGCCGCATACATTTCCGGTGTGAATCTGAAACTTAGTAAGCTGAAATTCTTCCTGATCAGCGGCGTGCTGGTCGGGGTGGCGAGTATGGTGATGCTGTCAAGGATCAGCGCGGCGCAGGCTACGACAGGCTATGGAATGGAGACGGAGGCGATCGGTGCAGTCGTGATCGGAGGTTCTTCGATCAATGGAGGAAAAGGAGGCGTTGTGGGCACGTTTATGGGCGTCATCCTCTTAAGCATGATCTCTACGGCAATCAATATGCTTCATATCAACGCCTTTTATGAATATATGGTATATGGTATTGTCATTTTGTTGGCGCTGGCAATTACGGCAGTACGCAATTATACAGTAGAGAAGCAAAACGGCTGATTGGGCCGGAGAATGGAGGGAGAAAGGATGTATCATATTGGAATGACCCAGTGGATCGTAGGAGACGAGCCGCTGGAGGTGAGCTGTGCGCGGCTTCGGCGCTGCGGTTATAACGGAATTGAATTCGCGGCGGAGCCTTACGGCCTTGATCCGGAGAAATGTCTTGCGCTGATGAAGCAGTATGGGTTAAACTGTCGGTCGCTGTGTGGGATTTTCGGAGAGGACAGGGATTTGACGTCAGGAGGAGAAGCGGGAGAGCGGGCCGTTCGGTATATCAGGGACAGCGTGGATTTTGCGAAAAAAGTGGGAGCCGGAATTATTATCGTGGTTCCTTCTCCGGTAGGAAGGACGGTGAAGCCGGAAGGGATTTCCATGGATAAACTGACGGAGCAGGCGGTGGAGAATGTAAGGCGTGCGGCGGACTACGCGGAGGAGAAGGGCGTTAAGCTTGCAATTGAGGCGATTAACCGGTATGAAACCTACTTTGTCAATACCCTGTCAAAGGGCATGGAATTTGTAAAGGCGGTAAATCATCCTGCAGTCGGCCTTATGGCAGATCTGTTCCACATGAATATTGAGGAGGCAAGCATCACAGAAAGTCTGCTGATGATCAGGGAACATCTTCTTCATGTTCATGTTGCGGATAATACCAGAGAGGCGGCGGGCATGGGGCATACCGATTTTAAGGAAGTGCTCCGGGTGCTGAACCGGATCGGTTATGAGGGTTCTCTCACGATGGAATTTATGTACCGGTTAGCGGATCCTTACAGCGCGGCGGAGGTAAGTACCCAGACCGGACGGATGGACCGGTACGCGAAACAGGCAATTGATTTTATCCGGGCGGCGGAGGAAAGTATAAGGGATTTTGAGATTGAGGAGGTTCTGCCATGATTAATGCAGGAATTATAGGATGCGGAAAGATTGCACAGGTTAGACATATCCCGGAGTATGAGGCGAATAAGTATGCGAGGCTATTTGGCTTTTATGATGTCAATAAGGCGCGGGCCGGAGAGATCGCAGAAAAATGCGGAGGGAAAACGTATGATTCTTATGAGGAGCTTATAGCAGACCCGGCGGTTGACGCGGTGTCGGTGTGCGCGGCAAACAGCGCCCATGCGGAGATTGCCATCAAGGCGCTGAAGGCTGGGAAGCATGTGCTTTGCGAGAAACCCATGGCAGTAACCTTAGCTGAATGCGAGGCGATGGCGGAAGCAGCAAAGCAGAGTGGGAAGATTCTGATGATCGATCAGAATCAGAGACTGGCGAAGGCTCACGCAGAGGCAAAACGGATGATTGATGAAGGCGTGATCGGAAAGATTGTTACGTTCCGCACCACCTTCGGACACGGCGGTCCGGAGACATGGAGCATAGATCCGGGGAAGAATACATGGTTTTTTGATAAAAATACGGCGGTTATGGGAGCTATGGCGGATCTGGGGATTCATAAGACGGATCTGATCCAGTTCCTTACATCCCAGCAGGTGGTTGAGACGACTGCGAGGCTTACCACGCTGGATAAGAGAGACGGGGAGGGAAATCTGATCGGCGTTGATGACAATGCTTTCTGCATTTACCGTCTGTCCGGCGGCGCAGTGGGAACCATGACTGCTTCATGGACCCATTACGGAGCAGAGGATAATTCTACGGTTCTGTATGGAACCAAAGGGATTATGAGGATTTATGACGATCCGGCGCATGCCATTGTAGTAACGTCAGCGGACGGAACCCGCACGGAATACGATACCGATGCGATTCAGACCAATGATAACCAGACCAGTTCGGGCATTATTGATCTGTTTGTAGACTGTCTGAGGGAGGGGAGAGAGCCGGAGATTTCAGGAGCGTCTGTCTTGCAGGCCATGCGCGCGGTGTTCGCCAGCATTGAATCTTCGGAAAAAGGCTGTAAGGTTCTGGTAAACCATAAAAAATAGAGAGGAATGGATGAAGGTATGAAAATAGGATTTATTACATCAATTCTTGATGATTACAGCTATGAGGAGATGATCGATACAGCTGCTGAGCTTGGGTTTGACTGTGTAGAGGCGGCATGCTGGCCGGCGGGAAACGCAGAGAGAAGGTATGCGGGAGTTTCCCATATCGACGCAGGGCGCGTGATAGAAGAGGAAGCTTACCGGAAACATATTCTCGATTATGCAGAAGAGAAACGGATTACCATATCCGCCCTTGCATATTATCCCAATACTATGGACGGAGATCCGGAGAAAAGGAATGAAAATATACAGCATTTAAAAAAGGTTATTAAGGCGTCCGCTCTTCTGGGAGTTTTTATGACGACAACCTTTATCGGCAGAGATCAGAACAGGACAGTGGAAGAAAATCTGGAGATATTCGATACCGTGTGGCCGGACATTATCCGGTACGCCGAAGAACATCAGGTAAAAATAGGAATTGAAAACTGTCCGATGCTCTTCGGGCCGGAGCAGTGGCCCGGAGGTCAGAACCTGATGACCACGCCGGTGATCTGGCGGGAGCTGTTTCGGCGGATTCCAAGCAGTAATTTCGGACTGAACTTTGACCCCAGCCACTTCGTATGGCAGGGTCTGGATTACATTCGTCCCATCTACGAATTTCAGGATAAAATGTTTCATATCCATTTCAAAGATATGAAAGTCCGGAAGGAAAAACTTGCGGAATACGGCATCATGGCATATCCGCTGGATTACATGACCCCAAAGATTCCCGGCCTTGGGGACGTAGACTGGGGCAAATTCATATCCGCGCTGACCGATATCGGCTACGACGGATACGCCTGCATCGAAGTAGAAGACCGCGCTTTTGAAGGCAGCCGGGAAAAAGTAAGAAAGTCCTTAGAACTGTCCAAACGCTACTTAGAACAGTTCATCTAACGGGTGTGAACTCCGAGGTTTCCTGTACTAAGGCCCCCCAGAGCCTCGGTACAGGAAACCTCAAACTCTCTTTTTTTAAGATTTTATTGATTTTTCATGCAATGTCTAGTAGAATTATCCATATAATACCGGGAGGAAGCAAAATGTCAGAGATTACAGGAGTGGCGCTTGACGCTATGGGCGGGGATTATGCCCCGGCCGAGATGGTGAAGGGCGCCGTAGACGCGATAAACAGGAGCAAGCGGGTGAAGGTTTTCCTCGTTGGAAGAGAAGAGGCCATCCATGGCGAGCTTGGGAAGTATACTTATGATAAAGACCGTATCCGAGTAGTGAATGCCACGGAAGTCATCGAGACCGCAGAGCCGCCGGTGAACGCCATCCGCCGCAAGAAGGATTCTTCCATTGTGGTAGGCATGAAGTTAGTTAAGAGCGGCGAGGCGGATGCATTTGTCTCAGCGGGAAGCTCAGGCGCCATATTAGTAGGCGGGCAGACTCTGGTCGGACGCATTAAGGGGATCGAGAGACCGCCGCTTGCGCCGCTGATTCCGACTGCGAAAGGAGTATCTCTTCTGATTGACTGCGGAGCGAATGTGGACGCGAGGCCTTCTCATTTGGTTCAGTTTGCCAGAATGGGTTCTATCTATATGGAGCATGTGATAGGCGTCAGGAAACCAAAGGTTGCGATCGTCAATATCGGCGCTGAGGAAGAGAAGGGCAACGCGCTTGTAAAGGAGACATTTCCCCTGCTGAAAGAGCTGACGGATATTAATTTTACCGGAAGTATCGAGGCTAGGGACATACCTTACGGAGAGGCGGATGTGATTGTGTCGGAAGCATTTGCCGGTAATGTGATACTGAAGCTGTATGAGGGGCTGGGAGCGGTTCTGGTCAGCAAGATAAAAGACGGCATGATGTCGAGTCTGCGCAGCAAGATCGGCGCTCTTCTAGTGAAGCCGGCGCTAAAGGAAACTCTGAAACAGTTTGATGCAACAGAGTACGGCGGCGCGCCGCTGCTGGGACTGAAAGGGCTGGTTGTAAAGACCCATGGAAGCGCGAAGGCAAAAGAGATTTCCAATTCAATTATTCAGTGTATTACATTCAAAGAGCAGCAGATCTATGAAAAGATTATGACATGTATTCAGACGGAATCAGTTTCCGGTGAATAAACGAATTTGAAAAGGAGAAATGGATATGGAATTTGAAAAATTGCGTGAGATTATTGCAGATGTGATGAGTATTGATCCAGAGGAGATCACGGAGGATGTGTCATTTGAGAATGATCTGGGAGCGGATTCATTGGATCTTTTTCAGATTATAATGGGAATTGAAGATGCGTTTGATATTGAAATTGATACGGACGAGGCAGAGAAGATTGTCACGGTGGGAGACGCTGTAGAACAGATTAAAAACGCTGTAAACTAGGGAATATTAAGAAAAAGCCCGATTGCGGGCTTTTTCTGTTGTGCGGCGGTTTACCGGGAAACCAGGTGTAGATAGAAAGAAGATAGATGAGGCGATAAAGTATGGGCCGGGATTTAAAATTACTGGAAAAGCAGATAGGATATCAGTTTTCGGACTTTAACCTTCTTCGGCGGGCGATGGCGCACAGTTCTTATGTGAATGAGAAGCATCTGCCGAAATATGAGTGCAACGAGAGGCTGGAGTTTCTGGGAGACGCAGTGCTGGAGATTATTTCCAGCGAATTTCTTTTTTATGAGCATAAGGAACTGCCGGAGGGGGATCTGACTAAGATCCGCGCAAGTTTGGTCTGCGAACCCTCGCTGGCATACTGCGCAAGGCAGATCCGGCTGGGGGACTACCTGCTGCTTGGCAGAGGGGAAGAAGGTACGGGAGGACGAAAGAGGGATTCAATTACCTCGGATGCGTTAGAGGCGCTGATCGGGGCGATTTATATTGACGGTGGTTTTGCTAGTGCAAAAGAGTTTGTCCACAGATTTGTGCTGAGTGACATGGAGAATAAGAAACTCTTTTTTGATAGCAAGACTATCCTGCAGGAGCTGGTGCAGGCGAATTTTACGGAGGCAGTTTCCTATCGCCTTCTGACAGAGGAAGGACCCGACCATGACAAGACCTTTGTGAGCGCGGTCTATATTGGCAAGAAGGAATATGGACGGGGCCGGGGAAGGACGAAGAAGTCGGCGGAGCAGGAGGCGGCTTATCAGACGATCCTGCTGCTGCGTAAGAATAATGTGAAGTAGGTGCTATATGTATTTAAAGAGCATAGAGGTGCAGGGGTTCAAGTCCTTTGCACACAAGATAGTATTTGATTTCCACAATGGGATTACTGGAATCGTGGGACCCAACGGAAGCGGCAAAAGCAATGTGGCGGACGCGGTGCGATGGGTCTTGGGCGAGCAGCGGATTAGGCAGCTTCGGGGCGGAACCATGCAGGACGTTATATTTTCGGGAACAGAGAACCGGAGGCCGTTAAGCTACGCCTATGTGGCGATCACGCTGGATAATTCCGACCACCAGCTTGCCATTGATTACGAGGAGGTTACGATCGCGAGGAAGCTGTACCGTTCCGGAGAGAGCGAGTACCTGATCAACGGCGGCGCCTGCAGGCTGAAGGACGTGAATGAGTTGTTCTATGATACTGGAATCGGCAAGGAAGGCTACTCCATTATCGGGCAGGGGCAGATTGATAAGATTCTCAGCGGAAAGCCGGAGGAGAGAAGAGAGCTCTTTGACGAGGCGGCGGGAATCGTCAAATTCAAGCGCCGGAAGAATATGTCCTTAAAAAAGCTGGAGGACGAGAGGCAGAATCTTCTGCGGGTAAATGACATCCTCTCGGAGTTAGAGAAGCAGAGAGAGCCGCTCGCCCGTCAGGCGGAGACGGCGAAGGAGTATCTGAAGAAAAGGGAAGAGTTAAAGACTTATGATATCAATATGTTTCTTTTGGAAACCGCAAGGCTAAAGGAACAGATCAAGGATATTCAGGAGAAGCTTGCGGTGACGAAGGAGGAACTTGAAAAGGCGTCCTCTGACTATGGAAATATGAAGGCGGAGTACAATGCGGTGGAGGAACAGATGGATACCATCGACGACTCCATAGAGCATTATAAGTCGAAATTGAATGAGACGAACCTGTTAAAGCAGCAGCTTGAAAATGAGATAGCTCTGTTAAAGGAACAGATCAATAGCGCCCACACGGCGGACAGGCATTTTGCTAAGCGCTCCGACGCCATCCAAGAGGAGATTAAGACAAGGGAAGAGAATCTTGCACAGCTTTTTGCAGAGTCCGGCGAGCTGAAAGCCCAGCTTGCCAGAAAGCAGAAGGAAGAGGCGGCGGCGAAGGAGCAGCTCATTGACACCCAGACAAAGATCGCCACCCTTACGTCGGATATTGAGAAGAATAAAAACGAGATCATTGAGCTGTTGAATAATCGGGCTTCCACCCGCGCAAAGATTCAGCGCTACGATACGATGATGGAGCAGATTCAGGCGCGGAAAGCGCAGATGCGGAGCCAGCTTGCGGACTTCGAGGAGGAAGTCCGGTCGGAGAACGAAAACCGGGAGAGGTATGAACGGGAACTGAAAGACATTTCAGGACGGATCATTTCCATGACAGAAAAAAGCGAGGGCTACGAGAGGAAGATCGAAGAGCTTCAGAAGAAGATCGAGGCAGGCGGCGAAGATTTTAGGAAGACTCAGACCTCCTATCACAGAGAGCAGTCCAGGTTAGAATCCCTACGGAACATAACCGAGCGTTACGACGGTTATGGAAACAGTATCCGCAGAGTGATGGAGCATAAGAACCGGGAGCCGGGCCTTTTAGGGGTCGTGGCGGATATTATTAAGGTGGACAAGGAATACGAGACGGCGATCGAGACGGCGCTTGGAGGAAGTATTCAGAATATCGTTACGGATACGGAGGATACCGCTAAGCGGATGATCGCATTCCTGAAAAAGAACCGATATGGCCGGGCAACCTTCCTTCCTCTGACCAGCGCAGGAACAGGAAGGGGAATGAACCGGCCCGAGGCCCTGCAGGAGCCGGGAGTGATCGGCATGGCCGATACGCTGATCCGCGTGGAGGAAAAGTACCGGGGACTGGCGTCAAATCTTCTGGGCAGGACTATCGTGGTGGATCACATCGACCATGGGATCGCCATTGCAAGGAAGTACCGTCAGACACTGAGACTGGTAACCATTGAGGGAGAACTTTTAAATCCCGGCGGTTCTATGACGGGCGGCGCTTTTAAAAATTCCAGCAATCTGCTTGGCAGACGCCGGGAGATTGAGGATCTGGAAAAGGTGGTACTCCAGTGGAAACAGAAGATGGAGGAGGCCAGGGAACAGACAGACCGCTTAAGAAGCGAGCGCGCCGGGTATTACGAGGTGATCGACGAGATCCAAAAACAGCTTCAGGAAGCTTACGTGATCCAGAATACGGCGAAAATGAATGTGGAGCAGTCCGGGAAACGGATTACCGCCGCTATGGAGGAGACCAGACGCGTAAGCAGCGAAACCAAAGAGCTGGACCGTCAGATTACAGATATCAGCGACAATCAGGAGTCCATTGCCTTGGAGCTGGATACCTCGGAGAGTCTGGAGCAGGAGCTTACGGCCAGCGTAACAGACGGGCAGTCCTCGTTGGAGGAACTGCGCGTTTTAGAAGGGGAGCACCAAAAGCTGTCGGAGGAGGCGCATCTGGCCTGCGCAGGGTTAGAGCAGCAGAATTTCTTCGCGAAGGAGAATGCTGCGCGTATAGAAGAGGAGCTTGTCAAATACCGGAATGAATGGGAGAATCTGGAATCCGGCAAGGATAACGTATCGCAGGAGATCAAAGAGAAGGAGGACCAGATTCAGGAAATCCGGCAGACCATTGAAAATTCCAAGGAACTGTTTGAGGAGATTGAGGCTGAGATTGAGAAGTCTGTAAAGGAAAGGGAAGAGCTGAACAGGCAGCACAAATCTTTCCTGCAGAAGCGGGAGGATATGTCCAGACACATGTCGGATCTGGATAAGGAGATTTTCCGTCTGGAAAGCAGGCGGGAGAACTATGAGGAAGCCGAGGATAAGCAGATTAATTACATGTGGGAGGAGTACGAGCTGACTTACGGACATGCCCTTGAGCTTCGCAACGAGAATCTGACGGACCTTGCGGTCATGAAAAAGAGGATTCAGGCTTTGAAGAACGAGATCAAGGGGCTCGGCTCCGTCAATGTCAACGCCATTGAGGATTTCAAGAATCTGTCGGAGCGTTATGATTTCCTAAAAGGGCAGCACGACGATCTGGTGGAGGCAGAGGCGACGCTGGTGAAGATCGTGGAAGAATTGGACGAGGCTATGCGGAAGCAGTTTGCAGAACAATTCGCGCGGATCGGGGAAGAGTTTGACCGCGTATTCAAAGAGCTGTTTGGCGGCGGAAAAGGAACGCTGGAGCTGATGGAGGATGCGGACATCCTAGAGGCTGGCATCCGCATTATCGCCCAGCCGCCGGGAAAGAAGCTGCAGAATATGATGCAGCTCTCCGGAGGCGAGAAGGCGCTGACGGCGATTTCTCTGTTGTTTGCCATTCAGAATTTAAAGCCTTCGCCCTTCTGCCTTCTGGATGAGATCGAGGCGGCGCTGGATGATTCGAATGTGACGAGATTTGCAAAATATCTGCATAAGCTGACGAAGAATACCCAGTTTATTGTAATTACACACCGAAGGGGGACGATGACGGCGGCGGACCGGCTGTATGGAATTACCATGCAGGAAAAAGGCGTGTCGGCGCTGGTATCCGTCAGTCTTCTGGAAGAGGAGTTAGTATAATTCGCACGAATACTAGACGGATAACGGCAGGAACAGCGGAAAATAGGAGGATGCTATGGAAGCGGGAAATGGATTTTTTGACCGTCTTGTGTCAGGACTGAATAAGACGAGGGATAATATTGTGTCCGGGATGGACAGTGTGTTCGGAGGATTTTCCAGCATTGACGAAGATTTTTACGAGGAGCTGGAAGAGGTGATGATCATGGGGGATCTGGGAGTGAAGGCTACCTATGAGATTCTGGACGATTTAAGGGCAAAGGTAAAGGAGCGGCACATCAGGGAGCCGGAAGCCTGCCGGGAAATCCTGATTGAGAGCATCAGGGAACAGATGAGCGTGGGCGCGGTACAGTATGAATTTGAGGAAATGTATCCGGCAATTCTGGTAGTGGGCGTAAACGGCGTAGGCAAAACCACTACCATCGGGAAGCTTGCCGGCCAATACCATGCACAGGGAAAACGTGTGGTGATTGCGGCGGCGGATACTTTCCGGGCGGCGGCGGGAGAGCAGTTGAAGGAGTGGGCGGACAGAGCTCACGCGGAGCTGATCGGCGGACAGGAAGGGTCCGACCCAGCGGCTGTGGTGTATGACGCGGTTGCGGCGGCTAAGGCAAGACATGCGGATATCCTTCTGTGTGATACTGCCGGGCGTCTCCACAATAAGAAAAACTTGATGGAAGAGCTTAAGAAGATCAACCGGATCATTGATCGGGAATATCCGGAAGCCTGCCGCGAGACTTTTGTGGTGCTGGATGCGACCACGGGGCAGAATGCTTTGCAGCAGGCCAGAGAGTTTAAGGAGGTCGCGGATATTACCGGGATCATCCTGACCAAGATGGACGGCACGGCCAAAGGCGGTATTGCGGTTGCAGTGCAGGCGGAGCTTGGCATTCCGGTGAAATATATCGGCGTGGGCGAGAAGCTGGAGGATCTGCAGAGGTTTGACCCGGATACCTTTGTGAGCGCGCTGTTTTCGCCGGAAGGGAAGAACGACGGACAATAAAAATAAGAGGAGCGACAGGGGGAAGGAACGAATGTTGACGTTAGAGAAATTTGAGGAGGCCAGCGAACTGGTAAAGCGGGTGACCAATCCCACCAAGCTGATGTACAGCGAGTACTTAAGCGAACAGACCGGAGGGAAGGTGTATCTGAAGCCTGAAAATATGCAGTTTACCGGAGCCTATAAGGTGCGGGGCGCCTACTATAAGATCAGTACTCTTACGGACGAGGAGCGGGAGCGGGGGCTAATCACCGCGTCTGCGGGGAACCACGCGCAGGGCGTAGCCTATGCGGCGCAGAAATACGGCTGTAAGGCGGTGGTAGTGATGCCCACCGGAACGCCGCTCATCAAGGTGAACCGGACCAAAGGATATGGAGCGGAGGTGATCCTTTACGGCGATGTGTACGACGACGCCTGCGCCTATGCGCTAAAGCTTGCAGAGGAGAAGGGGTATACTTTCGTACATCCTTTTGACGATCTTGATGTGGCCACCGGGCAGGGAACCATCGCCATGGAGATTGTGCAGGAGCTTCCTACGGTGGATTATATTCTGGTACCCATCGGCGGCGGCGGGCTGATCACGGGGATCTCTGTGCTGGCGAAGATGCTGAATCCAAAGATCAAGGTGATCGGGGCGGAACCCGCCCAGGCGGCCAGTATGAAAGCCGCTTTGGAAGCGGGAGAGCCGGTGGAGCTTCAAAGCGCCAATACCATTGCCGACGGGACGGCGGTAAAGCGGGTGGGAGATCAGAATTTTCCCTACGTGAAGGAGAATGTGGATGATATTCTTTTGGTGGAGGATGAGGATCTGATCGGCGCCTTTCTGGATCTGGTGGAAAACCACAAGATGATCGTGGAAAATTCCGGCCTTCTTACGGTGGCTGCCTTAAAACAGATGAATCTGAAGGGGAAAAAGGCGGTTGCAGTCCTTAGCGGCGGCAATATGGACGTGATCACCATGTCCTCCATTGTTCAGCACGGCCTGATCCAGAGAGGACGGATCTTCTCTGTATCGGTGCTGCTTCCGGATAAGCCGGGCGAACTGGTAAGAGTGGCTTCTGCCATTGCAAACGCTAAGGGCAATGTGATCAAGCTGGAGCATAACCAGTTTGTGAGCACCAACCGGCATGCAGCGGTAGAACTGCGTATTACTATGGAATCCTTCGGGACGGAGCATAAAAAGGAGATTATGGAGGCGTTAAGAGATGCAGGCTTTGAGCCGGAGGAAATCGGAGCCAAACTGTATTAAGAGGGATCAGAAATATCCCGCGCAGACAAGATTAGATTTTGTCTGCGCGGGATGTTTCTTTAATACACAAAGGGCGCCCAAATGTTTTTCAGTATTTTTATTTTGGGGTTGACAGAGAATGTATAATTGTATACAATTATACACGTTAAAGTTTTAACGTTTTGTTTTGGGATGATAAAGGAGAGAGTAAGATGGATAACAGAAAAGTATATTTTAACGAACACTCAAACCTCCTGCAGTTAGAGGAGCATATGTACCCCTTGGTAGATGTAAAAACGCCCAATGTTTTCCGCAATCTGTTCCATTATGACGAGATACCGAAGATTGCATTTAACGACAGGATTGTACCGCACCATATGCCGGATCATATCTGGATTACGGATACTACCTTCCGGGACGGACAGCAGTCCAGAGCGCCTTACAGCACGGAGCAGATCGTGACAATCTACGACTATTTTCACAGGCTTGGCGGTCCAAAGGGCAAGATCAAGCAGTGTGAATTTTTTCTTTACAGCAAGAAAGACCGGGACGCAGTCTATCGGTGTATGGAGAAAGGATATAAATTTCCGGAGGTCACCAGCTGGATTCGGGCAAGCAAGAAGGATTTTGAACTGGTGAAGGAGATTGGGATGCCGGAGACCGGCATTTTGGTGAGCTGTTCGGATTATCATATATTTTATAAATTAAAAATGACTAGAAGAGAGTGCATGGAGCATTATCTGTCGGTGGTGAGGGAATGTCTTGAGACCGGGATCAGCCCAAGATGCCATCTGGAGGATATTACTAGATCGGATATCTATGGCTTTGTGATTCCCTTTTGTTTGGAGCTGATGAATCTTATGGAGGAATACCGGATTCCGGTAAAGATCCGGGTGTGCGATACGATGGGATACGGAGTCAATTATCCTGGCGCAGTGATACCCAGATCAATTCCGGGCATTATTTATGGTATCCGGGTTCACGCGGGAGTGCCCAGTGAGCTGATTGAGTTCCACGGACATAACGATTTTTATAAAGCGGTCAGCAATTCTACAACAGCGTGGCTGTATGGAGCCAGCGGCGTTAACTGCTCTCTGTTTGGGATTGGGGAGCGCACCGGGAATACGCCGTTGGAAGCGATGGTATTTGAATACGCCCAGCTCCGAGGAACTCTTGACGGTATGGATACGACGGTGATCACGGAGCTTGCAGAGTATTTTGAAAAGGAGATCGGATACCGGGTTCCGTCCAGAACGCCCTTCGTGGGCAGGAATTTTAATGTCACCAGAGCCGGGATCCATGCGGACGGCCTTTTGAAAAATGAGGAAATTTACAATATATTTGACACGGAGAAATTTTTGAACCGGGCGCCTCTTGTAGCGGTGTCCAATACGTCGGGGCTTGCGGGAATCGCCCATTGGATCAACACGTATTTTCATCTGCCAAAGGAGAAGCAGGTAGATAAGGGCTGTGAATTAACGGCTATGGTGAAAGCGTGGGTGGATGAAGAATACGAGAGCGGACGCGTGACGGTGCTCACGGACGAGGAGCTTTTGAAAGTCATAAACGATGCCTGCGGGAAGCTTGGCATTGCGCTGGTATAGCGGTTGGTATTTGAGCCGGGGAGAGAAGAGGAAATGGAAGAATATCAGGATCATTCTCTGAGAGGAAGGGTTTTCCAGAGGATCAGAGAGGACATTTTAACAGGAGTTTATCAGGATGGGGAGGAGCTTCGGGAGATTACCCTTGGAGAGAAGCTGGGAGTCAGCAGGACTCCGGTCCGGGAGGCTCTCAGACAGTTAGAACTGGAAGGGCTGGTTGCCATCGTGCCGAATAAAGGGGCTTACGTGACCGCGATCAGCCAGAAAGACGTGAGGGATATCTATCAAATCCGTTCTCTTTTAGAAGGGCTGTGCGCCAGATGGGCGACGAAGCGTATCACTCAGAAACAGATTGAAGAGCTGGAGGAGATCGTATTTCTTGCGGAATTTCATCTGCGCAGGGACGAGGAAGAGAGGGCCAGACAGGTATCTAAGCTTGACGGAAGGTTCCATCAGGTGCTCTATGAGGCTTCGGACAGCCGGATTCTTGAGCATGTGTTGAAAGATTTTCACAAGTATGTTAAAATGGCAAGGCAGATGTCCGTAGGGACCTCCAACCGGGCGGAGCAGTCTATAGCAGAGCATAAAGGGATTTTAGAAGCGATCAAGAACAGGGATGAGGAGCTGGCCGAGAAGCTGGCGGACCGGCATATTAGGAATGTGATGAAAAACCTCCATATCGAGAAATAGCAAACGGCGGGAACAGTGCTGATTTTGCAGACAGGGATATATCGTTGGTTTTGACAGAAACAGGAAGGAGCAGGAACATGGCAAAGATTAAGATGACGACACCGATTGTGGAGATGGACGGAGACGAGATGACGAGGATTCTCTGGAAGATGATCAAGGATCATCTTCTAAAGCCTTATATCGAGCTGAATACAGAGTATTACGACTTGGGGCTGGAGCGCCGCAATGAGACGGACGATCAGGTAACCATAGACTCTGCCAATGCGACGAAGAAATATAAGGTTGCAGTAAAATGCGCGACGATCACGCCCAATGCTGCCCGCATGACAGAGTATAACCTGAAGGAGATGTGGAAGAGTCCCAACGGAACGATCCGGGCGATTCTGGACGGCACGGTATTTCGTGCTCCAATCGTAGTAAAGGGCATCGAGCCTTATGTCAGAAACTGGAAAAAGCCCATTACCATTGCGAGACATGCTTACGGCGACGTTTACAAGGCTTCGGAGATGAAGATACCGAAGGCCGGAAAGGCGGAGCTTGTCTATACGGCAGAGGACGGAAGCGAAACGAGAGAATTGATCCATGATTTTGAAGGGGCGGGGATCATTCAGGGCATGCATAATATTAATGATTCTATCGAGAGCTTTGCGAGAAGCTGTTTTAACTATGCGCTGGATATAAAACAGGATTTGTGGTTTGCCTCGAAGGATACCATTTCCAAGAAGTATGACCATACTTTTAAGGATATTTTTCAGGAGATTTTTGACGCTGAGTATAAGGAGAAGTTCGAAAAGGCGGGCATTGTGTATTTCTATACGCTGATTGACGATGCGGTGGCCCGGGTGATGAAGTCTGAGGGCGGCTATATCTGGGCTTGTAAGAATTACGACGGCGACGTGATGAGCGACATGGTCTCTTCTGCTTTTGGGTCGCTGGCTATGATGACTTCCGTGCTGGTGTCCCCGGACGGATATTATGAGTATGAGGCGGCGCACGGAACGGTACAGCGCCATTATTATAAACATCTGAAAGGCGAGGAGACCTCCACCAACTCTGTGGCGACCATTTTCGCATGGACCGGAGCTTTACGGAAACGCGGAGAATTAGACGGCAATCAGGAACTGATGGAATTTGCAGGCAGATTGGAAAAGGCGACGGTGGATACCATAGAGAGCGGGGAGATGACGAAGGATTTGGCGCTGATTACGTCTATTAAGAACCCGACGGTGCTAAACAGCGAGGAATTTATTAAGGCGATTGCAAAAAGGCTGTAGTTATAACCCTATGCAAGGACAGCCGTCACTATTGGCGTAGTGGCGGCTTTTTTTCTGTGGGTGATTACCATTGATTTATTATCCTCAGTCGGATAAATCATAAATCCTCTAAATTAATTCCTCTCGGCGTATTCATATGACGGAGCGTATGCTCATAGACCTGTTCAATCCTGCCGGAGGACATGGAATTTAGAATTGCCGTGTGCTCCCGGCAGGTATTTTCCATGCGGCCCTTATGGGAAAGGGACAGCGCGGCCAGCCGCTGCATTCGGTACATGTAGGAGGCGAAGATCGAAGAGAACTGGCTGTTTCCGATATAGTTTATGATTTTGCGGTGAAATTGAAAATCGTATTCAATAAATTCTTCAATGGAATGGCTGGTATTCATAATCTGTTCCATATTCTGCGTCAGGCTTTCTAATTCGGACAGCAGTTTCTTTGCCTTGGCGGAAGAAGCGTTTTTGGCAATTTCAACCGTGCAGTAGCCTTCTAGAGCAGAACGGATCTGGAAGGTTTCCGTTACGTCCTTCTTCGTCAGCTGGTGGAGCTGAAATCCCTTGCTTGGGATGATGTCAATGTAGCCTTCCTGAACCAGACGGTGAACTGCGTCACGGAATGGTGTGCGGGAGATTCCGAGTTCTCCGGAAAGCTTTGTCTCAGAATAAATCTTGTTGTAGGTAAGTTTTTGGCTGGCGATTAGATTTTTTAAATGCTCGTAAGCCTGTTCGCTGAGAGAAACCATATCTTCACGCTCCTTTTCTGGATATATTTTATCATATCTGATTGGACATTAGTAGTCCAATCAGTGTTTCTTAACATTGTTTTTCATAAAAAACAGACAAAATGTAACTAAATGATTACCAATGCCCTGATTTTATTGATAGATGTTAAAAAAAGAGGTAAAATATATGGGAATACCAGAAATTCTCAATCATTTTCATTGCTTAATATGAGTTCTCTGACATTTATGGGCCATATGGGAAGATTTTGAGGAGACATACAAATTTTAGGAGGTTTTATTTATGAGATTAAAAGGAAAAGTAGTATTGATTACAGCATCGACGAGAGGAATCGGACTTGCAACGGTGAAGGCATGCGCGAAGGAAGGCGCGAAGGTTTACATGGCTGCAAGGAATCTGGAGCTTGCGAAATCGGTGGCGGACGGACTGAATGCAGAGGGCGGCAATGTAAAATATGTATACAATGACGCAACGAAGGAAGAAACCTTCTCAACGATGATTGAGGAAGTGATTGAGAAGGAAGGGCGTATCGACGTACTGGTAAATAACTTTGGCACGTCTAATCCGAGGGAGGATCTGGATCTTGCGAATACAGATGTTAATGTATTTATTAATACAGTTAATATCAATCTGAAGAGCGTATTTATCGCGTCTCAGGCGGCGGTTAAGCAGATGGCAAAGACGGGCGGCGGAAGCATTATCAATATTTCTTCCGTAGGAGGAGCTACTCCGGATATTTCTCAGGTTGCTTATGGAACCAGCAAGGCGGCGATCAATTACCTGACGAAGCTGACGGCGGTTCATGAAGCAAGGCATAATATCCGTTGTAATGCAGTGCTGCCGGGCATGACGGCAACGGACGCTGTGCAGAACAATCTGACGGATGGCTTCCGCGATCTGTTTTTAAAGCATACTCCGATCCGCAGAATGGGCCTGCCGGAAGAGATTGCCGCGGCAGTTGTATATTTTGCAAGCGATGATTCGGCATTTACAACCGGACAGATCATGACAGTTTCAGGCGGATTTGGACTTGCGACGCCGGTATTCGGAGATCTGGCAGAGAGTTCAGACCGGAGATAGAAATTATATACTTACATAATGCAGCCAGCTTCTTCATCCGGTATCGGAAAGATCGAAGAGAGCTGGCTGCATTTAACATGATTTTTATTTTTCAGCAAAATAGATCAGTTATTATTGTTGGGGCAGTTATTCTCGCGTTTCCGGTTATCTGCCGCGTCCGCCGTGGTGACCGCGTCCGCCGCCATTTCCGCCGTGGTGGCCGTATCCGCCGCCACCATTTCCATTCCCGCCGCCATAGCCGGAGCCGGACTGGGAACCGTAGTTATCGCAGATGCCGTCGCCGTTGGAGTCAATGTAGCCGCCACCGCCGCCATTTCCATTCCCGCCGCCATAGCCGGAACCGGATTGGGAATCATAGTTATCGCAGATGCCGTCGCCGTTGGAGTCGATGTAGCCGCCGCTTCCTGCGCCATTCCCATTTCCAGCGCCATTTCCGTTTCCGGCGCTATTCCCATTTCCGCCTCCGTAGCCGCATCCGGAATGGGAACCGTAATAATCGCAGATGCCGTCGCCGTTGGCGTCGATACAGCCGCCGCTTCCTGCGTAGTCGCAGAAACCGTCCTGATTCTCATCGGTAAAACACTGAGCTTCGTTGAGACAGTGGGTAAAGGTATTGGTGGTTTCAGCAGTTTCAATTGAAAATACGAGTGCGGACGTCAGAGCCGCGGTTAATATTCCGGTTATCATGTTGCTTCCTCCCTAAATGTTCATGAGATTAGTTTGTTTCCAGATTGTTATATGTTTTGGAAATAACAATCTTGGCAGATTTTTAATTGCTTATTTTTCTAAATTGTAATATGTTTCGCTTTGATTTTCAAGAGGAAACCGGAGAAAAAAATAGGATTTCAATGTTAATTAAATAACTAACAGACCCAGTATTTATGGGAATTTTCACTAATTTCACACCTGTATTTTTAGTGAAAATGGAGAAATGGATTTTAGGGATTGACCGGTATACCGGTATGCAATAGAATAGAATCAGAAAGTAACAAGAAAACAAAAAATAACAGGCAGACAGAGGTCCCGGACAGGAGGCGCTGTCTGACGGAGAAGAAAAAGAAAAGGAGAAGAGAAGTATGAAGTTAGGATTTATTGGATTGGGTATCATGGGAAGGCCGATGGCAAAGAACCTTCTGAATGCAGGAGAGGAACTTCTGGTCGCAGATCTGAACAAGGAAGCAGTGGCGGACGTAGTGGCGGCGGGCGCTGTAGAAGCTTCTTACACAGAGATCGGCGAGCAGTGCGAGAGGATTATTATCATGGTTCCAAGCGGGGCTATTTCCAAAGCCATTCTCTTTGGCCAGGGCGGCGTAGCTTCTACCGTGAAAAAAGGCGCGGTGGTATGCGACATGAGTTCTGTTACGCCGGTTGAGTCTAAGGAGTGTTACGAGGGCTTAAAGAAGCTGGGCGTGGGATTCGTGGATGCGCCGGTATCCGGCGGAGAACCGGGAGCGGTTGCGGGTTCCCTTGCAATTATGGCAGGGGGAGATCAGGAGGATTTTGATGCAATGAAGAAGTATTTCGACATCCTTGGAAATTCTGCGCTGCTGATCGGACCCTCCGGAAGCGGAAGCGTGACCAAGCTGGCGAACCAGATTATTGTAAATAATAACATCGCAGTAGTTTCCGAGGCGTTTGTCCTTGCGGCGAAAGCGGGCGCAGACCCGGAGAAGGTATATCAGGCAATCCGCGGCGGGCTTGCGGGAAGCGCCGTGCTTGACGCAAAAGTTCCAATGATCATTGAGAGGAACTTTAAGCCGGGCGGACCGATCCGCATCAACCACAAGGATATTAAGAATGTGGTAAATACGGCTCATGCCATTGACGTGCCGATCCCTTATACGGCGCAGCTTTATGAGATTCTCCAGACCTTAAAGATCCATGGACATATGGAGGACGATCACGGCGGAATCATACAGTATTTTGAAAAGCTTGCCGACGTAGAAGTAAAGAAGGCAGAGTAACAGATAGGGGTTTTCGGCTGGCAGAACAAATGAGACGCCGGCCGGAGGAAGAAGGAGGATTGCAGATATGGCATTGAATGCAGAAGTTTTAGCTTCATATAAGAAGATTGACGAGGCATATATTGATGAATTGCTGAATAAAGAGATCGCAGCGAACCATAAAAAGATCGTGGTTCTGGACGACGATCCCACGGGGGTTCAGACGGTGCACGATATTTCTGTTTATACCAACTGGGAGAAGGACAGTATCCGTCAGGGATTTGAGGAGGAGAACAATCTGTTCTATGTCCTGACCAATTCCAGAGGCTTTACGGTGGAACAGACCACAAAAGCTCATAATGAGATTGCGGCTGTGGTGGATCAGGTGGCAAAGGAGACCGGGAAGGAATACATCTTTATCAGTAGGAGCGACAGTACGCTTAGGGGACATTTTCCTTTGGAGACAGAGCTTTTGAAGAAGAATTACGAGAAGAATACCGGCAAGACCATCGACGGGGAGATTCTCTGTCCGTTCTTTAAGGAAGGCGGCCGCTTTACCATTGACAACGTACATTATGTGAAATACGGCGAAGAGCTGATTCCGGCCAACGAGACGGAGTTCGCAAAGGATAAGACCTTCGGCTACAGCGCCGCGGCTATGCCGGAGTATGTGGAGGAGAAGACGAAGGGAGCCTACAGGGCAGAGGACGTAACCTGTATTTCTTTAGAGGATATCCACAATATGGAGATTGACAAGATCGAACAGCAGCTTCTTGCGGTAAAGGATTTTAACAAGATTATCGTAAATGCCGTTGATTATACGGACGTGAAGGTATTCTGTACAGCCCTGTATCGCGCTATGGCGAAGGGGAAGGTATTTATGTTCCGCACAGCGGCGGCGATCGTGAAGGTTCTTGGCGGCGTGACAGACCAGCCGCTGCTTACCAGAGATAAGATGGTGGTGAAGGAGACTGCAAACGGAGGGATCATCGTAGTCGGTTCCCATACAGATAAGACCACAAAACAGGTGGAGTGTCTGAAGGAGCTTACCGATCTTGAATTTATCGAACTGGACGCAACGCTGGTGAAGGACGACGCGGCCTTTGAGACGGAGGTGAAAAGATGTCTTGCGGCAGAGGAGGCGTGCATCAGAGCCGGAAAGACGGTGTGTTGTTATACTACAAGAGCGCTGATTACGGCGGATACGGGAGATAAGGAGGATGAGCTGAGGCTCTCTGTGAAGATTTCCGACGCGGTACAGTCTCTGGTGGGGCGCCTTGGCGTTACGCCAAGCTTTGTGATCGCCAAGGGAGGCATCACCTCCAGCGATGTGGGGACAAAGGCTCTGGCAGTAAAGAAGGCCAATGTATTAGGCCAGATCAGGCCGGGGATTCCGGTTTGGCAGACCGGAAAGGAGAGCAAATTCCCGATGACGCCCTACATCATTTTTCCGGGAAATGTGGGAGAGGCTTCCACATTAAAAGAAGCAGTAGAGGTACTGATGGATAAATAAATACCATTTTTAACACAAATAAACATTTTGGCTGCGGTTAGGGTGGGAGATACGCCCTATGTACCGCATTCATACATTCATCATTTCCATTTACTTCTTGATAAATGATAGATTTTATTGACAAAATCGAACAACAGGAGTACAATAAAAACATAAATGAACAAAAAGTGTTTTTCAATGAAAGGAGCTTTAACCATGCCGCAGTGTGTAGTGATTGCAGACGATCTGACGGGGGCTAATGCGACGGGCGTACTTCTGAAGAAGATGGATTACAAAGCGTATACCGTGATGAATTCCGAGCGTATTGAGCTGTCGTCTATCTCGGACTGTGACTGTGTGCTGTATCCTACGGACAGCAGGGGCGCTGCCCCGGAGATTGCTTATAACAGGGTACAGAATGTGTGCAACCTGTTAAAGAATGATGAGGTTCGAGTATATTCCAAGAGGATTGACAGTACTCTTAGAGGGAATTTAGGAAGTGAAACGGACGCCATGCTGGACTGTCTGGGCGAAGATTATGTTGCGATTGTGGCGCCTTGTTTTCCCTCTTCCGGCAGGATTGTGATCGGAGGCTATATGCTTGTGAACGGTCTGCCCCTCCACAAGACGGATATTGCCATTGATCCGAAAACGCCGGTGAAGGTGTCGGAGGCGGCAGTGCTGTTTCAGGAGCAGAGTAAGTATCAGGTATCCTCGATTTTGATGAAGGATCTGATGCATGGAGCGGAGTATTTGTCTTATTTGCTGAATACCCATGTGGCGGAGGGAAACAGGATCATCGTCTGCGACTGTGTGACGCAGGAGGATCTGGATCTGATCGCGGACGCGGTGATTGCAAGCAAGCTAAAGACGGTGGCGGTGGATCCGGGTGTATTTACCGCGACTTTGGCAAGAAAGCTGATCGTTCCCACAGAGCGGGAGAGAAAGAGCAGGATCCTTGCGGTGGTAGGAAGTGTGAATCCCCATACCCAGAAGCAGATGGAGGAGCTGTGGCTGTCCCAGAAGACCTACAATGTTTTTGTGAAGACAAAGGAGCTTCTGGAGGACGAGGACCGCAGGCAGGCGGAGATTGGCCGCGTAGCGGAGGAGATCCTAAAGAAATCTGCCCGCAATTTGGTTCTGACGGTTACCGGGGACGGTATTTATCCGGAGAACCGGATCGATTTCGGGCCTTATATGGAGCGTTATGACGCGACGATGGATGAGGTTACCGGGCTGATCAATACCGGGCTAGCTGAGATTACATATCGGATTTTTAAGAAAGAGCCGTCGTTTCGAGGGTTGTATACCAGCGGCGGGGATGTGACGGTATCCGTGTGCGAGAGGTTTCGGACGGCGGGTCTTAGCCTTGCGGACGAGGTGCTTCCGCTGGCGGCCTACGGCCAGTTCCTGAAAGGCGAATTTGAGGGCGTCCATATCATTACAAAGGGCGGAAGCCAAGGGGAAAACGACGCCATCAACCGCTGCATTACCTATCTGAAGGAGAAGCTGTATATCTAATTGTAAAACACAGGTGTTTTTATCTAAGAAAGCGAGGATGGAATAGTATGAGCAAACCACTTATTGCAGTACCAATCGGGGATCCGGCGGGAGTCGGCCCGGAGATTGTGGCAAAGTCAGTCGCTGCAAAGGAAGTATTTGACGCGGCGGACTGCGTTGTTGTAGGAGATAAGACGATTATGGAAAATGCCATCAAGATCAGCGGCGTTTCTCTCAGCATTCATGTGATCGAGAAACCTGAGGACGGCAATTTTTCCGAAGGGGTTTTAAACCTCATTGATTTAGGCAATATTGACATGTCCAAATTTGAATTTGGGAAGGTCAATGGAATGTGCGGCAAAGCCGCATACCAATATATTGCAAAGTGTATTGAGCTTGCGAATGAAAGAAAGGTTGATGCTGTGGCGACCACGCCGATCAACAAGGAGTCATTAAGAGCGGGAAGTATTAATTTTATCGGACATACGGAGATTTTCGGCGCGCTTACGAACACGGAAGATCCCCTTACTATGTTTGAGACAAATGGAATGCGGGTGTTCTTTTTGACGAGACATGTGTCTCTGCGCGAAATGCTGGACATGATTACTAAAGAGAGGATTATTGATTATGTGAAGCGGTGCACGGAGGCCCTCCGTAAGCTTGGCGTGAAGGATGGTACGATGGCGATTGCGGGGCTCAATCCTCACAGCGGAGAGCACGGGCTCTTTGGATGGGAGGAAGTAAACGAGATCACACCGGCGATCGAGGAATTACAGAAAGAGGGATACAAGGTTGTCGGCCCTATCGGGGCAGATTCCGTTTTCCACCAGGCGGCAATTGGAAAATACAACAGCGTTCTCTCCCTGTACCATGACCAGGGGCATATTGCGACCAAGACGCTGGATTTTGAGAAGACGATCGCAATTACCAACGGTATGCCGATCCTGCGTACGTCGGTTGACCATGGCACAGCGTTTGACATTGCCGGAAAGGGCATTGTCAGCGCAGTCAGCATGATCGAGGCTATTTTATTGGCGGCGAAATACGCGCCGAACTTTGTGTCGTAGGAATCTGATTAAGGAAACTGCGGCATAAGAGGTTTCGCGTCTAGTTCCGGATGCGCCGGAGGGACGCGGGAAAGCCCGTAACAGGGTTACATTTTATTAGATAAGTGTTCCTTTAAGAAGTATTTCCCAGCCGGGACGGCAAAAAACGCTGAAACGGCCGGGTCTCTATGGGAATGCGAGAGAGGAAGAGGAGGTAAAATTGTATGGTAAACGGACTTAGTGGACAGAGAATGCTGATTGGCCTTGCAATCGGTATTATCGTACTGGTATTCTTGGTGTTGAAGACGAAGGTGCAGGCGTTTCTTGCGCTGATCATCTGTACCGTAATCGTCGGCGTAATCGGCGGCATGCCGCTGGTGAACATTACGCTGGAGGATGGGAAGATCTTTGGTATTGTCAACTCGATTACTTCCGGTTTTGGTGGAACGTTGGGAAGTATCGGTATTATCATTGGTTTCGGCGTTATGATGGGACAGCTTTTTGAGGTGACGGGGGCGGCCAAAACGATGGCCCATACCTTCCTGAAGCTGTTTGGAAAGAAGAGGGAAGAGGAAGCGTTGGCGCTGACAGGTTTCCTTGTATCCATTCCGATTTTCTGTGATTCGGGATTTGTGGTGCTTGCGCCGATCGCAAAGGCGATCTCCAAGGCAACGAAGAAATCGGTGATTGCCCTTGGCGTAGCGCTGGCTGCGGGTCTTGTAATCACGCACTCCATGGTTCCGCCGACACCGGGTCCTCTCGGCGTGTGCGGTATTTTCGGAGTGGACGTAGGAAAATATATCCTGCTTTCTATCGTGCTTTCTATTCCGATGGCAATCGGATGTATCGCTTATGCGAGACTGTTTCTTTCCAAGAAATATTACCGTATTGAGAACGAGGACGGCGAGATTGTAGAGATGCCTTATCAGGAACCGGATTACGACAATGCGTTTGCAATGGATACCGAAGGGCTTCCCGGCGCATTTGTATCCTTCCTGCCTTTGCTCCTGCCGATTATCCTGATCCTGATCAATACCGTTGCGACGGCTCTGGGACAGACGGCCGGCATTATGCAGGTCCTGATTTTTCTTGGACAGCCGATCGTTGCGGTGGGCCTCGGTCTGATCGTTGCGATCTTTACGCTGGGCAGCGGCCTTGACAGGCAGACGGTTGTCAGCGAGATGGAAAAGGGTATGATGTCTGCAGGGATTATTATGCTGGTAACAGGCGGAGGCGGTGCCCTCGGACAGATCATCAAGGATTCCGGGCTTGGAACCTTTATGGCGGAGGGACTTGCGCAGACCGCGATCCCGATCATGATACTGCCTCTGGTTATTTCTACGGCGATGAGGTTTATTCAGGGTTCCGGTACGGTGGCTATGACGACGGCGGCAAGTATTTCAGCGCCGATTTTGATCGCGGCAGGCGCAAACCCGCTTCTGGGAACGGTTGCATGCTGCGTTGGCTCTCTGTTCTTCGGATACTTTAACGACAGTTACTTCTGGGTAGTCAATCGGACGCTTGGCGTTCAGGAAGCAAAAGACCAGCTTACAGTTTGGTCGGTAACCTCTACGGTTGCATGGGCAATCGGCGTGGTAGAGGTACTGGTACTTAGTATTTTCATGTAGTATGGATATTGAGAGGGTCTGCCGGGAAACGGCAGCCCAGACAATGAGGAAGGGACGGCAGCTTTTAGTTGGCTGCGGTCTCTTCCTGTTTTATTTTTTGAAGAGATTATAGTGAGAATCCGGCGGGATTGTGGTAAAATGGAAAAAAGGATTCAGGGAATCGAAACGGAAGCATGTAAGGAGAAGCTTTGCTTCGAATTGAGGCTATTGAGGAGAGGATCGGGAAAACTAGGAGGGATGAATATGCTGGCGGCAAAGAGGCAGGCTAGGATTATTGAACTGGCGCAGCAGAACGGAAGCGTGCAGGTGGAGGAACTGGCAAGGGAGCTTAATGTCAGCGCCATGACGATTCGCAGGGATCTGCTGAAGCTTGAGGAAACCGGAAGGATTGAGCGGTGCCACGGAGGAGCGGTGGCAAAGCAGGAGGTATCCTATGAGGACAAGCAGATCCGTAATATGAGGGAAAAGAATAAGATCGCAGAGAGATGCGCGGGACTTGTCTCTCCCGGCGATACGGTATTTTTAGATGCGGGAACAACTACCTATGAGATCGCTAAGAGGATCGGCTCTGTTCAGGGAATTACCATTGTAACCAATGATCTGGAGATCGCGCAGCTTATGAATCAGAGCAGCGCGGAGCTTTTTGTGTGCGGCGGCCGGATGCAGAAGTCTACGGGAAGTATGATGGGGTACTATGCGACTGGTTTTTTGCAGGATTTCCGGTTTGACGTTGGATTTTTTGGGGCGGCTTCGATCAGCGGCCGGCTGGAGGTTATGACGCCGACGGTGGATAAGGCGTTTCTAAAAAGAGAAACGGCGCGCCGCTGCGAGAAGGCATATTTGGTCGTGGATCATTCGAAATTCGGCAGGCAGTCCATGGTTAAAATCAATGGTCTGAGCGATTATACGGCGGTGGTGACTGACCGGGAATTTACGCCTGAGGAAGAAGAGATTATTGTGCGGGATAAGATTGTGATTATGAATGTATACAGGAGGACTGGGAAATGATGAGGAAAATAATAATCTTTCTGGCATTTGCGCTGCTGTTTGGCATGGCGGCGGGAGGATGCGGAGCAGGCGGCGGAGAAGAAAAGGAAGAAAAGAAGCAGAAGAAAGAGCAGAAGGAAGAGCAGAAAGAAGAACTGTCCATGGGCGGGCTGGGCTATTATTTTGCAGAGTCGTACGAACCGTCAGAGTTTGTACAGGCGGATGTGGACAGCGATACGGTTCAGTGGATTTGTTCGGCCTATGCGATTTATACGGAATATAACAGAAAGGATCTGGGATGCGTGGGCGGAGCGTCTGAGGACAACCGGGACATATATCAGCAGGCGATTAAGATAGCGCTGGCGGACGGCTGGGGTATCTCGGACCGTGAAAGCGCTATCGGGCAGGTGAATAAGCTGCTGGAGGGAGGACACCGGGCAAAATACCGGGAATTTATCAGTGAGATGAAAAAACACGACCTTTTATCGCTTGACGAGGAGGAATTGCTTAACCGGGTGGAGCGTGAAAATGGGGACGCCAAAGAATTTCAGGCGGCGTACCGGGCCTATCATGCGATGGGGGAGAAAGCGGTGGACGCGTGGGATTATTCGCGGGCGCTTCAGGTTCTCGGCGACTGCTATCAGGCGGAATATATTAATTTAGAGGAGTGCATGGATCAGTCTCTTGCGGTGGCAGAGAAGCTTCAGGAGGAATTTGAAAGCTGGGACGAGGTGTGCGAGAGTTATCTGTACGGGTTTCAGTTCTGGAAAAAGGAGGATGCGGACTACCATCTGTCAGAGACGGCAGACAGGCGGGAGGTATACAATGAATTAAAGGAAATGGAAGAGGGGCCTTTTGCGATTCCTTACGACACAAAGCTTCAGGAGAGTTGGAAGAATGTGGAGATTAAGAAGGAGGAAGAGCCGGAGGAGCAAAAGACAGAAAAAGGCGTATATTCACTGTCTGATTTATCGGACGCTATCCGGGTAGAGGTGAAAGCCCCGGAGGGATTTGAAACGGATTTCGAACCGGACGGCCATATGATTTATCTGGAGTGTTTTGATACGAAGCGAGACGCTGTGTCCACGCTGGTGTATGACATTTATGAAAATGCTTCGGAGGATGATATTCTGCACGGCATCAGAATGAATCTGGCTATGTCCGAGCAAAATGGAGCGGAGAATATTGTGATGGGGGAGATACAGACGTTAGAAGCAGCGGGGCAGAAGATTAATTATGTGGTATCTGCCTATAAGAGGAATGACGGCTCTGGGGTAAGAAGATGCGATTCATGGATTGTGCTGGATGATACCTATAAGCTGTCGTGCGTGGCACAGGATGAAGATTCAGGAAACGGTTTCCTCTATCCGGAGATTGAGGAACTGCTGGAAGAAATCTATGGAAAAATACAAAGGAAGGAATAGGGGAAACAAAATGAAGAGGAATACAGGAAAGTTTTTGCTGGCGGCGGGAATGGTCCTTATGATGCTTAGCGGATGCAGAAGGGAGCCGACCGCCGCGGATATCATGAGAAAGGCAGTGGAAAATACCAGTAAAGCGGAATCATTTTCCGGGAATATGCTGATGGAAGCGGGCGTAGGCATAAAAGAGAGCGGCTTGTCTCTTGGATTTGATATGACCATCGATATGGACATCGACGCGGTGAAAGAATCCGGGGCCTGTCATATGAAAGGCAGCGTAAAAGCAGATCTTGCAGATTTGGCGATGGATATGGAGCTCTATTGCATACCGGAGGAGGATGGTTCGGGGTTTACGACCTATGCAAAGCTGGGAGACGACTGGACAAAGGTAAAAAATGACGAAGATGAGGAAAACAATATTGCCGCGCTGATGAATCTGGAGAACTATCTGGAGAAAGGAACGAAGCTGAAATTGGAAAAAGAGGCCGAAGAGAAGGACGGCAGGGAACTTTACGTAATAACCACGTCGGTAGACAGCAGCATTTCCCGAGGCGTGGGAGGGGTGATGGACAGCATGTTTGGGAATGACGGAAAGGATTTGGATTTTGGAGACGCGCAGCTTGACGTTACTTTCCGGGTATACCGGGACGATATGATGCCGGAGTCGGTTTCTCTCGTTTTGTCCGGGAAGGATGGGGAGGATCTTGAAATTCCCAACGAGGAGGAAAATGAAATTACCTTCCAGGACCTGAGGCTTGTGTTGGAGTTTGAGGAGTTTAACCATTTGGATAAGATCGAGGCGCCTGCGGAGGCTTTGGAGGCGCAGTCGGATTCCATGGATATTATGGGGGATTTGGAAAAGGACGACGATACTGTTGCGGAAGAGAATACAGTGGAGCCGGAGCTTGAGAAGGATCAGGACGGGAATTATATTCTGAAAGACTGGAACGGCGAAAGGGAGGCTGCCATTTCTCCGCGGGAAGGAATGAAGTTAGACCAGTATTCGGAGGATACCTATCTGTGTTTTTATAAAGAAGGAGACGGGCCGTATTTTGCCGCGTATACCATGGAAACCCTGTACGGGCCGGAGGATAAACAGTTTTATACGGAAAGCAAACTGAAGGACAAAGAGACCTATGAGACGATGGAGGGATACAGCGATATCGAGTATCAGGAAGAGCAGGAGCTTGAGGCGGACGGCAGGAAGGTAACGTATGTCAGCCTGGCCTATACCTATAACGAGACGCTGTATAAAAAGGATATTTACGCATGGACGTTTATAGACGATGAGCATATGTTGATCTGTGAAATCGGGGAATATCCGGAAGAGAAGGGGGAGTATGCAGTTGATACGTCTGTCATAAAGAAGCTTTTTGAAGGGATTAAGTCCTAAGCTTATAATGTAACAGCCGACAGAGGATAAATCTGTAAATTATTGTGGAAATTATGTTGATATTTGTGAGGCCGTCATGATATATTAACGTATATACAGAATAAATTAAGGGGATACAGCAAGAAAGGAGAGGAGTATGAAGCGGATGATTTCATGTCTGCTTGCGCTTGTTCTGATTTTTACTCCGTGCCTTCCGGCATCTGCCGAAGAGGTGAAGACAGATGTGCCAGACAGCACAGTGGGGAGCAGTGAGTCTGTGGACGAACAGGAAGAGCCGGAGGAAACAAAGGGGGAGACCTCAAAAGAGCAGGCAGATTCTGCGGAGGCAGAGACGGGTTCTGTGGAAGCAGAGACGAAAGAGACGGAAGAAATACAGAAGGAGGAACCGCAGACGGAGAAAGGCGTGAAATGTAACGGCCAGGTTGACGTGTCAGTCTCGCAGGCGGTGATTCTGGATAAGGAAACGGTATTTACGGTTTCGCTTACAGGCAGGAATGAGGAAAAGATCGTGCTGAAGGAAGACTCCGGGAAGTCTGCGGCGGAGGGCGGGGTTTCTTTTGAGGACCTTCCCGCCGGAACTTATACGCTGACGGTGTCTGCGCCAGGGTTTGCCGAATACAGGCAGGAGATTTCGGTGGACGGATGGGCCTACAGCGTATGGCTTACGACAGGGTTTGTCAGCGGTTATTCTTACGAGGAGGCACAGGCTCATCCGGGCGTCCTGCTTGTGGGGGATGTGGACGGAAACGGTGTGATTGACGATGCGGATAAAAACAGGCTGATCGATGACATCGAGTCCGGGAAACAGCAGTCGCCCAATTCGGATCTGAACGGCGACGGAGTTGTAGATATTGTAGATTTGGAGTATTTTGTAAAAGGTTATCAGATCAGTGAGGATATCAGTTCCTCGGTTGAAGTCCGTGTGCCGGCAGCGGCGGTTGAAATGGAACCGGATGGCGGCACCTCTGTGGACGGCAGTTTAAGCTCCCTATTAAAGAATGAAGGCAATGTAATATTATCGAGGAAAGACGGCGGAGAAATCTCTCAGGAGAATCCGGTGGCGGTTGAGTTTGAGTTTCCGGAATCCGAAAGCTACAAAGCGGACGGAATCGTGATTGAATCCGGAAAAGAGAATGGGATTACTGCGGCCGAGCTCCAGATTACCTACACGGAGGAAGGAGAAGAGCATACGGACATCGTTCAGGTAAGGAAGGGCGTGGATTTTCTTCTTGACACCAACGCAGTGACGGTGACGCAGGATTCGGACGGAGCGATCTGCATTAATCTTGGCCCGCAGATTGCGGTAAAGAGAGTATCCTTAAAAATCATGGGCATGGAAAAGAATAACAACCTTGCGGAGATTTCAAAGGTTACTTTTGTCAATGGGATGGAAAAGCGAATTTCTGAGCCGGATATGGATATTCCACAGAACCTTGCAGCAGACTGCGGAAATAAATATTTTACCGTTAGCTGGGATGGCTGCAGAAATGTGACTGGCTATGAGGTGCAGATTGCCTGCGAGGGCAGGGAGGAAGTAAAGTCTGTAAAGGGAAACAGTATTTTGATTTCTTCCTTTCAGAAAGATAAACTTGTGAATAATAAGAGCTATGAGGTGAGGGTTCAGTCTGTAAACGGCGCATGGAGGAGCGGTTACAGCGAACCTGTTTCCGCGGTGCCAAAGACGGACAAGAAACCGAACGCGCCGGACAATTTAAAGCTTACCGGTCAGTTTAAGGCGGTCAGCGCCTCATGGAAAACGATGGAGGATACGGACTTTTATCATCTGTATTACCGGGAATTAGGCGCGGGAGAATTTAAGAAAATCGAGGGAATTACATCCTCTGGCTATACGATTTCCAATTTGAAGAACCATCAAGAGTATGAGGTTTATGTGACAGGGGTAAACGATCTTGGAGAAAGCGGGCCTTCTATAACCGCAGTGGCGGAGACGGTTAATCCGGATCCGGCGGATATGCCGAAATACAAGCGGATTAACGCGGCCGGAGACGGAGAGGTCAGCGAACATATTCTCAGCGCCAGAGCGGCAAAGGGCAGTATGCTGGAAAGCCCGAAGGATGTGGAAGCCGGTACCGCATGGGGAACTGTAGACAATGATCCAGTATCCCATTACTATCATGGAAGCTGGGATTCCGGCGGTTTTAATCCTTTATATGCCAGCGACGGCATTATTTATGAATTTGATCAGGCGTATGAGATGGAAGCATTTGCATTTCAGGAAGTATCCGTCCAGAGTACTGGTTATGGATACGTACAGGTACGTTTCTGGGATGAGAACGACGGGGAGACCTTCTTGGGCAAGGTTTCGCTTCAAAGCAAATCCGATGCTCAGGGAAGGGTTTATTATTTGGCAAAGCTTCCGAGAGTGATCAAGGCAAAGAAGCTTCAGTTTGGCATGGCCCGTACGCTTGCGGTGGGAAGCAATACGGTTTCAGAGGTATATTTTTACCATTATGATCCGCTGGAAGACGATATCATGGCGTTATATGCAGATCCGCTGCATACGAAACTGAAAAGCGAGGTGGATCAGGGGACGATCGACCAGCTTCGGCTAAGGCTCCAGACGGCGGATGAGGTGAGCGGGGAATTTCACCCGGATCAGGAAGCCTTAGAGCGGGAGCTTAAGACGGCGGAGGAGATTCTGAATGCTGCATTAACCGAGCCGGTCCAGATATACAGCAGTATTACGACGGCTGATGCAGACAGGGGCTTCGGGGGCCTTAATGCATGGCAGCCTCTTGGAGTTACGGCAGCGGCCGGAGAAGAGATTACGGTATATGTGGGCCATGGCAGCAAGAGGACCGGGGAAACTACCAATCTCCAGCTGGTGGCCTCCCAGTATCATGCAGAGTCCTCTTCGTTGTCCCAGACAATCCGGACTCCTCTCAAAATAGGACGGAATACAATTACGGTTCCGAAATTATCTTCGATGAAAGCGGAGGCCGGAGGCGCGCTGTATGTCCAGTATACAGGCTCTGCGGGAGCGGGGAATTATGCGGTTCGGGTAAGCGGAGGCGTTCAGGTTCCCAAACTGGATCTGTATCATGTTACGGACCCCGCGGAGCGCATAAGAAGGGCAGAACGGTATCTCACAGAGATGGACGGCTATATGGAGCGGATCAGCGAGCTGCATGAAGAGTATCACAGCGGGTCGAAGCATGAGCTGGTCAGATATGCTTACGATGCGAAGAACTGTATTCTGGGAGCGTCGGACATTATGCTGGATACCATGCTTCTCTCTCTTCCCGCCCAGCAGATCTGGACTGGAACCGGAACCGGCGACGTGAAGACGCGTGCACAGAGACTGGTAGGCTCCATGAACGCAATGGAGGATATGATGTACCTGTTCTACCAGCATAAGGGATTGAACAATAACGCTGCGGCAGAGAAGGACAGATTTCCGAACCGGCATTTGAATATCCGTTACCAGAGAATGTTCGCAGGCGCATTTATGTATGCGTCGGGCAGCCACATCGGTATTGAGTGGAATGAGACGGCAGGCATGATGGGCGGTGTGCCGGTGCAGTCTGATGAAGCCGGAAGGTATCGGGAGGGCCGGTACTTTGGATGGGGAATCGCCCATGAGATCGGCCACTGTATCAATCAGGGCGCTTATGCGGCGGCGGAGATTACCAACAACTATTATTCGGTGCTTGCACAGGCGAAGGATACCAATGACAGCGTCAGGTTCCAGTATGGAGAGGTGTACCGGAAGGTTACCTCTGGCACGAAAGGACGTGCCGCTAATGTGTTTACGCAGCTTGGCATGTACTGGCAGCTTCATCTTGCCTATGACGACGGATATAATTATAAAACCTACGAAGACCATGCAGAGCAGCTTAACAGCCTGTTTTTTGCAAGGGTTGACAGCTATGCGAGAAATCCGGCCGCAGCGCCGGCGCCGGGAGGCGTTCCCCTTTCGCTTGCGGGAAATTCGGATCAGATCCTGATGCGGCTGTCCTGCGGGGCGGCAGAGAAGAATCTGCTGGAATTTTTTGAGCGCTGGGGTATGACGCCGGATGAGGCGACGCAAAATTACGCGGCCCAGTTTGAGCGGGAAGCGAGGGCAGTTTACTATGTGAATGACGATTCTAGGGTTTATAGGTTAGAGCATGGCCAGAGTATGCTTGACGAGACGGGAACCACAGAAGCCGTCGGGGATGCCGCGGCCGCTAAGGTGAATCAGTCTGCTGCAAATCAGGTTGATTTCACCCTGACTTCCAAACAGATACCGGAAGAGGACGTACTTGGGTATGAGATTGTACGGTGCACCGTTTCCGGCGGAGAGACGGAGGAAGAACTGGCAGGATTTGTGACGAAGAAAGAGGCGGAGGAAGGAACCTTCAGCGACGTTGTGACGACGATGAATAACCGGGTTATTACCTATAAGGTTACGGTGGTGGATCAGTATCTGAACCGTTCTGCTCCAAAGTATCTGGAACCTCTTAAGATTGAGCATGAAGGCTGTATCGATAAAACAGATTGGACGATTACTGCAAAGGGCATGCTTGCAACCAGCGAGGGCGTAAAAGAAGGAAAAGATAAGGATACTTCCTGCGGACCGGGAGAGCCAAGGCCCGAGGAACGGATGATTGACGGCAGTCATAATACCACCTATACAGGCATTGTGGGAGAACAGGCGGAAGTGGAGATTGAGTTCCACAAGGAGCTTACGCTCACAGGCTTTAAATATACGGTTATGGAGGGGACGCCGGTGGGAAGTTACAGTATCTGGCTTCGCGACGGAAACGGAGAGTGGAAGGAGACGGCAGAGGGAACCTTTGACAAAACGGAAACTCAGAGCGTATATTTTACCGAGAAAAACAGCAGGAATATTGCCTCCTATCGGTCGACGGCGGCAAGGCTTGTGATAAAGGGCCAGAGGGAGACGGAAATTGCAGTATCCGAACTGGATGTACTGGGTGTAACCGGAGATAATGTGGATTTTCGCCGTACCGGAGAGCAAACTGCGGCGATCGGACGGCTTGGGGCGGATTATCGATACGGAGAAAATGCAGAGGATGTGATCCCGGCAGGATCGGTTGTATTTACCGGCGCATATAAGGGGAACCCTTCCTATAACGTGGTGATGCTGTATGACCAGAATGGAAACCTAGTGGGAAGCAGGGATATGGATGGGGCGCTGAAGGCGGATCAGATTATTCTTGCAGAAGTTTTGGACAGCGGAAATGTCCGGGACGTTTCGGACGGAACATGGATTTACTGGATCAGCCCGGAGGATACGGACTGTCTGAAGACGATAGAGAAGGTGCGTGCGGAGCTGTATCGAGTAGACAACGCAGAAACCAACGAAGGACAGAGAATGGTCAGTGATTCCCTGTTTGAAGGGATGCCGGGAGAGCTGCCCGTCATCCAGTTAAGCGGCGGAAAGTAATGTGTGGAAAGGGGCTGTGGGAGTATTTTGAAAGCCCCTAAAAAGGAGTAGAGCATGAGAAAATATTTGACAGGTATCCTGACGGCGGCGCTTGTGCTGATGGCGGTACTGCCCCTTAAGGTGTCGGCCGGGGGGCAGGACGCACTTTATCTGGAAGCGGAAGGGGAGGGAGTTAAGGTAAGGCTCGCTCTTCCGGGGGCGGACGGACAGATGCTGTCTTCCTTGCAGCTTACCCTGAAGGTTACTTCCGATACTGCGGAGAGATTAGAAGCGGCTTTTCAGTTTGAGGAGGCGCTTACCGGAAAGACAAAGGTATGCGAGGCAAGATATCAGGCGGAGAGCGGGACGCTTAATCTGTACATTGCGGGAAGGGAGCCGCTGTTTGCAAGAGGAGAAGAGACGCTTACCCTTGGCAGGGTCGTGGCAGAAGGCGGGTCGTTTACGGTGGAAGCAGAGGAAGACGCCCTGACGCTGGCGGAAGGCTCGTCGAAAAGAACGGCGAAGCTTGGGCAGCTTCCGGCAGCCGTGCTGGCGGGAGATCACAGAGAGCCGGCAGACGGGACGGAGACGAAAGAGCATGGAGAGGGAGAGGAAACGCCGTCCGTTCAGCCTCCGGCTGGAGATGAAAATCTTCAGCAGTCGGTGAATGCCGCGAAAGGATATGCAAAGAAGAATTATACAAAGGAAAGTTATGCCGCTTTGGAAGAAGCGGTAAAGAACGCGGAAGGGGTTCTTGGAAATCCCAATGCCTCCCAGGCAGAGAGGGACGAGGCGCTTAAGTCCCTTCAGAACGCGGCGGGGGCATTGGAGGATCAGACGCTTACCAGCACGGAGTTGATGAACAGCCAGAATGAAAGTTCACAGGAAGAGGAGCTGTTTAAAGAACCGGCGCCGGTAGTGCTTTATGTGATGATCGCGGTGCTGATTCTGGTTATCGCAGGCATCACGGTCTATGGGATTTATTACAAAAGGAAGGAAGAAATTATTCGTAAATAATTTCCTGCAGATACATTCCTTTCGGATCACAGGGGGCGCTGGGAGCAGCGTCCCCTGAAAATATAGCGTTGACGACGCCTGCAGGCCGATTGCCGATTCCGATGTCCAGCAGCGTCCCGACGATGAGCCGCTGCATGTTATGCAGGAAATCATCGGCTACAAGAGTAATCTGCATTTCTTCCATATCTTCATAGATCTCTACCTTGTAGAGTTTCTTAATCGTTGATTTGCTCTGTTTGGAAGAGGAAAAATTCTTAAAATCATGCTGGCCCGTAAGGTACCGGGACGCCCGCTCCATCAGGGCTTTATCCGGGCGGCGGAAACTGTGATAGGCATATTTGCGGTCAAATACGCTGGGAACGGAATTGATGGTGACGCGGTAGACGTAGATCTTCGCTTTTGCATTTAACTGCGCGTGGAAGCGCTCCGGAACCAGCCTTGTCTCAGTGACGGCAATGTCCATAGGGAGATAGCGGTTTAAGTAACGCTGGATTTCTAAAACGTCCATATCGCAGTCCGTCTTGAAATTTGCAATCTGACCGTAGGCGTGGACCCCGGCTTCGGTGCGCATGCCGCAGAATAGTTCCGGTTCTTCTTCTGTCATCTTGCGGATCACGTCGATGATCTTGTTGGAAATCGTATTGGTAGATTCGTCTTTACCAAGACGGGACCAGCCCTGATAGCGGCCTCCGTCATATTCTATCGTTAATCGGATATTTCTCATATTCATACACTCCTGAAAGATTCTCGTTATAGTATTCGGCTGTTTCCTGTGATATGATATACAGTATAGCAGATGGGGATTGCGGATGTCTAGTGCAACCGGGAGATTCGGCTGTATCTGCCTGTTAGAAAATAATCCTGCATATTACCCGTGGACATCTTTTATTTTAGTTCTTATTAGGGACGGGCTCAGGTATGGACTGATAAAAATCCGATGTGCGCGGCAGGCAAACAGTTTTCGCGAAAGGGAATAAGGAGGGTTACTTATGAATAGGAATAAGATAATAGAGTCGGTGCAGGGCAGGCTGTTTGAGCTTCAGGATCCGGAGTACAGGGATTTTCATGCGAAGCTGATACCGACGGTGGATAAGGACAGAATTATCGGTGTGCGCACGCCGGTACTCAGAAAATTTGCCAAAGAATATGGAAAATCGGAGGATGCCGGGGAATTTATGAAGGTGCTTTTGCATGATTATTATGAAGAAAATAACCTGCATGCTTTTTTGATCGAAGGAATCCGGGATTATGAAGAGTGTATCCGCGCGCTGGATGCATTTCTGCCCTACGTAGATAACTGGGCGACCTGCGATATGATGGCGCCGAAGATCTTTAAGAAGCATCTTGCCAAGCTGGAACCTAAGATTGAAGAGTGGATGGCGTCGGAACATGTCTATACAGTTCGGTATGGGATCGGGATGTTGATGCGGTACTATCTGGACGAGGAGTTTGAAACGGAATATCTGGAAAAGGTGGCGGCGGTCGAATCCGAAGAATATTATGTGAAAATGATGACCGCATGGTATTTTGCGACTGCGCTGGCAAAGCAGTATGAAAAGACCCTTCCCTTTCTTACGGAAGGGAGGCTGGAGAAATGGACTCATAACAAGGCGGTCCAGAAAGCGGTTGAGAGTAACCGGATTACGGCGGAGCAGAAAAAGTATCTGCGGACGCTGAAGAGAAAGATATAGGGAGGATGGAGCAAGAGTGAAGCTGATTGATCTGCATTGCGATACGCTGTGGAAACTTCTGCAGTGCGAGAGAGAGCGGGAAAAGGATACAGATTTAAAAGAGAATAATTTTTGCATCAGTATTCCCCAGATGCAGAAGGCGGGAACCTTAGTCCAGTTTTTTGCCTGTTTTACCTATCTGCCCTCTGCCCCGGGCGGGTATGAGGAATGTTATGAGGATGTGCTTCGGATGATAAAGATCCTGCGCCGCGAGTGCGGGCGGTATTCGGAGGAGCTTGCTCTTGCTTGCTCCTACGGGGACGTTCGTAAAAATGAAGAAAACGGAAAAGTGTCGGCGGTCCTGACGGTAGAGGAAGGCGGAATCGTGAATGGAAAAATGGAGCGCCTGACAAAGCTGTATCAGGAAGGGGTGCGCCTGCTTACGCCTATTTGGAATTACGAAAATTGTTTCGGATATCCGAACAGCAGGGATGAACGGGTGATGAGCCGGGGGCTGAAGCCCTTCGGGAAAGAGGCTCTTGCATTCGCCGGGGAACTGGGGATGATCGTAGATGTTTCTCATGCTTCGGACGGCGTTTTCTGGGACATCATGGACTGTGTAAAGGGGCCGGTTGTGGCTTCCCATTCCAACTGCAGGACGGTTTGCAGCCATCCTAGAAATTTGACGGATGCAATGATACGAAGGCTGTCGGAGGCGGGAGGCATAGCGGGGCTTAACTTTTACGGACTGTTTCTTTCCGGCACAAGGGTGTCGGGGATCGATGCGATGACGGCTCATATCAAGCATATGCTTGACGCAGGGGGAAGTGAATTTCCCGCGATAGGAACCGATTTTGACGGATTTGACGGAATGGAGCATGAAGATATCCCGAAGACGGAGGATATGGAACGGCTGTGGGATGGATTGAAGCTTGCCGGAATCCGGGAGAGTCAGTTGGATCGGATTTTTAGAAAGAATGCGGAGCGGGTTCTAAAAAGGGCGTCCCGGTCATAGAATGTGAAGAATAATCGTAAAAAAGGGGGAGCGCCTATGAAGCTTCCACAAGAGCCGGACGCCTGTGCAGTGATTGCCGGAAATGAAAATTACCCGGATATACAGGGAATCGTAAAGTTCTATGACACCTATGGAGGAAGCATTATTGCGGCGGAAATTACTGGAATCAGGAATCAGGCGGGAGAGAAGGGAGAAGGATTTTTTGGCTTCCATATCCATGAGGGGGCGTCCTGCGGCGGAACCGGGGACGGTTCTTTTGCAGAGGCGGGGGGACATTATAACCCTGAGGACAAGCCGCACCCGGAGCATGCCGGAGATCTGCCGCCGCTTCTTGCCTGCGATGGAGAGGCATGGATGATGTTCTTTACCGGAAGGTTTTTCCCGGAGGATGTGATTGGGAGAACGGTCGTAATCCATGAAATGCCGGATGATTTTAGGTCGCAGCCTGCGGGGAATGCGGGAGAAAGAATTGCCTGCGGGGAGATAAAAGGTTATAATTCATAGAATGTCTGACGCTGTCAAAAGAGCTGCAGTCCGCAGCTTATGACGATCCGGATACTCTGTGAATTGATGAAATACGTGTAGATTTTTACAGGTTTCAATGCTATAATAGGCATAGAAACGGTGAAGGACACTGGAGGATTTTCAGGAGCTTACAAAAAAATATGAAGCGTTATGTAATGATGATAAAAAATAATATGAATATAAGGACTTCCCTTTGGTAAGTCCTTTTTTGTGATATAGGGAACTTTGTTCCCTATATCACAAAACCCTCCGGGAGGATTTGAAAAATATATTTGGAAAGAGGGGGAGGATTTTGAAGTATGTAAGGAGAGCTGTCTGTGGGATTTTGACTGTTTTGACGGCGAATATACCGTTTTTACAGGTGCATGGTACCGGAACGGTGTGGATTGCGCTGTGTCTGGCCGGTTTTTTGACGATGAATGTGATACCGGCGGCCGGAAGCCGAAAACTTCCGAAGCTTCGTCTCAGGATCTGCGCGGGCGGATGCGAGCTTTTATTGTATTTTCTGATTTCGTTATCTATTTCAGTAATCTGGCTTGCAGCGACGCTGCCTTCTATGTTTTACAAGGAGAGGGGCATGTGGTTTGCAGATTTGCTGTGTGTGATTCTGGTGGAAGCAGTGGTATTTTGGAACGGCATCCTGCGGGTATATCTGACCTCCTCCCAGATTGGGGTGAAATGGCGGATTATTGGAATTATCTGCGGATGGATCCCGATTGCAAACCTGATCGTGCTGGTACGGATCATTCGCCTTGCATCGGAAGAGTGCAGGTTTGAAAGCGGGAAGATATGGAGCACGTTAGAGAGGGCGTCGGAGAAGCTGTGTCAGACGAAATACCCGCTCCTAATGGTGCACGGCGTGTTTTTCCGGGATTATAAGTATCTGAATTACTGGGGCAGGATTCCAAAACAGCTTGAGGCTCACGGAGCGAAGATCTTCTATGGAAACCACCAGTCGGCGGCGTCTGTGGCGGACAGCGGAGCGGAACTTGCAGAGAGGATTCGAGAAATTCTCCGGGAGACAGGCTGTGAGAAGGTAAACATCATCGCTCACTCCAAGGGAGGGCTGGATACCAGATACGCGGTCGGCATGCTGGGGATGGCTCCTTTCACAGCGTCGCTGACTACGATTAATACGCCGCACAGAGGCTGCGTCTTTGCGGATTATCTTTTGGATAAAATTCCGCAGGCGGTAAAAGATAAGGTATCAGGAACCTATAATGCCGCGCTGAAAAAGGCGGGAGATGAGAACCCGGATTTCATGGCTGCGGTTACAGACCTGACGGCGTCGGCATGTCGGCGTTTTAACGAAGAGGTGAAGGACGTGCCGGGGGTGTATTATCAGAGTGTGGGATCCAAATTAAATATTGCCTCCGGCGGGCGGTTTCCACTGAACTTTTCTCATCATTTGGTGCAGTATTTTGACGGACCCAACGACGGTCTGGTATCGGAGACGTCGTTTCCGTGGGGAGAGGACTATACCTTTCTTACAACCAGCGGAAAGAGGGGGATTTCCCATGGGGACGTGATTGACCTTAACAGGGAAAATATTAAGGATTTCGATGTGCGGGAGTTTTATGTGGAACTGGTAAACGCTCTGAAAAGAAAAGGGCTGTAGCCGCTGATAAGCAAAATAGGGCGGGGAGGATCCTTGTGAGCGGAGAGAACAAAAACATAACAGGAGACGACGTATGAAATTATATTTGACAAGCAGTCCAACCGGGACATACCGGAGCATAGAGCCGGAGGATTTTAAAGGCTTTAATCCGGCCAATGATATGACGGAGCATTTGAGAGAGGACTGGAGGGAGGGTTCCAAATGCCTGATTATTGCGGCTGATCCGAATTCCCGGATGGGGAATAACGTGATGCGGTTTTATTTTGAAAAGGTATTAGGGGAGACGGGCCTTTCCATCAGCGGCCTGGATCTCTGCGACGGCAGAAACGCAGAAGAACTGGTTAAGCGGCTTCACGAGTATGATATGATTATTCTTGGCGGCGGGCATGTGCCGACGCAGAATACATTTTTTTGGAAAATCGGACTGCCGGGAAAAATCAGGGAATTTGACGGAATTGTGATGGGGATCAGCGCCGGGAGCATGAATTGCGCGGGGACGGTCTATGCCCAGCCGGAGCTTCCGGGGGAGAGCGTCAGCAGAGCTTACCCTAGATATTTAAAGGGGCTCTCTCTTACCCAGTGCAATGTGCTTCCTCATTATCAGGCGGTGAAGGACGATATACTGGACGGAAAAAGGCTGATGGAGGACATTACCTATCCGGATAGCGTGGGGCATCGGTTTTATGCCATACCGGACGGAAGCTACATACTGCAGAGAGAGGGGGAGCCGGTCATTCACGGAGAGGCTTACCTGATCGCGGAAGGAGGAATCCGTCAGATCAGCAAAGAAGGCGGAACTTTTCAGATTCGGGAGGACTAGAAGCAGAGATGGAGAAGGGAAGACAGATTGCAGATTCAAAGGTAGAAAGCGTACATCTTGTAAGGATGACCCATTTAAACGGCGCCGGCCGTCTTTTTGGCGGGATACTGATGCAGTGGATCGACGAGGTGGCCGCGCTTGCGGCTAAGAAGCATTCACGGATGAATATCACAACGGCGTCCATTGACCACCTTCAGTTTCTGAAAGGGGCTTATTTGGACGATGTGGTGGTGCTTCAGGGGAAACTGACCTACGTGGGGCGCACCTCCATGGAGGTGAAGGTGGAAACCTATGTGGAGGACAAAAGCGGACTGCGGACGCTGATCAACTGTGCATATATTACAGAGGTCGCTTTGGACAAAAACGGAAAGCCCGCGAAGGTGCCGGATCTGATCCTTGAAACTGAGGAGGACAGGCTGGAATGGGCAAAAGGGGAAAAGCGCAGGGCAATGCGCATCCTTCATGCATAATTAAACTGAAAGACCGGGAGCGCCAAAGAGCTGATATGAGCCGCTGTGGGCGGGATTTCCTGCAAATAGATTCAATGAATGCAGGAGACGGTATCAGAATGAAGCTTTTTTACTGTTGTTTTCTATATTATAATGGTGGGAAATGTGGAAGGAGGAGATACGATGAGTATTGTAGCATTGATCGGGGCAGACCTTAGAGGCGGTGGTGATTGCAACCAGAATGGCCCGGGCGGTGAAGACGCTGGCGAGGGCCGGAAAGGCGAGGGAGTCTGATTTTCCGCTGCTCATGCATGTGAACGCTCTGTTAAACGAAGGCGCCGCGCTCGACATACCGTGGAAAGAATTTCAGAAGGAAATGTGAAAGAGGAAACAAAAGATGAAAGAATATAAGCTGATTGCATTTGATATGGACGGCACGCTGCTGACCAGCAGGAATACCATATCTGGACCGGTCCAAAAAGCGCTTAATGAAGCGGTTTGTGCTGGAAAGACAGTTATTATCTGTACGGGGCGGACTTACCAGGAGCTGATTGATTATGACCAGCGGGAATTTCAGAAGATCCGGTATTACATATGCGAGAACGGAGCGCTGGTATATGATTCCGTTAAGCAGGAGATCATTTCAAGGGTATGTCTGCCAAAAGAACTGGTGCTTCATGTCTTAGATCTTGCAGAGCCGGAGGATACTATGGTGTATCTCGCCAGCGGCGGGCAGAATATGGTGAATCGGGAAGACGCCTTGCGCATGGAATATTTTCATGCAGAACGGTACAAGGATATTGAACTGCGGTCGGCCATCCTCTGTGAAGATATCATCCAAAGTTATCGGGAGCATCCGGTTCCAGTTGAGAAGATGAATCTGTATTCGGCAACGACAGAGCTTCGCGACAAGTTTTATGAATTGCTGAAGGACCTGCCCTTATCTCTCGTCTTCGCGGAGGAATCCGGACTGGAAATGATGCCGCCGGATATTTCTAAGGCCTACGGATTTCGGAAACTGTGCGATCATCTGAATATACCCATGGAGGAAACTATCGCAGTGGGGGACTCCGACAACGATGTGGAAATGATTAGGGCGGCGGGCCTTGGCATCGCCATGGAGAATGCCAGACCTTGCGTAAAAGAAGCTTCCGACACAGAAGTTTGCGACAACGACCACGACGGCTGCGCCGAGGCAGTTAGAAAGTACCTTTTAAATAATTATTAATTGATATTCAGGGATATCCTGCTTTTAAACATATATTTGAAAGCGGAATATCCCTTTTTAAATTCTAGTACAGCGTTGGACTTTCTAGCCGCGGACATCGATGTCCCACACAGGCAGGATTTCCCGCTTGTGCGGGTATGGCGCAGGTCTTCGCGGCGTCCATTGCTTCTCCACACCTCGGATAACGTCCCAATAACCCAATTTTGCGCAAATTTTGCGCATAGTATTTGGACTTTTTTGTGCAATTGTACCGTATTAAAATAATAATAGATGAAGGAGGCATTTATGAACAGACGTAGTAACAAGATATTGAGAGAACTGATTCTTGGGAATCGGCAGAATGTTATGGAGCTGGTCGATAAATATAATCTTCAGGAAAGAACGATAAGAGCCGACATTAAGGAACTCAATGAGGCATTACAAGAACACAGCCTTCCGTTAATCGCGTCTGACAAAAATGGGGAATTATTTATTGATACAGAAGATAAGCCGGATATCAGCGCCTATGAGGAATTTATCCGGGCGCATACATTTTATACCTATTATTTATCAAAAAACGAACGTTCCACAATACTTGCGATGATACTGATGAATGCCGACGGGTATGTGACAGTGGAACAGTTAAGGGATATTATCGGCGTCAGCAGAAACACCTTGCTCCATGATCTGTCCGAGCTGAAAAAGTGGTTTGATGAAAATAACATGGAACTGGTCTCCCAAGTCCGCCGGGGATACATTGTGAATGCGCCGGAGCTTCAGGTCCGCAAAGGGATCCTAAAGCTTCTGGAGGTAAACGGCGATAACAATGATTACGGAACAGGATATCATCTGGGGGCTTTTTGGAATTTCTTGATCAGTCAGGTGGATAAGCTTGGCATTTACAATGAGATTAAGAAGGATATCATCGGGCAGGAGGAAAAACAGCAGGCGTTTCTGTCAGATTATTCCTTTTTTGAAACCGTGATCGAGCTGACGCTGGCGGCAAATCGGATTGTGAAGGATCATATGCTGCCGGATTATTATGCGGATACGCAGAAAGAATTAAAGGAAAGTTCTAAGTATGTGTTCAGCAGGAACCTGCTGGAGATTCTTGGAGACCGGTACGGCTTTCTGGCGTCAGAGGCGGAGGTTTTATACTGTACGGACTGTCTGAAAGGGAAAAGCTATTTAAAGGACCGGCATCATAAGAGCAACGCGCTGGATCTGAGGCTGATGATCGCAGAGACTTTGTATCAGGTATCCAGCTGCTTCGGGATTGATTTTTATCTGGATTTTGCGCTGTACGACCTGCTGATCGCCCATATGAGGTCGGCGGTTTACCGGCTGCAGACAGGAGAGATTCTAAGAAATCCTTTGAAAGAGTCTTTGCTTAAAGAGTATCCGGAGGTCTTTGAGATCATCCGTAAGAATATCGGTACTTTGGAGGAATACATTGGCACGGAATTTTCCGAGGATGAGATGTCGTTTATGGTGTTGTATTTTGCATCAGTGATGGAGAAGGAGAAGGCGGAGAGCACAAAGAACAGCAAAGTGCGGGTGGCGCTGGTATGCGAGACCGGAAGAGGCACGGCCCAGTTTATGCTGGCGAAGCTGAAAACGCTGGATGAGATGATCGATATTGTGAACGTATCGTCGGTACATAACACCTGTGAGATCAAAAAGGCAGGAGCTCAGATGATCATATCCACCATTCCCTTGGACAGTGAGGAACTGCCCTGTATTACCGTGCGTTCCGCCATGTTAAGCCGGGAGGATCTTCTGGACATTCAGAGAATGGTGCTGGAGATCACGGATGGCAGCGGGGCGGAGCATTCGGATCTGGGGATCGACATTGTAAATCCAGAGGAAGCGAATATTCAAGGCGCCTTTTACCGGCTTTTGTCCGAAGAGAGGACGTTAGTCGGCTACGAGGCGGCAGACTGGCGGGACGCAGTCCGTAAGTCCGGGATGCTGCTGTATGAAACCGGCGCGGTGGAGCTGCGTTATGTGGATGCGATGATCGCAAATATCGAGAAGTACGGTCCCTATATCGTGGTGTGTCCGGGAACAGCCCTCCCTCATGCGGACACCAGCGAGGGAGTGATCAGGGAAGCCGCGTCTCTTGTGAGGCTTGCGTCTCCGATTGAATTTCAGAATGAGGCCAACGATCCGGTCCGGTACGTGATTGGGATCAGCGTGCAAAGCGCCGAGAGCATCAATCAGGCAATCTATGATCTCATGATGATATTTGGCAATGAGAATATCAAAATGATTCTTGATGGAGCTCTGGATGAAAAGTCCATTCTGGAGGCAATAAATAATTTGAACAAAATAAGCGGGATAAAAGCCGCGAAAAGGAGGTGACAAGACCATGGCAAACGTATTAGGCGACGTCTATATCGCTCCCGAACTGATTCTTATGGATATCGAGGCGGGGACAGACCAAGAGGCGATTGAAATTCTCGCAAAGCATTTATATGCGGAGGGTATTGTGAAGGAGAGCTATATCGAAGCTGTAAAGGAGAGAGAGAAGGTTTTCAGCACGGGCCTGAACTTTGACGAGATGGGAATCGCGATTCCGCACACGGATTCCATTCATGTAAATAAACAGGCAATTGCCGTAGGAGTTCTGAAACAGGATGTGAAATTCTGTCATATGGGTATGCCCGAGGAACCGGTGGCATGCGAGATGATGTTTATGATGGCGATTGAAAAGCCGGAGAGTCAGGTGGATTTTCTTGGAAAGATGATGGATATCTTCCAGACGGAAGGATATCTGAAGGGATTAAAGTCCTGCAGGACGCCGGAGGAGCTGGCGGAGAAATTTGGAAACTCGTTTAAGGAGTAATGCAACATCATAATTAAAGAAACTTTTAGTTTTGTATGATGTGCAGATATATTTTTTTAATCTAAGGAGGTGGAAAGGAATGAAGAGGATTTTGCTGGTATGTGGATCAGGGATCTGTACTTCAACCGCAGTAAACCAGAAGGTGACGAAGGCTTTGGAGGACAGGGGGCTTAAGGGTCAGTTCCAGATTACTCAGGGGAAGGCTTCAGAGGTTGCTGAGAAGTCCAAACAGTTTGATATGGTAATATCTACGACTGTACTGGGCGGAGAGTGCCACTGCCCGCTGGTAATCGGTACGGCGTTCCTGCTGGGAAGAGGTACAGAGCCGATCGTGGATCAGATCGTAGAGATTCTGCAGAAATAAGAGCAGTCTGACTCATGATGAAACAATGGTGGATTTACGTGACAGAAAAGGAAGGAGAATGAGTTTATGAATTATTTCTTGGGTTTTTTCCAGTACATAAGTGACCTGGGTGCTACCGTAATGATGCCGATCATTATCTGCATCATGGGAGTGATCTTAGGCGCTGGATTTGGCAAGTCTCTTCGTGCAGGCTTGACCGTAGGTATTGGTTTTATTGGTTTGAATCTTGTAACAGGGCTTATGGGCGACAATCTTGCCCCGGCTGTAACACAGATGGCGGAGCGTTTCGGCTTAAGCCTTTCCGTTATAGACGTAGGCTGGCCTGCAGCGGCGCAGATCGCGTTCGCTTCAACGGTTGGCACGATCATCATTCCGGTTTGTCTGGCGGTTAATATTATCATGCTGCTGACAAATACGACCCAGACCGTAGACGTGGATATCTGGGATTACTGGCATTTCGCATTTACCGGCGCTCTGGTAGCGGTTGTTACCGGCAATCAGGTATATGGCGTAATCGCTGCAGTTTTGAACATGGTGATTATCATGGTGCTTGGCGACTGGACTGCCAGCGGCGTTGAGGAGACTCTGGGACTTCCGGGCGTATCCCTGCCCCATGGCTTTACAACGGCTTACGCGCCGATCGCCATGCTGTTTAACTGGATTCTGGATAAGATTCCAGGCGTGAACAAGATCAGCTTTGATATTGAGAAAATGCAGAAGAAGTTCGGCGTTTTTGGAGAGCCGATTCTTGTGGGTACCGTACTTGGTATCGTAATAGGCGCGGTAGCGGGCTATGAGATTCCGGGAATCCTGCAGCTTGGCGTAAACCTTGGCGCGGTTCTGGTTCTGATCCCGAAGATGGCGGCCCTCCTGATGGAAGGACTGATCCCGGTATCTGACGCAGCGTCCGAGTTTATTGAGAAGAAGTTCTCTAACCGCGGTAAGATTTACATCGGTCTTGACTCGGCAGTAGGCGTTGGACATCCGATGACCCTTTCCGTAGCGCTGGTTCTGGTTCCTATTACCATATTCCTGGCAGTGCTGCTTCCGGGCAATCAGGTAATGCCTTTTGCCGACCTTGCGGTTATCCCGTGGATGTTCGTATTGATCACTCCGGTGGTTAAGGGAAATGGCTTCCGTGCCCTGATCATTGGCGTTGTGGTGCTGACAGCGGGTCTTTACATTGCGACAGACCTGTCTCAGTGGATTACCCCGGCGGCTCAGAAAGCTGGATTTGATATGGGTTCTGCGACGGCGATCTCAAGTATCTGCGACGGCGCCAACCCGTTGACATGGGCAATCACCAGGCTGAACTGGATCAATCCAATTGTTGGAATTGCCGTGGTAGGCGTGATCGCCGTAGGTCTCGCGCTGGTAAACAGGAAGAAGATTTTAAAGGAAGCTGCAGAGATGCATGCGGCAGGCTAGAATTTCCTTGTATGGAGTTTAAAGGAAACAGTAATTATGATTCTCATCGGGCATCCTTTCTGGGAAAAGGATGCCTGATGAATGAAGGAATAGTTATTCGGAAAGGCATTGCAGAAAGGAGATCGGAATTTGCATACTTATGAATACGATTCCAATGTATATTTTAGGAAAATAACAGTGACGGCCTGCTTTTGCGTATTTATACTTGCATACGCTGTTTTTCAGCTTGCGGCAGGAGAAACTCCGTTTCTCTGGATCGGAGCCTTGGTTATCGCCGGGTATTTTGTGTGGGAAACCTTCGTCTCCATTGCCAATCCGTCTAAGGTTGAGACAGATGAGAAAGGGATTACCTTCTCTGCCTACAAAAAATCCCATCATTATGACTGGGCGGAGATTCGGAAATTCCGATGCAAGCCTTTGGCGTCCGGCACAAAGATGTATGTGCGTATCAACGAGGCAGGAATATTCCGGGGACGGTACTGGGTGAACTGCTATTATTACAGCGAAGGCGAGGAGTTGTTCAAATTCTTGTATAATAAGGAGATCGAGATAGATCCGAATGGATTAAAGGCAAAGGCTGTACAGGGCAGTATCCAATCAAAGAAGCTGAAAAAGCAGAAATATGACCGGAAGCAGCAGGCAAGGGCGCAGAAGCAGCTTGCAAAGCAGCTCCGGGCAAATGCAGCAAAGAAAAGATAGCATATGGCGTATTTAGCCGGCTGTCTGGAAAGTAAGGAGAAGCATAAGAAGATGTTTGAACAGGAAAAGAAAGAGATTATTGAAGCCGGGATCAAGATGGACCGCTATGGCCTGATCGCATTATCCGGGGGAAATGTTACCCTCCGTATGCCGTCGGGAGAGATTCTGGTAACGCCGTCTGGCATGATTTATGAAGATATGGTACCGGAGGATGTTCTGGTAATGGATATAGAGGGCAATATTATCGAGGGCGAAAGGAAGCCGTCTGTGGATACGGTGGCGCTGCTCTACATATTGAAGCATATGCCGCAGGTGAACGCGGTAATCCACACCCACCAGCCATATGCTACAGGGGTCGGGCTGATCACGGATGAGATTCCCTGCAACCTGACAACGCTGGCCAACGCTACAAGGGGCAGCGTGAAGGTATGTCCTTACTCATCGGCCGCAAGCGAGCAGATGGGTGTGGAAGTGGTGGAGAATATCGGGGACAGGCTGGCTGTCATTCTGAAACACCACGGCGTAGTGAGCGTAGGAGACAGCTTAAAGCAGGCGCTTTGCGCATGCGTATACCTGGAGGAGGCTGCCAAGACCTATTCCATTGCGTTCAGCATGGATGAACATGTACCGGAGCTTAACGCGGAACAGGTAGAGAGGGCGGTGGAAGTCTTTCGGCATTACGGGCAGGGGACGCCCCCGCTTCCAAAATAAACATTTTACAGATAGAGGACTAAGATAAACAGGGGCTGTCGTCAAAATAGACAGATGCTGAGTAAGCGTCTGTCTATTTCTGACTTTGAATCATATTTTTAACCATATTGACCATATTGTCAATTTGATTCTGTTCTTCTTCTGACTTTCCATCTTTTAAAATATTCAGAATCAGGGTCATTTCCTCAGGAGTGAAGCTGATCCCGTTTTTTCTTGCGGAGGTAATCAGGGCCATCATTACAGTTGCCATACTGTTTCCGCTTTTTCCCTTGGTCTGCGCGGCTGCCGCCTTGAACAGCTCTATTTTAATGGGATCAAGGTTTTTCATATCCGGATGGTTCATCCAATCATTCATTTTCTTTATTTCCTTTCATGATATTATCGAATATATTCATCATATCTGACATTTCCTCTGAATTTTCAAAATTAGAAAAATCAGCCGTATTCATGCCCTTCATCATATTCATTGTGTTCATCATATTCATCATCATATCAAAAGAGTCCATATCTCCGGGATTCATAAAGGGCCGGAGGTCTTCCAGAATATCGGCTGGAGAATGGATATCTCTGCTTTTTATAATGTCCTGGGAGGGGGCTCCTTTGGACGCGTTAAATAGCCGAATCGTATTTTGAAATTCTGCAAATTTGAGATAAATTGCCAGCATACCACGGTAGGAGGAAGGAATATAGGGAAGCATCAGCTTCATTATCTGCAATTCCTGAGTAGTAACAAGCATATCCAGTTGTGTCATAGGAAGCGGCGGATGTTTTTCCATGGATTCCCACCTGAAGGTAATGTTGTACTATGTATATGCGGGGATATAAAAATATATCCCCGCATATGTTTTTTCGACCGGGTGGTCAAGGGTTAGTTTAGCAGCAGCCGAATCCGTTGCCGCCGCAGCAGAACAGAAGAAGGATAATCCACAGGCAGCTGTCATTGCCGCCGCATCCGCAGTCGCCGCGTCCTAATCCGCCGCCGCATCCGCCGCAGCAGAACAGGAGAAGGATGATCCACAGGCAGCTATTGCTGCCGCATCCGCAGTCCATGCCGCGTCCGCATCCGCAACCATTCATGTTAGTTTCACAACCGCATCCACAGTTTGATAAATCACTCATTGAATAAACCTCCATAAGATTTTGATTACAGTACATCATATGTGAAAGAATGGAAAGTGTGAGCCTCATTTACAAAATGGTCTGCATACGCCGACGGCTGAAAGAGGAGGACGAAACATAAAAAGCAGATTGGTTGACGGAACCGGGGAAATGATTTATAATGATATATGGAAAATTGGGACTGCGATACCAGAGAAGGCCAGACAGTTCTGTTTTTCACTATGATATATAGAAGAGAAGGCTGAAAATATGATTAAGAGTATGACGGGATTTGGACGCGGTGAAGCGTCGGAAGGAGACCGTAAATTTACGGTTGAGATGAAGAGTGTAAACCATCGTTATCTGGATGTGAATATCCGTATGCCGAAGAAGCTGAATTTCTTTGACAGTGCAATCCGGACGCTTCTAAAGAAGTATGCGGCGAGAGGAAAGGTAGATATATTCATTACCTATGAAGACTTTTCGGAGAATCAGGTGGCTTTGAAGTACAACGGAACATTGGCGGGAGAATACCTGTCCTGCTTCAGGAAGATGGAGAAGGATTTTGGACTGGATTATGACATACGGGTTTCTACGGTTGCCAGGTGTCCGGAGGTGCTTACCATGGAGGAGCAGACGACGGATGAGGAAGAACTTTGGAATGGTCTTGAGAAAGCTATGAAGGAGGCCCTCCGGCAGTTTGTTGAGACTAGGCAGACAGAGGGAGAGAATCTGAAGGCAGATATTTTAAATAAGCTGGATGGTATGCTTGAGAAAGTTGCTTATATTGAGAAACGGTCTCCAGAGATTGTTACAGAGTACCGCGGCAGGATAGAGGACAAGGTCCGGGAGCTTTTAGAGGATTCACAGATAGATGAAGGCAGGATTGCCGCCGAGGTTGTCATTTTTGCAGATAAGATCTGCACTGATGAAGAAGTGGTAAGACTGAAAAGCCATATTGTACATATGAAAGAAACATTTGCCGCTGAGGATAGCGGCATTGGCCGGAAGCTTGACTTTATCGCACAGGAGATGAATCGGGAGGCCAATACGATCCTTTCTAAGGCAAATGATATTGAGATTTCCAATTATGCCATTGATTTGAAGACTGAGATTGAGAAGGTACGCGAGCAGATTCAGAATATTGAATAGGAGTACGGATATGAACAGACAGGGAATATTGATTGTTGTATCAGGGTTTTCCGGTTCTGGCAAGGGAACCATCATGAAAGAGCTTATTAGGAGGTACGATGATAACTATGCGCTCTCTGTGTCCGCAACTACCAGACAGCCAAGGGAAGGAGAAGCGGACGGAAGAGAATATTTTTTCAAAACAAGGGAAGAATTTGAAAAAATGATTGCGAAAGAAGAATTGATAGAGTATGCTAGGTACGTGAATAATTACTATGGAACTCCGAAAGCGTACGTAGAGGAACAGCTTGCCGCGGGCAGGGATGTCATTCTGGAGATTGAGCTTCAGGGGGCGTTAAAGATTAAGGAGAAGTTTCCGCAGGCGCTGCTTCTATTTGTAACTCCGCCTTCAGTTAATGAGCTGAAAAGAAGGCTTATAAGCCGGGGAACGGAGAGCGAGGAAGTAATCGAACAGCGTATGAAGCGGGCGTCGGAGGAAGCCGAAGGCATGGAGGCATATGATTATTATGTTGTAAATGATGTACTGGATACCTGCGTAGAAGACGTGCATAGAATTATCTGTGCGGAGCATGGAAGAAGCATGCGCAATCGGGAATTTGCAGAAATGATCAAAAAAGAATTGAAAGGAGAATGACAGATGCTGCATCCATCGTATACGGATTTAATGAAGGTTGTCAATAAAGACGTGGAGGAAGGCGAGACAAAGGTAGTCAACAGCCGGTATTCTATTGTAATGGCAACTTCGAAGAGAGCGAGACAGTTGATTGACGGGGACTTACCCATGGTTCATGCGGGGGACGGAGATAAACCTCTGTCTACTGCAATTGCGGAACTGAATAATGAAAAGATTAAGATTATAGCTGAGGAAAGCGAATAGACGTACGAAGATAAGAGGCAGATGCCTGAATTTAGGTATCTGCCTCTTGGCGAAAGAAAATATAGAGGAAAGAAGTATGAATATATTATTTGTTTCTCTTGGATGCGATAAGAATCTGGTTGATTCAGAGGTGATGCTGGGAATCCTTATGGCCCGCGGACACCGGATGGTGGATGACGAGGCAATTGCGGATGTGATCGTGGTAAATACCTGCTGTTTTATTCATGACGCCAAGGAAGAAAGTATCCAGACGATTTTGGAGATGGCTGATTATAAGACGAAGGGCTCCCTAAAAGCCTTGATTGTGACAGGGTGCCTGGCCCAGCGTTATCAGAAGGAGATTTTTGAAGAGATTCCCGAAGTAGACGCGGTGCTTGGAACAGCTTCTTATCATAAGATAGCGGAGGCTATTGACAGGGTATTAGAAGAAAGAGGAGGACTCTATCTGGAAGATATTCATTCGCTGCCGAAGACAGACAGCAGAAGGATACTGACAACGGGAGGACATTACGCGTATTTAAAGATCGCGGAAGGATGCGACAAGAATTGTACCTACTGCATTATTCCAAGGATAAGAGGAAACTACCGAAGCGTGCCGATGGAACGTCTTCTTAAAGAGGCGGAGGAACTTGCGGGAGCGGGGGTCAGGGAGCTGATACTTGTTGCACAGGAGACAACAATATACGGGATGGATCTTTATGGAGAGAAGACGCTGCATAAACTGCTCAGGGGATTATGTAAGATTTCCGGCCTTCGCTGGATACGGATTCTTTACTGCTATCCGGAGGAGATTGACGAGAACTTAATCCGTGTCATGAAAGAAGAACCGAAGATCTGCCATTATCTAGATCTGCCGATCCAGCATGCAAATGATGAGATATTAAAACGGATGGGCAGGAAGACGACGAAGAAGCAGCTGACAGATATAATCTTTAGGCTTAGAGCGGAAATTCCAGACATTGTTCTGCGGACCACGCTGATCACAGGTTTTCCGGGTGAGACGGACGCTTGGCATGAGGAACTTATGGAGTTTGTAGACGAGATGGAGTTTGACCGTCTGGGGGTATTTACATTTTCAAGAGAAGAGGACACGCCTGCGGCCGCTATGCCGGACCAGATACCGGAAGCGGTGAAAGAAACCCGGCAGGCAGAGCTGATGGAGCTGCAGCAGGAAATTGCTTTCGATTTTGCGGAGGATATGATAGGCAGGGAGATAGCCGTGATGATAGAAGGCCGGGTGGCGGATGAAAACGCCTATGTGGGGAGAACCTATATGGATGCTCCGGGCGTAGACGGATTGATATTTGTAAATACAGAAGAAGAGCTGATGTCCGGAGACTTCGCAAGAGTAAAAGTAACCGGAGCGTTAGAATATGATTTGATAGGAGAGTTGATAGAATGAATTTACCAAATAAACTGACGGTACTGCGAATGATTATGGTTCCATTTTTTGTGTTATTTATGCTGACGGATATCGGCGGCGATGCGAATAAATGGATTACCCTTGTGATTTTCTGTGTGGCAAGCCTAACGGATATGCTGGATGGAAAGATTGCGCGGTCAAGGAATCTTGTGACAAATTTTGGAAAATTTATGGACCCGCTGGCAGACAAGATGCTGGTATGCTCCGCCATGATTTGTTTTATCCCCATGGGGAAGCTTGCGGCATGGTATGTGATTATTGTGATTGCCAGAGAATTTATTATCAGCGGGTTTAGGCTGGTTGCCTCTGATAATCAGGTTGTGATCGCGGCCAGCTACTGGGGGAAATTTAAGACGGTGTCCCAAATGATAATGATTATTCTGCTGATTGCCGATCTTGGCGGAATATTTGATACGATTGGAATAGTGCTCGTTTGGGTATCCTTAATATTGACGGTGGTTTCTTTGGTAGATTATGTGGCAAAGAACATCGAAGTATTGACAAAAGGGGGCATGTAAGATGACCGTTGAACTGATTTCAGTGGGTACGGAGATTTTACTGGGTAACATTGTAAATACCAATGCGGCCTATCTGGCTGAAAGGATAGCGGTATTAGGACTGTCCTGCTATCATCAGAGCGCGGTGGGGGACAACGAAGAGCGCTTGGAGGACGCGCTTAAATTAGCGCTCTCCAGATCAGATATTGTGATCTTAAGCGGAGGATTAGGTCCTACGAAGGATGATTTGACCAAAGAAGTTACGGCAAAAGTTTTTGGGAAGAAGCTTTTGGAGGATCCCCATACAAAGGAAAGGCTTCAGGCATATTTTGACCGGATCCAAAGTAAGAACGGCATTACGGGCAATAATTGGAAGCAGGCGCTGATCCCGGAGGGGGCGGCTGTTGTGGATAATCACAATGGAACTGCGCCGGGGTTGATTCTTGAAGGTGAGAATGGAAAAACGGCAATTCTCCTTCCGGGACCTCCTAATGAGATTAAGCCAATGTTTGAGCGGGATATTGCACCCTATCTGAACCGCCTGCAGCCGGAGGGAATTTATTCAAAGATGGTAAAGGTATGCTCCATCGGCGAAAGCCGCGCAGAGACTATGGTATCGGATATTATGGATGCCCAGACGAATCCGACCCTTGCGCCATACGCGAAAACCGGGGAGGTGCATTTCCGGGTGACGGCGAAGGCGAAGGATGAAGAGGCGGCAGAAGCCTTGATTGAGCCTATGGTAAAAGAGCTGTATCAGCGTTTTGGAGATAAGATTTATACGATTGAGGAGGACGTGACGCTGGAGCAGGCGGTTGTGGAGCTTCTAAAGGAGAAGAACATGACGGTTACAACGGCTGAGTCCTGCACGGGAGGACTGCTTGCAGGAAGGATTATGAATGTAGCGGGAGCTTCTGCCGTCTATAACGAAGGATATATTACCTACTCGGACGATGCAAAAGAAAAGCTTCTGGGAGTGTCCAAAGATACCTTGAAGGCTTTTGGAGCTGTGAGCGCCGATACGGCCGCCGAGATGGCGGCGGGAGCCGCAAAGGCGGCTGGGGCAAACGCAGCCCTTTCGGTTACCGGTATTGCGGGACCGGACGGAGGAAGCAAGGAGAAGCCGGTTGGTCTCGTATATGTTGGCTGCTTTGTAAATGGTAAAGTTCGTACAGAAGAATTTCGGTTTACCGGAAACCGGGAAAAGAACAGGGACTATGCAGTGGTGAGGGCATTGACAGTACTCAGAGAGGAATTGATATGTTTGTAAGGACAGTAAACGAAAATGAAATTCTCCCGGCTCTGCATCTGGTGTGGGAGGTATACGCCTCCGATGTTGCGCCTTTGCAGAAGGCGGAGGCAGTTGCAGGATTTCAGAATTTTATACGGTATGAAAATATCGCTCCCCGCATTCAATGCGGGGAGATAACATTATTTGGCGCATGGGAAGGAAGAGAACTGTGCGGAGTAAGCGGAATAGACAGGAGAGGGGAGATTCTCCTTCTCTATGTGAGGAAGATCTGGCAGCGCAGGGGCGCGGCCCGCCAGCTTATGCAGGCTATGTACCAATTTAGCGGGCAGGTGCTTGTGATAACGCGGATTACGATGCGCGTATTTCCATCAGGGGCTATGGCCATGAACCATCTTGGAATGCGGGATACAGCCCCGGCTCAGACGGTGGGCCCGGAGGTATTTATTCCGATGGAAATGATGATTGCGCCCGGATTGATGCCGCCGAAAAAGGAAAAAAAGAATACGGCTGTCATCATGGGAGCGTCGGTTCTTGTTATGGCATTTATAATTTTGCTGGCGGCAATGATCTATAACGAAGCGAGAGAGGTATTTGAAAATCCGTTCCGGCATCCTTATGACGAATATGGCAGCTACGGCAGATACGATGATTATTATGGCGATTGGTTCGGGGATGATTACTACGACGGAGAGGAAGACGCATTATCCGGTATGGATGCAATTCCTGAATATGAGGAGAAGGGTCTGTCCTTTGAGATAAAGGAAGAAAGCTATCTGGATACGCCGGATGACAAGAAGACGACTTATGTGGATTTTGAAGTATTTTATCCCCGTGTGGACGGCTTGAAGGATACGGCGGTACAGAACCGGATCAATAAAGAACTGAAGGACTGCGCTATGGAGACGGTGGATAGGATTTATGTGAATCCGGGGCCTGGGATCAGGGACAGGGTTCTGGGAGAAGAATATCCGGTCATTGCAGACTATGTTCAGTATAAGGTGACTTACCTGACGGAGGAGTATCTTTGCGTTGTCTTTGAGGACTACAGCTATGAGGGCAATGAAGAGGCTTATTATGTAGGGCTTCGCGCAAGAAATATTAATCTAAAAGACGGAACGGTGTACGAGATAAAGGATATCATTGATCTGGATAATGATTTTACAGATGAGTATCTGAAGGGAATGGAGAGCGAATCAGGAGACAAGGATATACTATCGGAGCTGGGCAGGGAGGAAGTGAAAAAAGCCTTATCCGGCGAAGATACAAAGGACGGCACATATCTTCCCATATTTTTTGCGGACAGAGAAGGCGTGGAAATCGGATTTTCCTTCCATTACGATGAAAACGATGAGAGTGATTCGGGATACGGATGGGTGACGGCGCCTTTTGATGAGGATGAGATCCGTGAATATCAGACAGATAATCCCTTCTGGGAATTGCTAAAATAGATTGACGAATAAGGAAAATTATGAGAAAATAGTAAAAGACTTGGTGATTTATTTAACACACCATACGTTTAGAAAAATCATGTACAATTGAAAGGAGTTTTAAAATGATTTATTCACATGAAGTAGAAATGATGTGTCCAGTAGCACAGGGTGCGAATCATGGGCCGGCTCCGATTCCGGAAGAAGCAAAATGGGTAAAAGCGAAAGAAATCAGCGACATTTCTGGTTTTACACACGGCATTGGCTGGTGTGCACCGCAGCAGGGCGCCTGCAAGCTGACGCTGAATGTAAAAGAAGGAATTATCCAGGAAGCTCTTGTTGAGACGCTCGGATGTTCCGGAATGACCCATTCTGCCGCTATGGCATCAGAGATCCTTCCTGGAAAGACAATTTTAGAGGCATTGAATACAGACCTTGTCTGTGATGCAATCAATACAGCTATGAGAGAGCTGTTCCTTCAGATCGTATATGGCAGAACACAGAGTGCGTTTTCAGAAGACGGACTTGCTGTCGGCGCAGGTCTGGAAGATCTTGGAAAAGGACTTCGTTCTCAGATTGGTACAATGTATGGCACATTAGCCAAAGGTCCTCGTTATCTTGAGATGGCGGAAGGATATGTAACAGGTATTGCACTGGATGCAAATGATGAGATCATCGGATACAAGTTCGTATCTCTTGGAAAGATGGCAGATTTCATCAAGGCCGGCGACACACCGAACGAGGCATGGAAGAAGGCGCAGGGACAGTACGGACGTGTTGCAGACGCAGTGAAGATCATCGACCCGCGTAAAGAATAGACGCGGTAAGCGGACGGAAAAGGCTGGAGCGGACAAACGATTTATGCTTGCATGAAATCGGAAGGACGCTACAGGCTGTGAAGGCGCAGCGCGCCGGTTTGAACGAAGTTCAAACTGTGTCCGCGGTAAGCGGAGGAGTTACATATCGCAATAGAAATAGGAGGATAGATAAATGGCTTTATTTGAATCATATGAAAGAAGAATTGATAAAATCAATGAAGTATTAGGAAGCTACGGCATCGCTTCTATCGAAGAAGCAGAGAAGATTACAAAAGATGCTGGACTGGATGTTTACAATCAGGTGAAAGGTATTCAGCCAATCTGTTTTGAGAATGCATGCTGGGCTTACACTGTAGGCGCTGCAATTGCAATTAAGAAAGGCTGCAAGAAAGCGTCCGACGCAGCGGCGGCAATCGGCGAGGGCCTTCAGGCTTTCTGTATCCCGGGTTCTGTAGCAGACCAGCGTAAGGTTGGACTTGGACACGGTAATCTTGGAAAGATGCTTCTAGAGGAAGATACAGATTGTTTTGCATTCCTTGCAGGACATGAGTCTTTCGCAGCGGCAGAGGGCGCGATCGGTATCGCAGAGAAAGCGAACAAGGTTCGTCAGAAACCGCTCCGTGTTATTCTGAACGGACTTGGCAAAGACGCAGCGAAGATTATTTCTAGAATTAACGGATTTACATATGTAGAGACAGATTACGATTATTATACAGGAGAACTGAAGGAAGTTCAGAGAACTGCTTATTCTGACGGTCTGCGCTCCAAGGTTAACTGCTATGGCGCGAACGATGTACGGGAAGGCGTAGCGATTATGTGGAAAGAGAATGTTGACGTATCGATCACAGGTAACTCTACCAATCCGACACGTTTCCAGCATCCGGTTGCAGGTACCTATAAGAAAGAGTGCCAGGAAAAAGGCAAGAAGTATTTTTCAGTAGCATCCGGCGGCGGTACGGGACGTACTCTTCATCCGGATAACATGGCTGCGGGACCGGCTTCTTATGGTATGACAGATACACTGGGACGTATGCACTCCGACGCACAGTTCGCAGGTTCTTCGTCTGTTCCGGCTCACGTAGAGATGATGGGTCTGATCGGGGCAGGCAACAACCCGATGGTTGGTATGACAGTTGCAGTTGCAGTTTCCATCGAGGAAGCGGCAAAGGCTGGTAAGTTCTAAGAAATGCAGTAAAATTAAGAGCTGCCGCTGATGTGTGATGTCAGCGGCAGCTTTTTATTTTGCAGTATATAGGTAATACCTGAGTCGGCACACAAAAAGATTGTCATAAATAGTACAGTTTGCCTGTATTAAATCATAGGTAACGCAATTATGTCAGGTGAGCGATTCTGATGATCTAGGAAAGCGGTTCACTGGAATTATCGAATAAGAGTATATTTGTATCTGATACAGATAATCCCTTTTGCAGGGAGAAGATTAATATGGAATCTCTTGTTCTTCTTGCATACAGGGCGCCGGCGTCTGCCAGGATAAGAGCGCGCTGGGCTTCTTCTAATGTCAGGGAAAGGGAAAGGCACAGGGCAATTACTTTATCCCGCCCGGGCAGTTTTGTCCCGTTTAAAATCTGGTATCCATAGTTCCGCTGAATCTGGGCGAGTTCCCACAGCCGTGCCGGGGGGATTTCTTTTTCCTGCATTTTTTCAAGAAGGTATGCGGAAAAAGAGATCTTTTTTTCAGATTCTTTCAGTTCATTTGAAAAATCCTGCAGGGAAGCTTTGGACTTCATAGAGGATAACAGATCTAATAATTCATTGGTGTTTTTTTTGGTGATCAATTTTGGAATCCTTTCTTGCTAAAGAGTTAAATGTATCATATAATTTTTTGTACGTAAAAGCAAGAGAATTTGGAGGCAGGCAGATGGAGTTGTCTAAAGAGTATATGCTGTCCCAATATCAGGAACTGGGAATTCTGAATGGAAATAACAGCGTCAGGCTTGTGAGGCATTCTATTACAGGAAGAATAGCCGTGAAGAAATGCATGAAGATAGAACAGAAGCCGGTGTATAAATTTTTAATGGTGCATAAAAATAAGTTCATTCCGCAGATTTATGGGTATTTTGAAAACGGCGCTCAGATGATTGTGATAGAGGAATACATTGAAGGAAGGAATCTGGAGGATATTCTGTGCGAGCAGAGGATGCCAGTGGAAGAGGGAGTCCGTATCGTGAAGGAAATATGCCGCGGGATGATTCCCCTCCATACAGCCTCTCCGCCTATTATATGCAGAGATTTAAAACCTGAGAATATTATGCTGACTCTGCAGGGACATGTGAAATTAATCGATTTTGATATTGCCAGAGTAGTAAGTCCGGGAAAAAGCCGGGATACAGTTATTATGGGGACGGAAGGGTTTGCGCCGCCGGAGCAGTTTGGGCGTCGTCAGACGGACGGCCGTTCGGATATTTATGCTTTGGGAACTATATTAAATTACATAGTCCTAAAGAAATTTCCAGTAGAAGAGATCGTTCCGGGAAAGCTGGGAGAGATTATACGCCGCTGTATTGCGCTGAATCCAGATGAGAGATACCAGAGCGTAAAAGAATTGGAAGGGGAATTGGAAGCTCTGTATCATGGCAGGAATAAATATGAAGCCGGAGGAAACGGATTATCTGCCGGAGAACTGCTTGGATGGCGCAGATTTCTGCCGCCCGGTTTTCGGAACGGCCAGGTATGGAAAATGATTCTGGCAGTAATGGGATATCTGCTGGTTTTTTATATCTGTCTGGATATGGATGTTTCGGAAAACGGCGTGATAATTACCGGCATAAGGGCGATTTCTCAGAACATTTTGGTTCTGCTTGCCCAGTTGGCGGAAATTGCAGTAATATTCAATTATCTGGGATGCAGGGATCGGATGCCGCTTTTAAAGCTGGATAACCGTCTGATCCGGATCGTGGGGTATGCTGTGCTGGAACTGGTATTTATGGTAATAGCAGTGTTGATATGGATGCTGCTGGATTTGTTTATCTGACGGGGACAGATTTTTAAAGCGTGGTTTTTCAAAGTTGTATGCTGGCAGCATACCACAAAAATAGAAGAAAGTGAGAGAATAAAGAAGCATAAGACGTAAGCCTATGCTTCTTTTTGATTCAGATGTTCTTTGAGGACAAGATTAATGTACTGGGAGAAAGAACGGTCATCCTTTTCGGCAAGCAGCTTAATCTTCTCTATGATATCTGAGTCAAGTGTAATACTTACTTTGTTTTTTAATGGTTTCATGTGTCAGCTCCTTATAAGCGTATATATTATATAAATATATACGACATAATCTTGACATATACTTGCTAATAGGATAAAGTAGTATAAAATAGGATTTAGGAGGAGTTTATATGAAAAAGAAAATTGTTGTAGCATTATTGGTATTGCTGATAATGGTACTTATGTGCGGCTGCGGTGACAGCGGTAGCGCTGATCTGGATGAAACGGAGAATGCTGCCGAAACGAACGCGGTGGAAGAAGAGGAGGAGCCGGCTGCCGAAACGAAGGTTGAACAGATTAATCTAGATAATGCGGAAGGGAGTTTGGTTTATGCAAGGCATGAATTGGCACAGGATTACAATGGCACGGATGCAGTGAGAATTTATTTTATCTATACAAATAAGTCTGACGAAACAAAAACAGCCCAGTCAACATTTTATCCGCAGGCATTTCAAAATGGAGTGGAATGTGAATTTACGACAGGAGACTTTATGGAGGAAAATGAGGCTGAGAGCAATCTTTCCAAAGAATTAATGAAAGATGCATCTCTCGAAGTTGCATTTATGTATACACTTCAGGATACGGCAAACCCGGTAATCTTAAAAGTAAACGACCAGTCCGCGGAGAATATTCTGGACGGCATTTATCAGGAACAGGAATTAGCATTGCAGTAAAGATGCGGAAGCAGAAGAATTAAGAAGGGAATAAGCAAAATGAAAACATTGAAATTAGTAACAGGTATCTTATCAATTATCTTGTTTGTGTTTGTAACATTTCAGTCATGTGCGGCAGGATTAGGCAACGCATTGGCAGATAATGGAGAAGTAAGCGGAAGTGCGGGATTGATGACAGCAATCTGTCTTCTGACAGCAGGAATTGTGTCGATTGCTACTAGAAACAAGGAGAAAAACGGGGGGAATATAGCCTGTATCATATTATATCTTATTGGCGCATTATTAGGATTGACAATGGCTGGCAGTTATGCGGATTTAAAGATTTGGGGAGGTTATGCGGCTATCTGCGGAATCATCCATATCATATCGATGATAGGCTGTAAAAAATGAAAATAGATATTGATATTATTCAAGGGTATGCATACAAGGCATATCCTTTTTAAAAGCATTTTATCTGGCATCAGTATTGAAGAAAACGAAAAAACAATATAAACGAGTGTTCGTAAAGAAAAAATACTTGACACCGGTAAAAAATTGGTATATGATAGCACAGGTGAGAAATAATGGATGATATTTTGAAGCAGGCATTGCTCTATGATTTTTATGGTGAGCTCCTTACGACTCATCAGAAAGATATTTATGAACAGTTTGTGCTGGAGGATTTATCCCTCGGTGAGATTGCAGGAAATACAGGTATCAGCAGACAGGCTGTGCATGATTTGATCAAACGGTGTAATAAGACACTTCAGGGATATGAGAACAGGCTGCATCTGGTATCAAGATTTCTTACAATAAAGGAGAAGCTTCATGATATAAATGAAATTCTTGACAGGGATACGAAGCCGGGCGCGGACACTATGGAACTGAAGGCAGATATCCGCAGGATAGCAGACGAGATTATTGAGGAGTTGTAGCATGGCATTTGACAGTTTAACAGAAAAGCTTCAGAATGTATTTAAAAATTTAAGAAGCAAGGGCCGTTTGACAGAGGCGGATGTAAAGGAAGCCATGAAAGAGATTAAGCGCGCGCTTCTCGCAGCCGACGTCAGCTTCAAGGTGGTTAAGGAGTTTATTAAAAGCGTGCAGGAGAGGGCCGTCGGCCAGGACGTGATGAATGGTTTGAATCCCGGCCAGATGGTGATCAAGATCGTGCATGAAGAGCTGATAAAGCTTATGGGTTCCGAGACGACAGAGATTAAGCTTCAGCCGGGAAGCGCCGTTACCGTAATCCTGATGGCAGGTCTTCAGGGCGCAGGTAAGACGACCACAACGGCCAAGCTTGCGGGGAAATTCAAATTAAAAGGCAAGAAGCCGCTGCTTGCCGCCTGTGACGTGTATCGTCCCGCTGCGATTAAGCAGCTCCAGATTAACGGAGAGAAGCAGGGCGTCGAGGTGTTTTCCATGGGGGAGAACCATAAACCGGCGAATATTGCTAAGGCGGCGGTAGAGCATGCGAAGAAGAACGGCAACCATATCGTGATTCTGGATACGGCGGGACGTCTTCATATTGATGAAGATATGATGGCGGAGCTTAAGGAGATCAAGGAAACAGTTGAAGTACATCAGACGATTCTCGTGATTGACGCTATGACCGGTCAGGATGCCGTGAATGTGGCGGCTGAGTTTGACCAGAAGGCGGGAATAGACGGCGTGATCGTGACCAAGTTAGACGGAGATACCAGAGGCGGTGCGGCGCTGTCTGTTAAGGCGGTAACCGGCAAGCCGATCCTCTATGTAGGTATGGGCGAGAAGCTGTCGGATTTGGAGCAGTTTCATCCGGACCGTATGGCTTCAAGGATCCTTGGCATGGGTGACGTGCTGACGCTGATCGAGAAGGCGGAAGCAGAGATTGATGCAGAGAAGGCAATGCAGGTTGGCCAGAAAATGAAGAAGAATCAGTTTGATTACAACGATTTTCTGGTAAGTACCCAGCAGATGAAGAATATGGGCGGATTTTCCGGAGTTTTAGGCATGCTTCCGGGTCTGGGTGCATTGGGAGGCCTTGGCGGCAAGAATATGAAGATTTCCGATGAGCAGACGCAGGCGGCCGAGAAGCAGCTGGCGAGAATGGAAGCTATGATCTACTCTATGACGCCTAAGGAACGGGCGAATCCGGATCTTATAAATCCGTCAAGAAAGCACAGGATCGCTAGAGGCGCCGGTGTAGATATCAGTGAAGTGAACCGTATGGTTAAGCAGTTTGACGGTATGAAAAAGATGATGAAGACCATGACAAAAGGTGGTAAAAAGGGAAGATTCAGATTACCTTTTTAACATAAATTAAAAAAGTGAACTATTACGGAGGTGAATGAAAATGGCAGTAAAGATCAGATTAAAAAGAATGGGACAGAAGAAGGCTCCTTTCTATAGAATCGTTGTAGCTGATTCCAGATCCCCAAGAGATGGAAGATTCATTGAGGAGATTGGTACTTATGATCCGAATCTTGATCCAAGCGGATATTCTATTAATGAGGAAGCGGCGAAAAAATGGCTTAACAATGGTGCACAGCCGACAGAGGTGGTTGGAAAGCTCTTCAAGGCAGCCGGCATTGAAAAATAGTATTGGCGGAGGTGCTCATTCATGAGAGAATTAGTTGAAGTCATTGCAAAAGCATTGGTGGATAATCCTGATGAAGTGGTTGTTACCGAGAAACAGGAAGGCCGTACAACGGTGGTTGAAGTACGTGTATCAGAATCTGATATGGGTAAAGTTATCGGAAAGCAGGGGCGTATTGCCAAGGCAATCCGTTCTGTAGTAAAGGCAGCTGCGGCAAAGGAAGATAAGAAAGTGATTGTTGATATCGCTGGTTAATAACGAGAAGTCCCCGGCGCGTTTTTATAGCGTTCAGAGGGACTTTTTCTCTTGAGCGATTTAAGGGCTGCAGCCGGTATTTTAAGGATTATTAAGGAGTGGAAAATGGAGAAACAGTTACAAGTTGGAGTGATATCGTCTACGCACGGCATACGCGGAGAGGTGAAGGTATTTCCCACTACAGATGACGCGGAGCGGTTTAAGCAGCTTAAAAAGGTATATATGGACACGGGAAAAGAACAGATGCCTCTTGAGATTGAGGATGTAAAATTTTTTAAAAAGTTTGCGATCTTGAAGTTTAAAGGGATAGATAATATCAATGATATTGAGAAATACCGGGGAAAGAGTCTGCTAGTCGACAGAGAAGATGCCGTAGAGCTTGGCGAGAATGAGTATTATATTGCAGATATGCTTGGTTTGGAAGTTTATACAGAGGATGGAAACTTCTTTGGGAATTTAAAGGATGTGATGGAGACGGGAGCTAATGACGTGTATATTATCGCTGCAAAAGAATACGGAGAAGTACTGGTTCCTGCAATCCGGGAATGCATTTTGGATGTGGATGTTGAAAGAAACCGGATGGTAATCCATCTGATGGAGGGACTCGTTTCATGAATATTCATATAATGACGCTATTTCCGGATATGATTATGGGAGGGCTGAATACCAGTATTATCGGAAGAGCAATGGATAAAGGGATTCTGTCAATTGAGGCGGTGAATATTAGGGATTATGCTTATAATAAGCATCAGAGTGTGGACGATTACCCGTATGGAGGAGGCGCGGGGATGCTGATTCAGGCGGAGCCGGTATATCAGTGTTACCAAGCTGTGACGGAGAAAATTGAGGCAGGAAAGAAAGAGGGCAGTCAGGATTCCAAAGAAAGGATTAGAGATAGGGCCGGTAAAAGGCCGAGGGTTCTCTATATGTCTCCTCAGGGAAGGACGTTTAACCAAAAGATGGCGGAAGAACTGGCGGAGGAAGAAGAACTTATATTTTTGTGCGGGCATTATGAGGGGATTGACGAGCGTGTGCTGGAGGAAATTGTTACCGATTATGTTTCCATTGGAGATTATGTGCTGACAGGCGGCGAACTGCCGGCTATGGTAATGGTGGATGCAATTTCCAGAATGGTTCCGGGAGTGCTTCATAATGATGTGTCCGCTGAATTTGAGAGCTTTCAGGATAATCTGCTGGAATATCCTCAGTATTCGAGACCTGAGGTCTGGCATGAAAAAAAGGTGCCTGAGATTTTATTGTCCGGGCATCATGCCAATATTGAGAAGTGGCGGAGAGAACAGTCTGTTATTAGGACGGCAAAAAATCGCCCGGACTTGCTGAAAGGAGCAGAACTGACGGAAAAAGAAAAAGAGCTTGCAGAAAATTATCTTGCAATCTTTGTCGGAATGTGATAAGATATAGCGTGTTGTGAGAAGAATAGAGATGGTCCTCTGGTACGATATCAGATGAATGTATTATGAACATCCGAATAATAAGGAGGTCACACAATGAACGATATTATTAAGAATATTGAAGCAGAACAGCTGAAAGAGAATGTACCGGTATTCAACGTTGGAGATACGGTGAAGGTATATGGAAAGATTAAGGAAGGGAACCGGGAGAGAATACAGGTTTTCGAAGGTACCGTACTTAAGAAGCAGGGCGGTGGCGCAAGAGCTACATTTACTGTAAGAAAGTTCTCTAACGGCGTTGGCGTTGAAAAGACATGGCCGCTGCACTCACCCAATGTAGAGAAGGTTGAGGTTGTTCGCAGAGGTAAGGTAAGAAGGGCGAAACTGTATTACTTGAGAGACCGTGTAGGCAAAGCAGCGAAGGTAAAAGAGCTGGTAAGATAACTGGAGACGGGAAAGGGGACAAATACATCTGTACTTGTCCCTGATTTTTTAATATCCGGAAATTTTGCTGTAGTAGATTATGGAGGTTGCGAGCTGTTTTGGGAAATATAGGATATCCTTATTTTCATAAAGGGTGAATGGTATGCCGGGAAGGATTAGAGGTGTAAAGCCTGATAAGATAAAGAAAAGAAAAAAGAAGAAGCTCCCTGTTGATGAGATTGAACAGAAGATACGGGAAAGACTGGAGCCAAAGAAGCCTAAAAAGGAGAAAAAGAAGGGACCAAAAAGAAAGTCCGGAAGACGGAAAAAGAAGAGATGGAGCTTCAAGGATTTGGATTTGAAAAATTCTATTTCCTTAGAGAAAGTAAAGCAGCTTGGAATTTGGATTCTTCAGGCTGCGTTGGTGATCCTCTTTGCTTTTGTTTTTGTGTGGTATTTTGGACAGCGCGTCAGCACAATCGGGGATTCTATGAATCCGGTGCTGCAGAACGGGGATGTGGTGCTGGTTAACCGCTTTATATATAATACAAGTTCTCCCAAACGCGGAGATATTATTGTATTTAAACCGAAGGGAAATGAGAATTCGCATTATTATATTAAGCGTATTATCGGCCTTCCGGGGGAGACGGTGGAGATTATTGAAGGAAGAATCTATATTGACGGTGAAAAGCTTGAGGAGGACTATATCACTAAGGAAATTAGAGACGTTGGAATTGTTACTGAAAAGATGGAACTGGACGGGGATGAATTCTTTGTTCTGGGAGATGACAGTGATAAAAGCGAGGACAGCCGTATGGCTGATGTAGGCAATGTGAAACGGACTCACATCTATGGCAGAGTATGGTTTGTTCTTTCGCCTTTGGAACACGCCGGTTTTGTAAAGGATTAACAAGAGAAGCAGATATGGAGGAGACTATGCATTTTCAATGGTATCCTGGTCATATGACGAAAGCAAAGCGTATGATGCAGGAAAATATCAAGTTAATTGATCTGGTAATTGAGCTTGTGGATGCCAGAGTGCCGCTTGCAAGCCGGAATCCTGATATTGATGAGCTGGGAAAGAATAAAGCCAGATTAATTTTGCTGAATAAGGCAGATTTAGCGGAAGACAGATGGAATGAGGAATGGAAGATTTATTTCGAGAAACAGGGATTTTCTTGTGTTAAAGTAAATTCTAAAAAGGGCGGCGGCTTAAAATCTATTCAGAATGTTATACAGGAGGCCTGCAGGGAGAAGATAGAGCGCGACCGTAAGAAAGGAATCTTAAATCGCCCGGTACGCGCTATGGTGGTTGGGATTCCGAATGTGGGCAAGTCTACATTTATCAATTCGCTGGCCGGAAAAGCGGCGGCTAAAACCGGCAATAAGCCGGGTGTTACGAAAGGAAAGCAGTGGATACGTCTGAATAAGCAGGTAGAGCTTTTGGATACGCCGGGTATTTTGTGGCCGAAATTTGAGGACCAGAGCGTAGGACTTAAGCTGGCATTTATCGGATCCATTAAGGATGAGATATTGAATGTGGAAGAATTAGGGGCAGAGTTTATCCGGTTTGTGAATCAGGCTTATCCGGGAATCCTTGCAGAAAAATATGGAATCAAAGAGGCGGAGGATTCTTATGCATGCCTGAACGGGATTGCAGAGAGCAGGCACTGTCTGGTCCGGGGAAATGAACTTGATACTGAAAAAGCGGCGGGGCTTCTTATGGATGACTTTCGGAATGGGAGGCTTGGAAGACTGACACTGGAATATCCGGGATAGTTATGTTACACTATGAACTGAAAGGGGAAATTTAAAATGGGCAGAGATAAAAGAGAAAAAAGCAGGTCCCGCTCTGTGCTTGGAGCTTTGATTGGCTGGATTCTTTATATTGCTATTATTATCGGACTTGCGCTTTTGATTATTACTTTTGTAGGACAACGAACCAGCGTTAGCGGACATTCCATGGAAACGACGCTTCAGGATGGGGATCAATTGATCGTGGATAAGATATCCTATCGTTTCCGCGATCCGAAAAGATTTGATATTATAGTATTTCCATATCAGTATGAGGACAATGTATTCTATATTAAGAGGATTGTCGGCCTGCCTGGGGAAACGGTACAGGTGAAGGATGGATATACATATATTAACGGGCAGAAATTAGAAAGCGACGTCTATGGCGCAGAGGTGATGGAGGGCGGCGGTATTGCCGCAGAGCCGATTACGCTGGGAAAGGATGAATATTTTGTACTGGGAGATAACCGGAATCACAGCTCGGACAGCAGAGATCCCAGCGTGGGGGTGCTGACGAGAAAAGATTTGCTCGGCCGCGCATGGGTGCGGATTTATCCATTTAATAATATGGGAGTCATCCGTCATGAATAAGCGGGAAGAGGAAAAGATAAGAAAACAGAAGGAAAAACTGGAGAAAGAAATTGCCCGTACGCAAGCCATGAGCGTTTATGAAAAAAAATACACAGATTATCATGCCGTCTGCGGTATTGACGAGGTGGGCAGAGGGCCCTTTGCCGGACCGGTAACAGCGGCCGCGGTTATCCTTCCGAAAAACCAGCCCATTCTATACCTGAATGATTCAAAAAAGCTTTCAGAAAAAAAGAGAGAAGAGTTGTACGATGTGATTATGGAGCGGGCTGTGGCTGTGGGAATCGGCATGGCGGATCCAGAGAGGATTGACGAGATCAATATCCTGCAGGCTACCTATGAGGCAATGCGCATGGCGATTGAAAAGCTTGCCATTGAGCCGGATATTCTCCTGAATGACGCGGTGACAATACCAGAAGTGGGTATTCCTCAGGTTCCGATTATTAAGGGAGATGCAAAAAGCGTTTCAATCGCTGCGGCAAGTATTATTGCAAAAGTCACAAGGGACCGGCTGATGAAGGAGTATGACAGCGAATATCCTGGCTATGATTTTGCAAGTAATAAAGGATATGGAACGAAGGCGCACATTGAAGGATTAAAGAGGCTTGGCCCTTGCGCCATCCACCGGAAAAGTTTTATTGGGAAATATATCTGAGGGCATCAAAAGTCTGCACGCTGTTGCCCGAGAGGGAGATGCCGGCAGTTTTGAAGATGAAAGAGGAATCATGGGTATTATATGGGGAGAAGGAAAAATAACAGGCAGACCGGAGCGTTATATGAACAGGCGGCAGGCGCGTATTTGGAGAGCCTGGGATATCAGATTTTGGAATATAATTACCGCTGCAGGTACGGCGAGATTGACATTATTGCAAAAGACAAGGAATATCTTGTATTCTGTGAAGTAAAATTCCGGACTGATCTGTCTGCCGGAAGGCCGGAGGAGGCGGTGGATATGAGAAAGCAGAGGGTGATTTCTAAGTGTGCGCTGCATTATATTACAGTCCATGGTTTGTCTTATATACCCTGCCGGTTTGACGTGGCAGGGATTCTCGGAAACAGGAAGGAGGAGACAGCATTTTTTTCAATTAAGCTGTACAAAAATGCCTTCGACTACAGGGAGTAATGAATATGAAGATAAAATACAAGAATCAGGAGCATATATTTGATATCAAGGAGAAAGGCGGGGTACCCTATTTGTCTTATCCGCTGCTTGAGCGGACCGGACTGGTAAAGCACGGATTTTCTACCAGGCTGGGAGGAGTGAGCAAAGGGGTCTGGGCGTCCATGAATATTAGTACGACCAGAGGGGATGATACGGCGGATATTGCAGAGAACCGGAGAAGGATTGCTTCGGCTGTCGGCGTAGATGAGAGGATGATGGTATATAGCTGTCAGACACATACGACGAATGTGGCAGTGGCGACAGAAAAAGATGCCGGCGCATCCCTTCCTGATACGGATGGAATGATTACCAATGTGCCGGGCTTATGTCTTGTAACCTTTTATGCGGACTGTGTCCCTCTATTTTTTGTGGACCCGGTAAAGAAGGCGGTTGGACTCAGCCATTCCGGATGGCGGGGAACTGTAAATAAGATGGCGAATGTTACTGCGGACAGAATGCAGGAAGTATTTGGAACGGACCCGGCGGATGTAATTGCAGCGATAGGTCCGTCGATCTGTCAGGACTGTTATGAGGTAAGCGAAGATGTTATCAGCCAGGTTCGGGAGAATTACCGGGAAGAATATTGGGAATCCTTATATTATCAAAAAGAAAATGGAAAATATCAGCTAAATCTCTGGCGGGCAAATGAAATTAATCTGCTGGAGGCCGGAATTAAGAAGGAACATATAGCTGTTACCAATGCATGTACCTGCTGTAATCCGGAGATATTCTTTTCCCACAGGGTTACCGGGACAGACAGGGGGAATTTAAGTGCATTTCTTGCAATTACAGGGGAATAAATAATTATGTAAAGATTAAGAGCATAGTGTAAAGTCATAGGCAGTCGTCAAGATCAGATAGAGAATATGTCTTAGGAGGAGTTAGGGAGATGGAAGAGGTTATTGAGACAACCCAGGAAACGGCGCAGGAGGCGACAGAGGATGTGAGCGCTTCTATTCAGTATGTTCAGGAGCATATACCATCCCTGATTGGCTTCGGTATTCAGGTGATTATGGCGCTTGTTTTTTTCTTTATTGGAAGGATTGTGATCAACTGGCTCCGAAAGCTTACGGGAACGATGCTGAAACGCTCCAGCGTAGATAAGGGCGTAGAGCAGTTTGTAGATTCTCTGTTAAAGTTCGGACTGAATGGGATTCTGATATTTACAATTGCGACAAAATTTGGTATGGATACTGCTTCAGTTGCGGCAATTATTGCATCGGCAGGCGTGGCGCTGGGTCTGGCATTACAGGGAAGTTTGTCAAATTTTGCGGGAGGCGTTCTGATTCTTCTTCTGAAGCCTTTTATTGTAGGGGACTATATTATTGAGGATAATCATGGAAATGAGGGGACCGTGCAGGAAATCCAGATGTTTTATACAAAATTGCTTACTATGGATAACCGCTCCGTAATCATTCCCAATGGGATGCTGACCAACAACAGCCTGACAAATGTAACGCAGATGGATGAACGCCGTCTAGAAGTAAAGGTCAGCATATCCTATGAATCTGATTTGAGGAGGGCGAAGGAAGTCCTCTGGACTCTGATGGAGAGGGATGAGCGGATTAGTAAGGAACGGGAGCGAAATATCTTTGTATCGGAGCTTGGTATGGACGGCGTAGAAATCGGTATGAGGGGCTGGGTGAAGACAGACGAGTACTGGCCGGTCAGATGGCAGATGCTGGAGAATATTAAGCTTACATTGGATGAAGAGGGGATTATAATTCCATATCATCAGGTGGAAATTCAGATGAAATCCAATCAAAATTCAAGTTTGGAAACTTAGATAGAGAAAAAAAGCTTGCAATATTTTGTAAAATGGTTATAATAATAGTTGTGGCTGTCATATGCAGCCATTCGTGCTGGAATAGCTCAGTCGGTAGAGCACTTCACTCGTAATGAAGGGGTCGTC
>CAJTYU010000007.1 GCA_910584095.1 uncultured Dorea sp. | reverse complement strand
TCGTGCTGGAATAGCTCAGTCGGTAGAGCACTTCACTCGTAATGAAGGGGTCGTCGGTTCAAGTCCGATTTCCAGCTTAATATTGGAAAACATCGCAGCCGTTTAAGCTTGCGGTGTTTTTTACTATTTGACGGACATATCTATGTTACATTTTGCGGGAGGAGAGAAATTGATTACAAGAGAAATGCTATTTCCTTTGGCGTTTTATCAAAAAGCCAAATTCCATGGAAGCAAAGGAAAATATAATTATCGGATTGAGAAGTATGCGGATGAAAGCGGAGGGGAAATACAGTTTATCCTGCATATATGGGAAGGACCTGAATGCTATGATGCATCAAAAAAAGAAAAAGAGACGTTAAAATTTCCATTCAGCGAGGAAGGAATGGAAGAAATTGTAAAGGTTTTGAACCAATTACAGCAGTGAATACGTTCTTTGCCGGATGTTGAAATCATCCAGCGGCGTCTTGACGCACTCTTCGCCTATTCTGGATATTTTACGGAAAAACCTGCATGAGGCGGTTTAAAAATAACCGGATATGTACAGCAGCTGTGAATGCAGCTGCTTTTGACGCTAATAAGTATACGGAGGCAGATTAGTATCGTTTGCTGCACCACTTTTCCAAAAGGCTGATGAGTGCGTACAGAATCATAGCCATGATGCAGAGAAGTACGATGCCAAGGAGCAGCCAATCCATTTTGAATACCTGGCTGGAATAGATAATCAGATAGCCTAGGCCATTCCGCGCCGCTAAAAATTCCCCAATGATTACTCCCACCAAACAAAGCCCGATATTGACCTTCATGATGTTGATGACTGCAGGGAGAGAGGAAGGCAGTACAACCTTGGTCATCGCGTGAAACCTGTTTCCCTGCAGTGTGTAAATGAGCTTGATTTTTTCCGGGTCTACAGAAACAAAACTGCTGTAGAGGCTTAATATGCTTCCGAAAATTGCCACGGACATTCCTGCCACGATAATGGTTGTGCGGTTAGCTCCCAGCCACACGATAAGGAGCGGAGCGAGAGCAGACTTTGGCAGGCTGTTGAGCACTACCATATAGGGATCTAGTATTTCCGACAGCTTGCGGGAAAACCACAGGGCAACTGCAGCCAGAATGCTGATGCTGATCACCAGCAGGAAACTTAGGATCGTTTCATAAAGGGTGACGCCAATATGCAGGAAGATGGTTCCGTCCGTCGTTAACTCCCAGAAGCAGAGTGCGATTTTTGAAGGGCTGCTGAAAATAAAGGAGTCGATAATGCCGGTATTGGCGGTAAATTCCCAGATAAAGAGAAAGCTGAGCAGGATTAATATGCGAGAGACACCGACTACCCGGCGGTGCCTCTTCTGTATGTGAAGATAATTCTTTTGTTCGACAGACAATTCATTCATTTCCGTTGATCTCCTTCCAGATTAAATTAAAGTAATTTTTAAATTCCGGTGTATTTCTTCGGTTTAGAGGGGTGTCCTCCTCCAGATGAAAGATAAGAGGAAGAGTCTGCTGGATTGACGCGGGGCGCGGAGTCAGAATAATTACGCGGTCCGCAAGAGAGACAGCCTCCGATAAGTCGTGAGTTACAAGGACTGCCGTCTTGTGTTCTTTTTTAATGATCTGTCCGATATCGTCCCCCACTCTCAGTCTCGTCTGGTAGTCCAGCGCAGAAAACGGCTCATCTAACAGCAGGATATCCGGTTCCAGTACCAGTGTCCGCACAAGAGCGGCACGCTGGCGCATACCGCCGGATAACTCGGAGGGTCTGGCGTTTTCAAATTGCTTCAGGCCATAAGTATCCAGAAGCTCGTGCGCCTTTGCTTTTGTTTTCGTGGTAAGCATATGCTGGATTTCCAGCCCGAGAATCACATTGTGGTAAATGGTCCGCCACTCAAAAAGCTGGTCGTGCTGAAGCATGTATCCTATGTTGGTGGTGCTTTCCCTTAGGTATTTTCCGTTAATTTTAATCAGTCCCTTTTCCGGTTCAAGCAGGCCGGAGATGAGGGACAGGAGAGTAGACTTGCCGCATCCGGAGGGACCGACGATCGCAACGAATTCTCCTTCTTTCATGGCAAATGAGATGTCGGTAAGCGCCTGGGTTTCCCCTTCCATATTGTGATAGGCGTAGCAGATTGATTTTAGTTCCAGAATTTGTTCAGCATTTGATTCCATGCGGGCCTCCTGATATATTTTATCTTGTCTGTAGTTACCATCTGATTGTTTGACAGTAACTATCTATATCTTAGTTTATGGAAAAATAATAAAGAATGTGCATAGTACATTCTTGCATCGGCGCTTAAAATACCATATACTTAATATCTACAGGATAATCAGAAGCATACGCAGTAAGAGATTCTTATGGATAAGGGGATACGCGAGGATGAATTATCAGAAAGAGCTTGAGAAAATAATTGCAGATTTAGAGAAAGAGAACAAAGCGCCGAGGCTTTTGCTGCATAGCTGCTGCGCTCCCTGCAGCAGTTATGTATTGGAGTATCTGAGCCAGTATTTTAGGATTACGGTGTTTTATTATAATCCAAATATTTATCCGGAGCCAGAGTATGCCAAAAGAATTGTGGAACAGCAGAGGCTGATTGATGAGTTGGAAGTAAAGTATCCGATTTCATTTGCTGCCGGACCCTACGAGCAAGAACGATTCTATGAGGCTGTCAAGGGATTCGAGAGAGAGAAAGAAGGCGGAGAGAGGTGTATGCGCTGCTATGAGCTGCGTCTGCGGGCGGCGGCGGTCCTTGCGAAAGAAGGAGAATATGATTATTTTACTACTACGCTTAGTATCAGTCCTTTAAAAAAAGCCGGAAAATTGAATGATATCGGCATGAAGCTTGGAAGGGAGTACGGCGTAGATTACCTGCCCTCTGATTTTAAGAAGAGGAATGGCTATAAGCGTTCTATAGAATTGTCAAAGGAGTATCATCTATATCGGCAGGACTACTGCGGATGCGTGTATTCTTATGAAGAGGCAGAGAAAAGGCGGATAGAAAATACATTTCAAGGGTTTTCAAGAACGGATAAGTGTGGTAGAATGTTTAACTGAAATTTAGAAACAAACAGAGAGAAAGAAGGACAGAAGATGGCGCAGTTATGGGGCGGGCGTTTTACAAAAGAAACGGACCAGCTTGTTTATAATTTTAATGCATCGATTTCTTTCGATAAGAAACTGTATGCGCAGGATATCCGGGGCAGTATTGCACATGTGATGATGCTTGCAAAGCAGGGTATCCTTACTGATATAGAAAAAGAACAGATTATAGATGGACTAGAGGGCATCCTATCCGATGTGGAAAAGGGGAAACTTAAGATATCGGATGCTTATGAAGACATTCACAGCTTTGTAGAGGCGACATTGATTTCAAGGATTGGGGATGCGGGAAAGAAGCTTCACACAGGAAGAAGCAGAAATGATCAGGTGGCTCTGGATATGAAGCTGTATACCCGGGATGAGATTACCCAGATCAGTCATCTGCTGGAGGAGCTGCTTCGGGCGATTCTTGCTATTATGGAGGAACATACGGAAACGGTCATGCCAGGGTTTACTCATCTGCAGAAAGCTCAGCCGATTACGCTTGCGCATCATATGGGAGCGTATTTCGAGATGTTCAAACGGGATCACGAAAGGATGCGGGATATTTATAAAAGGATGAATACTTGTCCGCTGGGTTCAGGAGCTCTGGCCGGCACCACCTATCCTCTGGACAGAGAATATACGGCGCAGCTTTTGGGCTTTGACGGTCCTACGTTAAATAGTATGGACGGGGTGTCGGACAGAGATTATTTGATTGAACTGATGTCGGCTCTTTCTATCGTGTTGATGCACCTATCCAGATTCTCCGAAGAGGTGATCCTTTGGAATTCTAACGAGTACCAGTTTGTGGAGATCGACGATGCGTACAGTACCGGAAGCAGCATTATGCCGCAGAAGAAGAATCCGGATATTGCTGAGCTTGTACGGGGCAAGGCCGGACGGGTGTACGGGGCGCTGATGTCTCTTCTCACTGTGATGAAGGGAATTCCGCTTGCATATAACAAGGACATGCAGGAAGATAAGGAGATGTGCTTTGACGCCATGGATACGGCGAAGGGGTGTATTGCATTGTTTACTGGGATGCTGAGAACAATGCGGTTTCTGACGGACCGTATGGAGAAAAGCGCCAGACAGGGATTTACCAATGCGACGGATGCGGCGGATTATCTGGTAAACCATGGAGTTCCTTTCCGGGATGCGCATGGCATTGTGGGAAGACTTGTTTTGTATTGTATTGAGAAGAATATTGCGCTGGACGATATGACACTGGAGGAATTCCGGGAGATTTCCCCGGTATTTGAGGAAGACATTTTTGACGCGATCAGCTTAGAGACCTGCGTAAATAAGAGGGTGACGATGGGAGCGCCGGGAAAGGCTGCGATGAAACAGGCGATCAAATTATACAAGCAGTATTTGAGAGAAGCTAGGAGGAAAGAAGAATGGAACAGAAATTAAGAGTCGGTATACTTGGAGCAACGGGGATGGTGGGCCAGAGATTTATTTCTTTGCTTGAGAATCATCCGTGGTTTGAAGTGGTTACTGTTGCGGCAAGTCCAAGATCTGCCGGCAAGACTTATGAGGAGGCGGTCGGAGGCCGCTGGAAGATGACTTCGCCTATGCCGGAGACTGTGAAGAAGTTAGTTGTTTTGAATGTAAATGAAGTAGAAAAGGTTGCGGCTACGGTTGATTTTGTGTTCAGCGCTGTGGACATGAGTAAAGAAGAAATTCGTGCGATTGAGGAAGAGTATGCGAAGACAGAGACTCCGGTGGTATCTAATAACAGCGCCCACAGGTGGACTCCGGATGTGCCGATGGTGGTTCCGGAGATTAACCCGGAGCATTTTGATGTGATTGCTTCTCAGAAGGAACGTCTTGGAACTTCCCGCGGATTTATTGCAGTGAAGCCTAACTGTTCCATTCAGAGCTATGCGCCGTGTCTGGCGGCATGGAAAGAATTTGGACCCAAAGAATTGGTAGTGACTACCTATCAGGCAATTTCCGGAGCCGGCAAGACATTCAAGGACTGGCCGGAGATGGCAGAGAATATTATTCCATATATCGGCGGAGAAGAGGAAAAGAGCGAGTTAGAGCCGCTGCGGGTTCTTGGAAAGGTTGAGAATGGGCAGATTGTGAAGGCGGCGTTTCCGAAAATTACCTGCCAGTGTATCCGTGTTCCGGTATTAAATGGACATACGGCGGCAGTATTTATTAACTTTGAGAAGAAGCCGTCAAAGGAACAGTTAATTGAGGCATTGAGGAATTATAAAGGATTTCCGCAGGAGGCGGCGCTTCCAAGCGCACCGAAACAGTTTATCCAGTATCTGGAAGAGGATAACCGTCCTCAGGTAAAGCTGGATGTGGATTATGAAAATGGTATGGGCGTATCCATTGGGCGTCTTCGCGAGGACAGTATGTTTGATTATAAGTTCGTGGGTCTTTCTCACAACACCATTCGCGGCGCGGCGGGCGGCGCGGTGCTTTGTGCGGAGACTCTTGCGGCAAAACAGTATATTACAAAGAAATAAGCCGTTTGTGCTAGTGGAGAGAGTGAGAGAACAGAATCTCCATATGCGGAAGTTTATAAAGAAGAGGATGACTAAGCCAGAGCTTAGTCATCCTCTTCTTTTTGTACGCTGTAAGTCTGGCGTTTTCTTGCCATTTCATCATTTTCCAGATATTCGTCGTAGGTTGTAATCTTGTCAATCAGCCTGCCGCCTGGAACAATTTCCATAATCCGATTGGCCGTAGTCTGGACGATTTGATGGTCTCTGGAGGTAAATAGAATGACGCCGGGGAATTTGATCATGCCGTTATTCAGTGCGGTGATGGATTCCATGTCCAGATGGTTGGTAGGCTCGTCGAAGAGTAGTACATTGGCTCCGGAGATCATCATTTTAGATAACAGGCATCTGACCTTCTCGCCGCCGGATAAGACGCGGACTTTTTTTACGCCGTCGTCTCCGCCAAAGAGCATCCTTCCCAGAAAGCCTCTGACATAGGTTACGTCCTTATTTTCCGAGTACTGCGTCAGCCATTCCACAATGGTATCGTCGCTTTCAAATTCACTTCCGGAATCCAGAGGGAAATATGCCTGAGAGGTGGTAACGCCCCATTTGTAGGTTCCCTCGTCCGGCTCGATTTCTCCCATAAGAATCTGAAATAGGACAGTCTTGGCAAGTTCATTGCTTCCTACAAAGGCTGCTTTGTCATCGCGCCCCAGAGTGAAGCTGATATTATCAAGGACTTTTTCTCCGTTTATTGATTTGCTGATGCCTTCTACTGTCAGAACCTCATTGCCGATGGAGCGGTTTGGCGTAAAGTTGATATAGGGGTACTTCCGGCTAGAGGGCTGGATGTCATCTAACTGGATTTTCTCCAGAGCTCGTTTTCTGGAGGTTGCTTGTTTGGATTTGGATGCATTTGCGCTGAACCGGGAAATAAATTCCTGAAGTTCCTTAATTTTTTCTTCTTTTTTCTTGTTGGCTTCCTTCATCTGGCGAATCAGAAGCTGGCTGGATTCATACCAGAAATCGTAGTTGCCGGCATATAACTTAATTTTGCCGTAGTCGATGTCCGCGATCTGGGTACATACCTTATTGAGAAAATACCGGTCGTGGGATACCACAATTACCGTGTTTTCAAAGTTGATCAGAAATTCTTCCAGCCATCCGATGGCGTCCAGATCCAGATGGTTGGTAGGCTCGTCTAGGAGCAGGATGTCCGGGCTGCCAAATAGAGCCTGCGCAAGCAGCACTTTTACCTTTTCCGGTCCATCCAGACCTTTCATATCTGCTTCGTGAAGTTCCGTGCCGATACCAAGGCCGTTCAGAAGGGAGGCTGCCTCAGATTCCGCCTCCCAGCCGTTCATAGAAGCAAATTCCGCCTCCAGCTCGCTGGCTCTGATGCCGTCCTCATTGGTAAAGTCTTCCTTGGCGTAAATGGCGTCTTTTTCTTTCATAATTTCATAGAGTCTTGCATTTCCCATAATAACGGTGTCAAGAACCGTATATTGATCGTATTTAAAGTGATCCTGCTGCAGAAATGAGAGCCGGTCGCCCGGGGTGACGATAACCTCGCCGCCGGAAGGCTCAAGCTGGCCGGATAATATTTTAAGGAAGGTGGATTTGCCGGCGCCGTTGGCGCCGATCAGGCCGTAACAGTTTCCTTCGGTGAATTTAATGTTGACATCCTCAAACAGCGCTTTTTTTCCGACGCGCAGGGTAATGTTGTTTGTACTGATCATATTGTCTGGATTCCTCCTTGATTTTGTTTTGTGAGGTTTTATTGTGATACACCAGACAATCTTATCAAAAAAGAATGGAAATAGCAAGAAATACAGTATATAATAATTACGTAACGCTGTCAGAAGAAATCCTTTTAAGGGGGCTGGGAAGATGAAGGATGACATTTTGAATTATACGCAGAACAGGGAGCTCTCTTGGCTGAAATTTAACCGCAGGGTGCTTGAAGAGGCGCGGGACCAGACGGTGCCGATTTTAGAGAGGCTGAAATTTGTCGCTATTTTTACCAGTAATCTGGATGAGTTTTTTATGATCCGGGTTGGGAGCCTGTTCGATATGGCGGCGGCTGATTCGAAGGCGGTGGATGCCCGTTCAGGCATGACGCCGATGGAGCAGTTAGACGCAATCTATAAGGCGGTGGCGCCTCTTTATAAGGAGAGGGATAAGACCTATGCGGATATTAAGAAGCAGCTGATTCCTTACGGAGTGTGCAGTCTGAGCTTTAAGGAGCTGGAGCAGAGCGAGAAGAAGTATGTTAAGAGGTATTTTAAGGAGCAGATGCTTCCGGTGCTGTCTCCTCAGATTGTAGATGCCAACCATCCTTTTCCGCATTTGGTTAATAAGGAAATTTACGTGACTGCAAATTTGAAGCAGAAGAACAAGACAATGCTGGGAATTGTGCCGGTTCCTCCGTATGTAACAGACATTCTGTATCTTCCGGGACATGATATCCGGTATATACGGATGGAAAAAGTGATATTAGAGTATCTGGATCTTATATTTCCAAGATATGAGATTTCAGACAGGAATTATATTTGTGTGACAAGAAATGCGGATATTACGCCGGACGACGAAGCGTTGGAGATTAACGATGATTTCCGTTACCGCATGAAGAAGACGCTTCATAAGAGAAGAAGGATGGCAGTGGTGCGGCTGGAGACCGCAGAGAAGCTTTCTCCAGAGAATGAGAAATATTTTTGCGAGAAGTTCAACATTCGAAGAGAACAGATATTCCGTACCAAGATGTCTATGAAGCTGGATTATGTGTTCGCGATTGCCGGTAATCTTCCGGACGCCATGAAGAGGCCTCTGGTTTATCGGACGTTTACGCCTCAGGAGTCAAGATTCGTGCAGGAGGGAAGCGTTTTCCGGCAGGTGAAGAGGAAAGATCTGCTGTTGTTCTATCCGTTTGAGAGCATGGAGCCTTTTTTGAGGCTGATCCGCGAGGCGGCATACGATCCGAATGTGCTTACTATTAAGATTACCATTTACCGGCTGGCGAAGAAGGCAAGGCTGGTAGAGTATCTGTGTGCCGCGGCAGAGAACGGCAAAGAAGTAACGGTGCTGATTGAACTGCGGGCCAGATTTGACGAGCAGAATAACATTGACTGGTCCGAGCGGTTAGAAGATGCGGGGTGCCGGGTAATATATGGATTTGAGGGGTATAAAGTACATTCGAAGATCTCTCTGATTACCTACCGGAACCGTAATGATATCCAGTACGTTACCCAGATTGGAACCGGCAATTATAATGAGAAGACCGCAGCGATGTATACGGATTTATCACTCATAACCGGAAACCGGGAGATCGGAGAGGATGCGGCGGCATTTTTTAAGAACATGTCGATCAGTAATTTGGATGGGATTTACCGCAATTTGATTGTATCTCCCACCAGCTTAAAGCCGAAGGTTCTGGCATTGATGGACGAGGAGATTGCTAAGGGTTCGTCGGGCAGGATCATTATGAAGATGAATTCTGTGACGGACGTAGATTTTATCGAAAAGGTGTGCGAGGCGTCTCAGGCAGGAGTGAAGATTGACTTGATCGTGCGGGGAATCTGCTGTGTGCTTCCGGGTGTGGAAGGCTATACAGATCATGTGGCGGTTACCAGTATTGTGGGAAGATATCTGGAGCATCCAAGGATCTTCAGTTTTGGAACCGGTGAAGCGCAGAAGATTTATATTGGCTCGGCAGATATGATGACCAGAAATACTGAGAAGCGGGTGGAGGTTGCCTGTCCGATTATAGATACGCATGTAAAGCATCAGATCAATCATTATCTAGACGTGATGCTTGCAGATAATCTAAAAGCGCGCGTGCTTCAAAGCGATGGGAATTATATAAAAAAGGAGCAGAAGGAGCCCTTTGTTAATTCTCAGGAACGCTTTATGAGAGAGGCTGTTTTTGCAAGAAAGGCTTACGCGGAACAGAAACCGAACCTCTTTAAAAAGCTGAAGCATAGGTTGAAAAGATAGAGAGAACGCAGCGGCCGGTTTGGGAGAAAAGCAGATTTGACGTATCCGCTTTAACGGGCCGCTGTGACAGAAGTGGAGAGAATGTATGGGAAAATCGCTGTATATAGCTGAGAAACCAAGTGTGGCGCAGGAATTTGCAAAGGCGCTGCATTTACAGACAAGACGGGGCGACGGATATCTGGAATCAGAAGAGGCTGTTGTAACTTGGTGCGTGGGGCATCTGGTGACGATGAGCTATCCGGAGGTCTATGATGAAAAATACAAACGGTGGAGTCTTAAGACTCTGCCGTTTTTACCGGAGGAATTTAAGTATGAGGTGATTCCCGGAGTCGCAAAGCAGTTTCGGATTGTGTCCGGTCTTTTAAACCGTTCGGATGTGGATACCATTTATGTGTGTACGGATTCCGGACGGGAGGGAGAATATATCTACCGGCTGGTGGAACAGATGGCAGAGGTGAAGGGCAAGCGGCGGCTCAGAGTGTGGATTGATTCCCAGACAGAGGAGGAAATCCTGCGGGGTATCAGAGAGGCGAAGGATTTGGCGGAATATGATAATCTGTCTGCATCTGCTTATTTGAGGGCAAAAGAAGATTATCTGATGGGAATCAATTTTTCAAGGCTTTTAACTTTGAAATATGGAAATAGTATTTCAAGCTATCTAAATAAAAAGTACTCGGTGATTTCTGTGGGACGCGTTATGACTTGCGTGCTGGGGATGGTGGTCCGCAGGGAACGGGAAATCAGGGAATTTGTTGAGACGCCTTTTTACAGGGTACTCTGCACGGCGAAAGCGGACGGAGAGTCTCTGGAGGGAGAATGGAGAGCGGCAGAAGGTTCCAAATATTATGCGTCTCCGGCGCTTTATAAGGAAAACGGATTTAAGGAGGAGCGGTACGCCAAGGAACTGATCCTGTATCTGGAGGAGGAGAGCCCTCTAAACGCTCAGGTGGAAAAGGTGGAGAAGAAGAAAGAGAAGAAGAATCCGCCGCTTCTATTCAACCTTGCGGAGCTTCAGAATGAATGCTCGAAACAGTTTAAGATCAGTCCCGACGAAACATTGCGGATTGTTCAGGAGCTGTATGAAAAGAAGCTGGTTACCTATCCAAGGACGGATGCCAGAGTGTTATCTGCAGCCGTGGCAAAAGAAATACATAAGAACTTAAACGGGCTGATGAAATACGATGCGGCAGTCCCTTTTCTTCAGGATATCGCAAAGTTTGGCAGTCATAAAAACCTTGCAAAGAGCAGATATGTGAATGATAAACAGATTACCGACCATTATGCGATTATCCCTACCGGACAGGGGATCAGTGCGTTAAGAAGCGTATCGGGAATTTCCGTCAGAGTGTATGATGTGATTGTCAGACGTTTTCTTGGCATTTTCTATCCGCCTGCCGTTTATCAGAGGGCGTCTGTAGTTCTGAATATGAGAGGAGAGCGGTTCTATGCCGGATTTAAGGCGCTGGCAGAGGAGGGATACCTGAAGGTATCTGGGCTTTCAAAGCCAAAGACGGGGGATGACGCCGGAGAGAATGAAGCGAATGAAGCGGGGGACGGCGCATTGTTTGCGGCGCTTAAGAAGCTGCGTAAGGGAATGAAGCTTCCGGTTGCAGGATTGTCTGTCAAGGAAGGCAGGACTACGCCGCCAAAACGATACAATTCCGGGTCTCTGATTCTGGCTATGGAAAACGCCGGTCAATTGATTGAAGATGAGGAATTGCGCGCCCAGATTAAAGGAAGCGGGATTGGAACCAGCGCTACCAGAGGAGAGATTTTGAAGAAATTATTCAATAACCAATATCTGGCCCTGAATAAGAAAACACAGATTGTTTCTCCGACTCTGGAAGGGGAGATGATCTTTGATGTGGTAGCGCATTCTATTAAGTCTCTTTTGAATCCGGAACTTACGGCAAGCTGGGAGAAGGGGCTGACTTACGTGGCGGACGGGGATATTACCTCCGACGAATATATGAAGAAATTAGAAACCTTTATCTGGTCCAGAACCAAAGGGGTTCTCGCACTAAATAATCAATATGAGCTGCGTGGATGTTATGACAGGGCGGCGGGATTTTATAAGAAAGGAAAGAAATAATATGAGAAAAGAATTAACAGTACAGGCATTGTATACGTTGGAGGAAACGATTGCAAAGGATATTTTTGAGGGGATAACTTATCCATGGGAAGCGCTTCCGAAAATTGGAGCATTTATCAAAGAACTTGGAGAATCTTTACCAAAAGAAGAATATGAGAAAAGGGGAGAGGATGTATGGATCGCCAAGTCTGCTCATGTATTTCCTTCTGCGTATATTCATGGACCGGCGATCATAGGAAAGAATGCGGAGATAAGACATTGTGCGTTTATCCGGGGAAATGCGATTGTAGGGGAGGGAGCTGTGGTTGGAAATTCCACGGAACTTAAGAATGTGATTCTGTTTAATAAGGTTCAGGTGCCTCACTATAATTATGTCGGGGATTCCATTCTCGGATATAAGGCTCATATGGGGGCGGGGTCTATTACCTCTAATGTAAAATCCGACAAAAAGCTTGTGGTTGTAAAAACGCCGGAAGAACAGATTGAGACCGGAATCAAAAAGTTTGGGGCAATGTTGGGAGACGAGGTCGAAGTAGGATGCGGAACGGTTTTGAATCCGGGAAGCGTGGTAGGCGCGCACAGCAATATTTATCCGCTGTCTTCTGTCAGAGGATATGTACCGGCCGGAAGTATTTATAAAAAGCAAGGGGATATCATAGAAAAACAGTGATTTTATATATTTGAAATCTGGTTGACATTTGCTTATCCTGTCTTTATAATGAATTAGGTAAAAGTATTATGTTTACAGGGAGTTTATAGGATGCGTGTTATTGCCGGAAGTGCGAAGAGAATACAGTTGAAGACTCTGAAGGGGTCCATGACAAGGCCTACTGCGGACCGGATTAAAGAGACGCTGTTCAATATGATTGACCCGTGGATTGCAGACTGTGAATTTCTGGATCTGTTTGCGGGAAGCGGCGGTATTGGCATTGAAGCCCTTAGCCGGGGAGCGAAGAGCGCGGTGTTTATTGAGAAGAGCCGGGGCGCCGCTGAGGTGATCGCTAAGAACCTTAAGGCGGCTAGTCTTGCGGAACATGCGGAACTGATTCAGGCAGACATATATTCCGGACTGGGCCGGCTGAGTGGAAGAAAGTTTGACTATATTTTTATGGATCCGCCTTACCAGGGAGGGTTTGAGAACAGAACCTTGAAGCTGATTGGAGAGTTCGGACTTTTGAAGGATGACGGGATGATTATTGTGGAAGCGGCTTTGGAGACAGACTTTGATTATCTTTCATCCCTTGGATACAGTCTTGTGAAGGAGAAAAGGTATAAGACGAATAAGCATGTATTTATAGAGATGGAATCGGAGGAACCGCGATGAGGGCAGTTTATCCCGGGAGCTTTGACCCGGTAACCTATGGGCATCTGGATATTATCGGCCGTGCCGCACAGCTTACGGAAGAATTAATTATCGGAGTATTAAAGAATAATGCGAAAAGTCCGTTGTTTTCATTAGAAGAACGTGTTAGAATGTTAGAAGAGGTCACAAAGGATTATCATAATGTGAAGGTAGAAGCCTTTGAGGGACTGTTGGTTGATTTCGCGAAGAGAAGGGAAGCGGATGTGGTGATTCGCGGACTGCGTGCAGTTACGGATTTTGAGAGTGAGCTGCAGATGGCGCAGACGAACCACAAGCTTGCGGAAAGTGTGGAGACTATTTTTCTTACTACCGGGTTAGAATATTCTTATTTAAGTTCTACGATAGTGAAGGAAGTAGCGGCTTTTGGAGGGGACATTTCACAGTTCGTGCCGAAGATGGTGGAACAGAAAATACAAGAGAAGATGGATGAAAGAAGGAGAGTGTAAATTATGAGCAGCCGTATTGAACAGATTATCGAAGAAATTGAGGAGTATATCGACTCCTGCAAGTTTCAGCCTTTGTCTACGTCCAAGATTATTGTAAATAAAGATCAGTTGGATGAGCTTCTTAGAGAACTTCGGATGAAGGCGCCGGATGAGATTAAGCGTTATCAGAAGATCATTGCAAATAAGGACGCGATTCTTGCCGACGCGCAGGCGAAGGCTGACAATATGATTCAGGAGGCGCAGATTCATACGAACGAGCTTGTGAGCGAGCATGAGATTATGCAGCAGGCATATGCGCAGGCCAACGAGATTGTTACCGCGGCAACGGAGCAGGCGCAGCAGATCCTTGACAGCGCTACAAGCGATGCCAACGATATCCGTATCGGGGCGGTTCAGTATACGGACGAGCTTCTTGCCAACGCGGAGAATATCATCGGGCATACGCTGGATAATTATACAGCCAAGTATGACGCTCTGCTGAATACTCTTCAGGAAAGTTATGATATGGTGCGCAACAATCGTTCTGAATTAGAGATTCCAGAGCCGCCTGCACCAACTGTGGAAGAAGATTTCGGTATGACAGGCGAGATCGATTTATCCGGAGGAGGTCTGGAACAGATTTAGCCGTTCTTTTAGACCGGGACGTGGGATATGCACAGGTATAGATAGGTAAGTAAGCTGGTTGCCATAGAGGTAATCAGCTTTTCTGCGATGTATGGAAGGATTTTAAGTCCGGATTCCTGAATCATAGAGGAGGTCTGGAAAATGGCGCAGAATCCGCCGAAGGAGGCTGCGGCCATCAGCAGTATGCAGCGGTACATGGCAGGAATCTCAAGTTCTGCCAGCAGGGACAGGCCTGTTGTAATTTCTAATGAAGAAAGGAATAGGGTTTTCGCAAGGCCGCGGCCGGGAAGCAGGCTTGCGGACAGCCGGATTAAGATGGAAAAAAGCATCATATATAGGCCGACCTTTACAATCGCATAGAAGCTGTCCATAAGGCAGGTGTCTATCATTGCAGCGAAACTGGTCTGCCCGCAGGAGGGGACCGGCTTTGCCGAGGAATAACTGCCGTTGAATGAGGCCGGAGCTTTATGCGTATAATAAATACGAAAAAACTGTCCGCAGAGCAGAGGCGATAGAAAAAGTATCAGAAAAAGAGGGAGGTGAAGCTCTTTTTCCGGAATGAATTTTAGCAGCAGGACACCCAGTATAAACATGGGACTGGTATTGTTGCAGAAAGATAACAGATAGGAACCTTCGGTATAGGAAATCTGGCGCCTTGATACAAGGTCTGCGGAGACTTTTGCTCCCATGGGATATCCGCATAAAAAGCCGGAAAGGACTGCAAAGGAGCCTGCAGAGGATACGCCCGGAAAGATCTTCATCAAAGGGCCGAGCAGCCTTGCGGGAAGGGAAACGGCGTCTGTGCGTATCATGATATTTACAAGGACCATAAAGGGAAGCAGGGAAGGCAGCACAAAGCGGTACCACAGAAGCAGGCCCTCAGAAGCGCCGTTGATAACGTCGTTTTTATATAGGAGAAAGGCGGAAAATAAAAGCAGCATAAAACAAGAGGAAAGTGATCTGCGCATAAGCGTATCCTTAAAGCTTAGTTTTTCTCTAATAATCTACGCGGCGGGTTAGATGTTTATGAAATAAAAAGGAGAGTTTAAAATGGCAGTATTAAGTGAACTGGAACCAAAACAGGTATTTAAGTTTTTTGAGGAGATATGCATGATTCCCCATGGATCTTTCAATACGAAAGAAATCAGCGATTATTGTGTGAATTTTGCTAAGGAACGGAATTTAGAGGTAATTCAGGATGAAGCGGATAATGTGATTATACGGAAACCGGGAACGGAAGGGTATGAAGATTCGGAGACAATTATCTTACAGGGACATCTGGACATGGTGTGCGAGAAGGCTGCAGGTTCCTTACATGATTTTAAGAAGGACGGATTGGAATTGGAAATTCAGGACGGCTATGTGACGGCAAAGAACACGACTCTCGGCGGCGATGACGGGATTGCCGTGGCGATGATGCTTGCAGTCCTTGACAGTGAAGAGATACCCCATCCGCCGGTGGAAGCTCTTTTTACGAGTGATGAGGAAGTGGGAATGGGCGGCGCGAATGCGCTGGATATGGACTGCCTTACGGGAAAGATGCTGATTAATATCGATTCGGAGGAGGAAGGGATACTTACCGCGGGCTGTGCCGGAGGGTTTCGTTTTGATACCAGTATTCCGATTTCTTATGAGAAGGCAGAGGGGGAAGCGTTTCAGATTGTCATAGGCGGGCTTACAGGAGGGCATTCCGGCTGTGAAATCCATAAGCAGAGAGGCAACGCCCATGTTTTAATGGGCAGGCTTCTGAATCATCTGCGCGGGCAGATGCCGTTTCGGCTGGCAGATATTGCCGGGGGCAGCGCGGATAACGTGATAGCCATGGAGTGCAGAGCCAAGATGGTTGTTTCGCCTGAGGATAAGGAAACATGCAGGAATTTGATTTGTGAAATGGAGGAAATCTGGAAAGCCGAATTTGGCGGTGATGAGCCGGAATTGTTTATGAATGTAAAAGAAGATAAAGCGGAACAGGCATTTACGGAACAGGATACGTATCGGGTCATTTCTTATATCACCGCAATGCCAAACGGTGTAATTGGTTTTGAACGACAGATTGAAGGACAAGTGGAGACGTCGCTTAATGCCGGAGTGATTCAGACGACAGATGAGGCAGTTTCTGTCTCCCATCTTGTAAGAAGTTCTGTAGAATCAAGAAAAGCAGAGTTAAAGGAGCGATTATACGCCCTTGCAGAGCTTATAGGCGCAGAAGGGGAGGCAAGGGATGAGTATCCGGCTTGGAATTATCGTAAGGATTCCAGACTCCGTGAGATTATGGCGGAGGTATATCAGAAGCTGTATGGGGAGAAACCGCAGGTGATGACGATTCATGCGGGGCTGGAATGCGGTTTGTTTGTTGGCAAGAAGCCTGAGCTTGACTGTATTTCCTTTGGACCGGAGCTTTTGGACGTTCATTCTGTCAATGAGCGTATGAATATTGAATCGGTAAAACGGAGCTACAACTATCTGCTGGAGGTTCTGAAAGCGGCAAGATAGCTCATATAGTAATACAAAATGCAGGAAGTAGTTATATGAGACGTTTGAAGAATTACTTGATTCTTGTGCTTCTGCTTTCTATGTTCAGCGTTTTATTCCAGCATAGGATGTATGAGATGGCGCTGGAAAAGAGACTTGAGGCGGAAAGCGTCGGCAATGAGCAGTTCCGGGCAGAATTTTATAGCGATACGATGCGAAAAGACAGGGAAGGCTTACCAGAGACCTGTCTTTCCTTTCTGTCGGCAGTGGAAAAGGATATCCGGTATTTTCCTATTCCCTTGTCGGAAGCGGATGATTCTCTTGGAACCTCTTATGTGGATTCTTGGATGGGCGAGCGCAGTTATAAAGGAAAGGGAGTTCATGAAGGGACGGACATCATGGCTGACAGGGATGAGAGGGGGATTTATCCGGTGATCAGCATCAGTGATGGAACGATCACGAATCTGGGATGGCTGGAAAAGGGCGGTTACCGGATTGGGATCACATCCCCTTCCGGAGTGTACTTCTATTATGCGCATCTGGAATCCTATGCCGATATTAAAGAAGGGGATTTTGTGATGGCGGGTCAGTTTCTTGGATTTATGGGAGATTCCGGCTATGGGGAGGAAGGGACGACAGGCCAGTTTCCGGTTCATCTTCATCTTGGCATTTACAGTTTTGAGGAAGGGGAAGAAACCAGTGTCAATCCCTATTATGTACTGCTTGCGTTAGAAGACAAAAAGTTGAAATATTATTATATATAAGGTATAATATGAAGATAATGTAATTGGATGGAGGAAGCCGTATGTATTTGCCGGAAGAATTTGAAGTTAAGATGAGAAGACTTCTGGGTGATGAGTATGAGAATTATACTGCCTGCTATGAGGAACCGCGGTATTACGGGCTGCGTGTGAATACAAAGAAGATATCTGTGGAGGAATTTGTCAGGATTTGTCCTTTTGCGCTTCGTCCTATCCCGTGGATTGACAATGGCTTTTATTACGATGGAGAAAAAGTATCTCCCGCCAAGCATCCGTATTATTTTGCCGGGCTGTACTACCTTCAGGAGCCCAGCGCCATGACTCCGGCAGACCGACTTCCCATAGAACCGGGAGATAAGGTGTTGGATATCTGCGCGGCGCCGGGCGGCAAGGCGACGGAACTGGGGGCGGGGCTTAAAGGCAGAGGACTTCTGGCGGCAAATGATATCAGCAGTTCAAGGGCAAAGGGGCTTCTTAAGAATATAGAGCTTTTTGGCATCGGCAATGCATTGGTGCTCAGCGAAGAGCCGGGAAGACTTGCCGGGTATTTTCCGGAGTATTTTGATAAGATTTTGATTGACGCGCCTTGTTCCGGAGAAGGAATGTTCCGAAAGGATAAGAAGATGGTAAAGGCTTGGAAGGAGCACGGGCCAGAGTTTTTCTCTAAGCTTCAGCGGAGCATTGTTCTTCAGGCGGCCGGGATGCTTCGTCCGGGAGGGTATCTAATGTATTCGACCTGTACCTTTGACGGATTGGAGAACGAGGGGACGATTGGATGGCTGCTTGAACAGTTTCCAGAATTTACCATAGAAAAGATTCGGCCCTACGAGGGCTTTGCAGAGGGAAGGCCGGAAGAGTATCCGGACAGGGAGTTTCCGGATTTGAAAAAAACAGTCCGGATATTTCCGCACAGGATGCAGGGAGAGGGACATTATCTTGCCTTGCTGAGAAAGAGGGAAGAAAGGTTTCTGGAACCTCCGGTAAGAAAAAGAAGGAAACCTAATAGACTGCCGGAGGAATTGTCAGATTTCCTTGCAAAGATTGACTGGGACGCAGCCGGAGGGGGATTTGATATAGGACGGGTCAAGCTTCAGGGCGGACGAGTTTACTATATGCCGGAGGAACTTCCTTCTCTGGAAGGTCTCCGATTCCTCAGAACCGGTCTTCTTCTGGGTGAATTGAAAAAGAATCGGTTTGAGCCAAGCCAGGCGCTGGCGATGTGTCTGGATGCCGCTTCCTATCCGGAGGTGATTATTCTGAAGCCGGAGGAGGAACGGACTGTCCGCTATTTGAAGGGAGAGACCTTGAATGTGGAGAGTCTGGTATCGGATAAGGCAAAGGGGTGGCATTTGGTCTGTGTGGACAAATACCCGTTAGGATGGGGAAAGGTTTCCGGCGGAGTGCTGAAGAATAAATATCTTCCGGGCTGGCGGATGCAGTCTTAGCGGCGGCGTATAAGAATAGAAAGGTTCGGTGTTATGATTCGCTTAGACAAATACCTTGCTGACATGGGCGTCGGAACCAGAACAGAAGTGAAACGGCTGATCCGGCAGGGAAAAATTACCGTAAACGGGATTACGGAAAAGAGTGCGGACACGAAGTTGGAAGAAAGAAATGCTCTTGTCGCCTTGGAGGGGAGGGCGATTTCTTATGCGCAGTATGAATACTATATGCTGAATAAACCGGCGGGCGTTGTGTCTGCAAGATCAGATAAGCGGGAAAAGACGGTATTGGATTTGATGGAAAGCGGGAAGAGAAAGGATCTGTCTCCGGTGGGAAGGCTTGATAAGGATACGGTGGGACTTCTTCTGCTTACCAATGACGGCGCGCTTGCTCACAGGCTGCTTTCTCCGAAGAAGCATGTGGATAAAACTTATTATGCAAGGGTGAAAGGTTTTGTGACGGAGGATACCGTCATGCAGTTTGGAGAGGGGCTTGATATCGGAGAAGGGCAGGAGGAATGGACCATGCCGGCATCGCTTCGGATTATTCGTCAGGGAGATATTTCTGAGATCCGCCTGACCTTGCAGGAAGGAAAGTATCATCAGGTGAAACGGATGTTTCAGGCTGTCGGGATGGAGGTTTTGTATCTGAAGAGGGAGACATTTGGGGTTCTAACGCTGGATAGCTCTCTGGCCGAAGGAGAATACCGGAGACTGACAAACGAAGAAATGGAGCTTTTATTATGATAGAGAAACAAACAGGGATGTTAGAAGACATAGACGCGATTATATTTGATATGGATGGTACGCTGATTGATTCCATGTGGGTCTGGGAGGCTGTAGATCAGGATTTCTATAAGAAATACCATCTCGAGGAACCGCCGGAGGGATTTTACGAGAAAATGGAAGGTATGAGTTTTACCGAGACGGCACAGCTTTTTCTGGATTCTTTTCCGACGCTGACCCAGTCGCCGGAAGGGATTAAGACGGAGTGGACCAAGATGGCTTTTCAAAAATATACGACAGAGGTATCCTTGAAACAGGGCGTCCGGGGATTTCTGGAGGAACAGAAAGGACGGGGGGTGAAGCTTGGAATTGCTACCAGCAATGGAACGGAACTTGTGGAGGCTGTCCTAAAGGCGCTGGATATTGAGAAATATTTTGATTCCATCCATACTTCCTGTGAAGTAGAGAGGGGGAAACCGGCTCCGGATATTTATCTTCTGGTTGCGGGGGAACTTGGAATAGAGCCCTGCCGGTGTCTGGTATTTGAAGACGTGCCTATGGGAATCCTTGCCGGAAAGAATGCGGGGATGCGAACCTGCGCAGTAGATGATCTGTCTTCAAGAATACAAGATGAGAAGAAGCGGAGTATGGCGGATTACTATATACATAATTATGACGAAATCAGGAGCAATATATGAGCCGGGGTTTTTTGCCGGTCTGCAGAAAGGATATGGAAGAGCGGGGGTGGACGCAGACAGATTTTGTCTATGTGTCCGGGGATGCCTATGTGGATCATCCCTCATTTGGACATGCAGTTATTACCCGCGTGCTGGAGGCCCACGGTTATAAGGTGGGAATTATCGCCCAGCCGGACTGGAAGGATAAGAGCAGCATTATGGTATTTGGGGAGCCAAGGCTCGGATTTCTGGTGTCGGCAGGAAACATGGATTCCATGGTAAACCACTATACTGTATCCAAAAAGCGGAGGCGGCAGGACGCTTATACGCCAGGAGGTAAGTGTGGAAGACGTCCGGATTATGCGGCGGTGGTGTATGGGAATTTGATCCGGCAGGTATATAAGCATACGCCGGTGATTCTCGGAGGAATAGAGGCCAGTCTCAGGCGGCTGGCGCATTACGACTATTGGTCGGATAAACTGAAACGTTCCGTTCTGCTGGATTCAGGCGCGGATCTGATATCCTATGGAATGGGGGAACGTTCTATTTTAGAGATTGCAGAAGCGCTGGATTCGGGAATAGACGTTCAGGATCTTACTTATATTGACGGTACCGTATACAAGGCAAAGGATGCGGAGGGCGTTTATGACGGAATTCTGCTTCCGTCTTATGAAGAGATTCAGAGGGATAAGAGGATATACGCGGAGAGCTTTTACACCCAGTACTGCAATACAGATCCATATACGGGAAAAAGGCTGATCGAGCCATATGGGGAACGTTTATTTGTGGTGCAGAATCCGCCCGCGAAGCCTTTGACGCAGGAAGAGATGGATCAGGTATATGAGTATCCCTATCAGAGAGCCTGCCACCCGGTTTATGAGAAAGAGGGCGGCGTACCCGCCGTTCAAGAGGTGAAATTCAGTCTCATAAGCAGTCGGGGATGCTTTGGCGGCTGCAGCTTCTGTGCCTTGACCTTCCATCAGGGAAGGATTATTCAGGCAAGGAGCCATGAGTCGCTGCTAAAAGAGGCTGAGCAGATGACGAGGGATAAGGATTTCAAGGGTTACATCCATGATGTGGGCGGGCCTACGGCTAACTTTCGGGAGCCCTCCTGTGAGAAGCAGCTGACAAAGGGCGTGTGTAAAAACAGGCAGTGTCTGTTTCCGAAGCCCTGCCGTAATCTTAAGGTCAGTCATCGGGATTACAGGGAGCTCTTGGCTAAATTGAGAAAATTAAAAGACGTTAAGAAAGTGTTTATCCGTTCCGGCATCCGGTTTGATTATGTAATGGCTGATCCAGATGACGGATTCCTAAGAGATCTGTGTAAATATCATGTAAGCGGACAGCTCAAAGTAGCGCCGGAGCACATGTCGGACCGTGTTCTCTTAAGGATGGGAAAGCCGGAATATGCGGTATACGAACAGTTTGCGGCAAAATATAAACAGATCAATCGGAGCTTTAAGAAGGAGCAGTATCTGGTGCCTTACCTGATGTCTTCCCATCCGGGTTCCACCTTAAAGGAGGCAGTCGGAATGGCGGAGCATCTGCGGGAGTTTGGATACATGCCGGAACAGGTTCAGGACTTTTACCCTACCCCGTCTACACTTTCCACCTGTATGTATTATACGGGGCTGGACCCGCGGGATATGTCGGCTGTGTATGTGCCGAAGAATCCTCATGAGAAAGCCATGCAGCGTGCGCTGATTCAGTACCGGGATCCGAAAAACTATGATCTGGTTTTAGAGGCGCTGAAGAAGACCGGGCGTATGGATTTGGCGGGATTTAGAAAGGAATGTTTAATCCGCCCAAGAAAGGGCAGCGCCGGGGCGGATTCCGGGAAAAACGCACATCGTGGGAACAAGACAGAAAAGCAAGGGCAGAGCGGCCGTTTAAGACAGAAGAAAAGGACAATCCGCAATGTCCATAAGAAAAAATAATCATTGGGATACATACTGCTCGGACCGATGGTGTCTCATAAGAATAGATAAGGAGAGAATGGCATGAAGGTTCATAAGGGAGAAGCAGGATATATATCAGCTAGAAAAAGGAGTCTTGGACTCCAGACGGCGGCTGGATTTGGAATTGCAGCGGCTTTTTTGCTGGCTGGGTATTTTAAAACATATTCCAGATCGAACTTGTTTACAATTATCGCGGTGCTGATCTGTCTTCCTTCGGCAAAGGCATTAACGGAATGGATTGCGATATTTCCATATGGGTCCATTGACAGGAAGACTGCGGAGGAGATTAAAGAGAAGAGCGTACTGCTTACCACCGCATTTGATATGGTAATTACAAGCAGGGAGAAGATTATGCCGGTGGATGCGGCCGTTATATCCGGCCAGACCGTTTTTGGCTATGCCAGTAATCCAAAGACAGATCCGCAAGAGGCGGCAAAACATATAAAAGATATTCTGGCGGAGAATCATCACACGAAGGCAACAGTAAAGATTTTTTCAAAGTATGTACACTTTTTGTCTCGGGCAGAGGGTATGAACAACATGGTTAAAATAGATAAGCCGGCGGATCAAGAACTGGAGGAAGCAATCCGTCAGGTTATTTTAAATATATCGATGTGATGAGAGTGGTGCAGTTATGAGGGAAATCATAATTTCTGACCGGGAAGAGGGACAGCGCTTGGATAAATTCTTAAAGAAATATATGGATCAGGCGCCTGCAGGTTTTTTTTACAAAATGATGAGAAAAAAGAATATTGTATTAAATGGAAAAAAAGCCGCGGGAAATGAGAAGCTTCGCAGTGGAGACGTTCTTAAGCTGTTTCTGTCCGATGATACCATTGATAAGTTTTCCGGAACAGTTAAAATAGAACTGATACAGAAGAGAAAAACAGAACTTGACGTTATCTATGAGGATGAGCATGTATTGCTTGTAAATAAGCCTGTGGGACTATTGTCTCAGAAAGCGGATCCTTCCGATATCTCTTTAGTGGAGGCTATTACAGACTATCTGCTAAAGTCCGGGAGTCTGACACCGGAAGATTTAAGGACCTTTCGTCCGGGAGTCTGCAACCGGCTGGACAGAAATACATCCGGCATTGTTGCCGCCGGGAAGAGTCTTGCAGGTCTTCAGGCGCTGAGTCTTGGTTTCAAAGAACGGACTTTCGGTAAATATTACCGCTGTCTGGTAAAGGGTGAAATATATGAAACAAAACATATCAATGGATATTTGACAAAGAATAAAGAGAAAAATCAGGTAACGGTAGCAAATTATCCTTTGGAGAAAGCTGAGCTGGTTGAAACCGAATACCGTCCTGTGAAGGGAAAAGACGGATATACGCTTTTGGAGGTGCATCTGATTACCGGTAAGCCGCATCAGATTCGAGCGCATTTGGCATCGGAAGGGCATCCGCTAATCGGGGATTATAAATACGGTGACAAGAAGACAAACGACAGGCTTAAGAAAAAGTATGGCCTGACTTCCCAGCTTCTGCACGCGTACCGGCTGGAGTTTCCGCAGATGAAGTTTCCGCTGGAGTCTTTATCCGGCAGAAAATTTTTCGCTGAGGCGCCAGAGCTGTTTGAAAAGATAGAGAGAGAGCTGATGGGAGGGATGGAAGGATAGATGGGTACATGGAATACCAGAGGCCTGAGAGGCTCTACTCTGGAAGATATGATAAACAGAACGAATGAGCGTTATCTGGAGCAAAAGCTGGCATTAATTCAGAAGATTCCCACGCCGATTACTCCAGTCCGCATGGATAAGGAACACAGGCAGATTACGCTGGCGTATTTTGAACAGCGCAGTACGGTGGATTATATCGGAGCCGTACAGGGAATCCCCGTCTGCTTCGACGCCAAGGAGTGCAGTACGGATACTTTTCCCCTTCAGAATATCCATGAGCATCAGGTGGCCTTTATGGAAAACTTTGAGAGACAGAACGGAATTGCATTTTTGATTATCTCTTATACGGCTAGAAATGAGCTTTATTATATGCAATTCAAAGAAGTAAAAAAATTCTGGAACCGGGCGGCGGAGGGAGGAAGGAAGAGCTTCCGCATTGAGGAGCTGAATCCGAAGTTTTTTTTAGAAATTAAGGGAGGATGCTTCATTCCTTACTTGGATGCGTTGAATCTGGATTTGGAAGAGAGGGACGAGGGGTATTGACAGTATTTAATAAAATACGTATAATGCAAAAGGATTTTAACAAGGTAGTAAGTTAAAGTGCAGGGAGAGCAGGGATGAAACAATTACAACATACGCCGGATGGAGTCCGGGATATTTATAATATAGAATGCGGAAAGAAGCTGTCGTTAGAGAGCAGGCTTCACAAGGTGCTTCAGATGTATGGGTACCGGGATATCCAGCCGCCGACTTTTGAATTTTTTGATGTGTTCCGCAAGGAGATTGGGACGATCCCGTCGAAGGAATTATACAAGTTTTTTGATAAAGAAGGAAATACGCTGGTACTCCGTCCGGATTTTACTCCGTCTGTTGCAAGAGCGGCGGCAACATTGTTTCCGGATAACGGGATGCCTGTCAGGTTATGTTATACAGGCAATACTTTTTTAAATTATACGGGAAGCTATCAGGGGCGTATGAGAGAAGCTACTCAGATGGGCGCCGAGCTGATCGGCGTGGATTCTATAGAAGCGGACGCGGAGATGCTTGCTATGGTAGTGGACTGTTTTACTACGATCGGACTCCGGGATTTTGAACTGAGTGTGGGAATAGTGGATTATCTTCAAAGCCTGATCGAAGATGCGTCTCTGGACGAGGAAGCGGAAGCACGGGTCAGAGAACTGATTGGAAACCGCAATTTTTTTGGCGTGGAAGAGTATCTTGAGAGCATTCAGGTGAGAAGAAGCGCCAAGGAGGCGTTCGCCGCTTTAGAGGATATGTACGGCGGCAGGGAGGTGCTGATTCAGGCAAAGAATATTGCGCCTAATTCCAAAGCAGTAAAGGCTGTCAGAAGGCTGGAACGTATTTATGATATTTTGAAGATATATGGAGTGGCAGACAATATTTCCTTTGATTTTGGCATGAGCGGACTGTATGGATATTATACCGGGATTATTTTCCGGGGTTATACCCATGGCACCGGCGACGCTATTGTAAAAGGCGGGCGGTATGATCACCTGCTGGAGAAATTTGGAAGGAAGTCGCCGTCAATCGGCTTTGCCCTTGTAATTGACCAGCTTATGAACGCCCTGACCAGACAGCATATCCGTATTTCCTATGCAAGAAAGAATACTCTGATTCTTTATGATGAAGGAAAGCAGAAGAATGCAATCAAGCTTGCAAGGGATTTCCGTGAGAAATGCAAGAACACGGAGCTTGTGCGAAGAATGCCTTCCAAATCTTTAGAGGAATATATGGAATACGGCAAAGAAAATTATGCCGGCAATTTGATTTATATTCAGGATAACCACCAGATTGTTATGATTAATCTGGTGACTGGAGAGAGAAAGCTAATTAATTGAAATAGATAGGAGCCTGTTATGAGATATCTTACATTTGCCCTTGGAAAGGGGCGTCTGGCGGAACAGACATTGGATCTTCTGGAACAGATTGGGATTACCTGCGAAGAGATGAAGGATAAGAACTCAAGAAAGCTGATTTTTGTAAATGAAGAGTTAAAGCTCCGGTTTTTCCTCTCGAAAGGGCCGGATGTGCCTACTTATGTGGAATACGGAGCCGCGGATATCGGCGTAGCCGGCCGGGATACGATTCTGGAAGAAGGGCGTAAGGTACATGAGGTATTAGACCTTGGTTATGGGAAATGCAGGATGTGTATCTGCGGACCAAAAAGCGCCGGCGCATATCTTAAGCATCATGAACTGATCCGGGTGGCAACTAAGTATCCGAATATTGCGAAGGATTATTTTTATAATGTGAAGCACCAGACTGTAGAGATTATTAAACTGAACGGCTCTATTGAGCTGGCGCCGATCGTAGGCTTATCAGAGGTGATCTGCGATATTGTAGAAACCGGGTCTACCCTGAGGGAGAACGGCTTGTCCGTGTTGGAGGAGGTCTGTCCATTGTCGGCAAGAATGATCGTGAATCCGGTCAGCATGCGGATGGAAAGCGGCCGGATTAAGGATCTGATTCAGCGGCTGAGAGCCGTAATCTAAATAGGGAAGTGTAAATATGAGAATCAAAAGACTAGATAAGGGAACAAAGGAAAATCTTCTGGAGGAGCTGCTGAAGAGAAGTCCTGGCAGCTATGGCCAGTATGAGTCCAGCGTGGCAGAGATTCTGGAACGAGTGAAGATGGAGAAGGATGAAGCGCTGTTTGAATATACCGCCCAGTTCGACCATGCCGATATACATGCGGGGAATGTTCGTGTGACGGAGGAGGAAGTAAAGCAAGCTTATGAAGAAGCGGGGGATGAGCTGGTGCGCATAATCCGAAAAGCCCTTGTAAACATCCGGGTTTATCACGAGAAGCAGAGGCAGTACAGCTGGTTTGACAGCAGGCCGGACGGGACGATTCTGGGACAGAAAGTAACGGCCCTTCACAGAGTGGGGGTCTATGTGCCGGGCGGGAAGGCGGCATATCCCTCCTCTGTACTTATGAATATTGTGCCGGCAAAGACTGCAGGCGTGGATGAGGTTATTATGGTAACGCCTCCGGGGAAGGATGGGAAGGTAAATCCAAACACGCTGGTTGCCGCGCACGAGGCGGGGGCAGACGTAATCTATAAGATTGGCGGAGCTCAGGCTGTGGCGGCGTTGGCATATGGCACAGAGAGTATTCCTAAGGTAGATAAGATTGTGGGACCCGGCAATATTTACGTAGCGCTTGCCAAGAAGGCCGTATACGGTCACGTGAGTATTGACGCTATCGCAGGTCCCAGTGAGATTATGGTGATAGCCGATGAGACGGCAAATCCGAGGTATGTGGCGGCCGATCTGTTGTCTCAGGCGGAGCATGACGAGCTTGCGTCGGCGATTTTAGTGACCACCAGCGCCGAACTTGCAGAGGCGGTATCCGAACAGGCGGACGGATTCTTACGGGAGCTTTCCAGAGCGGAAATCATCCGGAAGTCTCTGGACAATTACGGATATATCCTTCTTGCAGATACGATGGAGGATGTGATTGATATCGCCAATGAGGTGGCTTCGGAACACCTAGAGATTATGACAAAGAATCCCTATGATATCATGACTAGAATCCGGAATGCAGGGGCGATTTTTATAGGGGAATACGCAAGCGAGCCATTGGGCGATTATTTTGCCGGACCGAATCATGTGCTTCCAACCAACGGCACCGCGAAATTCTTCTCGCCGCTTTCGGTGGATGATTTCATCAAGAAATCAAGCATTATAGGTTATTCAAAAGAAGCGCTTGAACAGGTGCACGAGGATATTGAAGCATTCGCAGAGGCTGAACATTTGACGGCTCATGCCAATTCAATCAAAGTTCGATTCGAGCAGGGGAGGGATACCAATGGACAGGACAGCAAGCTATAGGCGTACAACAAAGGAAACCGATATATCTGTAACTATCAATTTGGACGGTCATGGAACAAGCGAGATACATACTGGCATCGGCTTTTTTGACCATATGCTGGACGGATTTGCCCGCCACGGCCTGTTTGACCTTCAGGTAAAGGCAAAAGGAGATTTGTGTGTGGACTGCCATCATACGATTGAGGATACGGGGATCGTGCTGGGAACAGCGATTCAGGAAGCGCTGGGAGACAAGGCGGGGATCAGGCGTTACGGAAGCGTCCTTCTTCCCATGGATGAGACATTGGCGCTTGGCGCTATCGATCTGTCAGGGAGGCCTTATTTAAACTATCAGGCGGATTTCACCTGTGAGAGGCTGGGAGATATGGACACAGAGATGATAAAGGAATTTTTCTATGCGGTATCTTACAGCGCCGCCATGAATCTGCATTTAAAGATTATGGACGGAGGCAACAATCATCATATGGCTGAAGCATTATTCAAAGCATTTGGGAAAGCGCTGGATATGGCGGCGGCAGAAGAACCAAGAATGAAAGAAGCGTGGACCACGAAGGGCACGCTGTAGAGGACGGCAGCATGATTTATAAAAGAGTAATTCCATGTATATTTATAGATTCGGGAAATGCGGTAAAATGGTTTGACGATAAAACAATTCTTACAAATGATGTTATCAAACTGGCAAAATATTACAGTGAACACGGGGCGGACGAATTGCTGATATTTGATCTTTCAGAGACGGACGAGGAGCATGACGAAGCCATTGTCCTTATGAAAAAGATTAACCGGGTAATCCGGATACCCATGATTGCCGGCGGCAATATCCGGCGGCAGGAGGATGTGAAGAAGATTCTTTATACCGGCGCAAAGAGAGTGCTGATTAATTTTTCAAAGAGAAATAGTGTGGAAATGATGGAGGAGGCGTCTCTTCGTTTTGGCAGGGAGAAGATTGCAGTGTCGCTGAATGATTTTGATTCACTGTTTAAACACCAGCATTCTATCAATGAGCACTGCAGTGAGATTGTATTCATGCACAGACTAGATTTGGATTCCGTTATTAATACGACAGAGATACCTTGTGTGATTGTTACGGATACCATGGAAGAGCCGGAGTTATTTAAGATTTTGAAATGTCCGGTTGTCAGAGGCCTGTCGGGGAGATATGTGAGCCAGACAGATATGGAGTTTGACAAATTTAAGGAAAAATGCGAGCAAGAGAAGATTTCAATGACCTCTTTTGAAAGCATAATGGAGTTTTCTGAATTTAAATTAAATACGGAGGGGCTGATTCCGGTTATCGTTCAGCATTATAAGACGAAAGAAGTTCTGATGATGGCTTATATGAATAAAGAAGCTTTTTATGCTACGATCAAGACCGGAAGGATGACCTATTACAGCCGGAGCAGAAAATGCCAGTGGGTAAAAGGAGAGACCAGCGGCCATTATCAATACGTGAAATCTCTTACGATAGACTGCGATAAGGATACGCTGCTGGCGAAGGTGGATCAAGTGGGAGCCGCCTGTCATACTGGAAATGAAACCTGCTTTTTCCAGCCGATCGTGGGAACGGATTTTGACGAGACTAATCCGCTTCGGGTATTTGAATCTGTTTATGAGACCATAGAAGATAGGAGAAAAAACCCAAGGGAGGGATCCTATACTAATTATCTGTTTGATAAGGGAATTGATAAGATCCTTAAAAAGGTGGGCGAGGAGGCTACAGAGATTATTATTGCTGCGAAGAATCCGAATCCCGAAGAGATTAAATATGAAATGGCAGATTTCCTGTACCATGCCATGGTGCTGATGGTTGAGCGCGGAGTGAATTGGGAAGACATTATCCGCGAGCTTGCCGACAGATAACATTTCAAAAAATAAATGACAGATAACAGGCATATGTGGACAGGCTTTGGCATAGATTGTACTAATAAATATTTTTTGGAGATAATTATTAGATGAATCAGTCGGAGAAGAGAAGAAAAGAACTGCTGGAATCTACCAGAGCGCTTTATAGGGACAGCCGTATTCCTCCGGCCATTCACCCCCGGTATGGAAATATTTATTCTGGTTTGTACGGGGAGGAAGCGCCTGCCGGAAGTTTTGGACTCCGGGTGATATTGTGCTGTGTTTTGTTTGCAGCATTTGTGATGATGGATTACCATGATGTGAAGATTGCCAAGGTAAGCAGTCAGATGGTAACGCAGACGATTGAGTCAGATTCCAATCTTGCAGAAGTCTGGAATAACCTGTAAAATAGAATTGCAACAGAATAAATGAAAGATATATGAGGTTAAACCAATGAAAAAGAGAGGATTAATCCTGCTGTCAGGCATTATGATTTTTGGCGCGGTGCTTGCCGGAGGATGTGAGAAAAAGGAAGCGGCGGATGATTATCTTGGAAGGCAGATTACGAGAGCTAAGGAGTCGGAGGGAGAACTGGCAGAGGTATTGGCGGATGGAATTGCCCAAGTAAAGGAGGATGAATCCTTTGTGATTGATTTTCCGGATGAGCTAAAGGAGCCGTACGAGGCTTTTCTCCAGAGCGCTCTTAAACAGGTTCAGTTTGAGCTTAATAAGGCTGATAAGGAGTCGGAGGATACATATTTGGTAAGAGTGACCTATGAGCCGCTGGATATTGCTAGCGTCACAGAGACGATCAACGAGGAATACGCAAAGAATATTGCTTCTGCTGATTTGACTACTGAGGTGAAAGCATTGCTTGAAAAGGATACGGGACTGCTGGACTCTGCAGAAAAACAGCAGAAGAAGTCCCAGACCATTGAAGTGGCTAAAAAAGGCGATGGGTTTGATATCAAAGAGGAAGACGTGAAGGAACTTTTAAAATCAGCGCTTCCGGGATACATGGCGCCTTATACGGCGGTTGCAGACGTATTTGATATGCGGGATTTTATTCAGGCTTATCTGGATGCCAGCCTTAAAGGAGAAACAGAACGGTATCAATTGCATACGGGAAACACTCCGGAGGAAGCGGCTGCGTGGTATGAAGAGTCTTTTCAGGATTTTGGTATGGATGGATTTTCGGCAGAGCAGAGTGAAAGAATAGCGAACGCCTTAAAGGGAATATTTAAGAACTGTAAGTATTCTGTCGGAATCACAAAAAAGAATTCGATGACGGAATATGAATTTGAATTGAATACTACTCCGAATACCAGTGTTTTGAGTGCGGCGGAGGAATTGTCCGCAGGCGTTTACTATAGTCAGGAAGAGGTGAACGAGGCTTGTCTGACAATATATGAAAAATATGCCGCTCAGCCAACCTATGGAGAAGAGAAAAACGTTATGGTAATATGGAATGCATGGAATATGATGAATGACCAGATGGAGGATGCAGAATTTAACGCTATGATGGATGCTATTATTCCTTCTGAATAAAAATTATTCACAGCAGTGCATTTGCAATTATTGGGGCTGTCATTCGACAGCCCCTTTCTAAATAGTATCTGTTTAATGTCTAGCCGTGTTGTTCTTTAAATGGAATCTGCTTACAAGGCTCTTCATAAGCTGCGACTGGCTGGACAGCTCTTCACTTGCAGCCGCGCTTTCTTCAGCAGTTGCTGAGTTGGTCTGTACGACGCTGGATATTTGGTCGATTCCCATGGTAACTTGAGAGATTGCATCTGCTTGATTGATGCTCGCCTCAGAGATCTGTCCGATAATATCTGTCATTTTGTTTACGTCGTTTACTGCCTGAATCATGCTTTGGGCAGTTTCACTGGCAATCAGTGTTCCGTTTTCAACTGCTTTTAATGAATTTTCAATCAAAACAGAGGTGTTCTTAGAGGCTTCCGCACTTTTGCTTGCCAGATTACGAACTTCATCGGCTACTACGGCAAACCCTTTCCCGGCTGTGCCTGCACGGGCGGCTTCCACTGCGGCGTTTAGGGCGAGAATGTTAGTCTGGAATGCAATATCTTCAATTGTCTTAATGATTTTGCTGATTTCACTGGAGCAGCTGCTGATATCGTCCATTGCCTGTATCATCTGCTGCATTTTGTCATTGCTTGTATTCATTTCAGCGCTGGCGCTGCCTGCCATTGCATTGGCCTGCCGCGCATTTTCTGCATTTTGGCTGACCTTGCTGGAAATTTCATTAATGGTGGCTGCAAGCTCCTGTACGGAACTAGCCTGCTCGGTTGCGCCTTGGGAAAGCGCTTGTGCGCCGGTAGACACTTGTTCGGATCCTGCAGCAACCTGAGAGGAACTTTGGCTGATTTGAAGCATTGTATCATTGAGCTTTTCTGTAATGCCCCGGAAAGAAACAAGCAGTGGGTGGAATCCTCCCGTATACTCTTCTTCGCATATGGAATCTACCGTAAAATCCCCGGAAGCCATTTTGGCAAGGAATTTATTCTCATCATCAATAATAACCCGGAGCTTGCGGATTAATCTGCGGACCTGTTCGGAGAGGATGCCCAGCTCATCCTTAGAGGTATAGGAAATCTCAACATCCAAATCGCCTTCTGCCATTTTAATAGCGGCATTCTCAATTTCAGAGATAGGAATTTTGATCAGGCGTATAATCACGAATGAGAAGAAGACTCCCACAAGAATTATAGCAATGATAATTGCCGCCATTAGTAAGACGGCGGTTCTGTAAAGAGAGGCGCTCTCTGCCGTTGCAGTATTGCTGCCGTTTATATTATAGGTAACAATATTATCAAAGGCGCCGTTTAAAGAATTATAAAGCTCCACGCATTCGCCTTCCAAAATGGCGCGGGCATCTTTAGTTCGCCCCTGCTTGGCTAATGCTATCATTTCTTCATCTGCTTCATTATACTGAGTCCAGAAATTCATTGCAATATCATAGAGCTCCTTTTCTTCGTCGTCAATTAGTTCCTTATATGTAGTTAAAAGACTATCCATATCTTTTTTTTCTTTTTGGAGGTACTGAAGGCTGGAAGCTTCTACATCATCGGAAATCGCGGTAAGATAACCTAATTCATTTAGACGGATATTGGAAAGGGTAGCTGTCATGTCTCTTGCCGTATCGATACTTGGAAGCCAGCTTGTTGCAATATCGTTCGCCATGTCGTTTAACCTGCCCATAAGCTGGAATGACATACCTCCAATGATAAGCATGCCAATCAACGCAACTCCTATAAGGATATAAAGTTTTAATCGGATTTTTAAATTTCTTATGTAGTTGATCATGTCTCTTAGTCTCCTTTTGTGCTTTTTTACACGAAATTCTAGATATAATATCGGCCTTTCTGCTTAATATGATAAGTAAAATTGAAAAATCATCAAAAAATCCGGTAAAGTCTTTGTAATATTCTATTGACGACTTGGACATATACTGTATAATATCATTTTTTTATATGTATAATATTTTATTAGGAATGTTAGAGACCGTCAAGTACATTTCTAAAGACTGTAGAAGGAGAAAGTGTTATCGATGGGTAATCATTTGAAAAATGAGACAAGTCCATATCTGCTGCAGCATGCGGAAAATCCTGTGAATTGGTATCCATGGTGCAATGATGCTTTTGAAAAGGCCAGAAGGGAAGATAAGCCGGTGTTCCTTAGTATCGGTTACAGCACCTGTCACTGGTGCCATGTTATGGCGAGGGAGAGCTTTGAAGATAAGACGGCGGCCGAAATTCTCAACAAAAATTATATTTCTGTTAAGGTCGACCGTGAGGAACGCCCCGATATTGACAGCGTATATATGTCGGTGTGTCAGGCATTTACCGGAAGCGGAGGCTGGCCCATGAGCATTTTTATGACATGGGATAAAAAGCCGTTTTTTGCGGGAACCTATTTTCCGCCGCAGCCGCGTTTCGGAATGCCGGGGTTTTCTGAACTGCTGAATGCAGTCGCAGAACAGTGGAACAGAAATCGGGAAGAACTGCTGCGTTCTGCCGAGGGGATAACCGCGCGCTTGAAGCAATTAAATACTTCTTATAGAAACGCGGTTAATGAAGACTTATGCCATAGAGCAGTGAAGCTGTTTTCTGACAGCTTTGACGTCGTATACGGAGGATTTGGGATCGCGCCCAAATTTCCTGTTCCGCATAATTCATTATTTCTGACGCTTTATGCGCAGAGGAACGACGATTCGAAGGTATTAGAAATGGTTGAAAAAACTCTTACGCAAATGAGAAAGGGAGGTATCTTTGACCATATTGGAGGCGGTTTTTCCAGATATTCTACAGATCAGTATTTTTTAGCGCCCCATTTTGAAAAAATGCTGTATGATAACGCATTGCTGATTATTGCGTATGCGTCAGTTTATGTGGCGGCAAAGCGTTATAATTATCTGGATACCGCTAAAAAAACGGCGGAATATGTGTTGCGTGAAATGACATCTAAGGAGGGAGGGTTTTACAGTGCGCAGGATGCCGACAGCGAGGGCATAGAAGGCAGATATTATACCTTTGCGCTGGCAGAAATCATGGATGTTCTTGGAAAGGAAAAGGGAGAGCGGTTTGCCAGGACCTTTGATATTACTGAAAACGGTAATTTTGAAGGCGTCAATATCCCGAATCTTCTAAAATGTGAGAAACCGGTTTCGGATTTTGAGAGTGAGATTCAAAAGCTGTACAGCTATCGGAAAAACCGGAGAAGGCTGCATATAGACGATAAGGTTCTGATTTCTTGGAATTCTATGATGATAGCGGCGTTGTCAGTACTCTATCGTGTTACCCGGAACAGGGATTATCTTCAAAGAGCAGTAGATACAGAGCTGTTTATCGAACGAAACTTAAGCAGGGGATTACAGCTTTATACAAGCTGGCGCGATGGGAAACGGTCGGAAAAAGGCTTTTTAGATGATTATGCCTATTATGCGGCCGCATTGATGGAACTGTACCATTCTACTTTGGAGAATGGATATCTTGATAAAGCGGAGCATTTCTGTATGGAAGCAGTGGAACGGTTTTACGATAATAAAAACGGTGGTTTTTATCTTTCGGATTCAGACAGTACAGAGCTGTTTATGAATCCGAAGGAAACCCATGACGGCGCAATTCCAAGCGGAAATTCAGTTATGGCATATAATCTTACGAGATTGTATCAGTTAACCGAAAATGAGAGCTATAGAGCGCTCGCAGAAAAGCAGATTCATTATATGTCCGTTCAGGCGCAGGATTATCTGATGGGATACAGCATGTTTTTATTTGCGAAGCTGGTATACGATAATCCGCCGGAAAGTATAAAGGTTGTATTAAAAAATGCATCTGATCTGGAGAAAATAAAGGAACGGCTTCCGTTGTTTGCAAATGTAATTGTGGTTCCCCAGAGCAGAGAGTATGCATTAATAAATGACAGTACGACCTTTTATGTCTGCAGGAACCACATTTGTCTGGCGCCGTCGAATGAAATATAAGATTTAAGGCGGATAGAGCTATTTATCATAAGAAGTCTGGCTTGCTTTATCACGCCATGCGTCTACACATTCCCCGATACTTTTCTGCCATCGTTCCAGTGCTTCAACAGCGTCTGCGGTGACAGGAAGGTGGAGCGGGGGCGTATCGGCATTTGACGCCTCTATAATTACTTCTGCAACTTTATCCGGGTCGCCGGCCTGTTCATGGCGTCTGTTCTTTTTTACAAAACTGTTCTGCCAGCGAAAACGGTTATAATCAGCGATGGAACAGTCTGCTTTATCTTTCATAGCGCCTTTATCATAGAAACTGGTGCGTACAAAGCCGGGGATTACATTGGTTACTTTGATGCCGAAAGGAGCTGTTTCAAACGCAAGAGCAGTGGAAAAGCCAGTGACGGCAAATTTGGAGCTGTGGTAGGGAACCGGACCGTGGGAATATCCCGCGCTGGAGGCAATATTGAAAATATGTCCAAAGCGCTGCCTGCGCATAATGGGAAGAACCGCTCTTGTTACCCGCATCACTCCAAAAAAATTTACTTCAAATATTTCCTTTAAGCTTTCTTCACTGGTTTCTTCAAAATAGGTAATCCGGGCATATCCGGCATTGTTTACCAGAATATCTATCTTTCCAAAATAATGGATTATCTGTTCCACGGCGGCCGTGTATGCGGATGCGTCCGGATTGGAAACATCGAGTACAAGATGGAGGACTTCTTTTTCATATCCGGAAGGGATGAGAAAGTCATTTTCCTTTCTTGTGGCTGCCGCAACATAATCGCCGTTTTTTAGGGCCGCCTTTGCGACTGCATATCCGATGCCTTTTGCCGCCCCCGTAATGAACCATACTCTTTTCATACGTGCCGTCTCCTTTTAAATGTTAGTTGATCGTACTTCTTAATAAAGCGCAGCAGGACGCCTTTATCTCCATAGGCTGTGTATCTTTTTGTTTATTTACAGATTCTTATCAGCAGTTGAAAGCATCAGCTTAATTCGGTTCAGCTGATTTACCTCGCTTGCGCCCGGATCATAATCAATCGCTACGATATTGGCCTGTGGATACAGACGGCGCAGTTCTTTGATCACGCCCTTGCCTACAACATGGTTCGGCAGACAGGCGAAAGGCTGGGTACATACAATGTTAGAGGTTCCGCTGTGAATTAATTCCAGCATTTCTCCGGTGAGAAACCATCCTTCTCCGGTCTGGTTGCCGAGAGAAACGATATCGGAGGCCATCTTTCCTAGCTGCTCAATCCGCACCGGCGGAGTGAAATGACTGCTTTTTTCAAAGGCTTCTGAAGCCGGAGCGCGGAACCATTCCAAAGCCTTGATTCCAAGATTGGCGAGAGCTGCCTTTTTCTTGGCAAAACCAAGCTTTTCCACCTTGAAATTTTGATTGTAAAAACAGTAGTTTAAGAAATCCAGCAGATCCGGAACAACGGCTTCCGCGCCTTCGCTTTCCAACAATTCAACCAAATGATTATTGGCGGCGGGAAGAAATTTTACCAAGATTTCTCCGACAACGCCGACGCGGGGCTTCTTGATATCTAATAATTCAATGCCGGTATCAAAATCCTCGATAATTTCCCGGCATAATTTCTTGAATTTCCTTCTGGAAGGATATCCGTTGGACAAAAATTCAATACATATCTTCTGCCATTTTTCGTGCATGGCATTGACGGAACCGGACACTGCCTCGTAGGGCCGGAGCCGGTAGGTGCATTTCATGAAAATATCCCCAAATACGATTCCGTATATACCTCTGAGCACAAGCGGGATACTGAGTCTGAAGCCGGGATTGCCTTCTAGTCCGCTTAAATTGGCGGATATGACCGGAATATGTTCATAGCCTGCTTTTTTCAGCGCCCGGCGGATGAAGCTGATGTAGTTGGACGCCCGGCAGCCGCCGCCGGTCTGGGTGATAATGACTGCCAGCTTGTCAGTGTTGTATCTGCCGGAAAGAATTGCATCCATAATCTGGCCGACCACCATCAGAGAAGGATAGCAGGCGTCGTTATTTACATATTTTAACCCTGTGTCAACTGCCTGCCTGTTATCGTTCGGAAGGATCTCAATGTGATATCCGGATGCCCGGAATGCCGGCTCCAAAAGTGAAAAGTGGATGGGCGACATTTGCGGGCATAGGATGGTATAGTCTTTCCGCATTTCCTTAGTGAAGGGTACTTTGGCAATGTTAGCAGGATGAAGCTCGCGCTTTTGTTTCCGCTGTTCCCTTACTCGGAGAGCGGCAAGCAGAGAGCGGACGCGGATCCTTGCTGCGCCAAGGTTATTTACTTCGTCGATTTTTAAGGTAGTGTATATCTTATCGGAGTCGGTCAGGATATCAGCTACCTGGTCGGTGGTAACGGCGTCCAGACCGCATCCGAAGGAATTAAGCTGGATTAAATCTAGGTTTTCTGTGGTCTTCACATAATTTGCCGCAGCGTAGAGGCGGGAATGGTACATCCACTGGTCCAGAACGTTAATGGGACGTTCTACCGGGTTCAGGTGTGAAATGCTGTCTTCAGTCAGTACGGCAATGTTGTAGGAGTTAATCAGTTCCGGGAGCCCATGGTTTACTTCTGGGTCCAGATGGTAGGGCCGTCCGGCAAGAACGATACCGCGGCTGCCGGTGCGGTTGAGAAAATCGATCGTTTCCTCGCCCTTTTTCATCATATCCTGACGGCAGGCTTGAAGCTCCATCCATGCCTTATGTACGGCTTCCTTCATTTCAGCGGCGGAAATAGAAAACTTATTTCCCAGCGATTCCGCAAGCCCCTGAAGAAGAGTATCCTCATCCGCAAAGGATAGGAAGGGATGAATAAAATCCATTTCTCCGTTTACAATCACATCCATGTTATTTTTTATATTCTCCGGATAGGAGGTTACGATAGGACAGTTGTAGTTATTATTGGCATCCGCAAATTCCCGGCGTTCATAAGGAATGCTGGGGTAGAAGATATGGGGAATGCCTTGGTCGATCAGCCACTGTACATGACCGTGCGCAAGCTTGGCAGGATAGCATTCGGATTCGCTGGGAATGGATTCAATACCCAGTTCATATATCTTTCTGGTCGAAGCGGGAGACAGTATTACGCGGAATCCAAGGTTTGTGAAAAAGGTAAACCAGAAAGGATAGTTTTCATATATGTTCAGAACTCTCGGAATACCAATCAGTCCTCTGGGCGCTTTTTCTTCCGGCAGCGGTTCATAGCCGAAATATCTCTTCAGCTTATATGTAAAAAGATTTGGCAGTTTATTTTCTGATTTTTCTTTTCCTAGGCCGCGCTCACAGCGGTTGCCGGAAATAAACCGTCTTCCGCCGCTGAAATGATTGATGGTAAGACGGCAGTTATTGGTACAGGCTTTACATTTGGTCATAGAGGTCTTATATTCCAGAGCCCTGATATCTTCAATAGACAGCATGGTGGTGCCTTTGCATTCACTGTAGCGTTCTCTCGCAATCAGGGCGGCTCCGAATGCTCCCATGATGCCGGCGATATCCGGCCGGATAGCTTCACAGCCCGCAATCGTTTCAAAGCTTCGAAGGACCGCGTTATTATAAAAGGTTCCGCCTTGGACGACAATATGTTTTCCAAGCTCGGACGCGCTGGAAACTTTGATAACCTTGAATAACGCATTTTTGATTACGGAGTAGGCAAGTCCGGCGGAAATATCGGAAACCTCCGCGCCTTCCTTCTGTGCCTGCTTTACCTTGGAATTCATAAATACAGTGCAGCGGGTACCCAGATCAATGGGATTCTTGGCAAACAGCGCCTCATGTGCAAAATCTTCTACCGAATAGTTGAGAGATTTTGCGAAGGTTTCAATAAAAGAGCCGCAGCCGGAGGAGCATGCTTCATTGAGCTGCACGCTGTCTACGGTTTGATTCTTTATTTTGATACACTTCATATCTTGTCCGCCGATGTCTAAGATGCAGTCCACATCCGGCTCAAAAAAAGAGGCGGCATAGTAGTGGGAAACGGTTTCTACCTCTCCCTCGTCCAGCATCAGAGCGGCTTTCATCAATGCTTCGCCGTATCCGGTGGAACAGGAGTGTACAATTTCTACTTCCTCCGGGAGCTGTTCATAGATATCCTTGATAGCAGTAATGGTGGTTCCTAACGGGTCGCCTTCATTGTTGTGATAGAAGGAATAGAGCAGTGTTCCATCTTCACCCACAAGGGCGGCCTTCGTAGTGGTGGAACCCGCATCGATTCCAAGGAACGCTTTTCCTTTATAGGAAGCAAGATCTTTTACCGGAACCTGATGCTTGTTGTGGCGGCTGATAAATGCATGGTAATCAGCCTCTGTGGCGAACAAAGGCTGCATGCGCTCTACTTCAAATTCCATCTGAATCCGTCCGGCAAGGCGGTTCTGCATTTCCTGAATGGAAATGTCCAGATCGCGTTTTGAATTCATAGCGGAGCCGATGGCGGCAAATAAGTGGGAGCGCTTTGGCGCGACAATATGTTCGTCGTCTAACTTCAGGGTACGGATAAAGGCTTCTTTTAATTCAGACAGGAAATGGAGCGGCCCGCCTAAAAATGCCACATGTCCCCTGATCGGTTTGCCGCAGGCAAGTCCGCTGATGGTCTGGTTAACGACTGCCTGAAAAATGGAAGCCGCCAGATCTTCTTTGGCAGCTCCTTCGTTAATCAGAGGCTGAATGTCAGATTTGGCAAACACTCCGCATCTTGCGGCGATGGAATATAAAGCTTTGTAATTCTTGGCATATTCATTAAGACCAGAGGCGTCAGTCTGCAGCAGGGACGCCATCTGGTCGATAAAGGAACCGGTACCTCCAGCGCAGACGCCGTTCATGCGCTGCTCGATGCTTCCGCTCTCAAAATATATAATTTTAGCGTCTTCTCCGCCGAGTTCAATGGCAACGTCCGTCTGGGGCGCATAGTCCTGAAGGGCTGTAGATACAGCTACAACCTCCTGTACAAAGGGAACCCCCAAATGCTTGGCAAGAGTCAGGCCCCCGGAGCCAGTGATAACCGGTGAAACATGGACGGGACCGAGCTTATAGACTGCACGTCCAAGCAGGTCGGACAGGGTTTCCTGTATATTGGCAAAATGTCTTTCGTAGCTTGAAAAAACCACATCATTCGAGGAATCCAATAAGGCGATCTTCACTGTTGTAGAACCAATATCAATTCCCAGTACGTATCTGTTTTTTCCATTCATGATATGAATCTCTCCTCCTGGTTTATATGAAATCTTATGTGTCTTTTCTTATTAAAATGTGTAAATGCTTATTAACAACATTTTACATTATACGACATTCATCCAAAAAAGACAATTGGAAGTTGCAGGATTTATTGACAAACATATTTGGAAAAGGTAGAATATCCATATGTATGCACGGAATTTGAATCAATATATTTCGTACCGGTCATGGAAAAGACGTACTATATTTTACAGATTTAAGGAGAGTGGACATGAACTGGCTTGACAAACTGGAACGTAAATTGGGACGCTATGCGATCCATAATCTGATGTATTATATTATTGTGCTGTATGTGGCGGGCTTTGTAATACAGCTTGTTGCGCCCGCGTTTTATTACAGCTATCTGTGTTTGAATATGGAGGCGGTCCTGCACGGACAGATTTGGAGGATTGTGACCTTTATTATCCAGCCGCCGGCAAGCAGTCCTTTGTTTATGCTGATTGCTCTGTACTTTTATTATATGCTGGGTTCCAGTCTGGAAAAAACATGGGGAGCGTTTCGGTTTAATGTGTATTTCTTTGGCGGAGTATTGTTTCATGTAATTGCCGCGCTTATTGTATATCTGCTGACAGGGCTGTCGCTGCCTCTGGGAACAGGCTATCTGAACCTGTCGCTGTTTTTTGCTTTTGCCGCGTTGTACCCGAATATGGAGTTTCTGGTATTTTTTATGATTCCGGTGAAAGTCAAATGGCTGGCTATTCTGGACGGCGTATATTTTGCATACGGAATCCTGCAGGCGTTTATGCCGGCGTATGCAAATAGCAGCTATGGCATTTTATATAAGGCGGACGCGCTGGCGGCGGCAGTCTCCATTCTGAATTTTGTTATCTTTTTCTTTGCGTCGCGGAATATGATGCCTTATACGCCAAAAGAGATCAAAAGGAAACGGGAATTTAAGAAAAAGATGCGGCCGGTGAATCATTATGCGAACGGAGCTATGCACCGCTGCGCGGTGTGCGGGAGAACGGAAGCGGATAATCCTGATTTGGAATTTCGGTTTTGTTCCAGATGCAACGGAGATTACGAATACTGTCAGGATCATTTATTTACGCATACGCATATTCAATAGATTACTCCGCAGAAGACATACGGCATTTTTTCGTATAGTGGCCTGCGTGAGAATAAAAGGAATACCAGGAGGAAGCAGTTATGAAAAAAACAAAGATTATCTGTACGTTGGGACCGGGGTCTGATGATGTGGAGATTCTGCGGAAGCTTGTCAAGGGGGGCATGGATATCGCCAGATTTAATTTCTCCCACGGAACCCATGAAGAGCAGAAGGCAAGAATGGATCGGTTAAAGACGATACGTAAGGAAGAGAAAAAGCCGGTTGCGATTTTGCTTGATACGAAGGGGCCGGAGATTAGAACCGGCGTATTAAAAGGGGGAAAGAAGGTTACCCTTACAGAGGGACAGAAGTTTACGCTGAGGATCGATGAGAAAGAGGGCGATGAGTCCGGCGTTTCCATTACCTATCCGGGACTTGTGGACGACGTGCATGTGGGAAAGAGGATTTTGATCGACGACGGTCTGATCGAGCTTACAGTTATCGGCAAATCGAATACTGAAATCCACTGTGTTGTGGCAAACGGCGGAGAGCTGGGCGAGAGAAAGGGCGTCAATGTTCCCGGTGTTCCGGTACGTCTTCCGGCTATTACTGAGAAGGACAAGGAAGATATTAAGTTTGGCGTGGAACAGGAAATTGATTTTATCGCCGCCTCCTTTGTGAGAAATGCGGAATGTATTCTGGAGATTAAGTCATGGCTGAAGGAATGCGGCGCTCCCTATGTGCCGATCATCGCCAAGATTGAAAATGGCGAAGGCGTGGATAATATCGAGGAAATCATCCGCTGTGCGGACGGCGTGATGGTTGCCAGAGGCGACCTGGGTGTGGAGATTCCGGCTGAGGAAGTGCCTTACCTTCAAAAGATGATGATTCAAAAATGTAACGAATATTATAAACCGGTAATCATCGCTACCCAGATGTTAGATTCCATGATTCGAAATCCAAGGCCGACCCGCGCAGAGGTAACAGACGTTGCCAATGCGGTATATGACGGTACGGACGCAGTGATGCTGTCCGGCGAGACTGCAAATGGAAAATATCCGGCAGAGGCGCTGGATATGATGGTGCATATTGTAGAGAATACGGAGCAGCATTTGGATTACGAAGCGATTTTGAAGAGTGGGAAGGTACATCAGAAGAAAGGCGTATCCCCGGCTATCGGCTATGCCTCTGTCGCGGCATCGATGAACCTGAATGCAAAGTGCATTGTGACACCGACGGTATCCGGCGCTACTGCAAGGGTTATGTCTAAATTTAAACCAAGGGCAGATATTATCGGGGTGACTCCGGATGACGCATGTATGCGCAGAATGCAGATTTACTGGGGCGTTCGCTCTTACAAATCCCTTGCGTTTACAACGACTGAGGACATTTTAAACGGAGCTATTGATTTGATTTCCGCTAAAAAAGAAGTAGATCCAGGGGATATTGTCGTGCTGACGGCAGGCATTCCTTCCCCAAATTTCAAGCAGACAAAGGCGGGAGCAAGCAATATGATGCGGATTGCCATGATTGAATAGCGGATAGAACCAAATTAGAAAATGCAAGACAGAGAGGAACTACACTTATGAAAAAGAAACCATTTGTAGACAAAGAGCAGATCGAGAAGATGGCAAAAGAATATCCTACGCCTTTTCATCTCTATGACGAGGCGGGCATACGGAAGAATGCGAGGGAATTAAAAGAGGCATTTTCATGGAATAAGGGATACCGGGAATATTTCGCGGTTAAGGCGACTCCCAACCCGTTTTTGATGGATATTCTGAAAAGCTATGGATGCGGCTATGACTGTTCCTCTCTGACAGAATTGATGCTTTCAGAGGCGGTCGGCGCAGAGCCGGGAGATATTATGTTCTCTTCAAACGACACTCCGGCGGAGGAGTTTGCCTATGCGGACAAGCTGGGAGCTATTATCAATCTGGATGATATTACGCATATTGATTTTCTTGAAGAAACTATTGGACATATTCCGGAGACGATCAGCTGTCGGTACAACCCGGGAGGACTGTTTAAGATTACCAACGATATTATGGATAATCCGGGAGACGCTAAGTATGGAATGACTACGGAGCAGATATTTGAGGCTTTTCGGATTCTAAAAGAAAAAGGCGCGAAGGAGTTCGGCATTCATGCGTTCCTTGCCAGCAATACGGTTACCAATGAATATTATCCGATGCTTGCGAAGGTTCTGTTTGAGCTTGCGGTAAAGCTCCGGAAGGAAACAGGCGCGCATATTAAGTTTATTAATTTATCCGGAGGGATTGGGATACCTTATAAGCCGGATCAGGAGGCAAATGATATTGCTGTAATCGGCGAAGGGGTACGGAAAGTATATGAGGAAGTGCTGACGCCGGCAGGGATGGACGATGTGGCGATTTACACAGAACTGGGCCGTTTTATGCTGGGTCCTTACGGCTGTCTTGTTACGAAAGTCATCCATGAGAAGCATACTCATAAGGAGTATATCGGCGTAGACGCCTGTGCGGCAAATCTGATGCGTCCGGCGATTTACGGGGCTTATCATCATATTACGGTTGCCGGAAAGGAAGAAGAGCCTTGCAGCCATATGTACGATGTGACAGGAAGCCTCTGTGAGAACTGCGACAAGTTTGCTGTTGACCGGATGCTGCCAAAGATTGATATCGGTGATTATCTGGTCATTCATGACAGCGGAGCTCATGGGTTCTCGATGGGATATAATTACAATGGGCGTCTGCGTTCAGCGGAGGTTCTGCTGAAAGAGGATGGGAGCACAGAACTGATTCGGCGGGCCGAAACGCCGGCGGATTATTTTGCAACTTTTGATTGTTTTGATATTGCAGAAAGGCTTCCAAAGAAATAAAATTACAAAATCCGCGAAAACTATTGTTTTTTTGTGGGCTATGTGATAGAATTAATTTCGGCTCTGAAAGTAGCCGAATGCGGATGTGGCGGAATGGCAGACGCACAAGACTCAAAATCTTGCGGGGGTGACCTCGTGCGGGTTCAAGTCCCGCCATCCGCAGTGAGTAGAAAGTACCGAATGCCTGCAATAGGGTGTTTTCGGTACTTTTTTTCAGATAGAGGGCGATTATTTACCGGGCATCAGCAGTCCGGCAAATAAAGCTAAAAAGATATGATACGAATATAGGCGAGGTGTCGTGATGGCGGAAAAAATTGTTTTGATAGACGGTCACAGTATATTGAACCGTGCGTTTTATGGAGTGCCTGATCTTACAAATGCAGAGGGTCTTCATACAAATGCTGTTTATGGCTTTTTAAATATTATGTTCAAGATTCTGGAGCAGGAGAACCCAGAATATCTGACGGTTGCCTTTGACGTACATGCGCCTACCTTCCGGCATAAGATGTATGCGGAGTATAAGGGAACCAGAAAACCAATGGCTGAGGAATTAAGACAGCAGGTTCCGATAATCAAGGAAGCGCTTCAGGCAATGGGAGTTAAGATGATTGAACAGGCGGGCTTAGAGGCGGACGACCTTCTAGGGACGTTGTCAGCGCGCTGTGAGAAGCTGGGAATGGAGGTTTCCGTTATCAGCGGAGACAGGGATCTCCTGCAGCTTGCCACAGAGCATGTGAAAATACGGATTCCAAAGACGAAGCAGGGGCGCACGGAGGTGGAGGATTATTATGCCGCAGATGTAAAGGAACGCTATCAGGTAACCCCGGAGGAATTTATTGATTTAAAGGCGCTGATGGGCGATGCTTCAGATAATATTCCGGGAGTGCCCAGTATTGGAGAGAAAACGGCGACTAAGATTATTACACAGTACCATTCTATTGAGAATGCTTATGAACACGTGGACGAGGTGAAGCCGCCGAGAGCTTCTAAGGCGTTAAAGGAGCATTGGGATTTGGCGGTGCTCAGCAAAAAGCTTGCGGCGATTAATACGGAGGCAGATTTTGCTTATGAAATAGAGGAGGCAAAGCTTTCTGATTTGTATACAGAGGAAGCTTATGCATGTTTTCAGAGACTGCAGTTTAAGAATCTTTTGAGCCGGTTTGAGATCTGCGCAGCCTCGAATAAGCTGGAAGACGTATTTGTAAGAATCACAAAGAGGCAGGAAGCAGAGAAGATTTTTGCTGAAGCGTCAGAAGCAGAGCGGGTCGGCGCGGCAGTTTACAAGAGCCGGAAAGAAGCGCTTCCGCTGTTTGCGGCTCAGACAGGCATGACAGGCGTTGGTATTTGTTATGGCGACGATAAGGTGTATTGTATCGAAACAGAGGGAGATATCAGTGTTTCGTGGCTTAAGGAGCAGGTGGAGCGGGTGTCTTTGGAGACAGACCGCATGGTATTTTTTGACGTGAAGAAGGCAATGAAGGAATTTGCCGGAATCCGCAAGGAGCGCTGTTTTGACGGAACGGTGGCGGCATATCTGCTGAATCCGCTTAAGAACGATTATACCTACGAAGACGTTGCAAGAGAACAGCTTGGAATGGTCATAGAAGATAGGGCGGAGGATACGGTTAAGACCTGTTATGAAGCCTATACGGCATGGAAAGCAGCGCCGGTTTTAGAGGCTAAATTAAAGGCAGCCGATATGTGGAAGCTGTTTGACGAGATTGAAATGCCGCTGGTATTTACATTGTATGACATGGAGCAGAATGGCGTTAAGGTGGAAGGAACTGCGCTTAGGCAGTATGGGGAGCAGCTTGGGAGAAGGATTACGGAGCTGGAACAGGAAATTCACGGTGATGCTGGAGAGACGTTTAATATTAATTCACCTAAACAGCTCGGAGTTATTTTATTTGAGAAAATGGGGCTTCCGGGAGGGAGAAAAACTAAGACCGGCTACTCTACGGCGGCGGATGTACTGGAAAAACTTGCCCCGGATTATGGGATTGTATCGAAGATCTTAGAGTACAGGCAGCTTGCCAAGCTGAAATCAACCTATGCGGACGGTCTGGCAGCATTTATCGGAGAGGACGGAAGGATACACGGCAAATTTAACCAGACTATAACGGCTACGGGAAGGATCAGCAGTACGGAGCCGAACCTGCAGAATATTCCGGTTAGGATGGAGCTTGGAAGGCTGATCCGGAAGGTATTTATTCCGGAGGACGGGTATGTGTTTGTGGATGCAGATTATTCCCAGATTGAACTCAGAGTTCTGGCCCATTGCTCCGGGGACGGGAAACTGATTGAAGCTTACAGGGAAGAGGCGGATATACACCGGATTACGGCTTCTCAGGTATTTCACATTCCCTTTGACCAGGTAACGGAGCTTCAGCGGAGAAATGCGAAGGCTGTAAATTTCGGAATTGTGTATGGAATCAGTTCCTTTGGATTGAGTCAGGATCTTAGTATTACGAAAAAAGAAGCGGCAGAATATATAGAACAATATTTCAAAACCTATCCCGGGATCAAGGTATTTCTGGATAAAGCGGTGGAGTCAGCAAAGGAAGAGGGATATGCCCGGACAATATTTGGCAGGAGAAGACCGGTTCCGGAGTTGAAATCAAGTAATTTTATGCAGAGATCCTTTGGGGAGAGGGTTGCTATGAATGCGCCGATCCAAGGAGCCGCGGCAGATATTATGAAGATAGCGATGATCGGCGTGAACCGCAGGCTTAAAGAGCAGAAGATGAAGTCCAGACTTGTGCTTCAAGTGCACGATGAACTTTTGATTGAGGCTTATCAGCCGGAGATCGAAGAGGTTAAAAAGATTCTCGCAGATGAGATGGAGCAGGCAGCAAGCCTTAAGGTGCCGTTGGAAATAGATATGCATACCGGAAAGAATTGGTACGAGGCAAAATAGGGGAGGACATTATGAAAGTCATAGGGATTACCGGCGGAGTCGGAACAGGAAAAAGCGAAGTGCTGAATTATTTGGAGAAGAAGCATGGTGCTGTGGTATGCCAGGCAGATATTGTGGCGAAGAATCTGGAAAAGAAGAATACCATATGCTATCGTCAGATTGTGGGGCATTTCGGGGAAGGCATTCTGCTGGAAAATGGCAGGCTGGACAGGGAGAAGCTGGCAAAGGCTGTATTTTCAAATGAAGAAGAGCGGCAGATTTTGAACGCAATTGTGCATCCTGCTGTTAAAAAGCGGATTCTTAAGCTTATAAAAGAGCAGGAAAAAAAGGGAACCGAACTCTTCGTCTTGGAAGCTGCGCTGCTTTTAGAGGATCATTATGATGAAATTTGTGACGAGACATGGTATATTTATGCTGAGGATAGCGTACGCAGAAAACGTCTGAAGCTTTCCAGAGGATATGGAGATGAACGGATTGACGGTATTTTCCGGTCCCAGAAATCTAGGGATGAATTTTTAAATCAATGCGACCGGGCCGTGGATAACAGCCGGAATTTTGACGACACCTGCGCTCAGTTAGATTCTATTATAGAAAAGATTCGGGAGACGTTGAATTAGATGAGATTATGCAGTATAGCCAGTGGAAGCAGCGGGAATTGCATATATGCGGGAAGCGGGCATACCCATCTGCTTGTGGACACTGGAATCAGTAAAAAGAAAATTGAGGAGGGCTTAAAAGCTCTGGACGTGAAAGGCGGAGAGTTAAGCGGTATTTTGATTACTCACGAGCATTCGGACCACATTCAGGGGTTGGGAGTGTTCAGCAGAAAATATGGGATTCCGGTTTTTGCAACTAGGGGAACGATAGAAGGAATCCGGAATTATAAGAGCCTTGGAGCCATGCCGGACGAACTGCTTCATGAGATTAAAGCGGATCAGGAATTTATGCTGGGGGATATCACGGTGCATCCTTTTGCCACATCCCATGACGCGAAAGAGCCATGCGGATATCGTATGGATTGTCGGGGGAAGTCGGTAGCCGTAGCAACAGATCTTGGAACTTATGATTCTTATATAATAGAGAATCTAAAAGGTCTGGATGCGGTTCTGCTGGAAGCGAACCATGATATACATATGCTGGAGGTAGGCCCGTATCCTTATCCGCTGAAGCGGAGAGTTATGGGAGATAAAGGGCATCTGTCAAATGAATTGTCAGGCCGTCTTCTCTGTGATATACTGCATGATAACTTAAAAAGCGTGATGCTTGGGCATCTCAGCAAGGAGAATAATTATGCGGAGCTTGCGTATGAGACGGTGAAGCTTGAAATTACATTTGGGGATAATCCTTATAAGGGAGAGGATATTCCCTTAAAGGTAGCGAGACGCGACCAGATATCGGATATTATTATGGTGTAGACGATAGAAAAGTTTCTGTTAGGAGGAAGAATAAAATCATGAAAAAATGTGTAATTACCGTTGTCGGAAAGGATACCGTAGGAATCATTGCAAAGGTATGTACCTATCTTGCAGAGACCGGAATTAATATTCTGGATATTTCCCAGACGATTATTGACGGATATTTTAATATGGTAACAATCGTGGATGTTTCGGGAGCAACAAAGGAGTTTCGGGAATATTCAGATGAATTAGAAGCGGCAGGGAAGGAGATCGGCGTGATCATCCACTGCCAGCGGGAAGAGATCTTTGAGAAAATGCACAGGCTGTAGATACTGTCTGACAGGAAGGATGGACGTTTAACCTATGATTAGCGTATATGAAGTAAAAGAAACCAATAAAATGATTGAGCATGAGAATCTGGATGTACGTACCATTACTCTGGGAATCAGTCTGATGGATTGTATTGATTCGGATCTTTTTAAGCTGAATGAAAATATTTATCATAAAATTGTATCTCTTGCGGGGAACCTTGTAAAAACAGGGCAGGAGATTGAGCATGAATTTGGTATCCCCATTGTAAATAAGCGGATTTCTGTTACGCCGATTGCTCTGGTCGGCAGCGCGGCGTGCAAGACATCGGATGATTATGTGGAGATAGCGAAGACTCTTGATAAAGCGGCGAAGGATGTCGGCGTGAATTTTATCGGAGGATATTCGGCGCTGGTATCTAAGGCTATGACCGTCGGAGACGAGAGATTGATTCGTTCCGTTCCTAAGGCGCTTGCGTATACGGACCGGGTGTGCAGTTCTATTAATGTGGGGTCTACAAGGACGGGGATTAATATGGACGCGGTCCGCTTGTGTGGGGAAATTGTAAAGGAAACCGCCGTGGCGACGAAGGAGAGGGATTCTCTTGGATGCGCCAAGCTGGTGGTATTCTGCAATGCACCGGACGACAATCCGTTTATGGCCGGAGCGTTCCTTGGTGTGACTGAGGGGGATGCAGTAATCAATGTAGGAGTCAGCGGTCCCGGCGTTGTGAAGAATGCTATTCGGCAGGTACGCGGGGAAGATTTTGAGAAGCTGTGCGAGACCATTAAGAAGACTGCGTTTAAGATTACAAGAGTGGGGCAGCTTGTTGCGGGAGAAGCATCTAAGCGTATGGGTATTCCCTTTGGTATTATTGACTTATCCCTTGCGCCGACACCGGCCGTGGGAGACAGCGTGGCTGAGATTTTGGAGGAGATTGGTCTGGAACGGGTCGGAGCTCCGGGAACAACGGCGGCGCTTGCCATGCTCAACGATCAGGTGAAGAAGGGCGGCGTGATGGCGTCCTCCTATGTGGGAGGATTAAGCGGCGCCTTTATTCCAGTCAGCGAAGATCAGGGCATGATTGATGCGGTGAGGCTTGGCGCGTTAAACCTTGAAAAGCTGGAAGCGATGACCTGTGTGTGCTCCGTGGGACTGGATATGATTGCGATTCCGGGGAAGACCAGCGCCGCGGCCATTTCCGGCATTATTGCCGATGAGATGGCGATCGGAATGGTGAATCAGAAGACTACGGCAGTCCGTTTGATCCCGGTTATCGGCAAAGACGTAGGGGAGACGGCGCAGTTTGGCGGGCTTCTTGGCTATGCGCCGATTATTCCGGTCAACGGATATGACTGCAGCGCATTTATCAATAGACAGGGAAGGATTCCCGCGCCAATCCATAGTTTTAAAAATTAAAGGGGGAAGATATTATGAGCAAAGTTGCAATTGTTACGGACAGTAATAGCGGAATTACACAAAAGCAGGGGAAAGAACTGGGAATACGGGTGCTTCCTATGCCGTTTTATATTAATGAGGAATTATTTTTTGAGGATATTACCTTAACACAGGAGGAATTTTATAATCGGCTTGCAGAGGATGCGGATATTTCCACTTCCCAGCCATCGCCAGGAGATGTAACAGACCTTTGGGACGAACTTTTGGAATCTTATGATGAGATTGTCCATATTCCAATGTCAAGCGGACTATCCAGTTCCTGCGAGACTGCCATGATGCTGGCGGGAGATTATGAAGGCAGGGTATTCGTAGTTGACAATCAGAGAATTTCTATTACCCAGAGACGTTCGGCATTGGATGCCCTTATGCTGGCCGGCAAGGGGATGACCGGCAGACAAATTTATGATATTCTCATGAGGGAGAAACTGGAAGCCAGCATTTACATTACGTTGGATACACTGAAATATCTGAAAAAGGGCGGGCGTATCACTCCCGCGGCCGCGGCGATCGGTACCGTGCTGAATTTGAAGCCTGTGCTTCAGATTCAAGGGGAGAAGCTGGATGCATTTTCAAAGACAAGAGGTTTGAAATCGGCAAAAAAGAGTATGCTTGACGCCATGGAAAAGGATCTGACTCAGAGATTTGCAGGAAAAGAGATGTATCTGGATCTGGCATATACCTGCTCAGAGGAGGACGCCCTGCAGTGGAAGAGTGAGGTCGAGGCAAGATTTCCGGGATATGAAATCCATATGGATCCGCTGTCGCTCAGCGTATCCTGCCATATTGGGTTTGGGGCAGTAGCCATCGCCTGCTGTCATAAGGTGCCGGAGATACAGTAAAAGAATTTTCAGAATGTGGCGGTGCGTTATAAGGTGCATTATAATTAGAGCTTGCAGAGATTATTCTGCAAGCTCTTCCCATTGTTCGTACAATATTTCTAATTCTTTTGCAATCGCGCCTTTCTCGGCGGCTAATTCCTGACATTTGACAGAGTTTGTATATATCTCTTCTTTTGTCATCAGGGCGTCGATTTCGTTGTCGCGTTCTTCTAATAGACCGATCCGTTCTTCTGTTTTTTTCAGATCATTCTGCCGTTTTCTCTGCTTTGCCTGTTCTTCTTTCTGTTCCAGCCAATTTTGCTTGGATTTGCCGGAAGAGACGTCGGTGGAGGATGCTGTGCGGGAGCCGGAGAGAGCTTTGGCTGCGTAGACGCCGGTAAGCTCATCTTTCTTTTCCAAATAGTAATCATAATTGCCGATATAATTAACGAATGTATGCCCAGTCAGTTCCAGAATGCGTGTGGCTGTCTGGTTAATGAAGTAACGGTCATGGGATACGTAAAGTACGGTTCCGGTATAATCGTTCAGCGCCTGCTCAAGTATTTCTTTGGAGGCAATATCCAAATGGTTGGTTGGCTCGTCAAGGATCAAGAAATTAGCCTCTGAAAGCATGAGCTTGGCAAGCGATACCCGGCCCCGTTCTCCGCCGCTTAAGGAACTGATCTGCTTGAATACTTCATCTCCGGTAAACAGAAAAGCAGCCAGAGTTTTTCGAATCTGGGTGTTGTTTAAGCTTGGATAGTCGTCGGAAATCTCTTCAAAAATAGTTTTGTCCATATGCAGTACATGGTGTTCCTGATCATAATAGCCGATTTTTACATTTGTCCCAAGGGTAAAGGTACCCTGATCTGCCGGGAGTACCTGATTCAGGATTTTTAACAGGGTGGTCTTTCCGGTTCCGTTATCGCCGATGACGGCGGCGTGTTCTCCGCGCTTTATTTCAAAGCTGGCGTCTTGAAACAAGGTGCGGGGCGGGAAGGATTTGGATAAATGCTCCACTGATAGTACGTCCTGGCCGCTTACGATGGAGGGCTCTAATTTTAGACGGATGTCCGCATGAACCTGGGCAGGTTTTTCTATCGGAGTGAGTTTAGCCAGCATTTTTTCACGGCTTTCCGCACGTTTGATGGATTTTTCACGGTTAAAAGAGCGCAGCTTTTCAATGACGGCTTCCTGATGTTTGATTTCTTGCTGCTGGTTTAGATATTCCTTTAATCTGGCTTCCCGAAGCATCTTTTTTTTCTGGGAATAATCAGTATAGCTGCCGGAAAATACGGACAGAACGCCTAACTCGATTTCAATGACCTTGGTTACCACTCTATTTAGGAAATAACGGTCATGTGATACGATAAGTATGGCGCCGAAATAGTTTAAAAGGAAGGTTTCCAGCCATGTAATAGAATTTAGGTCTAAATGATTGGTAGGTTCGTCTAACAGCAGTACGTCCGGTTTTGTAAGAAGGAGTTTTCCAAGGGCTACTCTGGTTTTCTGTCCGCCGGATAAGGTATCCACCTGTTTATTAAATTCATCTTCTGAAAACCCAAGTCCTTTTAATACCCCGGTAATCTTACTTTTATAGGAGTAGCCGTCCAGCAGTTCAAAGGTATTCGTCAGGTTGTGATAGGTATTCAGCCGTTCTTCGAGGGCTTTTCCGGATAAATCCTTTAATTCTACTTCGATAGCGCGGATTCTTGCTTCCATCTCGATCAGGGAAGCTTTGGCGGCGCGGACTTCTTCATAAATGGTATTTCCTGAGGTTAGTTCCTGATGCTGGGAAAGATAGCCTAAGGTTTTGCCTTTGGTCAGGGTAATTGAACCGCTGTCGCAGGATAATTCGCCAACGATCATTTTTAAAAGCGTGGATTTACCGGCGCCGTTTATGCCTACAAGGGCCGCCTTTTCATGTTCTTCTATATGGAAAGAGCCGTTTTCTACAATAACATGTTCTCCAAATGATTTTTTTATATCGTGACATGACAGAATCATGGTACACCTCCGTAAATTCTTCGAATTTCATTATACCGAAAATTTCAGAAAAAACAACGAAAATTTATGGTAAAGTTTGACTTTACCTTAACAATCCATTATAATAAAAATGGAATTTTTTTTGGAAAGGTGATTAGAGTGGAATCAAGAGAGATTTCTCAGGCGGTGATTCGAAGACTCCCAAGGTATTATCGCTATTTAGGAGAACTATTGGAAAGTGGAGTTGAGCGTATTTCATCAAATGATTTGAGCAAGCGGATGAAAGTGACGGCCTCGCAGATTAGACAGGACTTAAACAATTTTGGCGGTTTTGGACAGCAGGGGTACGGTTACAATGTTAAGTATCTGTATACAGAGATTGGTAAGATTCTGGGACTGGAGAACGATCATAATTTTATTATCATCGGTGCCGGTAATCTGGGGCAGGCATTGGCAAACTATGGAAGTTTTGAAAAGAGAAGCTTTGTTCTGAAAGGAATTTTTGATGTGAATCCTACCCTGAAGGGTATGACGATTCGAGGTGTTCCTGTTCGTATGATGGATGAGCTGAAGGACTATATCAGAGAAAATGATATAGAGATTGCGGTTTTGACAATTCCTAAGAATGTGGCGGTCGACGTTGCAAAGGAGCTGGTCGAGGCCGGAATACAGGCGATTTGGAACTTTGCTCATGTAGATTTGAATGTTCCGGATCATATTATTGTTGAAAGCGTTCATCTATCAGAGAGCCTGATGCGGTTGTCTTATAACATTAGCCGTTATAACGAGGAACATGGTGGTAACTGATAGAGAGGACAAGTCAGGATGACGTGTAATAGCAGTGTGCGCAGGCAGGCTTCTTTACACGTTTTTCTTTCTTGTAGAAGAACTTTTGTTCTTGGCGTTGATTTATTTTGTGTTTGTACGGAGAAGAATTATGGAATATTTATTGGATGCAGCGCAGATGAAGGCAGCGGATTCCTATACGATCCGGAGGCTGGGAGTCCCTTCTCTGAAGCTGATGGAGAGGGCGGCTTTATCCTGCGTAAAGGTTATGGAGAAGTGGAAGCCGGACAAGGTTTTGATTGTGTGCGGAGCCGGAAATAACGGCGGAGACGGCTTTGCGGTCGGAAGAATCCTCCTTGAGAAAGGAGTCGCTGTGACGATGGTTTTTGCAGGGTGTATGGAGAGACGCACAGAGGAAACTGTCTTTCAGATGGAAAGGTTCCTTAAGGCGGGCGGAAAAATTTGTAATACATTTGTACTGGAAGGATATGACGTTGTAGTCGACGCTTTGTTTGGAGTAGGGCTTGGCCGTGAAATTACAGGAGAATATCTGGAAACTTTAGATCAGATGAACGCAGCGGAGGGAAAGAAGCTTGCGGTTGATATTCCTTCCGGTATTTCTGCTTCTACAGGATGTGTGATGGGATCGGCTTTCCGGGCGGATGTGACGGTAACTTTTCAGGAGAAGAAACTTGGTCTGTGTCTGTTTCCGGGCTGTGAGTATGGCGGCGAGATTGTGGTTTCAGATATAGGGATTGACAGCTCTTCGGTGATAGGCGATAGAAATGTCTGCTATACAATAGATGCGGAAGATGCAGACGGGATGCTTCCTAACAGACCTGCGGACTCTCATAAGGGAACCTTCGGGAAACTTCTTCTGATTGCCGGAAGCAGGGGGATGGCGGGAGCCGCGTTTCTCAGCGCCTACAGCGCGTACCGGATGGGCGCGGGACTGGTACAGATTTATACAGTGGAAGCAAACAGGAGCATTCTGCAGCAGCTGATTCCAGAGGCAGTTATTTCTACATATGAAGAATTTGACGAGGAAGGTCTTAAGAGAAGGCTTGCATGGGCGGATGTGGTATGTATCGGACCGGGAATCGGCATTTCAGAGATTTCCAGACATATATTAAATACAGTCTTGAAAGAGGGAAAAGTTCCCTGTATGATAGATGCAGACGGTCTGAATCTTTTGGCGGAGGATTCCGGGCTGATGGAAAGGCTTTCCGAGGGAGATTATGTACTGACGCCTCATATGAAAGAACTGTCGCGTCTGACAGGACGGCCGGTGGAGAGTATCAAGACAAACCGACGGGAAGTTCTTAAGCTATTTGCTGAAAAATACGGAACGGTTCTGGTTCAGAAGGATGCAAGGACTTTTGTGGGAGGGGCGGACCGCCAAATCTATGTGAATCAGACCGGCAATGCTGCTATGGCCAAGGCGGGTTCAGGCGACGTACTTTCCGGCATTATTGCGGGACTTATGGCGCAGGGAAAGGAGTCCTATGAGGCGGCTGTGCTTGGAGTGTACCTGCATGGGACGGCGGGGGACTTGGCGTGTGGGAAGCTTGGAAATTATAGCGTACTTGCAAGAGATTTAACTGACCAGATCGGACCTGCGATTGAAACTATTAAGACCAAAAAACATTGAAACTATGCAGCATAAGGAAGGACAGCATATGGAATTAAAACAATATACAAGGGTTTGTGCCAGAATTAATCTGGATGCCATAGAATATAACATAGAGCAGATGCATGGAAATCTAACTCAGGGAACTGAGCTCATGGTGGTGGTCAAGACAGACGGCTATGGCCACGGCGCAGTTCCTATTGCGCAGATGCTGTCAGAAAAAGACTACATATGGGGATTTGCCACAGCAACTATAGAGGAGGGCGTAAGTCTGAGGAGAGCAGGAGTTGAAAAGCCGGTCCTTGTGCTCGGAACTGCTTTTCCGGACCAGAGACAGGTTCTGCTTGAACAGGGGCTTAGGATGACTTGCTATACAGAAGCCATGGCAGAAGAGATTTCAGCGCTTGCAGAGAAACTTGGAAAGAAGGCGTTCCTTCATATTAAGATTGACACAGGAATGTCCAGGCTGGGTTTTCCGGTCTGCGAAAAAAGCGTGACGGCCATTGCAAGAATCGCCGCGCTGCCGGGTGTTGAGACGGAGGGAATCTATACGCATTTTGCCAGAGCGGACGAACGGGATAAAAGCGCTACAAACCGGCAGCTTGAGGGATATCTTTGGATGAAAAGAGCGCTTGAGGAACAGGGAATTTCATTTTCCCGCTGCCATTGTGCGAACAGTGCGGGAATCATCGATCTGCCAAAGAGCGGGATGGGGCTGGTGCGTGCAGGTATCGCAACTTACGGCCTGTATCCGTCGGATGAGGTAGATAAATTTAAGGTTCCGCTGATGCCGGCTCTGGAACTGATCAGCCATGCCGCTCATGTAAAATGGGTGGATGCGGGGACCCCTATAGGCTATGGAGGAACCTGCGTGACACAGCGTCCTACGAGAATTGTAACTGTTCCGGTTGGTTATGGGGACGGGTATCCCAGAAGCCTGTCAAACAAAGGGTACGTTCTGATCCATGGACAAAAGGCGCCGATTCTGGGAAGAATCTGCATGGATCAATTTATGGCTGATGTAACGGAAATTGACAATGTGGAATATGGTGATAGAATAGTACTGATAGGAAAAGATAAGGACGAAGAAATTTCCGTAGATATGCTGAGCGAATTATCCGGACGCTTTAATTATGAATTTGTCACCGACTTTGGAATACGGATACCCAGGGAATATATAAGAGGCGGGAAGGTTGTGGCACAGACTGACTATTTTGGAGATTAAGGTAATTAATTTTTAACTGTGCAGAATACATCCGAGAAAGATGGAAATAATACTTTTATCTTATAAAATCGGAGTGTGAACAAAAGTGCAGGTTAGACGCGGCGATATATTTTATGCAGATTTAAGTCCGGTAGTTGGATCAGAGCAGGGAGGAGTCAGGCCGGTTCTGGTGATACAGAACGATACGGGGAACCGGCATAGTCCGACCATTATCTGTGCGGCAATTACATCCAAAATGAATAAGGCAAAGCTCCCGACCCATATTGAGCTTGATTCTAGAAGATGTCAGCTTGTGAAGGATTCAGTGATACTATTGGAGCAGATACGTACCATTGATAAGCAGAGACTAAAGGATATGGTGGGACATTTGGACAGAGAACTAATGAATAAGGTTGATGAGGCAATCCGGGTAAGTCTGGAGCTTCATACATAAAAGGAGTTAAAAAGATGGAAGACGGCAGTTTGTTTCAACGTATGAGGCAGATATTTCAGGAGGAAGAGAAAGAGGAGGAACAGGCGGGAATCGAGGCTGCCAAGCTAATCCGCAACATTGTCAGATATCTGGATAAGGACGCGAAGGATATCATGACTCACAGGAGAGATATTGTTGCAATTGATGAAGATGAGCCATTGGAAAAAGCGCTTCGATTCATGCTTGAGGAAACCCATTCCCGGTTTCCGATTTATCATGAGGATATTGACGAGATTGTAGGGACGATCCACCTGCGGGACGCTATGACCTGCTATTTTGATGAAAGAAGCAGGAATGCCCCCATCAAAAATTTTGGCGATTACATAAGACCGGTTGCATATATTCCGGAGACAAAGAGTATTGACCGGCTGTTTAAAGAGATGCAGGCAGAAAAGAACCACATTGCTATTGTGATCGATGAATATGGGCAGACTTCAGGACTTGTTGCTATGGAGGATATTCTGGAAGAAATCGTAGGCAATATCATGGACGAGTATGACGAGGAGGAAGAAGATATCGAAGTTCGGGCAGACGGAACCTATGATGTAAATGGGTTTACAGATCTGGAGGATCTGGGAGATCTTCTTAACATAGAGTTTGATAAAGAGGAGTATGAGACGCTGAACGGTTTCCTGATTCATCAGCTTGATCGTATTCCGGGAGAAGAAGAGCGCTGTACGGTAATGTATGAGGGGTATCTTTTTACAGTACTGGAAGTGGACAATAACGCAATTCAGTCGGTAAAGATTGAAAAACTTTAGGATGCGTGATACAATATCAGACGTGTACGAAAAAAGGAGATAAGGAGAGAGAAGAGATGTCAGGACATTCAAAATTTGCGAACATTAAGCATAAAAAAGAGAAAAATGATGCCGCAAAAGGAAAGATTTTTACTAAAATCGGCAAGGAACTTGCAGTGGCGGTAAAGGAAGGCGGCAGTGCGGACCCGGCGAATAACAGCAGGCTCAGGGATGTAATTGCGAAGGCGAAGTCCAATAACATGCCCAATGATACGATAGAGAGAAATATTAAAAAGGCGGCGGGAGATTCTTCTTCAGCCAATTATGAGCATATTACATATGAAGGCTATGGACCCAATGGCACGGCGATTATTGTAGAGACGCTGACAGATAATAAGAACCGTACCGCATCCAATGTAAAAAGCGCGTTCACCAAAGGAAACGGTAATGTGGGAACACCGGGATGCGTTTCTTTCATGTTTGATAAAAAGGGACAGATTATCGTTGATAAAGAAGAGTTTGAGGGGGATGCGGACGACCTGATGATGCAGGCTCTGGACGCAGGAGCAGAGGATTTTTCAGAGGAGGATGACAGCTTTGAAATTTTGACAGCTCCGGAGGATTTTAGCGGCGTAAGAGAAGTCTTAGAGGAAGCGGGCATTAAGATGGCGTCGGCGGTGGTTACTATGATTCCGCAGACCTATGTGGAATTAAGCGACCCGAAAGATATCCAGAATATTCAAAAAACGCTGGATCTTTTGGACGATGACGATGATGTTCAGGATGTATATCACAATTGGGATGAGTAGGAGGATGTCACATGAGCGATTATAGGATTGAAACAAAATGTATCCAGTCCGGTTATGAGCCGGGCAATGGAGAGGCGAGAGTGCTTCCAATTTACCAGAGTACTACGTTCAAATACAGCAGCAGCGATCAGATGGGCCGCCTTTTTGATTTGGAGGACAGCGGATATTTTTACACGCGGCTGCAGAACCCGACCAATGACGCAGTAGCGGCCAAGATCTGTGATCTGGAGGGCGGCGTAGCGGCTATGCTTACATCTTCCGGACAGGCGGCAAGCTTCTATTCGATTATGAATATCTGCGAGGCGGGAGATCATATTGTATGCGCTTCCGCGATTTATGGCGGAACCTACAATCTGTATGCCCATACCGTCAGGAAGATGGGCGTTGAAGCAACTTTTGTAGATCCGGACTGCAGCGAGGAAGAGCTGAATGCTGCTTTTAAAGAAAACACAAAGGCGGTGTTCGGAGAATCCATTGCCAATCCGGCGCTGGTTGTGCTTGACTTTGAGAAATTTGCAGGAGCGGCGCATGCCCATGGCGTGCCTTTTATTGTGGATAATACCTTTGCGACTCCGATTAACTGCAGACCTTTTGAATGGGGGGCAGATATTGTCATTCATTCTACGACCAAATATATGGACGGACATGCGGCCTGTGTCGGCGGCGCAATTGTAGACAGCGGGAATTTTGACTGGGAGGCGTACGGTAAGAAATTCGCCGGGCTTACAACGCCGGACGAGACCTATCATGGAATTGTTTATACGCAGAAGTTTGGAAAAGGGGCCTATATCACGAAAGCAACTGCGCAGCTGATGAGAGATCTAGGTTCAATCCAGTCTCCTCAGAATGCATTTCTTCTGAATCTGGGATTGGAGACTCTTCATCTGCGGGTGCCGAGACACTGTGAGAACGCACTGACAGTGGCCGGATATCTAAAGAATCACGAGAAGGTTGCATGGGTAAATTATCCGGGTCTTAAAGGGGATCCATACTATGAACTTGGACAGAAATATATGCCGGGCGGCACCTGCGGAGTCCTGACTTTTGGACTGAAAGGAGGAAGGGCTGCGTCTGTCAAGATGATGGACAGTCTGAAAATGGTAGCGATTGTCACCCATGTCGCAGATGCAAGAAGCTGCGTGCTGCATCCGGCAAGCCATACCCACCGTCAGATGAATGATAAGGAACTCTTAGAGGCGGGTGTTAAACCGGATCTGATCCGTTTCAGCGTAGGGCTTGAAAATGTGGATGATATTATTGCAGATGTAGAGCAGGCTTTAATTCAGGTATAATTTTAGATAAACACTTCCATACTAAAGCGTATGGAGGTGTTTCTTAATGTATATGGATTATGATGAAAGGAAGGACTGCCGCCGGACCAGAACGGGACGGGACGGGCAGGCCGCAGAAGCAGACGAAAAAAAGAATGATCAGATTAAAGAAATGGGTACGGTGAATCTAGAAGAAAATTCATCGAAACACAGAATCAAACTAATTACCATTATCGGGGAGATTGAAGGACACGAAGCGGTAAGCGGAAATACGAAGGCAACCAAATATGAGCATCTGCTTCCAATGCTGGCAGAAATTGAGGACAGCGATGAAATCGACGGTCTGCTGATTCTTTTGAATACGCTTGGCGGCGATGTGGAAGCCGGGCTTTCCATCGCGGAGATGATCGCGTCTTTAAGCAAACCTACCGTGTCTCTCGTACTTGGAGGAAGCCATTCCATCGGGGGGCCGCTGGCTGTGTCGGCAAATTATTCTTTTATTGTTCCAAGCGGGACTATGATTATTCATCCTGTGCGCTCTAACGGGATGTTTATCGGCGTGATGCAGAGCTTTCGGAATATGGAGAAAACGCAGGATCGGATTACTAGTTTTCTCGCAAAGCATTCCAAGATGACCAAAGAGAGAATTGAAAAATTAATGTTGAATCCGACTCAGCTTGTAAAGGATGTTGGGACGCTTTTGGAAGGGGATGAAGCGGTAAAGGAAGGATTGATTGACGAAGTAGGGGGAATGAGCGACGCATTGTGCAAATTGCATGAAATGATTGATGAAAAATATAGAAATAGATGAATATAAATGATGACAGTCCCTTTTAAAAATGCTATACTAGGTCTAGTATGTGTATTTATGCTTTGCGCATATAAGACACAAACGATAGGATAAGGGGGAATATTATGGCTTCGAAGTCTAAGAAGAGAAACAGTTCGAAAAAGACGAAGAAGACAGTAAATAATTCGGGAGAAAGTTTTGTATTTGATGAGATTATTATCTGGGTGACGCTTGCTGTCAGCATCTTACTGCTGATTAGTAATTTTGGGTTTGGCGGCAGTGTGGGAGATGCCGTCTCATCCCTGCTTATGGAAGCGTTCGGCGCGGGGGTATACCTGTTTCCGTTCCTGCTTTTCGGGTTGACGGCGTTTACCATATCCAATAAACAGAATGTATCTGCTTATGTGAAGGCGGCGGCTGTAATTATTCTGTTTGTGCTGATCTGCAGTATGTTTGAGATGATTTCAAGAGCGGGAGGATCCCTTGGAGAGACTCTTACGTCTGTGATGACACCGGCGCTGGGTGTTATCGGTACATATGTGGTGATTACAATCTGCATGATTATCTGCGTGGTAGTAATAACCGGTAAATCTGTTTTAAAAGGTGTAAAAAAGCAGAGCGGCAAGGCATACAGCAAGGCAAAAGAGGAAACTGTCAGACGAAGGGAAGTGACCAGAGAGCGTCAGGAACTTCGAAAGAGGGAACTGGCGTCAAAGGAGCAGAACCGTACCAGAAGGAAAGACCGGCATGTAGAAGGAGTCTCCTTTGACACTACGCTTGCAAAGAAGTCCCCGGAAGTACGGGAGATTAAGGCGCCTCAGGAAATCCATGAGAAAAAAAGAGCTGTTGTGAAGGAACCGATACCGGAACCGGAGATGCCAGAAGAGGCAGCGCAGCCTGAGAAGAGACAGCCTGAATTTGTAATTAACCGCGCCGCGGCGCCGGAGACGGAAGAGACGGAGGCATTTGCGGAGCCTTCTATAGAACAAGAACCGGCAGAGCAAAAACAGCAGGATGTATCTGCCCGCAGACAGACGGCAAAGGCTGATCCGGATGAGCTTGCAAGACAGACGGCTGATATTGAAAAGGCATCGAAGGAGGGGCAGGAGACATGCGGAAAAGAGTATAAGATCCCACCGATATCGCTGCTAAAGCGGGGAAAGAAAGCGGGCGGCGATTCGGACGCAGTATTAAAGGAGACGGCTATGAAGCTGCAGAATACGCTTCAAAGCTTTGGCGTGAAGGTTACCATTACGAATGTAAGCTGCGGACCTTCCGTTACCAGATATGAACTTCAGCCGGAGCAGGGCGTAAAAGTCAGCAAGATTGTCGGTCTTGCAGACGATATTAAACTGAACCTTGCAGCTTCGGACATCCGTATCGAAGCGCCGATTCCGGGAAAGGCGGCTGTGGGTATAGAGGTTCCAAATAAAGAAAATTCTACAGTAATGCTCCGGGACCTGTTAGAAACACGGGAATTTAAGGAGAGTAAGTCCAAGATATCCTTTGCTGCGGGAAAGGATATCGGCGGCAGGACGGTAGTGACGGATATTGCAAAGATGCCTCATCTTCTGGTGGCTGGAGCTACCGGCTCCGGAAAATCGGTGTGTATTAATACGTTAATTATAAGTATTCTCTATAAAGCGGCGCCGGATGAGGTTAAATTAATCATGATTGACCCGAAGGTGGTTGAGCTTAGTGTATATAATGGAATTCCGCATTTGATGATTCCGGTAGTTACAGATCCTAAGAAGGCTGCCGGGGCCTTAAACTGGGCGGTTACTGAGATGATGAGGCGTTATCAGATGTTTGCACAGCATCAGGTCCGGGATATGAAGGGCTATAATGACAAGGCAGAGAGTATGAAACCGGATGAGAACGGCAATAAGCCTGTAAAAATGCCGCAGATTGTTATTATTGTGGATGAGCTTGCAGATCTTATGATGGTGGCGCCGGGAGATGTGGAGGATGCCATCTGCCGTCTGGCGCAGCTTGCCCGGGCTGCAGGAATCCATCTTGTAATTGCTACGCAGAGACCTTCTGTGAATGTCATTACTGGACTAATCAAAGCAAATATGCCGTCGAGAATCGCGTTTTCAGTGTCTTCTGGAGTAGATTCCAGAACCATTATCGATATGAATGGCGCAGAGAAGCTCCTTGGCAAAGGAGATATGCTCTTTTATCCCAGCGGCTATCAGAAGCCCGCCCGGGTACAGGGAGCGTTTGTGTCCGACAAAGAGGTGCAGAGCGTGGTAGATTTCCTGAGGGATACCAACGGAGATGTTTCCTACAGCGAGGAAGTGACTGAGCAGGTTAATTCCAGCGCAGCCGGAAACCTGCAGTCCGCTGGGGGCGATGCATCAGGCGCAAATAGCCAGGACGCTTATTTTGAAGAGGCGGGAAAGTTTATTATAGAGAAAGAGAAAGCATCAATCGGGATGCTCCAGAGGATGTTCCGGATTGGGTTTAACCGTGCCGCAAGAATTATGGACCAGCTCTGCGAAGCGGGCGTTGTGGGACCGGAAGAAGGCACGAAACCGAGAAAGGTATTAATGTCAATGGAGGAATTCCAAGCCTACGTTGAGGAGAATACATAGATTTAGAAGGGAAAAGCAGACAAGTATTCATAGAAAGGACAGAGGAAAGATGAAATCAGATATTCAAATTGCTCAGGAAGCCAGTATGATTCATATTAAGGATGTTGCCGCATCCCTCGGAATTTCGGAAGAGGATCTGGAGTTCTATGGGAAATATAAGGCTAAGCTGTCGGATGAGGTCTATGAGAAGACAAAAGATAATCCGAATGGGAAATTGGTGCTGGTAACAGCGATTAATCCGACTCCGGCAGGCGAGGGAAAGACCACTACAACAGTAGGACTCGGACAGGCGATGGCTAAGCTGAACAAAAAAGCTGTTATCGCTCTGAGGGAGCCTTCTCTGGGACCGTGTTTTGGGATAAAGGGAGGAGCTGCAGGAGGCGGGTATGCGCAGGTTGTACCGATGGAAGATTTGAATCTTCATTTTACCGGGGATTTTCATGCAATAACTTCTGCTAATAACCTGCTGGCGGCGCTTCTTGACAATCATATTCAACAGGGCAACGAGCTTGGCATCGATCCAAGGCAGGTAGTGTGGAAACGCTGTCTGGATATGAATGACCGAAACCTTAGAAATATTGTAGTAGGTCTTGGCAATAAGATGGATGGTATGGTGAGGGAAGACCATTTTGTCATTACTGTAGCATCCGAGATTATGGCGATTCTCTGCCTTGCAGACGATATCCATGATTTGAAAGAGCGTCTGGGACGTATTATTGTCGCCTACAATTTCAAAGGCGAGCCGGTGACGGCAGAGCAGTTACATGCTACCGGAGCTATGACTGCGCTTTTGAAGGATGCGATCAAGCCGAACCTGATCCAGACGCTGGAGCATACTCCCGCTCTGGTACACGGAGGACCTTTTGCTAATATTGCGCATGGGTGCAACAGCGTGCGCGCAACCAAGATGGCATTAAAGCTTGCAGATATTACGATTACAGAGGCTGGCTTCGGCGCCGACCTTGGCGCGGAAAAGTTTCTGGACATTAAGTGCCGGAAGGCTGGATTAAAGCCGGATGCAGTCGTGCTGGTAGCAACAGTCCGGGCGCTGAAGTATAACGGGGGCGTACCCAAAGCAGAGCTTTCCCATGAGAATCTTGAGGCGCTGGCGAAAGGAATCGTGAATCTTGAGAAACATATTGAAAATATTCAGAAATATGACGTTCCGGTTGTCGTGACTTTAAATTCCTTTGTTTCCGATACAGAAGCGGAGAATGAGTATATTCGGAGATTCTGCGAGGAGAGAGGCTGCGAGTTTGCACTTTCCGAAGTTTGGGAAAAGGGAGGCGAAGGCGGAATCGCGCTTGCAGAGAAAGTTTTGGAGACGCTGGAGAACAAGGAGAGCCATTTCCATACGCTCTATGAAGATGAAGCCGCTCTGAAAGAAAAGATTGAAACTATTTCCCGTGAAATTTACGGGGCAAAGGGTGTGATTTATGAATCGGCGGCAGAGAAACAGCTTGCAAAAATCGAGAGCCTTGGCTTTGGAAATCTTCCGGTTTGTATGGCAAAGAACCAGTATTCTCTGTCTGACGATGCAAAGAAGCTGGGAAGGCCCGAAAACTTTGATATTCATATCCGTGAAGTATATGTGAGTGCAGGAGCAGGATTTGTGGTTGCGCTGACAGGGGCGATCATGACAATGCCGGGCTTGCCTAAAGTTCCGGCTGCCAATGGGATTGATGTGTCAGAGGATGGGAAGATTACCGGATTGTTTTAAAAGGAGTAAATTATGCCACAGTTGATTGACGGAAAGAAAATATCTGCTGAGATAAAGGATGAATTAAAGGAAAAGGTTCAGAATCTGAAAGACGATGGCGTTAGCATCTGCCTTGCGGTGATTCAAGTGGGAAATGATCCGGCATCCTCTATCTATGTAAATAATAAAAAGAAAGCCTGCGCATATGTGGGGATCGAGTCTTTAGCTTATGAACTTCCAGAAGAAACCACGCAGAGAGAGCTTCTAGATTTGGTGGAAAAGCTGAATGCCGACGATAGGGTAAATGGAATTTTGGTCCAGCTTCCGCTTCCGGGACATATTGACGCGGACGTTGTTATCCGGGCGATTTCCCCGGATAAGGACGTGGACGGTTTTCATCCGGAGAGCATGGGGCGTCTGTGTATTGGAGAAGAGGGATTTGTATCCTGTACCCCGGCGGGCGTGATTCAGCTTTTGAAGCGTTCCGGTATTGAAATTGCTGGAAAAGAATGTGTGGTGATCGGCAGGAGCAATATCGTAGGAAAACCTATGTCTATCCTGCTTTTGCGCGAGAATGGGACGGTAACCGTCGCCCATTCCCGTACGCGAAACCTAAAGGAAGTTGCCAAAAGGGCAGATATTCTTGTGGTAGCAATCGGAAAGCCTAAGTATATTACCAGCGATTATATAAAAGACAGAGCCGTTGTAATTGATGTGGGAATGCATAGAAATGCAGAGAATAAACTCTGCGGAGATGTAGATTTTGAAAATGTAAAGGATAAGGTATCGGCAATTACTCCGGTACCGGGAGGCGTGGGGCCGATGACAATCGCCATGCTCATGTATAATTGTGTCAGGGCAGCGATAAAGTAGGAGGTGCCGTTATATATGAAATGCAGACGTTGTGGTGCGGTTATGCCGGATGGACTGCTCAGGTGTTCAAAATGTGGTGCGGATATTCGGATTGTACCGGATTATAATCCGTTGGACGATGTGCTTGCCGCGCAGGTAAAAGGAGCAATTGACGGTTCAGAAGCTCCTCTGGATGACTATGAATATGAAGATGAAAGGCAAAAGAGGCGCAGGAACGACCGTTCTGGCAGAACCAGTTATCTGAATGAGGGTACTGTAGTCAGAAGAAATACCGGAAGAACAGGGAGAACCGGAAATATGAGAAGTTCCGGAAATATGAAAAATTCCTCAAGCATTGCCGGAAGAACTTACGGCGGAACAGGAAGGCGGCCCATGACTCCGGAAGAACGAAGACGACAGGCGGAACGTAAGCGTGCCAGAAAGCGCAGAAAGAGAATCCGCGCGCTGATTATACTTGCCTTCATTGTTATTGTTGCAGCGGTAATCGGAGTGGTTTTGTACCAGTTTTCTTATAAGGGACAGGTAAGAAAAGGCTATAAGTATCTGCAAAGCAGAGAATATCATGAAGCCGAAGACTATTTCCAGACAGCGGTAAATAAAAAGCCGAAAAGGGCGGAAGCTTATAAGGGACTGACGGAAGTTTATCTTGCTCAGGACAATGCGGAAAAGGCGGAAACAATGCTTTTGGACGCTATAGAAAAATATTCGGACAGCGCGCCTGTCTATGAGGCTTGCTTTTTCTTCTATACATCCGTTAAGAAAGAAGGCGAAATTCCGCTGCTTCTGGACGAGGCAAGGATAGACGTGGCGAATAAGCTGTCAGAATATAGCGCGGAGGTACCGGAATTTAGTCTGGACGATGAGGACTCCTTCGAGGATGTCCAGCAGCTTTCGCTGGAAAGTTCTGAAAAAACTATTTACTATACTACGGATGGAAGCGATCCATTCTATTCGGATACTCGCACAGAGTACAAAGACTCTATACAGATTCCGGAAGGAGAGACGGTAGTCAAGGCGGTATCTGTGAATAAGAAAAAGATACCGAGCCTTACCGTTACAAAAACCTACACGATAGAGCTTCCAATCGAGGCGGCGCCGGCGGTATCGCCCTCTACGGGACAATATGATGAACCGAAAGAGATTACAATCGTAGTCCCGGACGGTTATACGGCTTACTATACTATGGATAATACTGATCCCACAGAAAATTCAGAAGTTTATTCCGGACCAGTTTCCATGCCGGAAGGTTCGACCATTTTTAAAGCCGTTTTGATAAATGGAAAAGGAAAGCTCAGTGGAATTACAACCAGAAATTATGAGCGAACGGCGGATTAAGGGTTTTGAAATAGATTGTACAGCAAAAAGTACAATCTATTTTTTTGAGGGCGTTGCGTTAATAATTTAACAGATATATAATTATTATACAAAATACATGACAATATATGAAAAAGGAGATGTTACTATGAGCAGATTTACGTTGCCGAGAGATGTGTATCATGGAAAAGGATGTTTGGAGGAATTGAAGAATCTGAAAGGTAAAAAAGCAATTCTGGTTGTGGGCGGCGGTTCCATGAGACGTCAGGGATTTCTTGACAAAGCAGTTTCTTATTTGAAAGAAGCGGGCATGGAGGTTGAACTGTTCGAGGGCGTTGAGCCGGATCCGTCAGTAGAGACTGTTATGAAGGGCGCAGAAGCCATGAGAGAGTTCGAACCGGACTGGATTGTATCCATGGGCGGCGGTTCTCCGATTGATGCCGCAAAAGCGATGTGGGCATTCTACGAGTATCCGGATACGACCTTTGAGGATCTGTGCATTCCGTTTAATTTTCCAGAACTCCGTCAGAAAGCTAAATTCTGTGCGATTCCGTCTACATCAGGAACGGCTACAGAGGTAACGGCGTTCTCTGTTATTACAAATTATGAAACCGGCGTGAAATATCCGCTTGCCGATTTTAATATTACGCCGGATGTTGCGATTGTGGATCCGGAGCTTGTGATGGGACTTCCGGTTAAGCAGGTAGCTTACACGGGCATGGACGCGCTGACTCACGCGATAGAGGCGTATGTTTCTGCCATGAACTGTCCGTTTACAGATCCTCTTGCCCTGCAGGCAATCGAGATGGTTCTGGATTACCTTCCGGCATCCTACAACTGCGATATGGCGGCAAGAGAGCAGATGCACTATGCTCAGTGTTTGGCGGGCATGGCATTTTCCAATGCGCTGCTTGGCATTGTTCATTCGATGGCGCATAAGACAGGCGCCGCATTCTCTACCGGACATATTCCGCACGGCTGCGCCAACGCGATTTATCTGCCTTACGTAATCAAATATAATGCAAAGGATCCGATCGCGGCAAAACGTTATGCAGAGATTGCAAGAAGAATGGGACTTGAGGGAGTTTCAGAAAAGGCTTTGATCAACAGCCTCTGCGCAAAGATCGATGATTTTAACGTAAGGCTGAGCATTCCTAAAACTCTAAAGGATTTCGGCATCGACGAAGATGAATTTAAGGAGAAGATCGCAGGAATCGCAGAGCGCGCGGTGGGAGACGCCTGCACGGGTTCAAATCCAAGAGCGGTCGATCCTGAAGCTATGGAGAAGCTGTTCGTATGCACCTACTACGGAACAGAGGTTGATTTCTAAACCGCCGGGGTAAATGAGGTTTCTTGTGAGATTGCTTGCTATTTTGGCGAAGATACTTTATGATTGTAATGTGGTGAAAGTAAGATACAGGAGGAGATAAGATGTATAAGATAGTAAAAGCCAGACAGCTGAACGCGAATATTTATCTTATGGTTATCGAGGCGCCCCGCGTTGCAAGACACTGCGAGCCGGGACAGTTCGTTATTGTTAAGATAGATGAGGTGGGAGAACGTATTCCGCTGACGATTTGTGATTACGACAGGGAAGCAGGCACGATCACGATCGTATTCCAGCCGGTAGGAGCGTCTACCACCAGATTTGCAGCATTGAAGGAGGGAGACGCGTTCCGGGATTTCATCGGACCGCTGGGGTGTCCTTCTGAATTTGTGGCAGAGGATATAGAAAAGCTGAAACATAAGAAGATCCTTTTTGTAGGCGGCGGTGTAGGTGCAGCCCCGGTCTATCCGCAGGTAAAATGGCTGAAGGAGCATGGAGTCTGCGCGGATGTAATTGTTGGATCGAAGAATAAAGATCTGCTGATCCTTGAACAAGAGATGGAGGCTGTATCGGGCAGATATTTTCCATGTACGGACGACGGCTCTTACGGACATGCGGGAATGGTTACTACAATGATCGAGGAACTGGTAGAGCAAGGCAATAAGTATGACGTTTGTATCGCAATCGGACCGATGATCATGATGAAGTTCGTGTGCCTTCTCACAAAGAAGCTGGAGATCCCTACGATTGTCAGTATGAACCCGATCATGGTCGATGGAACGGGAATGTGCGGCGCCTGCCGTCTGCTGGTGGGCGGAGAGGTGAAATTTGCCTGCGTAGACGGTCCGGAGTTTGACGGACATCTGGTAGATTTTGACAATGCTATGAAGAGACAGCAGATGTACAAGAGCGAGGAAGGCCGGGCAATGCTGAAATTGCAGGAGGGCGATACTCATCACGGCGGATGCGGGAATTGCGGAGGTGACAACTAATGGCTGATGTATTAAAAAGGGTACCGGTAAGGGAACAGGATGCAAAGGTACGTGCGGGCAATTTTGAAGAGGTCTGCTACGGTTATAATAAAGAAGAAGCAATGGAAGAGGCGGCGCGCTGTTTGAACTGTAAAAATGCAAAATGCATTCAGGGCTGCCCCGTGGCAATTAATATTCCCGGATTTATTTCTAAGGTTAAGGATGGAGATATGGAAGGCGCGTATAAGGTGATCGGCGAGTCCTCGGCGCTTCCGGCAATCTGCGGACGCGTCTGCCCTCAGGAATCCCAGTGCGAGTGCAAGTGTATCCGCGGGATCAAAGGCGACCCGGTATCCATCGGCAAGCTGGAGCGGTTTGTGGCGGATTATGCTCTTGCGCATGATGTCAAGCCGAAGAAAGCGGAGAAAACCAACGGACATAAGGTAGCTGTTATCGGTTCCGGCCCATCGGGCCTGACCTGTGCGGGCGACCTTGCAAAGCTTGGCTACGAAGTGACAGTATTCGAAGCGCTTCATGAACTGGGCGGCGTATTGGTGTACGGGATTCCGGAATTTCGTCTTCCCAAGGAGAAGGTAGTAAAGAAAGAGATTGAAAAGGTCAAAGAATTAGGCGTGAAATTTGAGACGAATGTGGTAATCGGAAAGTCTACGACCATTGACCAGTTGATGGAAGAGGAGGGCTTTGAGGCGGTATTTATCGGTTCCGGCGCGGGACTTCCGATGTTTATGGGAATCCCCGGAGAGACTGCGAACGGCGTATTTTCTGCCAATGAGTATTTGACCAGAAGCAATCTGATGAAAGCGTTCGATGATAATTATGATACCCCGATTGCCGCCGGTAAGAAGGTAGCTGTCATCGGAGGCGGCAATGTGGCGATGGACGCCGCAAGAACTGCGCTTCGTCTTGGAGCAGAGGTACATATTGTATACAGAAGAAGTGAAGCTGAGCTTCCTGCAAGAGTAGAAGAGGTTCACCATGCCAAGGAAGAAGGAGTTATCTTCAACCTGCTTACCAATCCGACTGAGATTCTGATAGATGAAAAGGGCTGGGTTAAGGGTATGAAGGTGATCCGCATGGAGCTTGGCGAGCCGGATGCATCCGGAAGAAGAAGACCGGTTCCGATTCCGGATTCCGAATTTGAGATGGAACTGGATACTGTGATCATGTCGCTTGGTACTTCGCCGAATCCGCTGATCGCATCAACGACGGAAGGTTTGGAGACCAATCGGAGAAAATGTATTGTGGCTGAGGAAGAGAATGGACAGACATCAAAGGCAGCGGTATATGCGGGCGGAGACGCCGTTACGGGCGCGGCTACCGTAATTCTTGCTATGGGCGCAGGAAAGGCCGGAGCAAAGGGGATCCATGAGTATCTGTCCGGAAAAAATTCTTAGCCCGGTGTATTGAGTTTCGCGCTGTCTGCAGGAAATTTGATCAAAAATAATTAGCGATCTTGCATTTACCGTTCTTTTTTGTTATCATGGATTGTAAGTGAAGGGAGAGGTGATGGTTATGGATATACCTGCATTATCAATGGCAATGGCTGACTACAACGTGAGCGCCAATGTAAGTATTGCCGTTATGGGAAAGATTCTTGATACGGCGGAAGCCACCGGAGAGGCGTTGACGCAAATGATGGCAGCATCAGCGGCTATACCGGGACTGGGAGAGAATATTGATATACTTGCATAGCGAAGAGGCTGTCAGAAACTAGTGCTTTACACATATATAGCATATGCTTACAGAAAGCATGGCATATATCATGGAAGCACAGTATTTTCTGACAGTCTTTTTTTGGCCTTTTTTATGAGACCTTTGCAGAATTTTTCAGAGAGGAACAGCATAAACCGGGAAAGATAGAAACGAGGGGAGAGTACGGTATTTATGAAGATTACACTGATAACTGTCGGCAAAGTTAAGGAGCGCTATTTGCGGGAGGCCGTCGCGGAATACAGCAAACGTTTGTCCCGCTACTGCAGGCTGGAGATTCTGGAGACGGCGGATGAGAAGACGCCGGAGGACGCTGGAGAATCGGCAGAAGCAGCCGTCCGTGATAAGGAAGGGAAACGGATACTGAAACTGATTCGGGAGGATGCCTATGTCATTACTCTTGAGATTCAAGGGAAGATGCTGGCTTCTGTCGAGCTGGCGGACAAAATAGAAGGGCTTGGAATCAGTGGGAGCAGTCATATTGTATTTGTGATAGGAGGCTCCATCGGATTATCGAAGGAAGTCTGCGCCCGTTCCGATTATGCCCTGAGCTTTTCGCGAATGACATTTCCTCATCAGTTAATGCGGGTCATTCTGCTGGAACAGATCTATAGGAGTTTTCGCATTATACATGGAGAACCCTACCATAAGTAACCGTATTCTTGTATTTTTTTCCGTAATTTGAAGATAAATGGCTATTTATGTATAATTTGTGCTATAATTAATGCCATGACATGTTTTTTTTTATAATTATCCAAAAAGTCTGATGCTGTTCAGATAAAAGTCTAAAAGCTTTGTTTATTTTATACGGGAGGCGTATCGTATATGAATACATGGGAGATGGCGGCGCTTCAGGAGCAGGAAGGGCTTCTGAAGGCAGTTGAGAATACGGATATTTGTATGTTCTGGTATTATCCGAAGGAGAAGCTGATCCGAATGAGCGAACGGACGGCCCGGATGTATAGCTGCCGGACAGAATACTCGGACATGCCGAAGAGTTTTGCGGATGAATTTGTCCATCCGTCCACGCAGGAAGCTTTTTATGAGATGTACCGCAGGATCGATGCAGGTGAGAAGTCGGCGCAGGCTTCTTTTAGCAGTATTGACAGGAAGAATTGGTGTACTGTAACTCTGACTGTTATTACAACGGACGATGAGGGCGCGCCGGAACAGGTTTACGGCGTAATACAGAATATTTCGGAGATGAAGATTCAGGAGGCGGAATACTATAGCAGCAGAAGAATGCTTTCCGGTATTATTGAAGCCATGAGCAAAATCTACATGTTTAACTACTACATCGATCTTCTGACAAACAAGTTTACCGAAATTGTAGGGCTGGATTATGTGACGGCTTCGCTGGGAAAGAAGGGGAATGCAGCTCAAGCCCTCGAACAGTTTGCAGATACGCTGATTGATGAGAACTTCCGGGAAAATTTTCGGGAATTTACCAATCTGGACACGCTGGCGGCGCGGATTGGGAGCAGACAGAATATTTCGCTGGAATACATCAGCATCAGAAAGGGCTGGTGCCGGTCAAGCTTTATTGTGGTAAACCGGGAGCAATCGGGAGTTCCCGTTCAGGTTGAATTTGTGGTAGAGAATATCAGCGCCGAGAGGAAGAAGGAATTAGAGGCCAGAGACGCTCTTGAGAAGGCTTATGAGGCGGCAAACAGGGCCAATGCGAGCAAGTCAGCATTTTTAAATAATATGTCCCACGATATCCGGACGCCGATGAACGCCATCGTCGGTTTTGCGGCTATTGCGGCGGCGCATCTGGACGACAGAGAGCGGATTCAGGACTGTATTGGCAAGATTACTGCGTCCAGCAAACATCTATTGTCTATTATTAATGAGGTTCTGGATATGAGCCGGATTGAGAGCGGCAAGATCCATATTCAGGAGCAGGAGACGAATCTTCCTGCAGTTCTGCATGATTTTATGAATATGATTCGGGAACAGATCCGGATTAAGGGGCTGGAGCTTTTTATCGACACCGTAAATCTGGCCCATGAAAATGTATATGCGGATGAAGCAAGGATTCACAGGATACTCTTGAATCTGGCGGGCAATGCAATTAAATTTACAATGCCCGGCGGCATGATTTCCGTGCGCCTTGCAGAGCTGCCGCAGACAGAGCCTGACCGGGGAAATTATGTGATCACCGTAAGGGATACGGGGATCGGTATCAGCAGGGATTTTCTGCCCCATGTATTCGAGCCTTTTGAGAGGGAGCAGACGTCTACGGTCAGCAAACTGGAGGGTACCGGACTCGGAATGGCGATCACCAAGAAAATTGTGGAACTGATGGGCGGAACGATCCGCGTAGAAAGCGAGAAGGGAAAGGGAACCGTTTTTACCATAGAGCTTTCTTTCCGCTTGATGAAGCATGAAATGGAAGAGCCGAAAATCGGACAGCTTGCCGGCCTCCATGCCATGGTGGTGGACGACGATTATAATGTGTGCGACAGCGTGGCTAAGATGTTAAATAAAATCGGCATGGAACCGGAATGGACTATGTCGGGCAGAGAGGCTGTCTGGCATACAAAGTCAGCGATGGAGATGGGCCGGAACTTTTCCGTATACATGGTTGACTGGAAGCTGCCGGACATGGGAGGAATGGAAGTGGTGCGGCAGCTCCGAAGCCTAGTGGGAGAGAAAGTACCGATCTATATCCTTACAGCCTATGATTTCGGCGATATCGAATCAGAGGCGAAGAAGGCGGGCGTAACGGCATTCTGCCAGAAGCCGCTGTTTTTCTCACAGCTAAGGAAGGTGCTTCTTGGATTTTTTGGAGAAACGAAAGACGTGGAAGAAGAACCAGAGCGGCAGTTTGACCATCTGTTTGGAAAGAAAGCCTTGATAGTGGAGGATAACGAACTGAACCGGGAGATTGCCGTAGAGATTCTGACAGAGGAAGGTTTGATTGTCGATACTGCGGAAAACGGACTGGCGGCGGTAGACGCTGTTGCTTCCGCGGGTGAAGGCGCATATGATCTTGTGCTGATGGATATTCAGATGCCGGTTATGGACGGCTATGAAGCGGCTAAGGCAATCCGGGAACTTTCCGCCGGATGGAAGAAACGCCTTCCGATTCTCGCGATGACTGCCAACGCCTTTGATGAAGACAGACAGAAAGTTCTTGCCGCGGGAATGGACGGCCATTTGGCAAAGCCGGTGGATGTGAATAAGCTGCTTGGTACGCTGGCGGATATATTTGAAGTTCCATCTGGTGAAAAATCATTTTAGATATGGATTGATTTTATTACTGTATATTGATATAATTTTATCAAATAGAAGTTATATCACACACAGGAAAAGGGGGGGAAAGAACATGTTTGACAGTCTTTTGGGAATGGCGGGAGTTGCGGTGCCGGTTATCGCGGTACTTTTAATCGTTATCTTGATTCTGGCGACTGGATACGTAAAAGCCTCGCCGGATACGGCCTACATAATTTCCGGCCTTCGCAAGCAGCCGAAGGTGCTGATTGGTAAAGCGGGTATTAAGATTCCATTTTTGGAGAAGAAGGATGAACTGAATCTGCAGCTGATTCCCATCGACGTAAAGACGTCCAGTGCAGTGCCTACGGCGGATTACATCAATATCCGGGTGGATGCAGCCGTCAATGTAAAGATCAGCGACAATGAAGGCCGTCTTGCGCTGGCGGCGCAGAATTTCCTGAATAAGCCGGTAGAGTACATTGCGCAGGTATCCAGAGAGGTTCTGGAAGGAAATATGCGCGAGATCGTGGGCAAGATGAATCTGGAAGAGATGGTATCCGACCGGCAGAAATTTGCCACGCTGGTAAAAGAGAATGCGGAGCCGGATCTTGCGGCCATGGGTTTGGATATTGTCAGCTTCAATGTTCAGAATTTTGTGGACGGCAATGGAGTCATCGAGAACTTAGGCGTGGATAACATTGTAAAGATTCAGAAAAATGCGGCCATTTCCAGAGCAGAGAGTGAAAAGGAAATCGCAAGGGCGCAGGCGGTCGCCAAGAAAGAAGCCAACGACGCGCAGGTCAGCTCTGAACTTGAGATTGCCAATGCCAGAGCAAGAGCCCAGAAGGAAAAGGCGGTGGTGCAGGCAGAGGCTAACCGGGAATCCAGAGAGGCGGAAATCAACGCGGAGACCCAGATCGCGCAGAAGACCAATGAGTTAGAGATCCGCAAAGCGGAACTTCAGAAGGATGCGGATACTAAGAAAGCGATCGCAGACGCCGCGTACCAGATCCAGAAGGAAACGGAACGTAAGACAGTGGAGATTACCACAGCGGATGCGAATCTGGCCCGTCAGGAGAAGGCCATCGCCCTTCAGGAAAAGGAAGTTGAACTGACAGAACGCACTTTAGAGGCCAAGATTAAGAAACAGGCGGATGCGGAAAAGTACGCAAAACAGCAGCAGTCCGACGCTAAGCTCTACGAGGTACAGAGGGGCTCGGAAGCCCAGCTTTTTGAACGCCAGAAGAACGCGGAGGCGGAGAAGTTTGAACGGGAGAAGGAAGCGGAGGCATTAAAGGCCACTGCAGAAGCGCAGAAATACGCCATGGAGCAGGAGGCGGAAGGTATCCGGAGCAAGGGTCTTGCAGAGGCGGAAGCCATCAAAGCGAAGGCGCTGGCAGAAGCGGAGGGTATCGAGGCTAAGGCAGAGGCTATGAAACAGATGGGGGAAGCGGCAATTCTTGAAATGTATTTTAAGGCAATGCCGGAGATTGCAAGAAATATCGCAGAACCTCTTGCCAAGGTGGATAAGATCACCATGTACGGCGACGGCAATACCTCGAAGCTGGTAAAAGACATCATCGGTACCTTTACACAGGTGTCCGACGGACTGAAGGAATCTACGGGAGTGGATGTACCGGCAGTTTTGTCAGGTTTCTTAGGAACCAAGATAGCCAATGACATCCGGGAAGATAGACCGCAGGATACGGCGGCGGATTCCGGAGCTGCAGAGTAATAGATAATGCTGGAAAATGCCATGTGATTCACATCGATATGGATCACTTGGCATTTATTGCTATTTATGCACTGTCCAGTAGCAAAAACCGAATATACTGCGCCGTATGCATACTCTGAGACGGTCGCCTTCCTGAACGTCTTTGTATAATCTTTCAGGAATCAAGAATGACTGGGTATCCTGCTTCCAGTCGGCATAGACATAATATCTCGCATGAAGCCTGTATGTGGAAATACTTTTCTCAGTTATAGTAATGGATTCGTGCCAGTTATTCTGAAACGTAGTCAGATGATTGATCGGAATCACTATCACAAAGGCCAGAAAAAAGGAGAGAAGAACCGCTGCCATAATACTGGATTTTTCCGGCTTCTCCTTTATCTTATAGAATTTCAGTATCAAAGGAATCAGTAATAAGAACATAAAAATCCCAAGAAAAATCATAAAATCACGGAAAGAATAGTTAAAATCATTAAACATTATCAGGAGATAAGCAAAGCCTATGCCGTATGCGGATACCTTTATTTCATGTTTTCGGAGCTTTACGGTTTGAGACAAGTCAAGAAACACATCTGGATACATCCAGATGTACATGGCCCATGCAGTAAACAAAACAATGAGGAGACAGCCAAATAATAAGGTTTCGTTAAAGGAAAGCAATGCGAGGAAATCCAGACCCAGCATAATCCAGCCGGTTATTTTGACAATCCGTTTTTCTTTTTCCCTTTTTTTCGTTAGGTTAATCCCTTCAATCCTTCTGTTTTTTTTGCTTCTTTTAGCCGCTTCGGGGTCAGTCTGCAGACTTTTTTGCTTACCGCTTTCATCAAAGTTTTTCTTTAATGCAATTTCTGTGGCAGGAACCGCGGATACAAACAGAATGCCGGAAACAGCCGCTGTAAACCCGCCGACAAATCCTATTACGCCGCTGCTTTTCCCATAGACGGCCGACATGGCGATCAGGGTCGGAACCAGCAGGGTACGTCCGGCAACGTACCATATTCTACCAATGTATGCATGGGAAAATTCTCGAGTGCTGCGGTTGATAAGCGACATGCGCGTTTGATAGCTGAAAACAGAATTGGCATTTTGGGGCGCGCCGTTTTGATATTGTTTTCCCAGCCAGAGCATTGTAAAAAGGAAGAATAAATTCATAAAAAGTAAAAAAATCCATAGTCCCATAAATAGAAGCCTCCTTTGTGCGGATCAAATTCTTTCGAAGGTCAGTTTGTCTGGAAGCAGAAGTTAGTTGTGTATGGTCCAGTAATGTAATCCGAATATACTGTGCCGCAGGCATACCCTTCTTTTTCCTGAAAGGCTCAGAAACCGTCATCCGGTCTGTCTCTAAGATGATAAAATGCCGATAATATATCAGGATGACCGACGCGCCTAACAGGATAAAAGGCAGAAAAAAGAGTAGGGCGATTCCAGCTTCTATCATAGCGAAGAAAAGGCCGAAAGCGGTAAATAACAGTGTGCATATGATTCCGATAATGAGAGCGGATTTTCGCTCCCGCATTACAATCGTATCCATGGATCAGCCGTCCTTTCGATTTCCGTTTTTGTCAAAATTTTTCCTCAATGCAAGTTCCGTAAGGATAATAGAGGCTAAAATCAGGCAGATCTGAATCCCTTCTGTGATGCCTACCGCGGCGCCGACCACATCGTTGTTTTTTCCAAAGACAAGCAGCATGACGATGACAGAAGGAGCCAGAAGAATAAGGCCGGTGACGTACCATATTTTACCACAATATTTATGTGCAAATTCCCGTGTTTCATGGTTGATGGAGGACATACGGGTCCGGTACTCAAAAGAAGAATTGATAGTTTGGGGCATATTGTTTAAAAACTTTTTTCCATAACCGATCATTGTTAAGGGACAAACTAAAACCATCAAAAGCATAAAAAGCCAGAATCCCATATAAGCCTCCTTCATAAAAATACATTTTCTAAGATATATTTTACCACATAACTGTAGGAGTGCAACATAATCCGGATATGTTTCAAATATCGGATGCTGAAATTATCTTGAGTAGGAATAGTTCTATATTTATATTGACAAACTATATTGACTGAAATAGAATTAATGGTATTGTAAATAAATGGTACATAGAGCCAGTAATGAGGAGGATATTCAAGATGAAACATATTACAAACGATATTTATTATGTAGGCGTTAATGACCATGAAATTGATTTGTTTGAGGGACAGTTTGATGTTCCGAACGGCATGGCCTATAATTCCTACGTGATCATGGATGAGAAGATTGCTGTTATGGATTCTGTAGATATACATTTCGGAGAAGAATGGCTTCGGAATATTGGGGAGGTTGTGGGAGAGAGGAACCCTGATTATCTGGTGGTGCAGCATACGGAGCCGGACCATTCGGCAAATATCGTAAAGTTTTTGGAGGCATATCCACAAGCGCAGATTGTGGGAAATGCCAAGACCTTCCAGATGATTTCTAATTTCTATGGCATGGAGCTGGAGGGCAGGAAAAAAACTGTGGCAAATGACGGAACCCTCTCCTTAGGACGGCATGAGCTGACCTTCTTCTTTGCGCCGATGGTACACTGGCCGGAGGTCATGGTTACTTACGACAGCAAAGACAAGGTACTGTTTTCAGCGGACGGCTTTGGTAAATTCGGCGCGCTGGATGCGGATGAGGCATGGGCCTGCGAAGCGAGACGCTATTATTTCGGTATCGTAGGAAAATACGGCGCACAGGTACAGGCGCTGCTGAAAAAGGCGTCGGCGTTTGATATTCAGGTTATCTGCCCTCTGCATGGTCCGGTTCTTAAGGAGGATCTGGGATATTATATGAATCTTTATGATATCTGGTCTTCTTACGAGGCCGAGACAGAGGGAGTTATGATTGCTTACAGTTCTGTGTACGGCAATACGAAAAAAGCTGTAGGGATGCTGGAAGAGAAGCTGAAGGAATTAGGGTGCCCTCGGGTCGTAACTGCTGACCTCGCAAGGGAAGATATGGCGGAGTGCATCGAGGACGCGTTCCGCCACAGCAAGCTGGTTCTGGCGTCCGTGACTTACAACGGAGGTATTTTCCCCCACATGCATACCTTTATCGAGGGATTAAAAGAACGAGGGTTTAAGAACCGGACAATTGGATTGATCGAGAATGGTTCTTGGGCGCCTATGGCAGCAAAGACAATGAAAACCATGTTAGAGAACAGCAAAAATATTACATGGATGGAATCGGTCGTGACGGTTAAATCCGGAGTAAAGGCAGATACGGCCGCGCAGATTGAATCTCTTGCAAGAGAACTGCTTTTGGACAACGCATAAGTGAAGGAAGCCGCACATAGAATAGTCACAAAACTATGTGTGGCTTTTTTATGATAGAAAAGAACAACACATCCTGTGAAAAGAGATTTCTCGGCCATGTGTCGGATATGTCAGGGATGCCGAAGGATGTAACTTTAGGTGCGCCGATCCTGACGGTTACAGGCCAGATGGAATTACTGCTGGAGAATTACAGGGGGATCTTGGAATATACGGAATGTATTATCCGCATACAGACCAGAATCGGCCAGATCCGGATTCTGGGAAAACGTCTGACGATTGAATATTATACCTGTGACGAGATGAAGATTACCGGTAAGATTACGGAGATTAAATATATAAATTAAAGGAGTGAAAGGCGGATTGCTACTATCCATATATCGATATATAAAAGGATATTTGAAAATAAGAGTTATCGGCTATTCGCCGGAACGGTTTATAAACGCCTGCAGCCACCGGGGTATCTATATCTGGAATATTAATCCGGTGCATGGCTCCTATGATATGTATATAACAGTTTCAGGCTTCCGTAAATTAAAGCCTGTTATACGGAAAACCGGGGCAAAAGTAATAATTAAAGAGCGGATCGGCCTTCCTTTTTATTTTTTTCAATATCGCAGGAGAAAGATGTTCTTTGGGGGAGCGCTGTTTGGAATTGCGATGATTTATAGTTTGTCCCTGTTTGTGTGGAATATTGATGTAAGAGGAAACCGCAAGTATACGGACGAGGCTCTGACTGCATTCCTAAAGGAGCAGGGGGTAGAGCACGGGATGCGGCTTTCGCAGGTAGATTGTGACCGGATCGTTAAGGATATCAGAAAGTCCTACGATGAAATAATATGGGTATCCGCTTCTATTGAAGGCTGCAGGCTGATCGTACAGATTAAGGAGAATGAAGACTCGAAGGATACGGAGGATGCGGCCGGGAATTCTGTCGGAGAAGGAGTGGATATTGTGGCGGATTTTGATGGTGTGATTACATCAATGATTGTCCGGCAGGGCATTCCTTGCGTAACAGAGGGACAGCAGGTAAAAAAAGGAGATGTTCTGGTTACGGGGGCGGTTCCGGTGACGGATGATTCAGGCGAAACCACCGGCTACCAATTTCATCAGGCGGAAGCTGATATCCGTGCTCAGGTATCAATGGATTATCAGGATAGCTGTGAGATTAATTATGAATCGAAGGAATATATTCATCAGGAAAAGGAAGACCTATATTTTCGAATAGGAAAAAGTATTTTTTGGCTTGGCAGCCGTAAAAATCCCTTTCCCAACGCGGAGGAGCTGACTACTCAGAACCATCTTAGGATCGGAAAATATTTTTACCTTCCCGTTTTCTGGGGAAAGCGGCATACAATTCCCTATAGCTCTACACAGGTAAAATATGACGAGAACCAGATTCAGGAGAATTTAACGGTAAGATATCGTCATTTTACGGATAATCTTGTTAAAAAAGGGGTAGAAATTATTGAGAATGATGTTAAAATATACACAGGGTCTGCGAAAGCAGAAGCAAAAGGAACTCTGACAGTGATTACGGATATCGGTACAGAGCGTCCAACCAGTATTGTGGAGGATGTTTCAGATGGGAATGATTGAGACTACAATAGATATTCCTGCCGTCCATCAGGCAAATGTATTTGGACAGTTTGACGCGCATGCAAAGAAGATAGAACGAACGCTTCACGTAACTTTGATTGCACGGGATGATACGGTTAAGATACTGGGAGAGGAAGCCGCCTCGATGAAAGCGAAAAGTGTGCTTACCCAGCTTGCGGAACTATCTAAGCGCGGAAATCAAATTCAAGAACAGAATGTGGATTATACGCTTGCGCTGTCTATGGAAGACAGTGAAGGGCGGGTGCTGGAGATTGACGGCGATGTAATCTGCCATACGTTGCAGGGCAGGCCGATCAAACCTAAGACCCTTGGACAGAAGAAGTATGTGGATGCTATCAGAAAGCAGATGATTGTATTCGGTCTGGGTCCCGCTGGAACGGGAAAGACCTATCTGGCTATGGCCATGGCGATTACTGCATTCAAGAATAATGAAGTAGGGCGTATTATTCTTACCCGGCCGGCTATAGAAGCGGGGGAAAAGCTGGGATTTCTTCCGGGAGATCTTCAGAGCAAGATTGATCCTTATCTGAGACCTCTTTATGACGCCCTTTATCAAATCATGGGCGCGGAGAGTTTTTTGAAAAATTCTGAACGGGGGCTGATCGAGGTTGCCCCGCTTGCCTATATGAGGGGACGGACGCTGGATAATGCATTTATTATCTTAGATGAGGCGCAGAACACTACGCCGGCGCAAATGAAGATGTTCCTTACCAGAATTGGTTTTGGCTCTAAAGTAGTGATTACCGGAGACTCTACCCAGAAGGATCTGCCTGCGGGACAGGTGTCCGGCCTTGATACGGCAGTCTCCGTAGTGAAAAATATTGATGAGATAGCCGTCTGCCGCCTGACAAGCAAGGATGTTGTGCGTCATCCGCTGGTACAGCGGATTGTAAAAGCGTATGAGGAATTTGAATCTAAGAAATCACGCCGGACAGAACGGAAAAGAAAATAATACAAAGGAGAATTGTGAGATGACGCTATATTTTGACGAAGAAGGGGAAACAAGTCTGCCTCTTTCCTGTGAAGAATTAGCGGTAAAAACAGCCAAAACAGTACTTGACGATGCCGGCTGCCCTTATGAAGCACAGGTCAATCTTCTGCTTACGGGAGATTCTGAGATTCATAGAATAAATATGGAATTTCGAAATATTGACCGTCCAACGGATGTATTGTCTTTTCCAATGATTGAATATGAAAGACCGGGAGAATTTGATTTTCTCGAAACAAAAGAGGATTGTTTTGATCCGGAAACAGGGGAACTTGTGCTGGGTGATATTGTAATTTCAAAGGACAGGATAATTTCTCAGGCGGAGGAATATGGACATTCAATACAGAGAGAATTTGCTTTCCTAATTGCCCATTCTATGTTACACTTAATAGGTTACGACCATATAAATAGAGATGAACAGGTTGTAATGGAAGAGAAGCAGAGACAGATCATGAATGTCCTTGGGATTTTCAGGTGAGAAATCAATACTTTATTTCATAGGAACGCGTTTCCTATGTTATGCAGGATTCGATTGTGGAGTAGGATATGGCGAAAAAAAAGGACAGCGGTTTTTTGATGCAGGGGGCGATCCTTGCAGCGACTGCGTTGATTACAAAGATTATTGGACTGGCTTACCGTATTCCGGTTACCAATATTATGGGGCCAGAGGGAAACGGATATTATGGCATTGTGTTTCAGGTGTATAACCTTGCCCTGATGCTTACCTCTTACAGTCTTCCCATGGCAGTTTCCAAGCTGGTATCGGCGAGGATTGCCACGGGGCAGTACAGAAACGCATATCGAATATATAAAGGCGCTATGACTTTCGCAGTGTTCACCGGAGGGTTTGTAACGGCGGTTGTGTTATTCGGAGCCAGATTTATTGCGTCAGATATAATGAAGGTAGAAATGTCCGTATACGCGCTGCGGGTGCTGGCTCCCTGTATCCTGATTGTAGCGTTTCTCGGCGTATTTCGCGGATTTTTTCAGGGCTTCGGCACGATGATGCCTACCGCGTTTTCCCAGACCATTGAGCAGATTGTAAATGCAATCGTCAGCATTGCGGGAGCGCTTGTACTGTTGAAATTCGGACAGAGCATGGCTTCCGGAGCGGATAAGAAGAAGTATGGAGCCGCATATGCAGCCGCCGGGGCAACATTAGGAACTGTTGCGGGCGCCTTAGCCGCGCTGCTGTTTCTTTTGTTTGTATTTAGTACATATAAACGTGTGTTAAGGCGGCAGATGAGAAGAGACAGAGAACACCGAAGGGAAAGCTGGAGTTATATTTACAAGCTTCTAATTCTTACGATTGCTCCGGTGATCTTAAGCGCAACGGTATATAATATCAGCAATCTGTTGGACCAAGCAGTTTTTACGAATATTATGGCGATTCAGGGAGTTCCGGAAAAGGAGTATACGGAGCTTTTGGGGATGTTCAGCGGACAGTATGATACCATGACGAATATTCCTTTAAGTGTGGCAAGCGCCTTGGCGGCGTCCTTTATGCCGAGTCTTGTGGCGACCATCCAAACCGGAACCCGTAAGGAGATACACGGTAAGATTAATTTGGTGAGCCGTTTTAATATGATTATTGCGATTCCCTGCGCGGCAGGATTTATCACTCTTGCCAAACCGATTCTGGATCTTTTGTATTTTACACAGGATAATACGATTCCTGCTTTGCTTCTGCAGATAGGCGGCGTTTCCGTGATTTTTTTCTGCTTATCTACCGTTACCAATGCAGCGCTTCAAGGGATGGATTATATGTCAAAACCGGTAAAAAACGCGGCGATTTCTCTGGTAATTCATCTGGTTGCGTTATATATTATGCTGGTTGCTTTTAAATGGAGTATCTATTCTATTGTGGTAAGCAAGATTATCTTTGCCGGAGCAATTTGTATCCTGAACGCAAAGGATCTTCGGGCTGCCTGTAATTATGTTCAGGAGGTAAAGAAGACCTTTGTAATTCCGGTCATAGCATCGGTAATTATGAGTATAGCCGCTTTGCTTGTCCGTCTGTTGTTTGAACTATTTGCCGGAATGCGCATCGCTACGGCCGCAGCGCTTGTTACAGCCGTTCTCGTATATTTTATCAGCCTAATCTTATTAGGCGGCGTGACGGAACGGGAGCTTATGATGGCGCCAAAAGGCAGAAGTATTGTCAGATTACTGAAAAAATTACACCTGCTTCAATCAAGAAGATAACAGACAATGTTTTTTAACTGAATAAATTATAACGATTAGACCGATACTATACTAAAAAAGGAGATACCTTTATGAATGATAAAAAGTATAGTATCGGTTTTGTAATTGTGGGACTGTCTGTCCTTTTGCTTGTATCAGGAGCATATCAGTTCAGCTATCATGCGGTAGAAGAGCGGGCTAAAGAAGAAAAGATTGTGGAAACAGAGCTAAAGAAGACGGAAGATAGCGTTGAGACAGAGGGCGAGGCAATGAAAAATTACTGCTATTACCTTCTGGAGAAAAACGGATACGTAGTAGTTTACTTAAGTGATAAAGAAACTATTTATGAATATACGAGTATTGATGTGGAAACGCTTCCGGTAACGGTGCAGAACGAGGTAAAGAATGGTAAGTATATTGAGGACATTGAGGAGCTGTACGGATTTTTGGAAAACTACAGCAGCTAAAATCTGTGATTTTAGTTGCCTGACTGTTCCATTTGGTGTAAGATGAGAAGATGATGGATGAGGAAAGGAACCGGCATGACTATGGATGAAAAGAAGATTGCAAGGATTAATGAACTATACCGCAAGTCGAAGGCAGAAGGACTAACCGATCATGAAAAGAAGGAACAGCAGATATTAAGAAGGGAATATATTGATTCCGTAAAACGGAATCTTACCGCACAGCTGGATAATATTTCGATTCAGGAGGCGGATGGTACGATTACCGAACTGAGAAAAAAACAGGAAGAAAAAAGGGGGAATTAAAATGTGGGAATTACCAAAGGATCCAATGCTGCTTTTAAGCGTTGTGAATACAAAACTTCGGGATTTTTATCCGACTTTGGATGCTTTTTGCGATGAGACGAGCACAGATAAAGACGCGTTAGTTGACAAACTAAAGGGGATTGATTATGAATACGACAGCTCTGCAAATCAGTTTGTCTAAATTTTACATAGAGGAGAACGGCGGACGATGTATAATGAAATGGATTTCGATAAATCAGCTTTAAACTCAGCTCCTCCTATAGAAGAACCGGCCAGACAGTATTACTATATGGAAAGATGCCGTGCATGGGTCCGAAACTTTCAGAAAGAAAAAGGACGGGCGCCCAAAGCCTGCGTAATTAATATGGGCTGTCAAATGAATGCGAGAGATTCCGAGAAGCTTGCAGGAATTTTAAAACAGGCCGGTTATGAAGAGGAAGAGAGGGAAGCGCAGGCTGACTTTGTTATTTATAATACCTGCACGGTACGGGAGAACGCAAACATGCGGGTGTATGGTCATCTGGGCCAGCTAAGTCCGGCAAAAAAGAAGCGTCCCTATATGAAGATTGCCCTGTGCGGATGTATGATGCAGGAGCCGGAGGTAGTGGAGAAATTAAAAAAAAGCTATAGGTTCGTGGATTTGATATTTGGAACCCACAATATTTATAAGTTTGCAGAACTTTTATATACTTGTCTGGAATCAAAACGGATGGTCATTGATATCTGGAAGGATACGGACAAAATAGTAGAGGATCTCCCCAGCGAACGCAAATATTCTTTCAAATCCGGCGTAAACGTAATGTTTGGCTGCAATAATTTCTGCAGCTATTGTATCGTCCCCTATGTAAGAGGAAGGGAACGCAGCCGAAAACCGGAAGCGATTTTAAAGGAAATCAGACGGTTGGCGGCAGACGGCGTGGCAGAAGTGATGCTTCTTGGACAAAATGTAAATTCTTATGGAAAAACCCTGGAACCGCCCTGCAGCTTTGCCAAACTTCTTCAGAAAATAGAAGAAATCGACGGGATCAAACGGATTCGGTTTATGACTTCCCACCCGAAAGATTTGTCGGACGAGCTGATTGACGTTATGAAACATTCGCGGAAAATCTGCAGGCATCTCCATCTGCCCGTTCAATCCGGAAGTACCGAAATTTTAAAACGAATGAACCGCAGATATACAAAGGAGCAGTATCTGGAATTGGTAAGGAAACTCAGGGAAGCGATACCAGATATTTCCCTTACTACGGATATTATTGTAGGATTTCCGGGGGAGACGGAAGAAGATTTTGAAGAAACGCTGGATGTGGTGCGTAAGGTGCGCTATGACAGCGCGTTCACCTTTATCTATTCCAAACGGACCGGTACTCCCGCGGCCGCAATGGAAGAACAGGTGCCTCAGGAAGTGGTGAAGAAACGATTTGACAGGCTTCTTTGCGAGATTCAGTCAATTTCAGCACAAGTGTGCGCAGTACATACCGGAAAAGTGATGCCGGTGCTTGTAGAGTCGGTAAACGACCATGATTCTTCCCTTGTAACGGGAAGGCTTGACAATAATCTTTTGGTTCATTTTCCTGGGGACGAGGAACTGATAGGGACTATCGTGAATGTAAAACTCGAAGAATGCAAAGGATTCTATTATCTCGGAACGCGAAAATTTTAAATATTTCCACCCATATTTTTGGGAAAGAACGTCCAAACTATGTAGTACGAAGAAACATAGCGAGGACGTTTTTATGATGAAAAAAATTGGCGAATATTTATTTTTCTGGGCGACCGGAGGAGCCCTTTATTATAGCTTTGAGATTTTATTCCGGGGATTTTCACACTGGTCCATGTTTGTACTGGGAGGAATCTGCTTTGTATTTTTCTTTGTTCAAGGCAAAAGCCTGAACTGGCAGGATCCGCTGTGGAAACAGGTCCTGCGCTGTATGGTGTTTGTAACCTCTATGGAATTTATTACAGGGATCATAGTGAATAAATGGCTGCACTATGCCGTGTGGGACTATAGCGAGATGCCCTTGCAGCTATTTGGGCAGATCTGCGTCCCTTTCATGGTTATTTTTTCCGGATTAAGTGTTATGGGAATCTGCTTAAGCGGTTATTTAGGGTATTATCTGTTTGGGGAAATGAAGCCGGAGTACCATGTTCTTTAGTTTTTTCTTTATGAAAACGGTAAAAGGTGCTATACTAATTATGTATGTCAAAAGATAAATGAAAGAGGAGAAGAGTCGTGGCAGAACTAACACCAATGATGCAGAAATATATAGAAACCAAGGAAGAATACAAGGACTGCATTCTATTTTACCGGCTGGGAGATTTTTATGAGATGTTTTATGAGGATGCCATTGCTGCCTCAAAGGAACTTGAAATTACCTTGACGAAAAAAAGCTGTGGGCTCGAAGAAAAAGCGCCTATGTGCGGCGTTCCTTATCATGCGGTGGATACTTATCTGAATCGTCTGGTTTCCAAAGGATACAAGGTGGCAATCTGTGAACAGGTAGAGAATCCGTCCGAGTCAAAGGGTCTTGTGAAACGGGAAGTTGTGCGGATTGTTACACCCGGAACAAATCTAAATACCCAGAACATGGATGAGACAAAAAATAATTATATTATGTGTGTCGCCTATATTGCTGACCGTTACGGCGTATCTGTGGCAGATGTTACAACCGGAGAATATTTGGTGTCGGAGGTGGAAAGCGGCGATAAGCTGTTTGACGAAATTTATAAATTTATGCCTTCAGAGATTATCTGTAACGAATCGTTTTATATGAGCGGGATAGATTTCGCGCATTTAAAGGAAGGATTAGGTATTGCAGTTTATGCGCTGGATGCATGGTATTTTGACGACGCCCTCTGCGAGCGGACCTTAAAAGAGCATTTTCATACCGGTTCCTTAGAGGCTGTGGGACTAAAGGACTGCGAATGTGGAATGATAGGCGCGGGGGCTCTTTTGCAGTATCTTAGAGAAACTCAGAAGATTTCTTTAAGTCATATGCATAAGCTTACCAGATATGCCGTGGGAAAATATATGATTCTGGATAGTTCTACCAGGCGGAATCTGGAGCTGTGCGAAACCTTGAGGGAGAAGCACAAGAGAGGCTCCCTTCTATGGGTGCTGGATAAGACTAAGACGGCAATGGGAGCAAGGAGGCTGCGCAAATATATCGAACAGCCGCTGATTGATAAAGCAATGATTGAGAGTCGGCTGGACGCGGTTGATGAGTTGAAAAATAACGCGATTACCAGAGAAGAGCTGCGAGAGTATCTGGGACCCATCTATGATCTGGAACGGCTGGTGGGAAAGATTTCTTACCAGTCCGCGAATCCCAGAGATCTGATTTCACTTAAAAATTCTATGGAGATGCTTCCGTCGATTAAATACCTGCTTCAGGATATGGACAGCGGGCTGCTTCAGGATATTTGCGGGGAGCTGGACACTTTGGAGGATTTATGCAGTCTGATTAAACAGGCTGTCTGCGAGGACCCGCCGCTTGCTATGAAGGAGGGCGGAATTATCAGGGAAGGTTATAACGAGGATGTGGACAGGCTGAAAGCTGCCAAAACAGAAGGAAAAAACTGGCTTGCCAAGCTTGAGAGCGAGGAGCGGGAAAAGACGGGGATTAAGAAACTCCGCATCCGTTATAATAAGGTTTTTGGATATTATCTGGAGGTTACAAATTCCTTTAAGGAACTGGTGCCGGATTACTATATCCGAAAGCAAACCATGGCAAATGCAGAACGGTACATTACCCCAAGGCTTAAGGAACTGGAGGAGACGATTCTTGGGGCGGAAGATAAGCTGTACGCACTGGAATATGACCTGTACTGTCAGGTAAGAGATCGGATTGGAAGCCAGATTGAGCGAATCCAGCAGACGGCTCATGCGGTTGCAGAGGCGGATGTGCTCTCATCTCTGGCGCTGGCTGCAGAGAGAGGGAATTATACCCGTCCTAAGATGAACGAAAAGGGATTGATTGAGATCCGGGACGGACGTCATCCGGTAGTTGAGAGAATGATTCCTAACGATATGTTTATTTCTAACGATACATATCTAGATGATAAGAAGAACCGTGTATCCATTATTACAGGGCCGAATATGGCTGGAAAATCTACCTATATGCGTCAGACGGCTTTGATTGTTTTAATGGCGCAGATTGGTTCTTTTGTTCCGGCTTCCAGTGCGAATATCGGAATTGTTGACCGGATTTTTACCAGAGTAGGCGCTTCCGATGATCTTGCTTCCGGGCAGAGCACCTTTATGGTGGAGATGACGGAAGTTGCAAACATCCTGAGAAATGCAACTAGAAAGAGCCTTTTGATTCTTGATGAGATCGGCCGCGGAACCAGTACCTTTGACGGGCTGTCCATTGCATGGGCGGTGGTAGAACATATCAGCAATACCAAAATTCTGGGGGCGAAAACTTTGTTTGCAACCCATTATCATGAACTGACAGAGCTGGAAGGCAAAATAAATAATGTAAATAACTACTGCATTGCGGTGAAGGAAAAGGGCGATGACATTGTATTTTTAAGAAAAATCGTAAAAGGCGGCGCAGATAAGAGCTATGGCATTCAGGTGGCTAAACTTGCGGGAGTGCCGGAATCTGTAATTCAGAGGGCTAAGGAAATTGTTGAGGAGCTCCTTCACGCGGATATAACATCCAGAATTAAGGATATAGCCGTGAAAGGAAACCATGAACCGAAGATTAAGACAAAGAAGCTGGATGAGGTGGATCTGGCGCAGATGTCGCTGTTTGATACGGTAAAGGATGATGATGTTTTAGAAGAATTAAAAGAGTTGGATATCAGCAATCTGACTCCGATTGACGCATTAAATACACTTTACCAGCTTCAGAACAAGCTGAAAAATAGGTGGTAACAAGTTATGGGAAAAATACAGGTACTGGATCAAATTACAATTGATAAAATTGCTGCTGGAGAGGTCATTGAACGGCCTGCCTCTATTGTAAAGGAACTGGCGGAAAATGCCATTGACGCGGGAGCAAGTGCAGTTGTAATAGAGATAAAAGACGGAGGCATCTCTTTTATCCGGATAACGGACAACGGATGCGGCATTGAAAAGGAAGATATAAGAAATGCTTTCCTGCGGCATTCTACCAGCAAAATCCGCTCGGCGGAAGACCTTACGGGGATTCGGTCGCTGGGATTCCGAGGGGAGGCCCTTTCTAGTATTTCCGCCGTATCTCAAGTGGAGCTTATTACAAAATCAAAGGCTGCTCCTTACGGGATCAGTTATAGGATTGAAGGAGGAAGAGAGGTGTCTATTGACGAAACCGGCGCGCCGGATGGAACTACTTTTTTGATCCGCCAGCTTTTTTATAATACGCCGGCAAGAAGGAAATTCCTGAAAACTGCCGTAACGGAAGCCAGTCACGCAGCAGATCTTGTGACTAGGATTGCCCTTTCGCATCCGGAGATCTCTTTCCAGTTTACGACAAATGGACAATCCAAAATACATACCTCTGGGAACGGCGATCTGAAAGACGTTATCTATCACATATATGGGCGGGACATTGCTTCGCATCTTCTTTCTGTAGAAATGTCCGGAGAAAATCTGTCCTTAAACGGTTATATTGGAGAGCCTGCCGTCTCAAGGGGGAACCGTAATTTTGAAAATTATTTTATAAATGGAAGGTATATCAAAAACAATATTATCTCAAAAGCGATAGAAGACGCCTATAAAGATTTTACCATGCAGCATAAATATCCTTTTACGGTCTTGCATTTAACTATAAAAAGCGAATTGCTGGATGTAAACGTACATCCCTCCAAGATGGAAGTTCGGTTTGGAAATCAGCAGGAAATTTACAATTTTATTTATGAAGCATTACAGAAAAGCCTGCATAAAAGGGAATTGATTCCCCATGTGGAGGCTCCGGAGCCTCCAAAAGCAGAAAAAATCAATGAAGATAATCAAAAAATGCGTTTAGAGGGGAATAAACAGAGCGCGCTCTACACTGACGAAATTCGACAAGAGAATATGTCCCAAAATAAACGGAGTGCACTCTGTATTAAAAACGATTCTAATAAAAGCAATGAAAATGACAAAAACCTTGAAAACCCAGTCTTTTTCGACAAAAAACAGAGTGCGGTCGGAAAAAGAGATCTTGATTATTTTATGGAAGAGATGCGTAAACGGGTTACTGCTTACCATAAGAAGGTTTCTGCCGAAAAGCAGCGTCAGCCGCAGACGGATGAAGTCATCCGTGCTTCCCAGATACAAGACGAACCGGCGCCTTATCAGGCAAAGCAGCTGGATTTATTTGAAGAGCGTCTGCTTGACGAGAAATCTGTAAAAAAGCATAAGATTATCGGTCAGCTTTTTGACACCTACTGGCTGGTAGAATTTTGCGAAAATCTCTATGTCATAGACCAGCATGCTGCTCATGAACGCGTTTTATATGAGAAAACACTCCGTGGGATGAAAAACAGGGATTATACTTCTCAGAATATCAGCCCGCCGATTATTTTGGAACTGTCTATGAAAGAGGCGGAGCTTTTAAATACACATATGGACCGGTTTATGAAGATTGGATTTGAGATCGAGAGCTTCGGGCCAAATTCCTACGCGGTGTGTGCGGTTCCGGATAATCTTTTCGGCGTTGCAAAGAAAGAACTTCTTATGGAGATGATTGACAGTTTGTCTGATGAGATTTATACTGGATTAACGCCGGAGGTCATTGATGAAAAGGTTGCTTCTATGTCCTGTAAGGCGGCGGTAAAGGGAAACATGCGGCTTTCCGCCGCGGAGGCGGATGCTTTGATCGGGGAGCTTCTCGGTCTTGAAAATCCTTATCACTGTCCCCATGGCAGGCCGACGATTATATCGATGACAAAACGGGAACTGGAGAAAAAATTCAAGCGGATTATATAAAGGAGCTCTGAGTATGAAACAGCCATTGATTGTATTAACCGGTCCCACAGCTGTGGGGAAGACGAAAGCTTCTATTAGTCTTGCAAAGGAAATCGGCGGAGAAATTATTTCCGCAGATTCCATGCAGGTATATAAATATATGGATATTGGTTCCGCAAAGATTCGTCCTTGGGAGATGGAGGATATTCCTCATTATCTTGTGGATGTGCTGAGGCCGGAGGAAGAGTTTCATGTAGTCCGGTTTCAGCAGATGGCAAAGGAAGCCATGAGGCAGATTTATGCAAAAGGGCATATTCCGATATTGGCCGGAGGAACAGGATTTTATATTCAAGCAGTGCTTTATGATATCGACTTCACTGAGAATGGAACGGAGACGGAATACCGGGAGAAATTAGAAGAATATATGAGAATGTACGGAGCCGGAAAGCTTCATGATAAGCTCCGGGCAGTAGATGAGAAGGCGGCGGCGGAGATCCATCCCAATAATGTGAAGCGCATAATCCGCGCGCTTGAGTACCACCATTTGACCGGAGAATGCATTTCCGCGCATAACGAAATGCAGCGGGCAAAGGAATCGCCTTATGAATTTCGGTATTTTGTTTTGAACGATGAGAGAAGCCGGCTCTATAAACGGATTGACGACCGGGTAGACCAGATGATGGCGGACGGACTTCTTCAGGAAGTAAAGGAACTGAAAGAACGGGGGTATACAAGGGAATTAACGTCAATGCAGGGGCTTGGTTATAAGGAGATGCTCGCTTATCTGGAGGGGGAAACTACGCTGGAAGAAGCAGTGTATAGGATTAAGCGGGATACCAGACATTTTGCAAAACGGCAGATTACATGGTTTAAAAGAGAAAAAGATGTGATATGGATAGATAAAAGCAAATTCGGTTATGACGAAACTGCGGTTTTGGAAGCAATGAAGGAACGGATTCCTTTTATATAAGGGAACCGGAAGTAATTTCATTTTTAGATAAGGGGAGAAGTATATGTTGAAAAGATTGTTTGGAGGATCTAGATTCCTAAAGAAGCTGAACCCTCTGCTGGAGTTGTATTCCTACAGCAAAGACACGGAGAAAACCTATTCGGAACTGCTGAAACTAAAGCATCTCGCAAAAACAAAAGGGGAACGGGCGCTATTTGATTTAAATCGCGCCGCGCTTCTATATGATATGGGAAAACTTAAGGAAGCAGCCGATGTGGTAAGAGAAATTCCATCCATGAATCCGGAGCTGGATGCCAATACAGCTCAATTAAAAACAAAGATTAGAATTGCAATGAATGAAGGAGAGTATGTATAAATGAGATTGATTGCAGAAATGTATGAGCAGATGGGAATCCGTCCTTCTGTTCAGAATTTTGGAAAGCAGATAGAAGCAAAGCTTGCGGAGCGTTTCTTGGAAATTGATGAACGTGCTGAGTATAACCAGATGAAAGTGATCTTGGCTATGCAGAAAAACCGGGTCAGCGAGGCGTGCTTCCACTATGCAAGCGGTTATGGCTACAATGATCTGGGGAGGGATACGCTGGAAAAGGTATATGCAGACGTATTTCATACGGAGGCGGCCCTTGTTCGTCCTCAGATAACCTGTGGAACCCATGCCCTCGCTCTCGCCCTTTCTGCAAATCTGCGTCCGGGAGATGAGCTTGTGTCTGTGGCGGGAAAGCCTTATGATACACTGGAAGAAGTCATAGGAATCCGCCCTTCCAAAGGTTCCCTTGCTGAATACGGTATCACTTATTCCCAAGTAGATCTGTTAGAGGACGGAAGCTTTGACTTTGAAAATATTTCCCGAGCAATTACTGAAAAAACAAAGATGGTAACCATTCAGCGCTCCAAAGGCTATCAGACAAGACCAAGTTTTTCGGTAGATCAGATTGGAGCGGCTGTTGCATTTGTAAAACGCATCAAACCGGATGTAATCTGCATGGTAGATAACTGCTATGGAGAATTTGTGGAAACTATAGAACCCAGCGATGCGGGCGCAGATCTTGTGGTCGGTTCACTGATTAAAAATCCTGGCGGCGGACTTGCCCCTATAGGAGGTTACATTGCCGGAAAAGAGGAACTAATTGAAAATTGCGGCTACCGGCTCACTTCACCGGGACTTGGAAGAGAAGTAGGCGCTTCTCTTGGAGTAATGCAGTCCATTTATCAGGGATTGTTCCTCGCTCCTTGCGTAACGGCAAGCGCGCTGAAAGGCGCTGTTTTCGCTGCAAATATCTATGAATCTTTAGGATATTCAGTGGTGCCGGACGGCGGGGAAAGCCGCCATGATATTATTCAGGCTGTGGAACTTAAGGATCCGGAGGCTGTGATTGCTTTCTGCCGAGGGATTCAGGCGGCGGCGCCGGTGGATTCCTATGTAACGCCGGAGCCCTGGGCAATGCCGGGCTATGACAGTGATGTGATCATGGCGGCGGGGGCGTTTGTACAGGGTTCCTCAATTGAGCTAAGCGCAGACGGACCAATCAAACCGCCTTACGCCGTATATTTTCAGGGCGGGCTTACTTGGCCGCATGCAAAGCTGGGAATTTTGATGTCACTAGAGTACCTTGTCAGAGCAAAGCTTGTGGCGCTGTAGTTTTTTCTGGAAATACAGCTAAAAAGAAGTAACGCTCTTCTCAAAAGGTACGCGGATAGACGAAAGGATATATTTGGCGAGAGGAAAGGCATGGGAGAAATACTTGTAATCGGCGGCGGGGCTTCGGGTATGGCGGCTGCAATTATGGCTGCCCGCGGGGGAGCTTCGGTGTCTATATTGGAACATAACGATGTTTTAGGGAAAAAAATTCTCTCTACTGGAAATGGCCGCTGCAATCTGACAAATTTGAATTTGCAGCCCGGGCACTACCGCGGAGATAATCCGAAATTTATCAGAACCTTTCTGAAAGAATTTGACGTGGATAGTGCGTTTGAATTTTTTTCTTCGATTGGGATTTATACCAAATGCCGCGGAGACTATGTGTATCCCTTATGCGATCAGGCGGCGGCAGTGCGGGAAGCCTTTGCAATGGAAGTAAAAAGACTTGGCGTTCAGGTTCGGACAAACTGCCATGTAGAGGAAATCCGAAAAGATAAAAAGGGATTTCTGATTTTGTGCGCGGGAGAAATGAATCCTTATCGCGCGGTCCGGGTGATTCTTTCAGCCGGCGGACAGGCTTCGGAAATATCAGGAAGCGACGGCAGCGGATATGCGCTGGCGAAGCGTTTAGGACATTCCTTATCTCCGGTTGTTCCGGCGCTGGTGCAGCTTGTATCAGAAAAGAAATGCTTCCGAAAGCTCTCCGGCATCCGTATTACAGCTGGGATATCCTTATTTGTGAATGATAAATTTATTGTAAATGATTATGGCGAAGTGCAGCTTACGGATTATGGTGTTTCCGGGATCCCGGCTTTTCAGGTAAGCAGGTATGCGGCCAAAGCGCTGCAGCAAAAGCAAAAGGTTTGTGCAGAACTTGATTTTATTCCGCAGATTTCGGCGGATGCACTAAATTTTGAGCTGCGGAAACGGCGGAGACGTTCAGGAAAGTATACGGCGGCGGAGCTTTTAAATACGCTATTTCCTTCTAAATTGATACCTGTTCTTTTAACGGAAGCGGAGATTGACATACAGGTGTGGGCAGAGAAGCTTTCAGATGAGAAAATAGCGAAGCTTGCGGGTATATGCAAGTGTTTTCAAGTACCTGTAACGAAGACGATGCCTTTTTCTAAAGCGCAGATTTGCGCGGGCGGAGTGAAGACGGAAGAGCTCTTCCCTGAGACAATGGAGTCGAAACTTGTTAAAGGGCTGTATATTACAGGCGAACTTCTGGATGTGGACGGAATCTGCGGAGGATATAATCTGCATTTTGCATGGGGTTCCGGCATAATGGCAGGAAACGATGCGGCGGGTAATGTCCGGCATTCGATAAATTAAGGAGATTTTATGATTCAGATCAGGCAGTTGAAATTGAAAATTGATCATTCGGAAGAGGAATTAAAGAATAAGATATGCCGCATCCTGAATATCCCTGCGGATGAACTGCGTTCTTATACGATTAGCAGACAGTCTCTGGACGCCAGAAAGAAACCGGAGCTGTATTATATTTATACGGTGGATGCTAAAGTTAATATGGAAAAGAAAATTCTTAGAAAAATTAAGAATAAAGACGTATTGAAGTCAGATTATAAACCTTATGCATATCCAGTCAGCGGAGAAGAACAGATGAATGAGAGGCCTGTTGTGATAGGATGCGGCCCCGCCGGGATGTTCTGCAGCCTGATGCTAGCAGAGCTTGGTTACCGCCCGATCCTTCTAGAGCGGGGAGGCGCGGTGGAAGAACGTATTCAGGATGTAGAAGAGTTTTGGGAAACAGGGGTTCTAAATCCAGATTCCAATGTGCAGTTTGGAGAAGGCGGCGCAGGGACCTTTTCTGATGGGAAACTGAATACGCTGGTAAAGGATACAGCCGGGAGAAACCGTAAGGTGCTGGAGGTTTTTGCAAAACACGGAGCGCCGGAGGATATACTGTACATGAGCAAGCCGCATATCGGCACGGATGTACTGACGTGCGTGGTAAGGAACATGCGCCAAAAGATAAAAGAGCTTGGGGGCGAAGTACGGTTTCACAGCCATGTGACGGATGTAATTGCGGATGACAGCGGGCTTAAAGGCCTTGAAATAAGGAATGAAAAAACAGGAGGCCGAGAGCTTTTAAAGACACAGACAGCGGTCTTTGCCATCGGACACAGCGCCAGAGATACTTTTGATATGCTTTATGCGCGGGGCCTTGATATGGAAGCGAAAGCTTTTGCCGTAGGCGTCCGGGTGGAGCATCTTCAGGCGGAAATTGATCTTTCCCAGTATGGGAGAGACAGGAGGGATATTCTGCCGGCAGCTTCTTACAAGCTGACTGCTAATCTGGAAAATGGAAGAAGCGTCTATACTTTCTGTATGTGTCCCGGCGGCTATGTGGTCGATGCCTCTTCGGAAGAAGGGTATCTGGCGGTGAACGGCATGAGTTATCGTGACCGGGCCGGAAAGAATGCAAACAGCGCCGTTATTGTAACTGTACGTCCGGAGGATTATCCAGATGAAGGCCCCCTTTCTGGGATTGCATTTCAGAGGATGCTGGAGCGGAAAGCTTATATAGCGGGAAAAGGAAAAATTCCGGTACAATTATTCGGAGATTTCTGCGATAAAAGAGTATCCGGCGGATTGGGAAAAATTCAGCCTTCTGTAAAGGGAAGGTTTTGTCTGGCTGATGTAAGAGGGATTTTTCCGGAAGAGATTGCACAGAGTATAGAACAGGGCATGATTTCTTTTGATAGGAAGCTTCATGGTTTTGCCGGAAAAGACGCGGTTTTATCCGGAGTAGAAAGCCGGAGTTCCTCTCCAGTACGGATTTTGCGGGATGAAACCATGCAGAGCAGCATACCGGGAATCTATCCATGCGGAGAAGGAGCCGGTTATGCCGGAGGAATCACGTCCGCGGCTATGGACGGAATAAAAACCGCGGAAGCAATCGTCAAAAGATACCGTCCATTCGACAAGACGGGAAATATATTAATAAATTTTTAATTGGATTAGTCTATACACATTTTGCCAAATGTGTTAAAATATACAGAGTTTTTAGGAATGAATTGGGAAATGGGGAGGAATACATATGAAGGGAGCAGGAAGCAAAAATTCCTGGGCTTTATTTCTGCTTGTCCTTGCCGGACTGGTTCTTGGCGGCTTTATCGGGATGCTTACTGAAGGTATGCCGGCATTGAATTGGCTGAACTATGGACAGACATTTGGCCTGGAAAAACCGATTGTTTTAAATCTGGGATTATTGGTAATCACCTTTGGTCTCACAATTAAGATTACGATATCAAGTATAATTGGTGTTGTTCTTGCAATTATTATATATCGCTTCATGTAATTTCTATGTCTTTGGGGAGCATCATAAGAATCTACAAAAGATATGCGTCATACAAACACCATGAAAACATTGTCAGAATCAGAGCGCCCTTATGAAAAGTGCGAGCGTCTAGGGGTGGGAAGCCTTGCAGACGCGGAACTTCTCGCAGTGCTTCTGCGTACCGGAAGCCATGGGGAGAATGTTCTTGACCTTGCCAGAAGGATTCTCTATTATGCGGGGGAAGACGGTATTCTGGGGCTTCATCATTTTACCATCGAAAGGCTTAAGAGGATAAAAGGCATCGGGCGGGTCAAAGCAGTTCAGATAGTCTGTATCTCAGAACTTGCAAAGAGGCTTGCAAAGGCAAAAGCCTGTGAGATGCTGCAGTTTACATGCCCCTCTTCCATAGCCAAATATTATATGGAAGATATGCGTCATGAACGTCAGGAGGTTATGAAGCTTTTGATGCTGAATTCAAAATCCCGCTTAATCGGCGAATCGGATATATCGAAGGGAACGGTAAATGCATCTCTGATTACTCCGAGGGAATTATTTATAGAAGCATTACAAAAAAATGCGGTTTCGATTATTGTTCTGCATAATCATCCCAGCGGTGATCCGACCCCAAGCAGAGAGGACATGCTTATCACCGAACGAATCCGGCAGGCGGGCGGTTTGATTGGGATTGAACTGTTAGACCATATCGTAATTGGCAATAATTGTTATATCAGTTTTTCAGAACAAGGACTGCTTGCATGAAAGGATACGAAGCAATGGCAAGAAATATATATGGACTGGATCTTGGTTCTTATGAGATCAAAGTTTATGATAAAAAGCTAGATACCATATGGAAAGAAAAAACAGCAATTGCAATAGCAGATAACCATGAGATATTTGCAGTGGGAGATCAGGCTTATGAAATGTATGAGAAGACTCCCCCGAATATTCAGGTAATGTTTCCTATGAAGGAAGGGGTTATTTCTCGATTTAACGATATGCAGTTTCTTCTGCAGAATCTTTTAAAGAAGGAGCGGCATTTTGCAAGAGGATCAGAGTATGTAATTGCTGTGCCTACAGATGTGACAGAAGTGGAGAAAAAAGCTTTCTTTGACCTTGTGATCCATTCTACGGCAAGGGCAAAGGAAGTTAATATTGTTGAGCGGGGCATTGCGGACGCCATCGGCATGAATTTAGATGCTCAGAATACGAAAGGGCTCTTTATTGTAAATTTCGGCGGAGAGACAACAGAGCTGTCTATTATTGCCGGCGGCGGTTTGGTTTTGAACCGTCTGCTGAAGCTTGGCGGAGTGACCTTTGACCAGCACGTGGCACAGCTTGTCAGATACAATCATGATTTTCTGATTGGACGTCTTACCTCCGAGGTGCTGCGCAAACGCTTCGGTGTATTTAGCGAAGATAATAATGCTGTCCTGACGGTTTCAGGAAGGGATCTGATTACCGGTGTTCCGCAGCGCAGAGAGATTTCCATCAACCTTGTAAGGGCGGCAATCAAAGAACCTTTAGAGCAGTGCGTGGAAGCAATCCAGTCCCTGATAGACCGCACGCCGTCCGAGATCCGAAAATCCGTCAGAAAGAACGGGATTTTCCTGACGGGAGGCGTTGCAAATCTTCCGGGACTTGAGCTGTATTTGGAGGAGATGACCGGAATCCGGGTCCATACCGCTATAGACCCGGATATCTGCGCAGTAACGGGATTGAAGATGATTATTGAGTCAAAAGAACTTAAGAAGCTTGCGTATTCAATGCTTGAGGAAAATTATAGGTGGATGAGATAAGATGAAGATTAAAAATCAGAATAGAATTCCAAGTAAATATGTATTATTGATTCTGATTATTATCTGTGGAATGCTAATGGGCGCCGAGCTTTTTACCGGAGGCCGGGGGCCGTTAAGCTTAATCGGCAATTATACGATAATACCTATGCAGAATGGAATCAGCTCCATAGGACGCTGGATGGGAGATTTGACAGATAATTTTAAGACTCTGGATGAATTGAAGACAGAAAATGAAACCTTACAATCCAGACTGGACGAGATGACGATTGATAATACAAGACTCAGGCAGGAGCAGTATGAACTGGAACGTCTGCAGGAGCTCTACAAGCTGGATCAGAATTATGCAGATTATGAAAAAGTCGGCGCCCATGTAATTGCCAATAACGGAACAAACTGGTTTAATTCCTTTACGATAGATAAGGGAAGCAATGACGGAATCAGAGAGGATATGAATGTCCTTGCCGGAAGCGGACTCGTTGGTATTGTAACAGAGGTCGGGCCTGCCTATGCGCAGGTACGTGCAGTTATTGACGACGAGAGCAATATCAGCGCCATGGTGCTTTCTACTTCAGATTTGTGCATGGTACGCGGGGATTTGAAGCTTATGAATGACGGAAGAATCCGTTTTGAAAAGCTGCCCAATAATGATAATAAAATCGAAGTAGGGGAGCAAGTGGTAACATCTCACATCAGTTCGAAGTTCCTGCAGGGGATTTTTATCGGATATATCAGTGAGATAGAGGTGGATTCTAACAATCTGACTAGGTCCGGCTATATTACGCCGGCAGTTGATTTCAATAACCTTCAGGAGGTACTGGTCATCACCTCAACGAAGCAGGATTTGGTGAATGACAGCGGCGAAGACGGAAAGGAAGAATAGCAGATGAAGCGAAAGATTGTCATGGTGATTTTGGTTGCGGCTGCTTTTCTTCTGCAGTCAACAGTATTTGGAAGGCTTGCTTTTGCGAATATCCGTCCAAACCTGATGATTATTGTTACAGCCTCCTTAGGTTTTATGCGGGGAGAAAGAGGCGGCATGGCAGTAGGCTTTATGAGCGGTCTCCTGATCGATTTATTCTGGGGCGGGCTGCTGGGATTTTATACATTAATTTATACTGTGATCGGTTACTTGAACGGTACCTTTCACAGAATGTTTTTTGACGACGATATCAAATTTCCGTTAATCTTAATTGGCATTAGCGACCTGATGTACAGTTTTGTCGGATACATGTGTCTGTTCATGCTTCGGGGAAAATTTATTTTTACTTACTTTTTGGGACATGTTATGCTCCCTGAGCTGGTATATACGATTTTAGTCACATTGGTTTTGTATCAGATAATTCTTCATGTAAATCGCAGATTAGAGGCGGAAGAACAAAGGAGTGCAAGCAGGTTTGTATAGTATATGGGAGCGGTTACAGAATGCCGTTGCAGGATATTTTAGAACAAGGGTCTTTGTGGTAATGACAATATTTTGTATATTGTCCGCTGTTTTGGTGATGAGGCTGTTCAATCTTCAGATTGTGAGCGGACAGCAGTATCTGGACGATTACAAGCTCCAGATCCAGAAAACGCGTACGACCCAGGGTACCAGAGGCAATATTTACGACAGGAACGGCAAGCTTCTTGCTTATAATGAACTTGCCTATTCTGTAACGATTGAAGATAATTACAATGAAAGCGAAGAAAAGAATGACGCGCTGAATAGCGAGATACAGCAGATCATTAAGATTGTGGAAGAAAACGGGGATTCTGTTATTCATGATTTCAATATTATTCTGGATAACGGAGAATATAAGTTTACCATGGAAGACGAAACACTTCGGCTTAGATTTATAGCCGATGTTTACGGCCAGAGTACCATTGACAAGCTGACAGACGAGCAAAAAAGGCAGTCTGCTTCAGATATTATCCATTATCTGTGTACGGATGAGCTGTATGGTTACGGAATTGATGAAAATGCTTATGAAAAAACCGAGGTATTAAAGCTGGTTACCATCCGCTATGCTATAGGACTAAACCGTTTTCAGAAGTATATTCCGGTAACAGTTGCAGAGGATGTGTGTGATGAAACGGTTGCCGCTATTATGGAGGCTATGGATGAACTTCCGGGCGTTGAAATTGCAGAGGATTCTCTGAGACGTTATACGGACAGCAAATATTTTGCCAATATCATTGGTTATACAGGCCAGATTTCCCAAGAAGAATACGACGCTTTGAGTACGGCGGATCAAAAAAGTTATTCTCTGACGGACACTATTGGAAAATCAGGTTTAGAACAGGTGATGGACCGTGAGCTTCAGGGTGAAAAAGGGGAAGTGCGCCTATATGTGAACAGCGTAGGAAAGGTTATTGAATCCTCATCTGTGAAAAAGTCTAGCGCGGGAAAGGATTTGTACCTTACCATAGATGCCGATCTGCAGAAAGCTGCTTATGATATTCTGGAGCAGGAAATCGCGGGAATCCTGCTTGCTAAAATGTCGGATGTATTGGATTATGACCGTTCCCAGTGTACGGATGCCGCCGATGTAATTGTGGCAAGCGGGGATATGTATTATCAGTTTATCGGAAACGACCTGATTAATATGAACCATTTTTCAGAAAAGGGAGCCGGCAGAGCAGAGCAGAGCGTTGCAGCTGCTTTTGAAGAATATAAGCAGACTGTATTAGAACAATTGAAAAATGTAATGACAGATCCGAATGCTGCTCTTTACAAGGATATGGAGAGAGAACAGCAGGCATACCAATCCTATATTGTCAACGATATTTTAACTGCAAACGGGGTTCTGGTTCAGGACGCCATCGATACTTCTGACGCAACCTATAAGCAGTGGCGGGAAGATGAGACGATTAATATCTGCACATACCTGAATTATGCCATATCCCAGAATTGGATTGACGCTTCCAGACTTCAGAAATATATACAGGGAGAGGGTTCCTATTCCAATGCTTCGGAGGTTTATGCGGCTATGATTTCCTATGTACAGGACAGACTTTCGAACGACAATGCCTTTTCAAAATTGATTTACCGATATATGATTAAATCCGGAAGAATATCTGGAAGAGAAATCGCCATGATTCTCTATGAACAAGAGCTGCTTCCTTTTGATGAAGAACAGTACAATGCGCTGGACGCGGGGAGTCTTGGAGCCTATGATTTTATCCGCGGCAAAATTGAAACGCTGGATATTACGCCGGGACAGCTTGGATTAGAGCCCTGTACCGGATCGGTGGTTATTACTGACCCGAATAACGGAAGTCTTCTGGCATGCGTATCCTATCCGGGTTATGACAATAACCGGCTTGCTAATTCTATGGACAGTGTGTACTATAATCATCTTGTAACATCTTCCTCACGTCCATTTTATAACAATGCTACGCAGGAAAAGACCGCGCCCGGTTCCACCTACAAACCTTTGGCGGCGATTGCAGGCCTTACCGAGGGCGTCATATCCGAGGGCACTTATATTAACTGTGACGGAGTGTATGATAGTGTGGAACCGAATGTCCGCTGCTGGGTATATCCGGATGTACATGGAACACAGGAAATTGTAGGAGGAATTACTCATTCCTGTAACGTCTTTTTCTGTGAGCTTGGCCTGCGGCTGGGACTGGATAATCCGTCGGAGGAAGAACAAATTGACGAGAACGGCGATCCGATTCCAAGAAATTATTCCAGCAGTCAGGGGCTTGAGAAGCTCGCTGACTATGCCGCAAGGTTTGGGCTTGACGCCGCCTCAGGAATTGAGGTTCCGGAAACAGAGCCTCAGATATCGGATGAGGACTCTGTCCGTTCCGCAATGGGACAGGGTACCAATAACTACACGACCAGCCAGCTTGCCAGATATATTTCGGCAGTTGCAAATGAGGGAACCGTATATGATTTGACACTGATAGACCGTATTGAGGCAGTTGACGGAACAGTGACGATGAAACAAGAACCAAAGATAAAGAATACCGTAGAGGGAATTTCACAAAATACATGGAATTTGGTCCATGCCGGAATGCGGGGAGTTGTAGAAAACAACTATACTGTATTTGGAAAGCTGAATAACAGCGACGTCCAGCTATCCGGCAAAACCGGTACCGCACAGCAGAGTACATCGCATCCTGACCATGGATTATTCGTGGGATTCGCACCGAGCAATAATCCTGAACTGGCAATGGCAATCCGTATTGCAAACGGATACAGCTCTACATTTGCCGCAGAAGTAGGAAATGGTGTTATGGAATACTATTATGAGATTACAGATCCGGCAGAATTGATTACCGGAACTGCAAAGAAAGTTACTGTGTCAGCACACAGCGACTAATCAGATTCGCTAACGTAAAAGAGCAGGAGGATTGTTATGGGTGAGGTTATTGTAATTACATCGGGAAAAGGCGGCGTCGGTAAGACAACTACTACGGCAAATATCGGAGCCGGGCTTTCACAGCTTGATAAAAAGGTTGTAATCATTGATACAGATCTAGGTCTTCGGAATCTGGACGTGGTTATGGGACTTGAAAATTTAATCGTTTACAATCTCGTAGATGTTGTGGAAGGAAAGTGCAGGATGAAGCAGGCCCTGATCAGGGACAGGCGGTATGAAAATCTATATCTGCTTCCTTCAGCTCAAACGAAAGATAAGACGGCCGTTTCCCCGGGACAGATGCAGAAGCTGACAGAAGAACTTCGGGAGGATTTCGATTATGTACTGCTGGATTGTCCGGCGGGAATTGAACAAGGCTTTCAGAACGCTATTGCGGGTGCAGACAGGGCATTTGTGGTAACCACGCCGGAGGTTTCGGCAATCCGGGATGCAGACCGGATTATCGGCCTGTTAGAATCTAATAAATTAAATAAAATGGAACTGATCATCAATCGGATACGGATTGATATGGTAAAAAGAGGAGATATGATGTCGGTGGATGATGTGACAGAGATTCTGTCAATCCCACTTCTTGGAATTGTCCCGGATGATGAACAGATCGTAATCGGAACGAATCAGGGAATGCCGGTGATTGGGATGGATTCCTTTGCGGGGGACGCCTATTCCAATATCTGCCGCAGAATCCTTGGAGAGGAGATTCCGTTTCTTGATCTTAGCCGCGGCCAAAGTTTCCTCAGCAGGCTTACCAATCTGTTTAGGAAGAACTAGGAGGTTCTCCAGATGATGAAAAGATCTTCGGTACGGATTGCAAAAGAAAGGCTGGAGGCGCTTGTGGTTGCTGACCGTGTACACTGTAAACCGAAGGAATACGATCTGATCTGCCATGAACTTTACAAAACGCTCTCCAGATATGTGGAAATAACAGAAGAGGATTTCCGGGTATCCATTACCAGATCCGCCATACATATACAGCTGACAGGAGAAGAACATTGAAACTGATTAAACTACGAAGACCTTATAAATTAAAAGATTATAAATTTAGTCTGATCATACTGGTGCTTGCCGTATCTTTTATCGGCGTGCTGGTGGTAGGAAGCGCAAATGAGAATTACCAGAGCCGTCAGATTGTCGGCGTGGTGCTTGGCGTCGGCGTGATGCTGGCTGTATCGCTGATTGATTATGTTTGGATTTCAGGCTTTTACTGGATTTTATATTTTGCATCTGTATTTATGCTTGCGATAGTGCTTGTACCTGGAATCGGCGTGTATGTCAATGGCGCAAGACGCTGGATCAATGTCGGCTTTACCAATTTCCAGCCCTCGGAGCTTGTCAAAATCCTGCTTATTATTTTCTTTGCAAAGTTTATCATGAAGCATGAACAGGATTTAAGTGAACGCCAGACTATCATTAAGGCCGTGATATTGATTATCATTCCTCTAGCTTTAATTTATAAAGAACCGAATCTGTCTACGACGATCTGTACCGCACTGTTATTCTGTTTTCTGATGTATGTAGGCGGGCTAAGCTATCATTTTATCGGTACAGTGCTGGTAATTACCGTTCCGATTGCGATTATTTTCTTAAGTATTGTGGTTCAGCCCAACCAGAAAATTTTGGATGATTATCAGCAAAAGCGTATTCTTGCGTGGCTTGAACCTGAAAAATATGCGAGCGACGAAGCCTATCAGCAGAATAATTCTGTTATGGCCATAGGATCAGGCCAATTGACAGGCAAGGGATTAAATAATAACACAACCACCTCCGTAAAAAACGGAAATTTTATTCTGGAGCCGCAGACAGACTTTATTTTTGCAATTATTGGAGAAGAATTAGGATTTGTGGGTTGCTGTCTGGTAATTGCTCTGTTATTATTAATAGTAATACATTGTATTTTGATTGGTATCAAGGCACAGGATACCGCCGGAAGGATTATCTGCTGCGGGGTGGGTTCTCTGATAGGAATCCAGTCATTTATTAATATTGCAGTAGCAACGCAGATATTCCCTAATACGGGAATTCCTTTACCTTTTGTTAGTTATGGGCTGACATCTTTAGTTAGTTTGTATCTGGGAATCGGATTGGTTTTGAACATCGGCCTTCAGCCCAAAAAATATAAATAAGGAGAGTGGAACGATGAACATAGGTTTAATTGCGCATGACTCAAAGAAAACTTTGATGCAGAACTTCTGTATTGCATATCGGGGAATCTTGAGCAAGCATAATCTGTATGCAACGGGAACGACGGGACGGTTGATAGAAGAAGTAACGAATCTGTCTGTTCACAAATATCTTGCCGGTCCTTTGGGCGGTAAGCAGCAGCTTGGGGCACAGATTGCCCAGAACGATATTGACGCTTTAATTTTTCTTCGGGATCCGACGGATGCGAAGCCCCATGAACCAGATGTAAACGACGTAATCAAGCTTTGTGATATGCATAATATCCCTATGGCAAGTAATCTTGCAACCGCGGAATTGATTGTATTAGCATTGGATAGAGGAGATTTAGACTGGCGTGAAATGTATAGATAAAATACCGATTTATTGCTGTGCTGCCTTGGCTGCGGCATCATTGCTTACCGGCTGCAAGGCGCAGGAACCAATCGTAGCCGACTATGAAAACGAAAATTATAACCGCAGTCTGTATGAAGCGCACCTATATAGCGAAGACTTATGCGTCAGCAGTTCAGACGTGCAGATAGAAGGCTTTGCCGGCGACTCTTCCCTGCATGCGGCCGCCCTTTTTGACGTAAACGGCCGGAAGGTTAACTATGCTTATAATATGCACGAAAGAGTTTATCCTGCAAGCACTACAAAGATTTTAACTGCGCTGACTGCACTAAAGTCCTGCAGCATGGATGAGGTTGTAACCGTAAGCAGCAACGGGGCGGCCTCCAGCTTTGCGGCTGATGCATCCGTCAGCGGGTTGAGAGAAGGCGACCAGGTTACAATGGAAGCGTTACTAAATGGACTTCTCTTGTGTTCTGGCAATGACAGCGCAGTAGCTATTGCCGAACACGTCGGTGGGAGCACGGAAGAATTTATGGCAATGGTGAATGCTCAGGCACAAGAACTTAAAGCAAGCAATACGAATTTTGTAACCCCCAACGGTCTGCACGATGACAACCATTACACCACGGCGTATGATTTATACCTGATTTTTAATGAATGTATTAAATATGAAGAGTTTGTAAATATTATCAGCGCCCCATCTTATACTGCAGATATTACCGGTGCAGACGGAAACCAGCGGCAGGAAACGTGGGAGCCGACCAGCTTCTATGCAAGGGGGGAGGCGGCCCTTCCTTATGGCGCAACGGTTATCGGCGGAAAGACCGGATATACCGGGGAAGCTGGCAACTGTCTGGTGCTTCTTGATCAGGATGACGCTGGCGGTTCATACATATCAATTGTCATGGGAGCGGATTCCAAACCACTTCTCTATGAAGATATGAGCGCGATCATTAATCAGATACCTAATCTTCAATAAAAAAGAGGGGCAAAAACCCCTCTTATTATTGTTCGCTAGTGTAAATCCGTCCATACAGGCTGATAAGATAAAGTCCGCATAATCCAACGATCGCGTAAACAATCCTTGAAAACCAGCTCAGATTCCCAAATACAAAGGCTACTAGGTCAAAGCGGAAAATTCCCACCAGCAGCCAATTGACTGCACCGATAATTACCAGTGTTAATGCTGTATTATCAAACCATTTCATGAATATTCCTCCTTTACTGTGAGGATAGTATATACGGGAAATGTTGCGTTTATTCATTCAAAAAGGAAATTGTAATGTCAAATTTATATTATTCTTATTCTGATTATTTGAAAAAGAAGTACAATGAAAAAGTCTATAAGCTTCCGATCTCTTTACCGGTAACCTGCCCTAACAGGAAAAAGGGAAAACGCGGCTGCGTATTCTGTGCTGGGGCCGGCGCTGGATTTGAAGCTGGAAATGCCGGCAATTCAGTTGCAGAACAGCTTATTAAAACTAGAAACATAATAGAATCTAAATATCATGCTCACAAATTTATCGGATATTTCCAGAATTATACGAATACTTATCTGCCTCTTGCAGATTTTATGTCATATATTACAGAAGCTGCTTCTATGAAGGACATTGTAGAAATTGCTGTTTCAACCAGACCGGACTGCATCAGAGATGATTATCTGGAAGTTCTCTGTGACGCAGCCAAAAACTATTCCGTTGAAATTACGGTAGAGCTAGGACTCCAGACTGCAAATTATCACACGCTTGCCCGCATGGAACGTGGACACGGACTGGCAGAATTTATCGACGCCGCGATGCGGATTCAACGGTTTGGTTTTGACATTTGCGCTCATGTCATTTTGAATCTTCCGGGAGATACTCTTGCAGATAGTATTGAGACAGCAAAGATTTTATCCGCATTAAAAATTCCGGTAGTAAAAATACATTCACTTTATATTGCGAAAAACAGCTTATTGTGCGATTGGTATAAAGATGGTAAAATAGCTGTGTGTTCTAAAGAGGAATATTTAGAACGCTTGATACATTTTTTAGAATATCTTTCTCCGGAAATTGCCGTTGAACGGCTTTTTTCTAGAATTCCGGAAGAAGAATCGATCTTCAGCAACTGGGGAGTAAGCTGGTGGAAGCTAAAAGATGAATTTGAGGACAGGATGACAGATAGGGAGAGCTTTCAGGGAAAGAAGTTCTATTATTTGAACGGTTCTGCACTGGAAGGATTGTAATAGGGGAGGACGAAACATATTGGCGGGAAATGAACTGACGAATATACAGATTTATCAAAAAAAGCGAAGCATAAATATCGGCGTGATACTTTTTGGCGTTATTTTTGTGTATCTTGTGATTACTGTATTGATTTATCTGACAGGCAGGCATGTATCGATCTATGAAGTGAGGGAGGGGTCTATACTGAAGGATACGGCATATACGGGCATCGTAATCCGACAGGAACAGGTAGTTACTTCAGATGCAGAAGGCTATGTTAACTTTTTTGCGGTGGAAGGCAGCAAGGTAGGCAAAAAGACCAATGTGTATACATTGTCTGCAAATAAGCTTGATCTTGATAATAGCGGGACAGATACCGGCGAAGTTTCTGACGAAACTGCGCTTACAGAGTTGACAGCGGAAGACCAGTCCTTTATACTGCAAAAGGCACAGTCTTTTTCGGACAGCTTCAGACCGGAGCAGTACAGCGACATATATTTGTTTAAGGATTCTGTGACGAATGTGGTACAGACCAATTCTGCGCAAAGCCGTCAAGCAAAACTGAATACGCTTCTGCAGAATGGAACAGAGGGACTGACAGTATATCCGGCTGAAAAGGATGGTATTATTATTTATTCTATTGATGGCTACGAGAATCTAACCCTTGACCAGATAACGGAAGACATAATAGCCAAGACGGATTATGAGAGTATGGATTTAACCAGCGATATGAAAGTATATGCCGGAGATCCATTATACAAAGTAATCACAAGCGATGAATGGACGGTTGCTGTGGAACTGGATGATGAAATGGCCAAAGAATTAGCCGATAAGGAATACATCAAAGTGCGCTTTTCCAAGGATGGAGAAACCACATGGGCTTCTTTTGCTCTGTATAATACAAAAGACTCGAACCTTGGCTTTTTCACCTTTGACCATTCCATGATCCGGTATGCAACGGAACGTTTTCTTGATCTTGAGCTGATTCTTGAGGATGAAACCGGACTTAAGATACCGAAATCCGCAGTTACCAAAAAGGATTTTTATACGATTCCTCAGGATTATCTAACCAAAGAAGACAATGGCAGCGAGACTGGGGTTATGGTTCGGGGTAGAAGAAATTCGGTTAAATTTGAACCTGCCGCAGTATATTATCGCGATATAGAAACGGATATGGCTTATATCAACGTAAAAAACTTTAAAAAAGGCACGGTACTGGTAAAGCCGGATTCTGACGATACTTATACTTTGGACAAAACAGCATCTTTGTCCGGAGTTTATAATATAAATAAGGGTTATGCCGTATTCCGGCAGGTAAAAATCCTCTGTGAAAGCGAGGAATATTATATTATTTCCAACGGAAATGATTATGGGCTGTCTAATTATGATCACATTGCGCTTGACAGTGATACAGTAAGGGATAACGACATCGTATTTTAAGGGGTGATAAGGATGCTTAAACATAATTTCGAAGCAGTCGAAGAAAAAATTCAGGCGGCCTGCAAACGGGCCGGAAGAAAGCGAGAGGAGATTACGCTGATTGCTGTAAGCAAAACAAAACCTGTGGAAATGCTTCAGGAGGCATACAATTTGGGAAACCGTATATTTGGAGAGAACAAGGTACAGGAGATCGTAGACAAATACGACGCCCTTCCAAATGATATTTCATGGCATATGATCGGCCATCTCCAGCGAAACAAGGTAAAATACATTATAGATAAGGTAACGCTGATCCATTCGGTGGATTCTCTGCGTCTTGCAGAGACTATTGAAAAGGAAGCTGCAAAGAAGGGAATAACAGCCGACATTTTAATAGAAGTAAATGCAGCGAGGGAGGATACAAAATTTGGCGTCCTGCCGGAAAAGGCCGAAGAATTGGTTTCTGACATCAGCAGTCTGCCTCATATAAGAATCAAAGGATTGATGACCATTGCGCCTTTTGTGGATAATCCGGAAGAAAATCGCATATATTTTCAGCGCTTACGTAACTTAGCTGTTGACATTGGGGAGAATAAGTCAGATAATGTTACTATGGGCGTGCTTTCAATGGGCATGACCAATGATTATGAGATTGCAATAGAAGAGGGAGCCACTATGATTCGGGTAGGTACCGGATTGTTCGGTGCTCGTGATTACAGATAAGTGGAAAACGCAAGATAGGAGAGTTAGAATGGGAGTATTAGATAAGTTTCTTGATATCATGAAATTAAGCGATGATGACGATTACTATGATGACGACGATTTTTTCGATGATGAATATGATGACGATTACGATGACAGACCGGCAAAAAAGAGTATCTTTGGCCGTTCAAAGAAGTCCGGCTACGACGATGACGACTATGACGACGTAAGGGATAATAAACCTGCAAGAAGGCAGCCGCCGGCGGCCAGCGGCAAGATTACTCCTATGCGTCAGCCTGCAAGAAGGGCGTCGTCAAATGTCAGCATGGAGGTCTGTGTGATTAAACCGGCTTCTGTAGAGGATGCACGCGAGATTTCCGAAACGCTTCTCAGCGGACGAACGGTTATCTTGAATCTGGAAGGATTAGACCTTGAGATTGCGCAGCGTATTATTGATTTTACCTCCGGTTCAACCTTTGCGATCGACGGTAACCTGCAGAAAATTTCTAATTACATATTCCTTGTTACACCGACTAACGTAGACATATCCGGAGATTTGCAGAATCTTCTTGGAACATCCATGGATGCTGCACCGATAGGCGGCGGTTTTTAAATGACAAAAGAAGAAATTATGTTTGAAAAGCGGCTGATTGAGCTGTCAAAAACAGCTTATCACCGCGATATAGTAACTTTTTCAGATTTTCTGAATTTAAATGAATTACACATTTTACATTCCATTCCAAAGGATTTATTTTTATCTCTGTACGAAACCTTCGGAGGATATGAATACGCAGAGCGTCAGATGGTTGCTTTTCTACCTGGTGCTCTTTATTATACTGTAACATATCCGATCTGTATGCTTCAGGTTTCTCCTGCCAATATAAAATATGCGGAGGAGCTTACGCATCGAGATTATCTGGGAGCTATTTTGAATTTGGGAATTGAGCGGAATAAGATCGGCGATCTGGCTGTCAGAGATAAAGACTGTCTTATATTCTGTAAGGATAAGATAGCCGATTATATTGTGGAACAGCTTACCAGAGTCCGGCATACCATGGTAACAGTTAAAAAGCTGGAACCGGAAGAATTTTCCTATAAGCCCGACCTTCAGGAAATGACCGGCACCGTTGCGTCTGTCCGGCTGGATTCGGTTCTTTCCATCGGTTTTCCTTTGTCCCGCAGCAAACTAACTGGGTATATCGAAGGCGGAAAAGTTTACGTTAATGGGAAACTAATTACCAGCAATGGATATCATTTGAAAGAAAATGATATTATATCAGTAAGAGGAATGGGAAGGATAATCTATAGCGGAATTATTTCAGAAACCAGAAAAGGACGTTATTTTATCCGTATTTCTAAATATTGACTACGAAGGAGAGCTATGCGATATATGTCACAGGAAAAGCAGAAAAAATCAAACATCGTATCCTATCTTGCAGCGGCAGTGGCCGCAGGCGTCTTCGTACTGCTTGACCAGCAGACCAAGCTTCTGGCTGTCTCCCATTTGAAAGGACAGAAGCCGGTCATTCTGATCGATCGTGTATTCCAGCTTTGCTATCTGGAAAATAAAGGCGCTGCCTTTGGTCTGTTCCAGAATCAGAGAATGTTTTTTCTGATTAATACGGTTGTAATTCTGGCGGTCATGATTGTATTATATGGAAGGCTTCCCCGAAATAAGAGATTTCTTCCTCTCAGATTCTGCATTGTATTTATTTCTGCCGGAGCAGTCGGAAATATGATAGACCGGATCCGTCTTGGATACGTGGTGGATTTTTTTTATTTTAACCTGATAGACTTTCCCATTTTTAATGTGGCTGATATCTATGTAACATGCGCTGTGTTTGCATTTGCAGTCCTGATATTATGGTATTATAAGGAGGAAGATTTTGAGCGAATACTTCACCGTAGAAAATGAAGCGGGAATGCGCATTGATAAATATTTGGCGCTGCGCCTGCCGGAGATTTCCCGATCCCATATCCAGAAATTAATGAAAGATGATCTTATTATGGTCAATCAAAAGCCTGTAAAAGCCAATTACAGGCTTTCGCTTTCTGACCGGATCCAAGTAGTTATCCCAGAGCCAAAAGAACCGGAAATTCTGCCGGAAGACATTCCTCTGGACATTCTTTACGAGGATCGTGATATTATTATTATAAACAAACCAAAGCAGATGGTTGTCCATCCGGCTCCGGGCCATCCATCCGGAACCCTTGTAAATGCAATGATGTATCACTGCGGCCATGAGTTGTCCGGAATCAACGGCGTGACGCGGCCGGGAATCGTACACCGGATCGATAGGGATACGACAGGTTCTCTTGTGGTATGCAAGAATGATATGGCCCACCAGAAGCTGGCAGAACAGCTGAAAGAGCATTCGATTACCCGGATTTACGAGGCGGTTGTCCACGGTAATATCAAAGAGCTGGAAGGTACTGTAAACGCTCCTATCGGAAGGCATCCTACAGACCGCAAAAAGATGAGCGTCCATGCAAAACAGGGGAGGAGCGCCGTCACTCATTATCATGTACTGGAACGGTTTGGCGGGTTTACTTATATACAGTGCCGGTTAGAAACCGGAAGAACCCACCAGATCCGCGTGCACATGGCAAGTATCGGTCATCCTCTTTTGGGCGATACGGTATACGGTCCTAGCCGGTGTCCTGTTAAAGGGCTTCAGGGACAGACTCTGCATGCAAAAATACTGGGCATCATCCATCCGCGTACAGGAGAATATCTGGAGGTGCAAGCCCCTCTGCCGGAATATTTTGTAGATTTATTACAAAAACTATCTATAAAATAGGACTGTTATAAGAAGTTTTTGACAAAAAATCTATACATTTTGCTATAAATCATTTATAATAAAAATAGAATGGTAGCCAAAGTGATTAAAGGAGCGTGAATGATATGACTAAGACAAGTACGATTATAACTATAGGAAGACAATATGGAAGCGCCGGGCGCGAGATCGGATATATTGTAGCTGAAAAACTGGGTATTAAGCTTTATGACAAAGAAATGCTGGACCGTGCGGCAAAGGACAGCGGTATTTGTCAGGAATTATTTGAAACCCACGATGAAAAGCCCACCAACAGTTTTCTGTATTCGCTGGTAATGGATACCTATTCGCTTGGATATTCTGTTGGAGGTTATACAGATATGCCGATCAACCACAAGGTATTTCTTGCTCAGTTTAACTCCATCAAGAAGATTGCGGATGAGGGTCCCTGCATTCTGGTTGGAAGATGCGCAGATTATGCTCTTGAGGATTATCCCAATGTCCTCCGTTTATTTATCCATGCCGATATGGAGGCGAAGATCCGCCGGATAGCAAGGAAATATGACCTGACGGATGCCAAGGCTAAAGATCTGATCCAGAAAACCAACAAGAAACGGGCAAGCTATTATAATTATTACACCAACAAACGCTGGGGAGATGCCGAGAGTTACGATGCATGCTTAAGCAGCTCCATGCTGGGATTAGAGGGAACCGCAGAGGCAATTATTAAACTGGTTGAATTGAAGGAAAGCGATAGAGATAAGAAATTGTAGAGTACACTATGTTAGCCTGTTTATTTTATTGGAGTATCTGGATAGATACTCCAATATTCCTGATAGCGGTTATTTCATCTTGTATAAGGAGTACGTTCCGGCCATCCTTTGATGCTGCCGTTTAGTATTGCGGTAAACATGCGCTGCTTTACTCCGGGATGCTCCCGGTTCAATTCTGCCAGAAGTTCCTTCGCATACTGGCGCTTGGTGTAGCCGTCAATAGGGCACCGGCTGGTCACCACAGGAAGGTTATATTTGTTCCGGAAACCGATGACGTCCGCTTCATCTACAAACATAATAGGGCGGATCACGGTTAAGTCCATGCGGTCTAGATATGTCCGTGGGGAAAAAGAATAAAACCGCCCTTCAAAAAAAAGGGAAAGTATCATAGTCTCTATAATATCATCTTTATGGTGCGCATAAGCCACCTTATTGCAGCCCATTTCTTTTACAGCCTGATTCAGCGCGCCTTTGCGCATTTTGGCGCAGAGAGAGCAGGGATTTGGCTCTTTCCGCTCTTCAAATAAGATATGCGAAATATCTGTCCTGATTATCTGATAGTGGACATCCAGTTCCTCGCATAGCTTTGCCACCGGTGAAAAATCACATTCACTGTATCCAAGATCGATCGTTATCGCGCTCAATTCAAAATGCTTCGGATAAAAACGCTGAAGCCCTTTTAGGGCATAAAGCAGAGTAAGACTGTCCTTGCCGCCGGAAATCCCTACGGCGATGTGATCGCCCTTATTGATCATCTGATATTCGTCGACCGCTTTTCTTGTATAACTTAATAATTGTTGTAATTTCATAGCCTCAGACCCTAACTTTCCCTTAATTTGACGGCGGAGGCTGCCAGACGGCGCCGGTCCTCATCAATTGCCGCGTAATGTTTTTTAGTAGTATTCACGTCTTTGTGTCCTAATACATCCGCTACCAGATAGATATCGCCGGTTTCCCGGTACAGAGATGTACCGTAGGTGCTGCGCAGCTTATGGGGCGTAATTTTTTTGTTCGGCGTTACTTGGCGGGCATATTTTTTCACCATATTTTCCACGGCCTGTACGCCCATACGGCGGCGCTGGGTGGAGAGAAACAAAGCGTTCTCATGACCGGAGAGGGGAGCGGCGCCCTTTCGGTCACCTTCCATATAATTCATCAGCGCCTCCGCAACCTCATCTCCAAAATACACAACCATTTGATTGCCGCCCTTGCGGGTAACGGTAATTCCATTATTTTTAAAATCTACGTCGTTCAGATTAAGTCCTACGCATTCCGATACACGGATTCCAGTTCCTAACAGTAATGTGAGAATAGCAGTGTCACGCTGTTTTGTCTTATTATAATAGGTAAGCGCCTGACCCGTTAATGTGTTTCCTGCAGATTCCACATAATCAAGCAGCATAGCAACCTCGTCCGTGTCCAGACGAATAATCGCTTTATCGTGCTGTTTTGGCATCTCCACGAGCAATGTGGGATTTTTAGTAATGATCTGATGCTTATAATAATATCCATAATAACTTCTAAGTGCAGACATCTTTCTAGCAAGACCTTTTTCTCCATTGGTCATCCATTCATCATCTTCACGTTTGTAAACCTTCAAATACTCCATGTATTCTTCAATATCTACCGGTTCGAGCTGTTCCAAATCTTCAGGTGTAAATTGTTTGATAGAATAATTTCGATAAATTGGATTGTTCTCCATCAAATAATGATAAAATACCCGGATATCATAGGCATAATTTATTCTGGTTCGTATTGAAGATGTCGGTTCAATGGATCGGAAATAGTCCCTTGCAAATTCCGGGAGCGTTTTTAAAATTTCACGTAAACGAAGCGTATAATCAATATTCGTTTGTTCATGATAGGTTTTTTCATGACTCATAATATAAAACCTCCTTAAAGCTTATAAAAAGACATAGATCTTTTGGAAAAATCGGTATTTTACGTATAGATTGATTACTAGAATATTATATTACTGCTTTCATGATTTGTCAATATTTTTTTGATAAAAGCGCGAACGTATTTTCTAAACATTTGTTTGCTTTTTTTTAGTAATTGTGTTATTATAGATTTAGGATAATAATTCATGCAGACATAGAACTTATATAATTTAGAAAGCATGAATCCAGTCAACATTGTTGTATGCAAATTAAGAAAGGAGATATTTATATGTCACGAGGTAAGATTTCAGCAAAGCAAAAAGAGATTTTAGAATATATTAAGGCACAGATTTTAGAACGGGGATTTCCACCGGCAGTACGCGATATATGCGAGGCTGTTCACTTGAAGTCCACTTCTTCTGTTCATTCCCATTTGGAAACTCTAGAAAAGAATGGATACATAAGAAGAGACCCTACCAAGCCTCGTGCAATCGAGATTTTAGATGATACCTTTAATCTCCTGCGCCGTGAAGTGACGAATGTTCCGATCATAGGCCGGGTTGCGGCAGGTGAACCGATCCTGGCTGAACAGAACATTGAGAATTATTTTCCGGTTCCCATGGAGATGCTTCCGAATAATCAGACCTTCCTTCTGAAGGTTCATGGAGAAAGTATGATAAATGCCGGCATTTTAGACGGCGATATGATCCTTGTTGAGGAGCGACAGGCAGCCTCCGATGGCGACATGGTGGTTGCGTTAGTCGAAAATGAGGCAACTGTTAAAACATTTTATAAGGAAGACGGATATATCAGACTCCAGCCAGAGAATGACTTCATGGACCCCATTATTGTAGACGATGTTTTGATTGTCGGCAAAGTAATCGGTGTATTTCGTTTTTTCTAAGGTTTTAGTTGACAATTTTCATGTGTAATTCTTATAAATTCCATATACAGACATCATAGGATTCGGGTGAAATATACCTGAATGCTATGATGGGACGTGTGAAAATTTTTCTGTAAATTCAGATCTTCTATGATAATGATGTGAGGC
>CAJTYU010000006.1:116644-119965 GCA_910584095.1 uncultured Dorea sp. | reverse complement strand
ATGGTATACAATGATAATATGTACGTACATAATTCAATATCGGTTTCAAAGTTAAAAGCACAAGAATAGTAACCAATATTAATGTCCAAACTGCCCCTAATTCTATTACATTATAAAGGCAGTACTTTATCCCTGCTATAATCACAAATACTAGGAAAAGCCATATCGAAATCAATATTGCTTTTTTTACCGGATATAATCGTTTCCATTCACTTCTCTGTATTTCCTTTTTACCCATTAAAAAAGTCCTCCCACAAAATCCCCAATAAAATCGCATGCAGAATCAAGCCCTATTTTTGCCATATCTACCAAGCTATCTTTTTTTCCGTCATTATTAACATCTGCAATTCCTACAGAATCTCCAGCCGCCCCGATTACAACTCCCGCAATCGCACCCACCGCGGTTCCAACAGGCGGCACAAAAAACGAGCCGATTGCTGCGCCGGCCGCTGCAGACGTTGCTCCCCATGAAATATCTACAGCCGAATCCGTTATTGTATCCTGTACGCCATCCCATGATGGCCTAAATTCTCCATCTTCAAAAAAATTATCATACGCATTAGATACTACTGTAAGTACAGTACCTGCTGCCCCTAATTTATCTCCTTCTACAAAATCATCCCAAAACTTTATATCTTTTTTTATTGCATCTGAAAATGTCTTTCCGGCAAACTTTAATTTATTCCCACCCGATTTCTGAAACGCTGCGAGATAATCTCCTAAATCAATATAATCTAGCCCCTTCAAATAGTCACTATCAAGTTTTAACCCATTCCTTGTTAATTTCTTGATATCCAGCTTCTTCCAATCCACATTTTTTATGTTGGCTTTTAAAAAATCCCCAAGGTTTTCCCATTTATTAGGCATAGAACTTTCTATAATATCTCCAGTCATCTGAAGATAAAACTTATTTCCTATTTTATTAATCTTAAAATGGACTCCATTCCTCAACAAAAAAATAGACTGCTTATTATCCTGATACCAATTAAATAAATCCAGCGATTCTAATGCATCATCTCCCATACCTAAAAGTTTCTTTATGATATCATCCGATACTTCTATTCCTTCCCGCTCTTCCATATCCGCTAGATATCCCGGCCATGCATTTTCAATCATCTCTTTCCATCCCATATCAGACTTGGAAAGTTCAAACCGTCCTGCCGCCCCATTCCATCCCTTCCCTATCGCCGCAATTCCATCCGATACCGCGCTATACAAAGAATCTGCACCCGCAAATAAAGAACTGGTCTCCGCCTCTATCCGATACAACTTCTCGATCTTATTCTGCAAGCTCCTAATCAGTATATCATTAACCGCTATACATCCATAATACCTTGAAATTGTACTGGAAAAAGAGAATGAACGCATTGTCAGCGGCTGATTCCTCGTACAATTCTCCAGCGTACTTATTGAGCTTTGCATCCGCTGGTTCAATGCCTGCAGGTTTTCTATCTGTGCGTTCAGTTCATCCTCAACCAGGTCTTCATCCCCTACTGCGCCTTTTAAAGTCTTATTTCCCTGTATCACCGCTTCATTCCCGCAGATCAGCCCTTGTATCACCGCCTGATGGTTCCCAAGCTGTCCTTTCATGCTTGACCATGCCGCGCTCTTTAACTCTTCATTCCCGGTAAACTGCGATATCCCATTCAGAACACCCATCAGCGCCTGATTGTCCTCCCGCAGATTCCCAATGATGCTGTCCGCCTGATTTTTTAGTCTTCCCGGATAAAGTTCTAATCCCATACCTGTCCCTCCTGATAACGCTCCTCTTCTCTTTTCAGCTTCCTTAGATTATCTCGAAGCTCCTGAGCCGCCTCTGATATTTTCGCGTCCTTGAACACCTTTGCCTCCCACACTGACTGCTGGAGTGCCAGAACCTTCCCATGAAATTCTGCATCCTTCTGATACCGTGAAAGCATATCCTGAAATATATCCTGCGTAACCCGGTCCTGATAACCCATTTCTTCTTCCGCATCTTCCAGCAGCCGGATTGCTTTTTCGCATTCCTCAATCTTATCTATTAATTCCCGTTCTTTTTTATCCGCCATGGCTATTTCTCCTAAAATCCGGAAGACAGCATTGCAGAAATACTGGCGTCTAACTGCTCAAATGTACTTCCCAAGGCTGCTATATGCCCCGCGTCCTGAGAAAGCGCATTTCGGTATGACGCTTTTTGTGACTGGCCTTTCTCATAAGCGGTAACAGCTTTGCTTTTCGCCGTTATATTCGTACTCCCATCTGCTGTAATCGTTTTCTGCTGCAGGCCCTGCGCGCTTCCTGCAAGAATCTGCGAGCTGTTAATTGCCGACTGCCGGCTGCTTTGTATAACATTACACATTTTTCTATTCTCCCTTCTTTCATCTATTCATATTTTGGTATTCTTATCCGTACATAAACTCCCCCATGAAACAGCAGGCCGTCCATAAACTGAGGCAGCTCTTTTGCTGAATTGACCGGGAACATCGCTGTTGTTCCCTGACTTCCAAGAAGTAATCCTTCCGTCGTGTTCTTCGCAAACTTCGTCACTTCATCGAAGCCTTTCATTTTACCGGAATGAGCGCTTAAGATCACACTGATTCCGACGCTGACAGCCTCGTTCAGCAAAGGCGCAAGCTGCAGCGCCTGAGGTTTCGTCAGTTCTACAAAGTTATCCCAATCGTCTACAACAAGATAAAACGGCGGCATCTGGGTACAAATATCCCTTGGCTTTAACGCGGGACTATCCGCAAGGGCTTCGCGTACCTTCTGATTCCTTGCCGCGATCTCTTCCTTCAGTTCCTCCATAAAGGACGTTACCGTCGCCGCATTTTCTATGTAAGTAACATCCTCGGCAGCCTTATACGCATACAGTTCCATCGTTTTAGAATCTGCCAGATAGATCCGCCCTGTTCCGATTATCTGTGCGAGGATTATCTTTAAAGCATTGGTCTTGCCTTTTGCGGCCTCCCCAAGAATCGTAAACGGGCTGTTTTCTTTCCAGAAGCCGCACTTTCTTACCGTCTCCTTATCCAGCCCCACATAAATGTCCTTTTCTGTTCCCGTGTATTGTCCCATACCGGCATATGATAAGGTTTCCGGCAGCACCGGGATCTTCGGCGCCACACTGTCAGGATATATGTTGTTAATAGCTTGGATCAATGCGTTTAACCCCTCTGTATATTCTACCTCTTTTTTAAATTTTATCATAGTGTATATCTGCATTACGCTAACCATACTCTGATATTTGATCAGCGCCCGGCCTTTGATTTCCGACTGCTTATACCTGCTCCTGCCCACAATCATATTTACATCCGATTCGTCAAAGGAATATCCCGCCGCTTT
>CAJTYU010000006.1:57818-116634 GCA_910584095.1 uncultured Dorea sp. | reverse complement strand
TTTGTTCTTGAAATTATTATAGGTCGCATATTTCATTCCATTGCTTCTGGTTGCCGTTGCTACTGCGAAGATTCCCAGTCCAAATCCGTCTCTGGTTAGTTTTTGGAAAAATTCTTCCGCCTCATAGCCCAATTCTTTCACCACGTCAAAATTATCAATCATGACAAAAATCGCTTTCATTTTCTCTTCTGCAACCTGATTGTATACTTCAAAGTTCTGTACGGCTGCATCCGCAAGCTTTTTCTTGCGCTCTTTCACTTCCTTCTGCAGGATACGGATCAGTTTCTGCATCCGCTCCGTATCTTCAAATGCAATATAATCCGCCGTATGATGCAGTTTGCCAAGCAGTATCAATCCGCTGTTCCCAAAGTCCAGAATATAAAAATTCACATTGTCAACCGAGTTCTGCATCGCCAGCGTAAGGATGACCGTCGTGAGAAATACGGTCTTTCCATATCCTGCAGATGCAATATACAAAAGATTGCCATCCTTCATAAAATCAACTTCAAACGGAACTTGCTCCTGATTCTCCGGTACGTCGATCTCTCCAATCTTAACGCAAAGATTCATCCTAAGCGCCCTCGCGTCTATCAGCTTCTGCCTGCTTACTAGTTGTTCCGGCAATGGCGGAAGCCATGGCTTTCTCACTTCGGCCAGCGAACACTGCTGATAATAATCATGAATATACTGTACGACTGCCGCAAGCTGGGTCTTCAGCCTTTGTCCGTCCCCCTTCGTATCGCTCAAGTCCTGATTGATCAATTCTCCCTGCCCTAGCTCATTAATGACAAATACCCTGTCATCCGTCTTTTCTTTCTCATCCCGTTCACTGTAGGCCGCGCCGCTCCACGCCGACTGGAACAGTTCGTAGATCTCATTATTTCCCACCTGCAGATAAGCTCTCCCGGCCTGCGTAATATTTGCCGCGTCGGGAGTCTTGATAATTTCTTTGCTGTCTGCTTCATTCTGTACCTTTAACGCCAATTTAAACTTTGAATTAGACCAGATCTGATCGTCTACCACGCCGGTAGGCTTCTGCGTTGCCAAAATCAGATGAACGCCAAGACTCCGTCCGATCCGGGCTGCTGAAACAAGCTCAGTCATGAAATCCGGCTGCTCCTTTTTTAGTTCTGCAAACTCATCGCTAATCAGGAACAGATGCGGAAGCGGTTCTTCTGCCTCTCCATTTTTAAACAATTTATTATATTCATCAATATGGTTGACCTCATATCTGTTGAAAATACTCTGTCTTCTGTCAAGCTCGCTTTTGATCGAAGCCATTGCCCTCATGCTTTGCGAACCGTCAAGATTGGTAATAGTTCCGAGAAGATGCGGCAGATCCTTAAACAGTCCGGACATTCCTCCGCCCTTATAATCAATCAGAAGAAAGGCTGCCTCGCAAGGATTAAAATTCACTGCCAGAGACAAGATATAAGACTGAATAATTTCTGATTTTCCTGAACCAGTTGTACCTGCTACCAGTCCATGCGGTCCATGGGCTTTCTCATGGAGATTCAGATATACGTAGTCTCCCTCTGCCCTAGCGCCCAACAGAACCGCAAGAGATTTCGCGGAGTTGCTTCTCTCCCACCTCTTTTCAATCTGCAGCTCGGAAGGCTTTTCGATCCCATACATGCCAAAGAAGGTAATACTTTCCGGAATCTGAGCGCTGATTCCCTGCATATGCTCTAAAACGCCGAGATTCCTTGCCATCCACTCCAGTTCAATTCCCTTAACCGTTGGAAGAGTAAAATGCAGCTTTTTTTCCTCCTGTTCTTCCATCAGAAGCATCCCATCAGCAGAATTATCAAGCATAACAATCGTCCCAATATTTTCGGGAAGATTCGCCCTCAGATTCGTCGTATAAATAATGGAAAAGCCAAGATTATAGCCGTCTTTTTCCAAATACTCCATAACGGAATGATCCATAATCCACTTCGGTTCATCAATGATAAATACCAAATGCGGCAGAAACATACTCTCTTTCTTACTTTCCTCTTCCTTCTGTTTCCGCTCCTTTAATATCTGATGCAGGCTGCCAAGTATCTGGTCTCTCTTACGCTCTGAATTAATCATACCCACGCAGTTTACCGCGTGGATCCTGAAATGCGGATACCAGCGCATCCATTGAAAATCCATATGATATTTTTCATCATAAATCGCTACAATTTCCAAATCATGATAGCTGTGAAAAAATGCCATTTGAATAACCAACGCCTTTAACTGCTCGTGGATCACATCTTTTTCCCCAACCAGCCCTAAGTGTGCCCTTTTCAAGTCTACAACTACCGGCTTTTCGATTCTGGAAAAAGTTTGCTTGATTGCTTTCGCCTCTTCTTCCAATACGTCCTTCTTCTCTTTCAATTCATCTACGGACAGCTTGATCTGAAGCTTTGGCTCTGTGAGCGCTGTTCCCACGCAAACCTTCAAGAAATCTTCATCATTGCAGTTTCTCTCATAAATACGGGAATGATAAGTATTTACCATATTCTCAATCTCTAATACAGAGGGATAGTTATGCTGGTATGCCTCCTTTTCCTCCTCATAAGCTTGATAAATTTCTTTTCGTTTCCTCAATAGATATTCTTTATATGTCTTTTCTCGCAGCACTTTATTTTCTTTGGCCTCTTTCGTCTCTTCCACAAAACGCATAATGGAGACAATCAAAGACATTCCAGTACCTGCCGCGGCCATAATAATAAACAAACCTCTTTTCATCAGGATGCTGATTCCAACCGTAATGCAGATCATAAAAATCGGCGGCAGGACTAATTGCAGAATCCCCCCTTTCTTTCTAGATGGCAGGTCTTTTGGTTTTTCAATGGAAAGCTTTTTTTCTTTTACTCTTTTGATGATTCTCGGCGACCTCTTATATTTAGGAAATCCTTCAAACGGAACTTCCCTCTCATCAATCACCGGCAGATCTGTTTCAAAACTGCCTGATTCTGCTTCCACACGGATCTTCTGATCCAAAAGCCAAAAGAAACATCCCGCTATCTCCAGCAGATCACCCGTCCTGAACCGGCAGCTTTCTTCTTTCACCACAGCTCCGTTCAAATAAACAGAATCCTTTTTCTTTGATTGGCTGATTGTTATCGTATCCTGTTCAATCATACACCGAATATCCATATTCGGTATCCGGATATCTTCCTTTTGATTCCCTATTGTAAAACTGACTGGTCTGTACAGACAACAAACCGTCCTTTTTCCCTCTCTCATCATTCTTCGTCCTCAGTATTGTATTCTTCCATCAATGAATCCATCTTTCTGGTTAGTTCATCCAGCCTGTCAGATTTTTCTGCGCCGGTAAGCTCCGTGTCGGATTCTATATTTGCTTTTTCCTTCATATAGGCATATAGCAAGAGCTGGTTATCCGATAGCTGCAGCGCAATATCCTCAGCCCGCTCTGTATCTTTTCTTCCGAGATAGATCCAGTATTCCAGCTTCGAAGCAGAATCGTTTAGAGTCATAGCAGAGAGTATATTCTCCTTCTGTTCCTGATTCAGGTTTTCGCTTCTCACATAAGCATTTGCCAGCATATATTTCTGATAAAGACTCATATCCTTTACTTCAATATCCTTCATAGAATCAATGCACAATACATAATCTGAATCGACATATGCGTCGCCAAGCCCGATTACCGCATTCTTATACGGCTCTGTAACGATAAAATGATATCCGGAAAATCCTGCCAGTCCCATCAAAAGTACGCCAAGCATAATGGCCAGTCCCTTTGTCAGCCTGTAGGTCCAGATAGGAATCAGCAGCTTCGTTCTTTTTCTGTTTTCCTGAATCCTTCGGTACTCCCTTCGGAGCCGTACCTGTATTTCCCCGACGGATTCCAGATCCTTTATTTCTCCACAGATCCCTTCCTTTCCGAGCAGTTCATTCCCACCCTGCCGGAAATCTTCATAATGATATTTTTTCTGCATGGAAAACCCGATAATCGCCTTGTATTCTAATACAAAATCTTTTTCTGATTTCCGTTTCTGATCCGGAATGACATCCCTTCGTTTTGCCTGCACGAAACCATGGTCATCATAGAATAAATTCTCAGGCTGCAATTCAAATGCATATTTCTCCGTATCAGAAAACAGTTCTCCCACAGACTCCAATATCAAAAGCCTCTGCGTCACATCCTCCTGCCGGATCTTTGTAAACGCTGTCCTTTCACCTATCTCATATGTGACAATCAGTTCTTCTCCCTGCTCTTCCAGCTCACTTTTCAAAAAATGAATTTCGGGATATGTAATCCATTTATAGTCGTATCTGTCTTTTGCTGTAAATTCAGATTTTTTAAACCTCTCCTGTAATGCTTGCGCTTCCATCCCTGCCTCCTCTTTACCATATTATTTCTAATATATCCCCATAATAAATATTTGCCTGGTCATACGTCTGCTCCGGCTGTATCATATATTTTTTTCTGGCGGAACGGAGCTTAGACGGCCGCCTCCCAATCACCGGAAGTCTCCCTGCTTCCTGAAGGATTTGAATAGTATCTATCATTCTCTGCTGAGAATTTACCATCACATCCAGTTCTCCTGCACTGCTCATTTCCCGCGCCTCTATATTATTCGTAAACGTAAGTGTCAATTGCATCTTTGCGTCTCCTTTTACTTCGTTTCTCCATCCATGAAAAAGCAACCATAAAAAACAGAATCAGCAAAATAGCCACTGATGCTATCGCCGTCCCGGCCTGACTGCCTTTTTCTTCTACCTCTTCTTTTATTAGCTGGGTTTCTGTATTTATAAACAGATTGTTCTGTATTCTTTCATATTCCGTTAATCCATGATCTTCTTTATTTTGAAACAAAGCCGTCTTCACTTCTCCCAACGTCTCTGCCTCCTCTTCCCGCTTCTTTTTCTGCAATTCCTCGAACGTGTTTGTAAACAGCGGAATCTGGTTGGTATCTGTCAGGGATGAGTATGTTTCTCCCTGTTCCTGTAAAACAGACGGATCCAGCCGTATCCCTTCCTGACTCTGCCAGACTTCTATATCCATGTTCTCCTCCATATGATTCTCCCCCCTTGCTGCCGTGTCTTTATTATCCAAAATCCATACCTATGAATGAACCATCCGAAAGCACGGCACAAAGACCACCGGGAATCCCCGATGGCCTTGCCTGATTTACATTCCGCCGATTTTCCCTGCGATTTCCTGATCGATACTCTGCATTGCTGACGATACGTCACGTAACTGCTGCGCAATTGAAGTAATCAGGTCTGATGTGGCTGTAAAGCTTGGCTCCAGCGACTGAAACTGATCGTAGAACGCCTGGCTGCTCTGACCGGCCCATTCTTCGCACAGTGTCGTTACCATATTTCTCATATTCGACACTACCTGATTAAAATCTTCGCATCTTGCGTTAAATTCCGCCGCCTTTGCCTCCATCTGTTCCGGGTTCAGTTTAATGTTGCTAATGTCTGCCATCTCCTTATCCTCCTTATCTTGAAACTTGTTTATCTGCAATGCTGTAAACAGCCTATTGCACCTCTTTACGGGCTTTTCTTATTCTGTCATAAATAAAAACAATCAGAATAATAATAAGAATGCCCAGCGCTGTGTACACTGCATAACTTAGGATAGAAGTGTCCGCCTTTTCCTCTGCTGAAACTTTCACGCTTCCCTTCTCTTCCTCATTGTCTGCAGAGCTGTTATTTAAAATTACCGGTTTCGCGATAAACTGATATGCCTGGGTATATTCCATACTGCCTAATCTTGTATAAGGAAGCTTCTTCATAAAATCCGCCAGTATCTTCTGATTCTCTTCGCTTGTGCTGTCCTTAACCAGCTTTGCATCATTCAAGCCATCCTCTACTGCCGTATTAGATGCTTCTTTTGCTTCTTCTATATTTTTCTGAATCGCAAGTATATTTTCCTCACTTGTCTTAAATACATTCCCCGCAAACTCAGCATAGCTTTTATTATTTTCCAGTACCTTCTCCTGCAGCAGCGTATTATTCTTCTGCATCTCGGAGGTGTTTTCGGAAATAAAATCCGCCGTAACCGCTGGCCTATACGCTGCAACTTGTTCATGATACCCTGCAATTGCAACGGTTTCTTTGCCATATCTGTCGTCAAACTTATTTTGAACGGCTTCCGCATTCTTCTGTATTGTTCCGACATAATCCTTGTCAAAGATACTCTTAATCCCCTCCGTATCCAGCTTAAGCATATCGCCGGCAGAGATATCCGCACCTCCTAATTTTTCCTTGAACTGTTCCAATAAATCCGCGATATGAAGTTCCCTTCCATCTTCCGTACTTTGAATATTCCCATCGGCGTCATAGACATAATCCTGATATCCGGTAAGCTGAAATTCCTTTGGCGCCTCTTCCACTTTTTCAATCAAAAATTTCTTAAACTGTTCTACATCGCCGGATACGACTACCTTATTCCCAGTTCCTATATCAGCCGTCCCGTCGCTGACTGACTGCATAAATTCCGACGCAGTAGCATATCCCGTTCTTTGGAGCATAGCGGCAATCTCAGCATCCGAATTACATTCTTCCAGCACGGAAGCAATTCCTTTACTCACTTCAATCTCTGCTGTTGTTTCCGGTTCTGCATTTTGTCCTGCATCTGATTCTGAATTTGGATCCGCTTCTCCGCCCGCTTTTGGAATTTCCACCGCAGCATTTACCGTTTCGTACTGTGCCGCAAGCATCCTTCCTGTTATAGCATTCAGCAATGCTCTCTGGTCTTGCTGCTTTGCCCCTCCGTCTCCACCCGTCTGTACAGACAATCCTAGTGTCTTGGCCGTCCCGTCTTTTTTGGTATCAAATTCCAAAATATAACCGCCTGTTGCGGGATCCTCTTTGAAATCCAGTCCCTGAATATTGCTTATTATCTTTTCTTCATATTCCCCCAGTATCGTTTCTACTTCTTCCTCCGACTTTATATTTCCTTTTTCAACGGAAACATCCAGGCTTTCTATGATTTCTCCTACGCCATCCTGCATTTCCAAAACTTTTGCAAACAAGTCGGCGCTGTTTTCCTGAAGCTTATTTTGCTCCCGCTCCAAAGTTTCTTCCAGCTTAACTCCCGCTTCCTCTGCAATTGAAGTTCCCGACTCGTTTTTGGTAATATCAATCTCTCCGGCATCTGATGAAAGAGACGCCAATACTTTTGACAAGGTTTCTCCGTTTTCTTTCAGGGCGCTTAGCTGTTCCTTAGCGTCTTCTACACGTTTGTGATATTCCTCATCTACGCTTTTCACCATCTCTGTATTTGCCGACACATAGCTCTCAATTTCCAAAGCCCCCACGTTATTTTCTTCATGCTTTAATTCCGGTATGGCAACCATTTCGACCAGATCATATGCTTTGATTTCATCAATTGCGCTTTTATCTTTCAAATCGTTATCTATTACAACAGCCGCGCCATCCTGTACTTGATGAAATTCCTTCAGAATATTATCCAGATACATATAACTCAAATTATTGTTAATGCTCTCTCCAAAACTCAGTACGTCATACAAGATGCTATACTGCGTCTTTCCCGACAAACGGCTGTTAATTACATACTCAAACTGCGCCGGCTGGGGTGTTGTGTTAATGCTTGCCACGCTCTTAGAAAAGGTGGCCGGTATTGTAATGTACGCGCCATATGTTCCATTTTCCAGTCCCGCCCTTGCTTCTGAAAGAGACACATACTCAAAGGTACTGCTTTGGAATTGAATAATACTGTCAGCATAATTAATTCGCTCACCGTTCTCCTCTATTCCTTCATCCATATTCACAACTCCGATAATGGAAGATTCCTCGATTTCTTTCTTATGGGAAGCCTCCTGTGTTCCTTGCGCATTCTTCTGATTATATCCCCAAGCATATCCCGCGCCTCCGGCAATGGCAATGACAGCAATCAATATAACCGTTATACCAATTGTTTTTTTCTTCATAATTGCTTTCCTTTTGCTGCACATATTTTTGTATTAGATTTCTAAAATTCTATTTCCAAAAAATCATACACCAAAATTATCCGTTTGTGTTGCTTCTGGCTCCAACTGTCATGTTTTGTCCTCGAATTGTAGTTTTCGATCGAAAATTAGCAAACCTTCGACCGTCTCTTTTCCCATAGAATTTCCTTTCTAATCCTGTACATACTAAGGGACTGCCGGGGAATCCTATACAGATTCCCCGGCAGTCCCTTATCGTTCCTTTTATTATTTATTTCTCACATTTCCAAATATCTTTGTTATATTCCTCTATCGTCCGGTCAGATGAGAAGAAGCCCGCGTTACTGATATTATAAAGCATCTTCTTTGCCCACGCCTCCCGATCCTGATAATCCTTCAGCGCCTGTTCCTTCTTCTCAATATAGTCATCCAGATCTAAGAAGGTCATAAACCAGTCTTTATTCAGAAGCTCCTTCTTCAGCCGCGTCAGATGCTCCTTGCTTCCCAGAGCAAGAAGTTCCGGTCCGTCGATAAAATCTACGGTTTCTTTGACAACCGGATTCTTTTTATAGTAATCCATGGACACATAATCCGCCTTATCGTAGTGCGCAATCACCTCGTCGCTGGACGCGCCAAAGATATAGATGTTATCGTCTCCCACAAACTGATGGATCTCCACGTTTGCTCCGTCCTCGGTTCCCAAAGTCACCGCGCCGTTAAGCATGAACTTCATATTGCCGGTTCCGCTTGCTTCCTTAGACGCAAGGGAAATCTGCTCAGAAATGTCGCATGCCGGTATCAGCTTCTCCGCCAGCGTCACATTATAATTCTCCACCATCACAACATTCAGGTACGGACTTACCTCCGGGTCATTGTTGACCAGCTCCTGAAGGCAGAGGATCAAGTGAATAATATCCTTGGCAATGGTATAGGCGGGCGCGGCCTTTGCCCCGAAAATAACGGTAATCGGAGTCTCCGGGCGCTCCCCTTCCTTAATCCGGAGATATTTGTAAATCACATACAGCGCATTTAACTGCTGCCTTTTGTACTCATGAAGCCGCTTAACCTGTATGTCAAAAATGGAATTTGCATTCAGCTCTATCCCCTGCGTTTCCTTCAGATACTCCTTTAAGAGCAGTTTGTTGTCATGCTTGATGTCAAGCAAGGCGTCCAGTATCTCTTTCTTATCCGCCAGTTCTTCCAGCTTCTTAAGCTCCATGGCGTCTTTATAGAAACCTTTACCAATCCACTCTGCAAGCCCCTTGGTAAGCGCCGGGTTACAATACATAAGCCATCTGCGGAAGGTAATTCCATTGGTCTTATTATTGAATTTTTCCGGATATATTTTATAAAAATTATTCAGCTCGGAATTCTTCAATATTTCCGTATGGAGGTAAGCGACGCCGTTGACACTGCAGCCATAATGGATATCGATATGCGCCATATGGACGGTGTCATTCCGGTCTATAATGGCAACGCTCTCATCCTCAAATTTTCTCCGAATCCGGTCGTCCAAGATCTCGATAATCGGAACCAGCTGCGGAACCACTTCTTTCAGATAATGAATCGGCCATTTCTCCAGAGCTTCCGCCAGAATCGTATGATTCGTATAAGCGCAGGTCTTCTTCACCACTTCGATCGCATCATCCATGGTTAACCCCCGCTCCATCAGAAGACGGATCAGCTCCGGTATGATCATCGTCGGGTGGGTATCGTTGATCTGGATCACCGCATATTCATCCAAATCATAAAGATTGCTTCCCTTCGCCGTACACTCGTCAAGAATCAGCTGAGCCCCGTTGCTCACCATAAAATACTGCTGATAAATCCTGAGTTTCCTTCCGGCCTCGTCACTGTCGTCCGGATACAAAAACAATGTCAGATTTTTCGCAATATCATCCTTATCAAAATCAATACCGTCCTTTACGATCCCCTCGTCCACAGAATCCACGTCAAACAGACGCAGCTTATTCGTGCGGTTCTCATATCCCGTCACGGCAATCTCATACATCCGTGACTGAAGCGTAAGCTTCCCAAATTGAACCGGATAGGAAACCTCCGTCTTCTTAAGCCACGACGCAGGCTGGCGCCATGGATTTGGCGACTCCTTCTGAAGCCGCTTTTCAAATCCTTGTTTAAACAGTCCCAGATGGTAATTCAAACCGATTCCCTCTCCGCTGTAGCCAAGCGTTGCGATGGAGTCCAAGAAACAGGCTGCAAGCCTTCCAAGCCCTCCATTTCCAAGAGACGGCTCTGCCTCCAGTTCCTCGATCTCGCAGAGATCCTTCCCATTTTTCGCAAGCAGATCCCGGACCTCCTGATAGATGCCGAGATTGATCAGATTATTAGACAACAGCTTCCCGATCAAAAATTCCGCCGACACATAGTAGATCTTTTTCTTTCCCTCATTGCCGGCCCTCTTCTCCGCCATCTCCTGAGCAATCCCAAGCAAGGCTCCGTAAATCTCCTCATTGCTGCAATCCTTCACATCTTCTCCCAGTCTCGAAATCAGCTTTTCTTCTATCATCATTACAAACTCCTTTCATTTTCCATGATATCATAGCTTTCTTCTTGCACGATAACCTTGTTTTATTGTACAATCCTATCACAAACACTTATCATTCATCCATATACAAAATCTACAAAAAACTTTTGCGAAAATCCGCGCCCGCCGTTCATTTTTGCAAATTTCCATATAACTGTTACCATAAGAAAGGAAGTCCCAGAACTATGAAACCATCCTCCGGCCGAACCGGCACCAGATATGAAAATAAGCAGCACGGAAGCGCCGCGTTTCCCTATGCCGTTTACCGTTCCTTAATCCCTGACGGCATGCGCTCCTACCCCCTTCACTGGCACAATGAAATGGAAATTACCTATATATTAGACGGCTCCTGTATTATTTCGGTAAATAAGACTCCCCTACGCGCCCAACCGGGGGATATTATCCTGATCCTGCCCAACCAGCTCCACTCCATTGACCGGGACGGCAGGCAGCATGCAGAATATTACACCATCGTATTTGACCTATGCCTGCTCGGTCAGGACTCTCCCTCGGACGCCTGTTTCCAGAAATATCTCCGGCCCTATCTGGAGGGCTCCGCCATGCTCCCTCTCAAGCTTACTTCCGATCACGCAGACTATCTGTCCCTCAAAGACTCCATAACAGATCTCTTGGAGCTGGAAACCAGAGAGAATGCCATGCCCGGAAAAGAACTGTTCATCAAGGCCCGCTTATTTGCCATACTCAGCATTCTTGAGCCTTGCAGACAGAACACAGCGTCTGGTGATTCCGGCTGCGCCACACTCGTCCAGATCCAGAAAATGAAAGCGCTGCTCCAGTTCATCAGCGCAAATTACATGCACCCTCTGACCTTGCAGGAAGCCGCCGCCTTCTGCGGCTACAGCACGTCTTATTTCATGAAATTTTTCAAGTCCTTTACCAGCGCCACCTTCATAGAATATCTCAACCGCTGCCGTCTGGAAAAGGCAGAAGAGCTTCTGCGCGCCACCGACCTAACCGTACTGGAAATTTCAGAGCAGGCCGGCTTTGAAAATCATTCTTATTTTATTCGCATTTTCAAACGCCAATACGGAATCACTCCCAGAAAATACCGCCTCCTGCACAGGGAACCAATCAGCATGCCAGATCTTCTTTCCGAACGGTAACTGTTTTCCATTTTTCTTCCGGAACGGGATTTCTGGATATTCCGTCGTCGTCATAAAATACATATTCCGCGGCGGTTTCGATAAAGCCGAACCATATTATCGGCGCATCCTCTATATCCGCCGTTGTCTTCACATCCCGATCCGGCGCCGCAATCGGCAGCACACGATTCTTTTTCACAAAGATCACCAACTCATTCAAGTCTGTTTCCACATAATGATGTCCCTTATCCATCGCTTCACTGGCATAGTCCTCCAGCGAACGCATCCGTACCATCAGCATTTCCTCCGGCAGGTATACGTACCGCCCCTTTGCATTCTGCACATAAACCGGCGCGATCATAATGCTCTCCCCAATCATGAGCTGGTCCTCTACCTGATCTGCGTGGGCGTCCTCAGGATAGTCAAATGCTATCGGCCTGAAATACATCCCGCCGCTCAGCGCCGCCTTCATATATTCGCTGTAAATATAGGGAAGCAGGCCATAACGGAGCCGGATCAGATTCCGGAAATCCTCTATCCGCTCAAACTGGTAAATTTCCTGCCGTCTGGTGCCCATTGCCGCATGATTGCGCATCAGCGGCGTAAACATGGCAAATTCCAGCCAGCGCATCAGAAGATCCTCCGTCGTATCGCTTCCGAATCCTCCGATATCCGAACCCGTGTACAGGATTCCGCACATATTTAAGGCCGGCATCTGCTGCATACTCAGCAGAATATGGCTCCACCATGATTCATTGTCACCGGTCCAGATGCCGCCGTACCGATGCATTCCAATATAGGATGACCGGGAAAACAAAAGCGTCCGTTTCTCCGGCATAAGCTTCTCAAACGCCTCTGCCGCCGCTCTTGTCATGTTAAATCCGTAAAGATTATGCACCTTGTCATGGCACACCTTCTCCCCATTCATGTTATGGTAAAAGCTCTTATAATCCTTCCGGTTATTGGACAATCCCGTTACAATTTCCACCATATGGAAAAAGGAATCAATGTCAAGGTTCTCATCCTTCAGCGAAATCACCTCATCCATGACCTTCTCAAGGTTCTTCTCTGAATAAAAAATGGCTGGCTCGTTCATATCATTCCAGAATCCGTCTATCCCCTGATCCGTCAGGAACTTATAATTTTCTCCAAACCACGCCCTTGCCTCAGGATTCAGCATATCCGGGAAATGAACCCTGCCCGGCCAGACTGCCGCCACAAAGTCTCCTTCCTCCTCATCCTTGCAGAAATACCCCTTCTGAACGCCTTCCTCATAAACCGGATAACCCTTCTCGATCTTGACTCCTGCGTCTATGATCGGCACAAGGTGTACGCCCTGTCCCTTCATTTCATCTACAAAATCACCGAATGCCGGAAACTTCTCACCATCTACCGTAAAATCCTTGTAATTCTCCATATAATCAATATCCAGATATACCGCCTCCAGCGGGATCCCCTGTCCGTGATGCCCTCTTACGACCTCCCTGACATCCTCCTGACAGACGTATCCCCAGCGGGACTGCTGATAACCAAACGCCCACTTCGGCGGAAGGTAGCTCCTCCCGATCAGCCTGCGGAACTGCCTGACAATATCCTTCAGATCTTCTCCCTCAATCACATAAATAACACAGTCTCCGCCAGCCTGTATTACAAGCTGGTCATGCTTCGTCTCCCCCACGTCGAAGACTACCCGCCCTGGGTCGTCTACAAAAATACCAAAGGAGCCTCCCTCTCCAGAATCTGTTTCCCGGCTCTTACGCGCCAGCGCCAGAAAATTATGGGCGCCGTACAGGGAATGCTTATTCTCGGTATGGATCGAATCGTCCGTAGCATAACTCACATAGGAAAAGCCCCGCTTATTCATTCCCCTAACCTGTTCTCCCAGCCCATAGACTACGTCTCTCTCCCCCATGCGGCAGCACAGCTTAACTCCGTCAGATTCCGTAAGCTCCATCACAGAAAACGCGTCCCCGCTTTCCGGGATATTCATCACAACCGCATCGGTACAAACCGGCTGCCCAAATACATATTTTTTAATCATCCGCCCATCCTCCTGCCAAATTAGAATAATCGATTTTTATAATCCGCATTATACTATAAGCATCTGCGCAATTCTTGCAGAATACTTTCCCAAAATAACACAATATCCTCTTTTTATATTCAAACAATATAGAAATATAAATTATGCCCCTGACAAACTGCGTCAGTCTCTTAGCTCTGTACTCATTTCCCCTTATAACGGTAAAATGCGTATCCAAGATACTTTACCTTGCTGATATGTGCCACGTTTGTTTTCTTTCGGTTCACTTTCTCCATCATGGCAGTGAATCCGGGGCGGTCGAACCGGGTTCCGGAGATTCCATTGTCCGTGAAATGGGTTGGATTGGGAAAACCGTTGCGGCGGGCGTAATGTTGGTTTTCGTCATAGCGTCTGCCTCCTTCTCAAAAGCGGAAAAGAAATGACAATACTTAAAGCGACGTGTATAATAAATTTAAAGGAAAATTGAGTTTAGAGGTATATTATGAACAAGTTTTTGATTAATATAAGAAATACAGAAAATGAATTACCCGTTAGCAGAAAAATTATAAATACAGCACTTATACTGTGCTTTGGAATAGTTCTAGGAACTTTTTCAAAATTTTTAGATACTACAGCAAGCAATGCTTTGCCGTTTATATTTGAAGATTTAGATATTGGTAATTTTCTTGGTCGTTTTGCTATATGGTTATTGCTTGCCTTGTATATTGCGATTTACAGTCGCTCATCGCTTAGAGCGTCATTAAATGTATTCGTATTTTTCGTTGGAATGGTTTCAAGCTATTATATATATTCCAACTATGTCGCAGGCTTTTTCCCAAAAAGCTATGCAATGATTTGGGTTGGTTTTACAGTCATTTCTCCATTATTAGCATTTATTTGTTGGTACGCTAAGGGACAAAGCAACATATCTTTTATGCTTTCAGCGATAATACTTGCGATTTTATTCAATTTCACATTTGTTTATGGCTGGATTTATTTTGATCCATATTCAATGCTAGAGGCAATAGTCTTTGGCTGTGGATTAGCGGCTTTAAAACGTAATACCTTTAAGGAAACAGCGTATATGATATTAAGTGCTGTTGTAATTGCCGTGATACTCAATTTGTTAGTTCCATTTCATTTTAGTTAGGTAGAGGTTAAGGTTATATACAAACAGGCTACAAATTTAACGAACCCGTTATTCACCAGCGTACCGTAATTAATAACCATCCCGTCATTTGTCAGGACAGCGCCCGCTCCAATAAGCCTGACGCTGCCGCCATGAATATCTTTCCTATTTTCATAAACATCACTCTCTCATTTCTTTTTTCCAATACTTGCACAAACATACCCTCCAAACTGCCTTTAGAATCTCCTAATCAACTGCTACATACATCCTTTCAATCTTCCCCCGCAGCCCGCCGTCCAATCCATATACCACATTGCTGATCACATATTCTCCCTCGTTTACAAATACTTCAATCAGATTCGGCGATACAAAGATGTCCAGCTCATACCGCCCATGCAGCTTTGGCGTAACGCTTACCAATTTGTGGTCTTTTCTTCCGGCAAACACGCGGCTCCGGTCGGTCCATACCGCATCCTGTTCTGCCCAGATACGGTAACCGCCGATTTCCAGCTCCTCCCCTTCCGAGAGCGCCGTCCGGATCCGGCAGGATGTCTGCGGCAGCCTGTCCTTCTCTGCCGTCTCCTTTCCAAAATACTGGTTCACATTCGGATGTACCCGGAAAAAGATATGCCCCTCTGCCGCCTCAACCACCCTCGGCTGGCACATCATACCAATCCAAGGCTTCCGGTCTTTTGCCGGCACAGCCTCCGGCATACGCATCCACGCTACCATCACCCGCCTTCCCATCTCGTCTACATTGGTCTGCGCCGCGTAAAGATCCTGTCCATAATCTATGTACCGGCACTCCGACAAAAGCTTCAGCCCGCAAATCTCCCGGTCAAATTCCGCCATAGCGCAAACCGCGTGATGGCCGTATCCCGGTTCATCTCCTCCCACATACATCGGCGAACCTAAGAAAATGTAATCCTCCCCGGCCCGGAAAACATCCGGACATTCCAGAATCCGTCCAAACCGGCGGTCCCGAAGCTGGTTCACATACTCCCAATTTATCCCATCGGCGCTCCGGTAAAATACCGCGCGCCCCACTTCCTCCTTCCATGTGCTTCCCAGCACCATATAATAAACGCCGTCTTCCTCCCATACCTTTGGGTCTCTGGTATGCGCCGCGTCCGCTGTCTCCGGCCTGCGGCAGACTGGAATAATCTTTGTCTTTCCTCCCCAGTTATCAAACTGCATCCCATCCTCAGACACCAAAACCGCCTGACTGGTCTCATACCGGTCCTGGGGCGCATAATGGATATTCTCCGCGTCCTCCTCAAGATAACGCACTGCCGAATAATACAGATATAATTTTCCGTCCTTTTCCAGCGCGCTGCCCGAAAAAATGCCGTTCCTGTCATACCCCTTCGTGGGAAACAGCGCAATATCCCTATGCTCCCAGCGCACCAGATCGCCGCTCACCGCATGTCCCCAGTGCATCGTCCCCCACATAGGGCCATACGGAAAATACTGGTAAAACAAATGGTATTTCCCCTTAAAAAAAATAAATCCGTTGGGATCATTCATCCAGTTCCCCGGAGCCTTCAAATGCAATTCATCATATATCATACTCGTCTAATCCTCTTCCCGCCAAATTAAAAACCTAAACGCATCCATCCCTAAACAGGCAAAACCCGTCCGTATCAAGAATTTGGAGCAGCGTCAAATACCCCTAATAGCATGGCCGCTTAACCCGTTGCTTCATGAAAACCATGAATGCGTCCTACACAGCCTGCGCGATCTTATTTCTATGAAAATATTATATACCCATCCCACTCCCACTGTCAAAATCTACCCGCAATATTTTTCCACACAATTTATAAGCGGCGTTGCGGTTCGCTCCGTTCACAGCAGCCTTCGCTCCTCCCATTACAAAAGCGCCCCCAAGCCCTTCCGCATTCTAAGATGCTAAACAGGCGTTCAGAGGCGCATTTCCCACAAGGCGGCGTCCATGCCGCTCCTGCCGTAAGTAAAAATATCTTATTTCACCGCACCGGCAACCACGCCGCCGATAATCTGCTTCTGGAGTACGATATACAAAATCAGAATCGGAACTACACATAGCAGAAGTCCGGCCATAATGGTTCCATAATCCGCCGAATAAGTGCCGTAAAAACTATAGGTCGAAAGCGGCAGCGTCAGCAGTTTCTTATCCGTCAGAACCAGCGACGGCAGAAGGAAATCATTCCAGAACGCCAGAGAGTTCAAAATCACCATCGTCGAAATGATCGGCTTCAAAAGCGGAAGCACGATCTTAAAAAAGGTCTGGGAATGGGTACATCCGTCTATGTAAGCCGCTTCCTCCAGCGCCATCGGCACATTTCCCTTAATAAAGCCGTGGAACATGAATACCGACATCGCCATGGAAAATCCCGTGTGCATAAAGATCAGCGTGATCCTGTGGTTTAAGATATTCAGAGTTCCGCCGTAAATGCTGACCAGCGGAATCATAATCGCCTGAAAGGGAATGATCATGGACGCCACCATCAGCCCAAAGGTGATCTTGGAAATCTTATTGTTATGGCGCACTATATAATATGCCAGCATTGCGGCAAACAGCGTCACCAGCACCGTCGCGGATACCGTTATAATCAGGGAATTCTTGAATGCGTTCAGGAAATCCATCTGGGTAAATGCTTTTACAAAATTGTCAAAGGACAGTCCCTTAATCGTAAACAGCCATGAAAAAGGACTCTTTATAATATCCCGTTTCTGTTTCAGGGAATTGATCACTACCATCAGAAATGGAAACATATAGGCAATAAAAATTATAACCAGTCCCGCCATTGCAAGAAAATTTGTTACTTTTCTCTTTGTTCCGCCAATCGTCGTCTGTTTCATTATGCTTCCACCTCCTGCTTTTTCGTAAAGTACACCTGGAGTCCGCTGATACATGCCACAATGATAAACAGAATCAGCGCCTCAGACTGGCCGACGCCGAACTGTCTGGATGTAAACGCCTTTTCATACACATGCATCGCCGCCATTTCCGTCGTTCCGTAAGGCGCGCCCGCGGTCAGCGACAGGTTCACATCGTATACCATAAACGCCCTGGAAAGCGTCAGGAACAGACAAATGGTTACCGACGACATCATCAGCGGCATAATAATATTCTTCAGCTTCACAAACCCGGAAGCCCCGTCAATGCTTGCCGCCTCCAGCACATCCTCGCTGAGCCCCATAAATCCAGCCACATAAATCAGAATCATATAGCCGGACAACTGCCATACAGACACTACAACCAGCGCGATAAACGCATTGGTCGGGTCGGACAGCCAGGACACCTCAAATAAGCTCCACCCGGTGCTTTCCCCAATGCTTACAAATACTCTGGAAAAAACAAACTGCCAAATGTATCCCAGCACAATACCACCAATTAAGTTCGGCGTAAAGAACCCGGCCCTGAAAAAGTTCTGCCCCTTAATGCCTCTCGTCAGAAGGTAAGCGATTGCAAACGCAAATACATTTACCAAAACCACCACTACAATTACATACTTAAAGGTCAGAAGAAGGGAGGTCCAGAACTGCGCGTCCTTCACAACTCCTGTAAAATTTTTAAGGCCAATAAAATTCTTAACCTTTGAGACGCCGTTCCAGTCTGTCAGGGTCAGGTACACACCATAAACAAAAGGTATGATCACAACCGCAAAAAAGCAAAACATTCCCGGCAGCGCAAACATCCCAAAATCTTTCGCGCTATTTTTTGATTTCATAAGACGCTCCTCCTTATTCCTGCTCATCCCAGTAATCCTGAATGGATTCTGTAAGCTCTTCCCTGTCGCTTCTTCCCGCAAGATATTTCTGCATAGCCGCCCCTAGTACGGACCAGTGGTCATTCGGCACGATCGCAGACGCATTGAATGCTTTTCCCTCCTGGACTTTCTCATAAATGTCACGGCTTAACGGGTCCGCCGGTTCATAGGGATTATTGGTAAACGGCGGGATCACATTACAAGTCTTTACCAGCATCTGCTGGCCAATTTCACTGTACACGATCCAATTTAAAAATTCCTTTGCCGCGGCCTGCTCTTTCTCGGAAGCAATCTGTCCGTCGATCATCACCTGCTTAGAGGGAGAACCCTGAATTTTGCTATTTGCAAAATCATCTCTGTCATTATTCAAGAAATAAGGAAGAAATCCATATTCATCCTCATTTTCCGCTCCGGCCTCCGCCATATTCGGCCAAGCCCAGTTTCCGTTAAACCAGAAAGCGGTTTTTCCATCCGCCAAGTCGATTGCCATTTCATCGTAATCCGCGCCCAAGGGATCTCCCTTTGCCACATTGTACTTCTTCAGCACATCAAACATATCCAGAAACTCCGACAGCCTGTCATAGGACTCTAGCTCTAAATTTCCCTTCTTGATCTTCTCGATGACTGCCTGCGCCCCCTCCGAGGTTCCGTCATAGGTTTCATAGATATACTGCAGATGATGGGCTCCCAGCGACCAGTCCTCCTTCGCAACAGAAACCGGCTTCTCAATTCCGGCATCCACCAGAGTATCCAGAAGTTCCACAAATTCATCCTGCGTGGTAATGGACTCCGGGTCAAATTCCCGCCCCAATGCTTTCTCGATCACAGCTTTGTTGTAAATGATTCCCCGTCCTTCAATGCACAGCGGAAAGCTGTATATTTTTCCATTTACCTCTGTCAGATACTCCCCCGCTTCATTCGTCCATTCTTCCTCCGTCAGATCCGCCGCCTTCTCCTCGGCCAGCGCGATAACGTCCGTGGTATCCAGAATCGACATGGTAGGCGGATTGCCGGAATTATAAAGGCTGACCACCTTGGTATAAGGGGAATCACCGTCTGTAACCGGCATTACCTCTACATGAACGCCCGATTTTTCCTCAAATGCGGCCCCCATCTCTCCAAGGGCCACCTGAATCTCTGCCTTGGAATTTAACAGTGTGATACTCGTCCCCTTCAAAGAAGCGTCATACTCAAACGTATCTACCGAGGTATCGATGGGTATAACCGCTTCTTCTTCGTTCGGATCATCCGGGTCGCTTGCAAATCCAAACCTGCATCCGGTCAGCATGGACGCCGTAAGCGCCGTCACAAGCCCGGCTGCCGCAGCCCTTGCCATGAATCTCTTTCTCATGCGTCTTCCCTCCTTGTTTCACTCCTGTTCGCTGTTTCCTTCCAGCAAACTTTTTTGTTTTGTAACCGGTAAAGTAACCGGTTACTTTTTTGTAACTATATCTTAACACTCTGTCTATAGTTCAGTCAATTACCAAAAAAATATTTGTGACAATTGTCTGATTTGCAGACATCCAAATTGTATACCTTTCACAAAACCGGTTACTTAACCGATTCCTCATTGTCCGGTATTCCCTTTTTTGATATACTGAAACGGAGGTCAATGCCTGCGATTTCCGGGCGGAGCGCTCTTATAGAAACCGGGCGGCGTTCCTCCTAAAAATCACAGACAGAAATACAACTGCCGCGGAAAGGACACGATACAATGACTCAGAAAAAAAACGTCACCTTTGACGACATTGCAAAATATACGAATTTTTCCAAAACTACCATTTCCAGATATTTCAACAATCCTGATTCCCTGACCCTGAGAAATCAAGAAATCATTGCACAGGCGCTGATCGATCTGGATTACCGTGAAAATAAAGTCGCCCGCATCCTCGCCAATGGAAAAACCGAATTTATCGGAATCATTATCCCAAATCTGGTTCTCCATTACTATTCGGAAACGCTGAGCCGGATTCTTTCTACCTATGAGACCTTTGGATACAAATTCCTTGTTTTTGCCGGAAACGAGCAAGAGGAAACGGAACGGCGGTATATTCAGGAGCTTCTTGCCTATAAAATAGAAGGCCTGATCATCCTAAGCCACACCATCCCTTCCCGGGATCTGGCAGAATTACCCATCCCTATTGTCACCATAGAGCGTGAAGACGAGCATGTGTGCAGCGTAAATTCTGACAACTACTCCGGCGGGCGGCAGGCCGCGTCTTTCCTCCACAGGCATAACTGCGATGTGCTGCTGCACATCAATTCCCCGGCAGACCCGGCCATTCCAGCTTACGGACGCATGCAGGGCTTTCTTGATTACTGTCAGGAGCATCATCTCCCCCGCCAGCTTTTCCTGCGGGAAATCGAAAGCAGCTATGAATCCATTCAGGCCCAGTTAACCAGCGTGCTGGATGAAATTGTCCAAACCTATCCTTCCTGCAAAAAAGGTATATTTATTTCCAATGATACGCAGGCAAATGTCCTTCTAAATCTTCTTTATCGAAAATATGGAAGGCTTCCGAAGGATTATCTTTTGGTGGGATTTGACAATTCCCCTATTTCCAGAGAAGGCGTCATTCCTTTCAGCACCGTAGGACAGCAGATTGACAAACTGGCTTATGAAACTGTGAGCCTGCTCGTAGAATTAATGAACGAACGCAAAAAAAGAAGACCGGCCCCCCTTACGGAACCGGTCCATAAAATAATCCCTACTATATTATTCGACCGGGAGGCCGAAAATTCTGACCTGCCGTAAACGGCAGGTCGTTTACCGCAGACCGCTTTTCTATCTTCTGTTATCTGATGTTCCTTTCATTTTTCTTGTGTTCTTCATCATTACCGGCCGCAACTCTTTACACCAGACTAGCCGCCCCAATCATCCCGGCGTCGTTCCCAAGGGACGCCGCTTCTATTTCCGGCACCTCTCCCTTGCTTCCTCCAAAGGCATTTTCCTTTACGATTTCCCGCAGCGGAGCCAGAAGCTTCTCCCCCTGCGCGGAGATCCCGCCGCCGATCAGCACAAGCTGAGGGCGGAAAATATTGACGATGTTGACGATTCCCGTGGCAAGTTTTTTCTGGTAGTCTTCCACTGCCTCCTGCGCGGCTTTCTCTCCCTGTTCTGCCAGCTCAAAGATCTGCTTGGGCGTCAATTCCTTCTTTCCCAATTTTCTCTCTGCGCTGCGAACCAAGGCTGTGGCGGAGGCATATGCTTCCAAACATCCCCTGCGGCCGCAGGTACAGGGTTCGCCGTCCTCCAGGATCACCATATGCCCAAGCTCGCTTCCGCCGACGCCTTTTCCTTCATATATTTCTCCATTTAGGATAATGCCCCCGCCGACTCCGGTTCCCAAGGTCAGCATGACCACATCCTGCCAGCCCCTTCCGGCTCCCGCCGACGCCTCGCCCAGTGCGGCGCAGTCTGCGTCGTTTGCTATTTTTACCGGTATGGGAAGAATCTTTCCGATTTCTTCAGCAACCGCCACCTGCTCCCAGCGGATATTATTGGAATACCGGACCACGCCCATTTTCCGGTCCACCGTGCCGGGTACGCCGATACCCGCCCCCACGCATTGATCCACCGGGATTCCTTCACTATTCAGAAGCTCGAGGACCGTCTCGCCGATGTCTCTTAAAACCTGCACCGGCGTCCGGCCTCCAGCATTCGTGGGGACAGATACGGAAGTGATCAGCTTCTGATGCACATCCACCAGCCCGATTTTGGTATCTGTACCCCCAATGTCAATCCCGATCCGTACCGGCGCCGCCTTTTCCCGGATTGTGGTAATCAGCGCGTCGCACCGTCCTTCCACCTGATAAGCTCCGCTTCCGGCTGAGAGAAAGAAACTGTCTCCCTTCTGAAAGGCAAGTCTCTCCCGGCCGCAGGTAATCCTGCCCTCGCCGTCCAGTATCAGGATGCTCGCGAAGGATTCCCCGGATACAGTTCCTTCCATCCGCTTCATAACCTTGCCGTCTAAATTTAATTTGTCCACGGTAAAATAATCGCAGTCCGCCACATGGGGGTAGCTTTTCTTATCCCGGATAATCGGCACCCGCCTTGTGACCGCCAGAGCCTTTTCTATATGAAGATCCCTCTTTTTACCGTCTTTGCCCACCCGGCCGTAATCATACACCCGGTAGGTCACGTTGGAATTCTGCTGGATTTCCGCGATCAGAATATCCTTTCCAATGGCATGGATTGTGCCGGATTCAATAAACAGAACATCCCCCTTCTGCACCGGGACTGCGTTCAAAACCTCCAGAAGCGTATCCTCTTCGATGCGCCTCTCGAATTCCTCCCGGCTGATTTCCTGACGGAATCCATAATAGAGATAGGCTCCCTCCCCGGCATCCATCACATACCACATTTCGGTCTTTCCATACTGCCCTTCATTCTTCAGCGCATATCCGTTATCCGGGTGTACCTGAATGGACAGATTATCCCTTGCGTCAATAAATTTTGTCAAGATTGGAAAATCCCGAAACCTTCGGCAGTGCGTCCCCAACACCTCTTTTCCTTCTTCGTCAATATAATCCTGCAGCGTCTTTCCTTTAAAAGCTCCATTTGCAATATAAGAAGGGCCGTCCGGATGGCAGGATAATTCCCATGTCTCGGCAAGCACGTCCCCCGCATATTCCTTTCCATATTCTTCCTTCAGTCTGCTGCCGCCCCAGAGATAGTCCTTGCAGCTTGGCTTTAATTTCAATATACTCATAATTCTTCTCCATTGTTCTGAATCACATCATGGTACCAATATGCAGAATCCTTTGGGATTCTCTGCCCGGTCCGATAATCCACATAGACCATTCCAAAACGCTCGGAATATCCCTTTGCCCACTCAAAATTATCCATCAGCGACCACTGAAAATACCCCCGCAGGTCAATCTCTCCTGCCGCCCGCTTCAGCTCACGCAGATATCTTGCCAGAAAATCAATCCTATTGGGGTCATGAACTTTTCCGTCTATCGAAATCACATCATGGCAGGATAATCCATTTTCGGTAATATAAATCGGCTTCTGATACCGTTCATACAAAAACTTGGGTCCCCAGTACAGCGCCTTTGGCGTTACCGGCCAGTCGATGGCTGTCTTTGGAAATCCCTCATAGCGCTTCACATCCTCCGGCATGCCGTTTTCACCCATGCGGATGCACCTTCCATTATAAATATTCTGGCCGTACACATCAATCGGCTCTGAGATCAGCGCCATATCCGCATCCGTTATCTCCGGCAGATAAGGTTCATACCGCTTCAGCCCTTCCTCCGGATAATGTCCCGTGAGTACCGGATCTGACCACCATGACACATTCCATGTCCAATTTCTATCGTCGGGCTGCAAGGCAAAAAGCATCTGTCTTGCGGCCTCAATGTCCTCCGGCTTCTCCGTTTCCGGATAGCACATACTGGCCGTAGGCGCATAGCCGATCGTCAGCGGCCGCCTTCCACACTGACGCAGCATCTGCACTGCGCGCCCATGTGCCTTCAAGACATTGTGCGCCATCTCGAAAGTATCCTTCAGCGGACATTTCAGCCCCGGCGCATGTTCCCCTATCAGGAATCCCAACCCTACAAAACACTGGGGTTCATTCAGTGTAAAAAAGTGAGTCACCCGGTCGCTGAACCGCTCCGCTGCGAGCTTTGCATATTCTCCGAACCATTCCACGATCCGGGGATTCATCCAGCCGCCCCGCTTATACAGCTCATAGGGAAGCTCCCAGTGGTACAGCGTAATATAAGGTTCGATCCCATTTTCCAGAAGCTCGTCGATCAGCGCGTTGTAAAATGCGATTCCCGCTTCATTTACACGTCCATGTCCTTCTGGAAGCACTCTGGACCAGTTGATAGAAAAACGGTACGCTTTCAGTCCCATTTCTTTCATGATCCGGACGTCTTCCCGGTATCTGTGGTAATGATCGCAGGCGGTTTCTCCCGTATGGCCGCCGAAAATGCGGCCCGGCTCCTTCGTATAAATATCCCAGATGTCTTCTCCCTTGCCGTCTTCTCTCACGGCTCCTTCAATCTGATAGGCGCTGGTTGCAGCGCCCCATGCAAAATCCTTCCGAAATGCCATGTCTGTACCTCCTTTTTTTCGGACGACTTCCGCTTTCCGGGATGGCGCGGGGTCTGATTACGCCAGTTCCAAGAACGCCCGTTTCATTGCTTCCAGCCGCCTCCCGGCGTCTTGTTCGTCTGTGCCTTTCACCCCAATGTAGAACTTAATCTTCGGTTCTGTGCCCGACGGACGGATGCAGCACCATGCTCCGCCCTCCAGTTCAAAGTACAGCACATCTGATTTCGGAAGGCCTGTGGTCTTCGTCTCTCCTGTTTTGTAATCGGCCAGCACATCTTCCATGTAATCCCTGAACTGGGTCACCGTAAGGCCGCCGATCTGCGCCGGGGTATCCTTTCGGATGCTTTCCATCATTTCCTTGATTTTCTTTGCTCCGTCCTGCCCCTTCAATGTCAGAGTGGACAGACCTTCCATATAATATCCATATTTTTCAAAAAGCTTATCCATCTGGCTGCAGAGGGTTATTCCCTGATTCCGGCACCATGCGGCCGCCTCGCAGAGCGCCATGACGGCTGCTACTGCGTCCTTGTCTCTTGCATGGGTTCCCACCAGACAGCCGTAGCTTTCTTCGTACCCAAATAGAAATCCATAATTGTCGTTTTGTTCAAAGAATTTGATCTGCTCGCCGATGTATTTAAAGCCTGTCAGGGTTTCTATCAGTGTTACTCCGTATTCTTTCGCGATTTCCCTTGCCATTTTCCCGGATACAATGGTGGTAACCACCGCACCGTTTTCCGGTAATGTACCCAGCTTCTTTTTCTGGGAAAGGATGTACTCCATGATCAGCATCCCTGACATATTACCGGTAAAGCTTCTGTACTGTCCGGTCTTTTCATCCTTCGCATACACCCCCAGACGGTCTGCGTCCGGATCGGTGGCCAGCACGATATCCGCGTCCACTTTCTCTGCTAATTTCAGAGCAAGGGCAAACGCTTTTTTATCCTCCGGATTCGGATAAGGCACGGTAGGGAAATTCCCGTCGGGGAGCTCCTGTTCCTGAACTACATATACATTGGCAAAGCCAAGTTCCTTTAAGATCCGCCTTACCGGAAGGTTTCCTGTGCCGTGAAGAGGCGTGTATACAATCTTTAAGTTTTCACCCTCCTTACGGATAATTTCCGGATGGATAGCCAGCTTTTTTAACGCTTCCATGTATTTATCGTCCATATCCGGGCCGATTACTTCGTACAGACCGCTTTTTACCGCTTCCTCCTTCGGCATGGTCTTTACCTGCCCAAAATCGGTAATTGCATTGACTTCGCTGATAATCTCCTGATCCTTCGGCGCGGTAATCTGGGCGCCGTCCTCCCAGTACACCTTATATCCGTTATATTCCGCCGGATTATGGCTTGCGGTTATCACAATTCCCGCCGTACAGCCAAGCTCCCTTAACGCAAAGGACAGCATAGGCGTGGGCTTAAGGGACGGAAATATGTACGCCTTGACGCCGTTTGCCGCCAGACACAGCGCTGTCTCCTCCGCAAACTCCGGCGACATATTCCGGGAATCATAGGCGATGGCCGCGCCCTTCTTTTCCGCCCCCTGCTTTACAATATAGTTGGCCAGTCCCTGTGTTGCCTTGCGCACCGTATAGATATTCATCCGGTTTGTCCCGGCGCCGATAATCCCTCTTAAACCTCCCGTGCCAAAGGCAAGGTTTTTATAGAAACGCTCCTCTATTTCTTTCTCGTCCCCTGCAATTTCTCTCAGCTCTTCTTTCGTCTTTTCATCAAAATAAGCATTTTCCAGCCAAAATTCATAAATTTTTTTTGCCTCCATTTTGAACCTCCATTTCTAAATTACAATCATTTGTTATAAGCTACGCAGTAATTATTGACATCAGGTAAAACGGTTCTGCCTGCTTCAGCCCGTCATCTATAATTTCAATGTCAACGCGATGCCTCATCTTCTCTCCATGATGGAGAACCGACTCCAGATATGCACAATCCCCCCAGTCCATATCAAAATTTCCATCCAGTATCCGGGCATTTGCGGTATCGTCATCCAAGATCAGTCTTGCCCGCAGCGCCGGGCGCGCTACTGTCTTTCTATACTGAACTGCAATGCAGGCCGCTTCTATCTCAAACGAAATCCGATCCCCCGCCCGCTTCCCTATCCATCCATTCTTAAATAAATCCAAATGCCCTGTTTTTTCCTCCGCATCCGTACAAAACCCCATAAGCTCCGGGGAGATTTCCTGTATCGTATGCCTTCGGGCATTTTCATAGGCATTCGCAGTCATCGGCTCCGGTAAAGCCAGTTCGTCTTCCTTCTCTCCTGCATGTGTTCTCACATGTTCCAGCGCCGCAATGATCTCGGATGCCACAAGCTCATGCCCCCGGTCGTTCGGATGCAAGCCGTCCTGCGTCAGTTCTTCCTTCGAATACCGGCCTTTTCTCATACCCTGATACAAAGTATCCTTCATACTTACACATGGAATTTGATACCATTCCCCCACCTTGTTATGGTAATCCTGGGCATTTTTCCCTGAATCGTAATAAACATTATTCAAAATCAATATAGCCGGTTTTGATTTCCACCTCAGAATCCTCCGTATAACTCCCTCATAGGTCTCCTGAAAAAATTCTTCCGCCTCATCATTTACACTGAAATCCACCACTACCATATCCGGCTGATACATCAGCAGATCCGAAACAACTCTAGACACGCCGAAATGTGACGTTGTCCCGCCGATTCCTCCATTTACGTAGTGCAATTCTGCTTTCGGAAATGTTTTCTCCCACCATTCAAAAACACGATATGCGTATGATTTTTCATGTACTGTTGCGGCGCAGCCCTGCGTAATGGATCCCCCGAAAAATCCAATCGTAAGTTCTTCTCCCTTCTCAGCTCTGCGCATACAATTTTTTAGTCTTGCCAAATTAACCCTCTGCATTTACAAATCCCATCCTTCTATATCAAGACTCTCTATATACACGGCCAGCTCCTTTGCCATTTCTTCTGCCTCCGGAATCCTAAGATGACCCGGAGTGCCGTTTCCGTTACGCCGGAAGAGATACTGCGTAATTCTATCATCCCCAAGCTCCTGTACCGCTTGGCCTATAGCTCTGTCCCACGCCCTGTCATGGCGAAGAAGCGTCGTGCAGCAGACAATCTGAGCTTCCGGATATTTCTCTCTGAGCTTTCCAAGAAAGCGCTTATAATGCTCCCTCCACTCCACAGCCTTCTCTCCGTCATAATCTTCTTTCATATAATCCTCAGGATTGCTGTCATTCTGCCCGATTGCAACAATTACCGCCTGCGGAATGTATCCGGCGAAATTCCACTCCATCATTTTTCCAAAATCCGGATTATAGTGAATTTTATCCCATGCGGTCTCCATACCTATATAATCCGGCGCGTGAAACCATCCTGTTCCATCCATAAGGGCAGTCCCGCCCTGTGCAATATCCTGTATCCGGGCATTCAGCCTTCTTGCCGTCATCCATGCATACGAATACCAGCTATTTGAGTATTCACCATTATGCTCCGGGTCTTCCTTCCCCACATAATTTACCGCCTCCGACACTTCGCCGGCGGACACAGAATCCCCATAGACTTCTATCCTGCGCTCCGATATGGCCGGCAGCTTAAGGATCTGTCCGCCGTCTTCGATTTCCACGCCAAGAAATGCAAATTCATGGCAGGCATCCTGTCTCTTAAAAATCAGAAGCTCATGCTCCTCCTTCCGCACCTGTTCCACTCGGACCGCAAGCGCCGCAGTTCCCGCCTCCGGGAGTAAATACTTCATCTGCTTTCCATCAAGAATAACCCCCAGATAATTATCCCAATATGCATGATGATTCTTGATATAAATCTTTAACAGACTTCCTGTAAACCTCATCTCCACCGAGGTACACGGATATACAAAAACAGGTTCTTTCCGGTTAGACCAGTCTATTCTTCCATTATATATAAGTTCTTCATGATCTGGATAAATCCACATTCTGCCCCTCCTTATCAAACGTCTTAAAAATTCTTGACAAAAATACGCTGTTTATTTTTGCAGTAAGAGAGAATCCGATCGCACAGTAAACCGGCGCTGCCATCTGAACTGCAAATACTCCGGCCGCAATGCAGACAGCCGGAATACTGTTCAAAAGAACCATGACCAGCGTATACGGCAGATTCTTAACTGCAAGCAGCAGTGCATTTTTCAACGTATTCTTTATATTATTTTCAAATCTCGCCTGCAGCGGAAATGCATAGCAGAACACGAAGCACCAGATTACGACCAGACAGCCAATTGCAATATTCAATGAACCCCATAGGTTCTTGGAATACAGCACATCAAATAGAAGAATACCTCCCGAGAACAGGAAAATCAGCCATAGCTTTGTACTCTGCTTCCATTCAGCCCGGCACGCCTGAAAATACTCTCTTACCACATAAATCCCCTCTCCTCTGGTCCGGCGTAACGCTGTCTGATACATTGCCGTAAGCGACATTCCGATCGTAATCACCGGAAGGGATGTAAATACAAACAAGATATTCAGAATAATCCAGTCGCCAATATTTCCCATACAGTCAAAAAAACGGTTATCTGTTGAAAATTGTTTCAAGTTCCTCTCCCTCTCTTTCTTTGTTCTTTAAATACTGCAGAAACACCTTACATGTTTCCTCATGCTTCCCATTTTCCGGAAACGCAAGCAGAAGCTTCTCACCTTCTTTTCCGCTTACCTTCTTTGTAAACGTATCATGCCCCAGCAAAACCGCCGTGCAGGAATCCCCGTCCATATATGGTGCGAGCCCTTCCGTTTTTTTCAGCACGCGGAAATTTCCGCCCATTTCCTTCACATGCTGATAAAAGCTTTCCGGAATTATAACTGCGTCAATTTCCTCATTTCTCCATTGAAAGAAGAATTTCTCATAAGAACCCTCATTCACGCCTTCCAGCCTTACATCTCCATAAGAAAACATATAATCCGAAGTAATCGCCACCCGCTCCCGCGGAAGCCCTGCATAGTCCGCAAATGTCTCTGCCGCCGCCTGTGTTCCATCCATGGATGCTTCCTGATTAACCAGAATACAAGTAAACAGCGGTTTCTTATTGCCGAATCCATAATGTACTGCAAACAAAAGAATCAGAGCAATCATGGCAAGAATCCCCATAATATGATACCAATAATATGTCCATATATAAGCATACGCTTCTTTTCTATTCATCCCGGAAGTTTTTTCCCGTATGTCTGCGATATACTTTTTCATAGGATCTTCCATCACTCCTCTGATTTTTTTGGAGGGACTGCGCCGGAGCGCAGTCTCCTCAATCAATTTATAAAAGTTCCAGATTTTTTCGGATCAATTCACATCTCTGTCTGACACAGTCCGGTGAGCGGAGCGGATCCTCAGGCGTTGCAAACAGATAATCTTCCAGCTTGTCGATTGTGGTAGACGCCACATGCATTCTGGTATCACAGGAAGCATAATAAATATAAACCTCTCCGTTTTCTTTTGCAATTGCCCCATTGGTAAATACCACATTGGACACATCCCCGGTCCGTTCGTTTCCAAGCGGTACCAGAAATACTCCCGACGGCTCTGCTATTACCCTAGAAGGATCTTTTAAATCTGTCCCAAAAGCATAGAGTACATAGCGCAGGCCAGCCGCCGTATTGCGGACGCCATGGGCAATGTGAATCCAGCATTTCTTTCCTCTGATCGGAGGCGCGCCGGCGCCGTTTTTCGACTCAGTCAGCGTGTGATAAATACGCCTGCTGATAATCTTTTCTTCATCAATCACCGCATGACAGATATCCTCACACAATCCGAATCCGATACCGCCGCCGCTTCCGGTCTCAATAAACCCATCCATAGGCCGGGTATAGAACGCATATTTTCCATCCACGAATTCAGGATGCAGCGCTACGTTTCTCTGCTGGGGCGAACGGAGTGTCTTCAGATTATCCAGACGCTCCCATGTTTTCAAATCCTTCGTCCTGACAATCCCGGCCTCTGCAACTGCGGCGGATAAGTCCGGATCATCCGCATCCTTCCTCTCAGAGCAGAACAGACCATAAATCCAGCCATCCTCATGCTTTGTAAGGCGCATGTCATATACATTGGTTTCCTCCGGGCAGGTATCCGGCAGAACCACCGGATAATCCCAGAAACGGAATCCGTCGATTCCGCTCTCGCTTTCCGCTACTGCAAAAAAGGACTTTCTGTCATTTCCCTCTACACGGACAACCAGATAATACTTCCCATTCAGCTCTATAGCGCCTGAATTCATGACGGCATTAATTCCCAGCCGCTCCATAAAATACGGATTCGTTTCCTCATCCAAATCATATCTCCAGTGAACCGGCGCAAATTCTCTTGTCAGAACGGGATATTCATATCTGTCATAGATTCCGTTATAAAAGTCACTTCTCTGATTCTTTCTGGCCGTCAGCTTATCTACTTTTGCCTGTTCTACATAATACTGTTTATGAAGCATCCTTAAGCCTCCTTATCACCTCGAAGCACATTCTTCCGTTATGGTACGGACATTTCCATGGTTCCACAATAGGTTTCTCTATCGGCCTCCTATCTTTATCCAGAGCCGAAAACCATTCTGAGCCTGCCCTCTTATCAATCAGGTATTCCCGGATATAGCCCCAGATATCTTCAGCCGCCTCCAAATACTCTTTCTTCTCCGGCTGTTTCTGGTACCCATTCAGAAATCCAACCACTGCTTCAGCCTGCACCCACCAGACGCGGGTCGTATCAACCACGCCGTTCTCCGCTTCATTTACCAGAGAGTGATCCATGTATGCCTTGTTATAAATGTTTTCTGTAATTGTCTTCGTAACCGGCCAAAGCTTCTCCTGATAGTCCGAATCTCCAAGAATTTCCAGCCCTCTGTCTACCAGCCAGGCAGTCTCTATATCATGCCCATAGGAATACAGATCAATCAATGAATTCCATCTTCTATCAAAGAAAACTTCCTGCCTGCCGAGTTCTGCATTATATATTTTGTCAGCCATGATATCCAGCATAAACCGGAGTTTATCTGCTACGCATTCCTCTCCTGCTACACGGTACAATTCTGTATATGCTTCAAATACATGAAGGAGCGTATTCATCGTTTTTTCAGCCATCACCCCATTTTCGGACAGCTTATCATTATCCTCCGGTTCAAAACTTCTGCTGAAAGCTTCCAGATAGCCGTATTCATCTTTACACTTTCCTTCCACCAGATCATAAAGCTCTCTGGCAATTTCCAGCGCTTCTTTATCTTTTGAAGCATCGTAATAAGAAGAAAGCGCATAAATAGCAAATGCCTGATTATACGTGTGCTTTGTCGTATCCACCGGCCCGCCCCGAAAATCAAGCGACCAGTAGACTCCTCCATATTCCCTGTCCAGACAGTGTTCCTTTAAAAACAGAAACGCATGACGCGCGCTCTCAAGAAGCGGTTTTTCTCCAAGCGCCAGATATGCATTGGAGAAAAACCAGAGGATCCTGCTGTTTAAAATACAGCCCTTTACAGCTTCTTTATCCAGATTTAAATCATAATCCAGAAATCCATAGAATCCTCCGTATACTTCATCCTTCATGCTCTCCCAGAATGGTATAATATCTGTTTCCAAATGCCTTTGTACTTCTGTTTTCAGCATGGTTTTCCTCCAAATTCCCTATCTTATTCCAATCTCAGCGTCTTCCGGCGTAACCGCGCTGTGTTCCTTGATATATGCCGTCACTTCGTTAACCTTCGTAAAAGCAAGACCTACATAGGTATCGGCGGCGCCGTAATAGATTGCGATCTTACCGCTGTCAGCATCGTGGATCGTCGCACATGGGAATGTCACATTCGGCACAAATCCCCGCTCTTCATACCACTCCTCCGGCGTCAGAAGAAACGTATCGCAGCGGTATTTTACAATAGACGGTTCGTCAATATCCAGAATAGCCCCGCCAATGCTGTACACATATCCATTACAGGTTCCTGTCACGCCATGGTAAAACAGAAGCCACCCTTCGCTTGTCTCAATAGGCGCCGCGCCTCCGCCGATCTTCAGATTCTGCCACCATTCGTTTCCTTTTCCCATCACATGGCGGTGTCTGCCCCAATACTCCATATCCTTGCTTTCAGAGATAAAAATGTCGCCGAATGGAGTATGTCCGCTGTCGCTTGGACGCGACAGCATCAAATATTTCCCATTCACCTTTCTCGGAAACAGCACTGCATTTCTATTGAACGGAAGAAACGGATTTTCAATTCTTGTAAATGTTTCAAAGTCCTGCGTTTTCGCAACCCCTATGGAGGCTCCATAAAAATCCTGGCACCAGATAATATAATAGGTCTCATCTACCTTTACCAGCCTTGGATCATATGCATACTTCGGCATAAAATCATTTCCCGTTTCATCCTTAAATGGTATCTTATCTTTTTCAAAGTCCCAGTGAACAGCATCCTTGCTTCTTCCCAGATAAATATATGGAATCCCATTTGTCTGCTCACCGCGGAATACACCGATAAATTCCTCTTTGTAGGGCATTACCGCACTGTTAAAAATCCTTGCAACGCCTCCCGCCGGATTACGCCCGATAATTGGATTTTCACTGTACCGCCACACCGGCGTCCATGCCCGGCCGTCATCCGGCCTCTCCTGCCACGGCACATTCGGTACAGATGCCCCAATAATTCTTACTTCACTCATTGTAGTTCCTCCATAGTTCATATTTTATTACTATCCTTTTACAGCTCCCGCAGCCAGTCCGCCGTAAATCTGTTTTTGGCAAAGGATAAAAACAATCAAGGCAGGAATCATTGTGATAATTACACCCGCGCAGATGTAGTTATACTGATTTCCCAGAGGACCTGTAAATTTAAACAAAGATGTTGCAACCGTAACCAGCCTGTTCTTATCCTGCAGATAAAGATTCGCCGTATAGTATTCATTGTAAACGCTTACGCCCTTTAAAATCATGACCGTTACGATCGCCGGTTTCAACAGCGGGAACAGAATCCTGAAAAACACGCCAAAATATGTACATCCGTCCATGATCGCCGATTCATCCAAGGAATCCGGAATGTTCTCAAAAAACTGGATAAAAATGTAAATTGAAATAATATCTGTACCGCACATCATGATAATGTATCCCGGCAGAAAGTTGATCCATCCAAGGCTGTACATAATCTGATATACCGATACCTGCATTGCAATACCCGGAAGCAGGGAAGCAAACAGGAACATATTTCTGATAAATCCGTTTCCTTTGAATTTGAAACGGCTGAGTACATAAGCAAGCATAGAACCGGTCAAAATAGAACCGGCAAGTACGCATACCAGAATGATGACAGAATTTCTGAACGCAATACCCATATTCGCCTGTGCCCATGCCTGCACGAAGTTTTCAAAATAAACCCAGCTCTCCGGAAGCGTCATAACATTCGTAGACGCATATTCCTCGGGCGTCTTAAACGCCGTGATGACACAGACTACAATCGGAAGAACTGAGATAAATGCTCCTAATATCAAAGTGAAATATTTCAAAATGGAAACAATCATTCTTTTTGCCTTTGCCCCTGACATTATCTGGCACCTCCTTTTGCTTCTAATTCCAGACGTTTCTTACGCTTCCTGACCTCGCGGATCGGTTCTTCATCCCCTACGCCAAAGTAATACTTCTCAACGCCTTTCTGAATCAGCGTCGCAATCATAATCAAGCCAAGCAGGACAACCGCCATTGCAGACGCAAGGCCCACCTTCTGGCTCTCATGCGCCAGCTTATTCATAATAACAAAGTAAGTTCCGGTTCCAAAATCGCCGCCGGTAATAACGTAAGGCGGCTCGAATACGCTCAGCGAGCCCGTAATGGAAAGAATCATATTCAGCACAATAATCGTCTTAATATTCGGCAGGATAATGTAGAAAAACTTCTGGAAACTATTCGCGCCGTCGATATCCCCCGCTTCATAGAGAGAGGCGTCTACCGACATAATGGCGCCGATAAACATAACCATTCCCTGTCCCATATACCTCCAGATAGAAGTCGCGGCTACCGAGATATTATTGATGCTCGTATCCTTTAACCAGTAGGGCAGGTTTTCAAGGTTAAACCCACACCACTGCAGGACCGTATCAAGCACAAACCCTCTGGTATAAAAGAACTTGAATACAAAACCTACCGCAATACCGCATACCAGATATGGGAAGAACATCAGTCCCTTGAACACTCCGCCGCCTTTTACCTTGAAGCTCAGTACCGATGCAAAATACAGCGCGAGCGCAAGCTGGATAAAAGAAGCAACGATATAGTACAAGCTAAGCTTTAACGCTTGGAAGCAATCCTTCCTCGTGAATACCTCTGCGTAGTTCTGCAGCCCTACAAACTCTCTTTCGCCGATATATTTCATATCGTAAAAGCTAAACCCAATCATCTTAAAGAACGGTAAATATGTAAAAATGAGAAGCAATGCCACCGGCACTAGCATAAAGACAATAATACAAAGCTTCCGGTTTACTTTTCCCGACTGGATCCACGCCTTGAAACTCTTCTTTTCGTTCATCGATCCCACACTCTCCTTTCCTGAATGGAAAAGCGGGGCAGGCTTTTGCCCCGCCTGTTCCCCTTAGAATTCAACGCCGTTCGACTCCTGTGCCGCCGTCCATTTGTCATTCCACTCCGCGGCCATTTCTTCCATCGTCTTTGATCCGGAAATTGCTTCTTCTACAACCTCTGTCGCAATCGCCCCTGACACATTGATCCCAAGCTCGGAATCATTGTTCACATCATTAAACAGATTTTCTTCGCCGGACGCCGCCGGATTATTTACGACAAGCTCGATTCCTTCCAATGCCGAAAGCGCCTCCGGGTACGCATCCGTACTTACCACGGAAAGCCCGCCTTCGCTCTGCGCGAATCCAGATTTCTCTACAAGCCATTTGATATAGCACATTGCCGCAATCTGATTATCTGAGGAGCTGTTGCAGTTAATACCGTAATTGTAATCTGGTCCGGCCGCCGCATACTGCTGTCCGTCAACCGTAATCGGGAACGCCATAAATCCAATATCATCCCCGTTATCGCCGGCCTGCTGCATCTGTACTACAGACCATGATCCAAGAACCATACAGCCGATCTCTCCGGCATTCAGCATACCCTTGCTGCCTTCCCAGTCAGTGGTAGTCGGGTCTTCCTCGGTCAGCCCTCTCTTCACCGCTTCATATAAGGTGTTGTAAACCGCATAAGGACCGGTTCCGTCGCCCCTGTCTGCGAACGGCGTCTCGCCTTTTGTAAGTCCGGTATTGACAAAGTCCGGGTCTCCCGTTGCACCGCCGTCAATATTTGCATCCCATGCCGTCATGGTCCAGCCCGCCGCAAAATTGGTATAAAGCGGGATTGCATCCGTCTTGTCTTTAATTGCCTGCAATGCGTCCAAGAACTCATCCGGCGTCTTCGGCAATTCCGTAACTCCCGCGTCTTTAAATACTTTCTTATTGTATACAATACCCTGAACGTTCGCCATGGACGGAAGACCGTATACATTATCCTGATATGCGTAATTATTCAACATATTTTCCTCATAAGCGCCTGCGAGCGTCGGCTTGTCGCCCAGCTTTGTAAAGTAGTTTTCCAATTCGTCCTTGTCCACCGTCATAGGCACCATACAGATATCTCCCCAGTCGCCGGTAGTAAGACGTGTGGTAATATCATTTGCATAATCTGTAATTCCTTCATACTCAATGTTAACATTCGGATATAATTTCTGAAATTCCGTTATGTACTCGCTGAATGTTGTATCAATTACATCCGTCTTATGGGTCAGGAATTTCAGATCTGCTTCTATATCTGTATAGTCCTCTCCCAAATTAATCTGGTCGATTGTTACATCAACTTCCTGTTTCTCAACTGCCTTCTTTGAACCGCCGCAGGCCGCAAGGGACATAACCATTGTTGTCGAAACTACAGCCGCGAACAATCTCTTTAAAGTACTCTTTTTCATAATGCATCTTCCTTTCTTTTTATTAACTTTTCTTTAAGTTAATTTAAGTATATTCTATTGTATTAATTAAATCAATCGATATTTTTTATTTTTTTATACTAACACGCACTTTCGTCATTTTGTAAAAAAACACATCCCCTTTTTTGTTAATTATCACTATATATTTTATGTAATATCCACCAATTTTTAGTTTACAAATTTATCTTTCAAATTAATTTAATTTCCCGGAGAACTGCAAAAAAAGAGTTGAGTCCGGTACAACACCGTATTCAACCCTTTATCATTAACAAAACCCTGTCAAAACCTTTTTATCCTATATCCATCATCTAGTGTTTCCTGTCTTTTACCGTCTCTTTATCTACAATTCTGCCTGTTACTATCTGGATTCCGCCGGCATACCTCTTCTTTCTAATCTTTCGTATCAGAGATTTTACACAAAGCCTTGCCATCTGTTCCATATTTACTTCATAAGAAGTAATCCGATTTTCTGTAATCCCCGCCGGCAGGAAGTTATCAAAGCCAACAACAGATACATCTTCCGGCACCCGGTATCCCGCGTCTTCTAAGTTCTTTATGACTATATGCGCAGTATAGTCACAGTTGCATACAAAGGAATCCATCCCTCCCGGAGATTCTACTATCTTATCAAACGTTTTTCCGTATTGATCCCGGTCTGGCATTTCCCAATCCGGTTCAAATTCTATTTGGTTTTCCCGAAGGGCGCGCCTATACCCCCAATACCTGTCCGCAATACTGCTTGTGGCGTCAACATCGCCGATATATCCTATCCTCCTGTGTCCCCGTGCAATTAACAAATTCGTCATCAGATACATTCCATAATATCCATCTGATATGACCGTATCAAGCCCGGCAGACGGCACATAGGTATCAAGAAAAAATACCGGCAGCCTTGTCTGGCTCACCATCTTCTTGATATACGTATCTTCCATCTGTCCCATGAGGATCAGACCGTCCACTTTTTCGTCCTGCATAACTTTCGGCAGAATCCCGGATTCTTCATCCTCTTTCTCAAGCATCTCCAAAATCCCATAATAGTTATTTTCATATAAGGCTCTTACTACTTTCTCATATAACCTTCCATAGAAAGAAAAAGAATCCCCATAAAAGCGTTCCGGAATGACTACTCCTATATTTCCTGTTTCATTTGAAACCGTTTTACCTGCCGCGCTCGGCACATACCCCATCTCTTCCGCAATTTGTTCAATCTTACTTCTGAGTTCCCGGCTCACTCCCGGCTTCCCAGATAATGCTTTAGAAACGGCAACAGTACTTACGCCAACTCTCGACGCAATATCCGCAAGCGTAACGTCCTTAGCCATAAAAACCTCCACAAATAGTATATTTATAATTAAATTAATATTTCTTTTTATTAATTTTAATATACTCAAAACTACAGGCATTGTCAAGCAGTCCAAACAATCCACTATCTTTTCATACTCACGCTGCAGACGGCAAAGTAATCCGCCTGTACGGACTTTTTGAGATTTTTGTCCCTCATCATTACCGGGGTTGTCCTTCGATACGAAGCTCCGAAAATGTAATGCCTTCCGGCTTAGATATTCTGAGGGAAGCAGGATGGCTTCCCTCAAGACAAAAATAATATAACATATATTTTATGTTAATTCAACAGCGTTTTATGCTATTTTCATATATCCCTTATTTCATAATTATCCCAAATCTTTATAACTTCCTCCAAGCTATTTTACAGATGCCACTGTATGATTCGAATACGTATCCCACGTTGGCTCATAATCTTCTGTTGCCTGATTTCCCCACATGTCCCAGCCCTCCCGGACCCCTCTTGCAAAAAGCTCAATCCTCGGACCCTGACTGCATCCCTCAATAATAGGAATAATTTCGTCTGGTTTACGACTGTGTTCTCTTTTCATTGCACGAATAATATTAACTTGCGATCGTGCAGGCTGCAGGGTTCTATTCGGCGCACTCTTTTTCTTAATACCAAACAAAATCAATTCCGTAACATTTCTAAAATAGAATCCAACGCCTCTTCCGTCGGGACCTCCGTCCTTTCTCACCTTTTCCCACACGATATTTCCTTTATATTCAAATCCCCATGCATCCATTACTTCTAATCCATCTGGAAGCAGCGCATTGGGAACCCACAAATATAAGTGCGCTTTTTCTCCTGTAATATCTGCAATCGGCAGCGCTTTAATATCTGCAATCGTCATTGTTTCATACCGAGTTAAACGCTTATGTTCTGGAGCAACCTTCCCTGTCCTATTCTGAAATTGCCACGGCGGATCTGCATAAATTGTATTATACTTTTTTCCGTCCGTGAAGTTCATTAAGTTTTGTATAGTACTTGTCAAGTCTGCCATATTCTTTAACACATTCCTTTCCTATCCCTACTGCCAAAATGGGACATCCTCCATTACGCCGGGAATCAAGCCTATAAAGTAATTTGCCCATCCATGTAGTACTTGCTCCATACTTTTTTATTAATGGCTGTCCATTATCATCCTTTTCTTGTTTAAAAATATCATTAAGATTTTCTGCTCTTGTTACAATTACTCCTACATCAATTAATCCGCAGTCAAAGTAAGTTCTCATTGCCAATAAATCCCGATCGAAAGTTTGATCCTTACTATTCCACTCAAGGTCAAAAGCAACTCTATTTTTTAAAAAATCTATGTTATGACCATCAATATATCCCTCGATTTTTTCAACATCATAAGGTTCGTCCGCAAAACGCCCCCTTCGCTGCGCTGTTTGACGGGGATATTTTTTTACAATCAAATCGCCGCTTATTCTAATTTCTCTCCATCCATACGGATATAATACATCGTCAAATTTTTTTGGTATTGGAGATTCGTTTCCGCCAGATTTTTTTATATCCGCCAAAGTAAGTTCTAATTTACGAAGACATTCTTGCAGCTCCTCCCACTCTGCCGGAAAGGCATCATGAAGTATTTCTAATGCATGGCCATAATTATAGAATTCAAATCTATTCCGAAGATCATTTTCCACATATTTTTTTATATCCATATCGTATATTCCTTTTCCCTTTTTTCTGAACGCATTTTCATCCTTTCATATATCGAACAAACAGCCATCTACAACCTCCCACAACAAAAAGTATATCAAGCGAAACTCTATCCGTCAATGAGATACAACACTCTCCTCCACACAAACGGCATAACTGATATTCCTATCAGCTATGCCGTTATCAAAAAATATAAGTGCCTTTTAACGCAGTCCTCTAACCCGTATTCTTTTTCTATTCTTCTACTCTTATGCAAACATCGGCTTTAACGCTTCCGCCAGCTTATCTTTCTGAGCCTGCGCCTCTTCAAGATCCTTTCCAAGCGTCGTAAAATATGTCTTAATCTTAGGCTCTGTTCCGGACGGACGGACAATCACGCTTGCTCCTCCTTCTAATGTATATATCAGTACATTAGCGGCCGGAAACCCGGTTTCTTCCGGCTTCTTGTAATCCACAGCCTTTACTACTTTGTATCCTGCGATCTCTGCCGGCGGATTGTCGCGAAGCCCCTGCATAATCCCAGACATCTTATCCATTCCGGTAAGGCCCGGGAACTCAAAGCTGTCTACCTTGTTCAGATAGCGTCCGTACTCCGTATAAATCTCTTCCATTCTCTGCTTTAATGAGCTTCCGATGCTTCTGTAATATGCCGCCATCTCACAGATCAGCATAGAGCCGATCACCGCGTCCTTATCACGCACGTAAGGACCTGCCAGATATCCATAGCTTTCTTCAAACCCAAAGATAAAGCGGTCTACCTCTCCATCTGCTTCCAAACGCGCAATTTGATCGCCAATCCACTTAAATCCAGTCAGCACGCTTCTCAGTTCAACACCGTAATGCTCTGCAACTGCATCCGCAAGAGGCGTGGATACGATAGACTTCACAGCAACCGGCTTCTTTGGCATCGTCCCCTTCTCGATACGTCCTGCACAGATATAATCAAGCAGCAGCACGCCCACTTCATTTCCGCTTACCAGTTCATAAGAACCGTCCGGACACTTCATGGCAATTCCTACCCGGTCTGCATCCGGATCCGTTGCCAGCATCAGATCAGCCCCCGTCTCCTCCGCCAATTTCAAGCCCTGCTCTAATGCTTCAAATATTTCCGGATTTGGATAGCTGCATGTCGTAAAATAACCGTTCGGATACTCCTGATCCGGCACGATCGTAATATCAGTAACGCCGATATCTTTCAGTACCTGAGTTACCGGAACAAGCCCGGCGCCGTTCAACGGGCTGTATACCAGCTTCAGCCCCGCCGTCTTGCACAGTCCCGGCCGAACCTGCCTGGATTCGATTGCCTCATAGAGCGCCTTCTTACAGTCATCCCCCACAAACCGGATCATTCCATTCTCAACACCCTCGGCAAAGGAAATAAAACTTGCTCCATTCAGTACGTCTGTCTTCTGAATCTCATCATATACAATCGCTGCCGCATCATCTGTCATCTGACAGCCGTCCGGCCCATATGCCTTATAACCGTTGTACTTGGCCGGATTGTGAGAAGCCGTAACCATAATTCCGGCATTACACTTATAATAACGCGTCGCAAAGGAAAGCGCGGGCACCGGCATCAGCGCGTCATAAATCCTTACATGGATCCCATTTGCCGCCAGAACGCCCGCCGCTGTTTTGGCAAATACGTCGCTCTTCAAGCGGCTGTCATAGCTGATTGCCACCGTCTGGCTTCCGCCCTGTGTTTTCACCCAGTTCGCAAGGCCCTGCGTCGCCTGACGCACAACATAAATATTCATACGGTTCGTTCCTGCCCCGAGCACCCCCCTGAGCCCAGCCGTGCCGAACTTCAGCGCTACTGCAAAACGCTCCTTGATCTCCTCATCATTACCTTCAATTCGGGATAACTCCGGCATAAGATCCGCGTCTTCCAGATCCGCCTCCATCCAGCGCTTATACTCTTCCTGATACATATTAACCACTCCTACCATTCTTTCATAAAATTTTTTGTTCAACTTGACAAAAAGATTAGTTATAATATACCATGTTTGGCCACGCTTGGCAACGCATCGCCTGCAATAAATCCAACTATTCGTTATTATTCCTTTTCACCGGCAGTTCTCTGTAGTATACTTTTCTTAAGGATAACATTTATTGAAAGGGGAAATTTATATGGCAGATACAAAAGCCGCCTGCCTGATCGAACACCATGCTATGCTGTTTGCCTATCTTTCCAAACATGCCATAGAACTGTGCGGCGAAACCGGAAGAGACGCCATCCTTGCAGGCATGACGGCATATGGAAATGAACGCGGGAAACGCATGGCGCTAAATGCTATAGCCCGCGGCGATGAGCTTACAACAATGACGAATCAGGCCTACGGCGAATGGAAGCCCGACTATCCCGGACAGATGGAATTTGGGCAGCTCCGGACCGAACCTACCCTGCAGACCTATATTGCAAAATGCGCATGGTGCGACGCATGGAAGAAGCACGATATTCTGGAATATGGCCGGTATTACTGTGTAAATGTAGACAATGCCGTCTATCAGGGGTTCCGTCCGGACTTCGTATGTACGCCTACTACTGCGTCTTTAAGCTGGGGCGGAAGCCGCTGCGAATTTGACTGGGGCTATCCGCTGACGGATGCGGAAAACCTCCGGCTTGCGCAGAAGAAGGAAGAACTCGGCGCCTCCTGCATGAAGGATTTTAATTTTCATACCGCCCACCTTAAGCATACCGTCAGCAAAACTCTGATTGAACTTCTGGGCGAAAACGGAAAGAAAGCGGCCTCGCTTGCCCTTGCAGATTTTGCGGATACCTTTGGTCAGGAATATCTGGATGTATTAAAAGATATCCCTCTTGATGAAATCTATCCCTTTAATTCGTAACGGAATGTGAAAGACGCGAATCGCCGCGTACATACTTCTTCACAACCGCCGTCAAATAAGAAAAGGACAACAATTATGAATATTATCTCTCATTGGATTTCTTCCCATGAAGAAGAAATTATCCGCATTGCCGACGATATATTCCGCCATCCCGAACCTGCCTATGAGGAATTTTACTCCTCGGAATGCCTTGCCGGATTCTTGAAAACTCAAGGGTTTGAAGTATCTTGGAACACCGCCGGAATCCGCACCGCTTTTACTGCTGTCTGGGGAAAGGACGGCCCGCGTCTTGGATTTCTGGCAGAGTATGACGCGCTGCCGGAATTGGGACACGCCTGCGGACACAATCTGCTGGGCGCCGGAGTCTGCGCCGCTGCCTGCGCTTTGAAGGAAGACATGATCGTCTGTAAGACCCCCGGAACCATTATCGTCTATGGTTGCCCGGCAGAAGAAATTATGTCCGGCAAAATCGTAATGGACAAAGCCGAAGTATTTAACGGACTAGACGCGGGCGTCATGTGGCATCCATTTGACCGGAACCGCATCAGCAACGACATCTGGCAATCCCAGGATATTAAGAATTATACCTTCCGCGGAGTCAGCGCCCATGCCTCCAAATCTCCGAAGGACGGCCGAAGCGCGCTGGACGCGGCGGAGCTTATGAACATAGGCGTCAATTATCTGCGGGAGCATGTGCCGGACGACGTGCGGATGCATTACGCCTACATCGACAATAAAATTCCCGCCAACGTGGTGCCTGATATGGCAAAGACCAACTATTTCATCCGCTCATCCAGCCGCGCCCGCACCGATGACGCCAGCCGCCGGGTAGACGACTGCGCGAGAGGCGCGGCGCTGATGACTGGAACCACCGTAGAAATCGAACTGGCAGGAAGCTGTAAGGAAATGAAAGTAAACCGCGTATTAGCAGAGCTTTATTATCAGGCGATGCGCCAAGTCCCCATTCCCGAATATACGGAGACAGAAGCCTCCTTTGCCGCCAAGATCAGCCGGGAAGCCGGATTTAACAATCAAGGAATCTATTTTACCGGATTAGAATCCTTAGAAGATGCGCCTGTTCCCATTTCCATCGGAACCGACGCATCGGAGGTCAGTCATAGGATCCCGCTGATCACTCTAAGCGCGGCAGCTATGTGCCGGGGAACGCCTCTGCATCACTGGGCCGCCGCTAAGCAGGCGGGCATGAGTATCGGGCACAAGGGCATGCTCTATGCCGCCCGCTGTATGGCAGAAGGAACCAAACTGTTAATAGAGACCCCCGGAGCCTTAGAGCAAGCATGGGAATTTCACCGCAAGCATTATTAAATTCTCCGGCTCTCATGCAAAGCCAGAAAGCGCACATACGATGCAGGGGTTGCAGCGTATGCACAATAGAAGAACATATAATATCTCTTGGAAAGGACAGGTAACAATTATGATCACAAAAAAACTTGGAATTATCGGCTGCGGCAATATGGGCGGCGCCATCCTGTACGGAGCGCTGGAAAGCGGCGTTATCGCCAAAGAAAACGTATTCGTCTATGATATCAATCCGTCTATGCGTAACAAAGCCTCAGACTGGGACGTAACCGTATCCGCAAATGATGCAGAAGTATGCCGGAATGCAGATATTATCCTGCTGGCGGTAAAACCACAGCAGGCGGAGGATGCATTAGCCATGTGCGAAGATGCGTTGGATAATAAGGCTATGATGTCTATCGTCGCAGGCGTCACGACAGAGCGGCTGCAGGCAATGATAAACGGTACTCCCCGCATCCTGCGCATTATGCCGAATACACCCGCTATGGTATACGAGGGGGCGTTCGCGCTGTGTTCGGACAACAATTTTACCAAAGATGAGCTTGCCTCTGCAAAGTCCCTCTATGAGACCATCGGAATCGTGGAAATGGTTCCCGAACACTTAATCGACGCGGTCTGCGGACTCAGCGGCGGAGGTCCGGCATATGCCGCCATGTTCATAGAAGCCATGGCGGACGGCGGCGTTAAACAGGGACTCCCCAGAACGACCGCATACCGCCTCGCAGCGCAGACCTGCCTTGGAACTGCCAAGATGATTCTGGAAACAGATCTGCATCCGGGACAGATCAAAGATATGGTAACTTCTCCTGCCGGAACTACCATCGAAGGCTGTGAAAAGCTGGAGACCGGAGGTATGAGAGGAGCCGTCATGGAATGCATTAAGGCTGCTGCCGAACGGTCAAAAGCATTATAGCCTCCTGCTTATTGGACTTTTCCGAGAGCGCTATTTTTTCATGAACGGTTTAAACATCCCCAAAAGAAGAAATGAATTTGCAAAAGCCAGCAGCGACATCCCAATCAGGCTCCAGATCACCGCCCCTACAAGAATCGTCGCCGTATTCAGAAAGGTAAGTGCAAGACACATTCCCACCGTAAGCATCACCAGTACCATAAAGGGAAATCTTACCGCCGGAATCAATATCGCATTTTTCATCATATGAAACGTCGTATTCTCAAACTTCGCGATCAGCGGAAATACAAAAACCGTCTCAATCAGGTAAAGCGCCGCGGCAGCCCCCGCAAGCGCCATTCCCACAGCCCCCAAGGTTCCCGGCAGCCGGCGCACAATCATAAAATCTGCTCCAAGAGCCGCTCCGGCCGCCAAAAGAATCAGCCAGACCGCCGTACTCTGCTTCCAGTTTCTCCGAAACGCCTCTAAAAATCCCCGCAGAATATATCCCTCTTCATCCGCCGCCATTTTCAGCGTTACGGAGTACAGCGCAGTTGTGGACGCCCCAATCGTGATAACCGGAAGCGAACATGCCAGCCATAATAAATTCAGCAGAATCAGATCAAATACCCGGGATAATGCCCGGACAATGATATTATCCATCAACATACCATCACCTCAGCCTCATTGTAACATACCGCAGCCGCGAAAAAAACAGGGACATCCCGGAATGTCCCCGTTTTCACCTGGAGGCGGAATCAGTATTCCATCTTCCACATATATCTGCGCACGTCCTTTGGATGCTTTCTCGCATCTGCAAGGGCAGTCAGATACTCTCTCCATGCACAGTCAAGAAATACATGGTTAAAATACTCTTTTACATTGTCGCCCAACACATCTATTCCCAGCTCTTTGGAGTCGATTGTCGTAATCTTGCCGCCGAATTTATCCATAAAGTTCTGGCATCTTATATCTTCCTGGCGGCTTCTGCCGTCGCTGACCAAATGCACCATCGGAAGATTCCTGTCCAGAGTCTCAAATGGGCCGTGGAAAAATTCTGCGGAATTTACGGTAGGAGAATGAATCCACTGAATCTCCATCAGGCTGCAGATTGAAGTGGCATAAGAAACTCCCATTGCCGGGGCGCCGCCCATCACATAGATAACGTCCTCCTCCTTATGCTCTTGCGCAAACCGCTGGGCGGGTCCATTGTTCACGTATCTGCGGATTTTAGCCGCCATATCCTCCAGAACGTCAAACGCCTTCACGGCATCCTCATAATACGCATAATCTTCATACTGTTTCAAAAGCTCAAAGGACAAGGCCAGCGCTTGGGTAACGTTGGTCTCCAGCATCGGCGTGGTAACCTCCCCAATGGATTTAAAACGGATAACTCCGTCCGCATACTTTGTACTTGCCTCATTTCCCTCGCCCACAAGGGCAATCGTATACGCGCCGCTTTCCTTACAGAATTTAATTGCTTCTTCTACCTCCGGCGTTCCCTTTAAGGTAGAGCATACGCACAGGGTATCCCCGCCAAATGCCTTCGGCGTAGTCTGGATGAACTCACTGGCGTTATAAAGCCCTGTACGAAACAAGCCGGTCTCCCGGTCAAGCAGATACCACCCCGCATAAATCCCGGCAAGGGAGCCTCCGCAGGCAATAAAATACACGTTTCTGATACCGCCCTTTTTGTCGCTTTTCTCCTTGATTTCTGCTATGATTTTCTGAATTTCCATTCTGTTTCCCTCCTTGTTTTAACACGTCTTATGTTGTATGCTTATATAATACTATTTATAATACCAATGTCAATATTGTGCCAATAAAATAATACGAGTTATATAACTCGTATTATTTTACATAATCCTCTGTCCGTCTTCTGCTAAAAGGATTCCTCAGTCAATATAATACTTGAACACCTCCGGCCGGTCCACACGCACAAGCTGTCTCACTTCATGCACCGGATTGTCCTTCCCATCGTACACCTGAACCCGGCTGGTCAGCACAGGCATCCCTTCCTTGATATCCAAAAGCTTCGCCTCACGGCCTCCCGCATTTACAATCCCCACCTCATTCAGTCCTCTTTTTGCGGGATAGATATGATATTTCGAAGTAAGGATCTCATACACGGAGCCCGTTAAATCCTCATGTTTCAGGAACTCGCAAAAGGGATGAAAATAATTCGTCTCCAGCACCACCGGAAGTCCGTCTACCTTCCGGACTCGTTCTACACACATAAGCCATAAACCTTCATTGACATGAAAGAAACTGCACTGCTCCCTGTCCCCGCGAACCAGTTCCGCCTTCACCGTCCTAGCAATCGTAGCCTTTCCCTGCATCCTGCACAGCTTGGAAAAACTGGAGACCCCTTCCTTATTTTCAAACTCCGGCACCCACGAAACATAGGTTCCCTTGCCCTGAAGTTTGATCAGGTAATTATCCCTGACCAGTTCCTCCACCGCCTTGCGGACCGTCACGCGGCTCACATGGAAGGTTTTCTGCAGTACCGCCTCCGAAGGAATCTTATCCCCCGGCCGCAGTTCCCCCCGCCGGATCCGCTCCCGCACTGTATCCCGTATCTGGATATACAGTGGTTTTTCTTCTGCCGCCGTCAATTTCTGCATTGTTTTTACCCGCCCGATTCTATGTAACGTCTCACAAATGACTTCGCAAAGAAATTAGTATTCCACCTTCCACATATAGCGGCGCGTAGTATAATCAATTCCTGTAGCTTTAGACAGCGCCTTCATATATACATTGTTCAGGATCGGCGTAAAAATCAAATGGTTAAAATACTCGGATACGGAATCCTTCAGGTTATCCAGTCCCAGCTCCTTGGAATCCAGCATATACACCTTATTCCCGGCATATTTATTCAGGAATGTAACCGCCCTCTCATCCGCCGCTCTTGTCCTTCCTCCGGCAATCAGCAGGAAAAACGCCTCGTTCTTATCCGTAATCTCAAAGGGACCGTGGAAGAAATCACAACTGTTAAAAGTCGGAGACTGAATCTGCAGCATCTCCAGAATATTACAGGTAGAGAAAATACGTCCGGAGCCGTATGCCGGACCGCTGGCAAGCACCGTAATGCAGCTCTCATTCTTCATCTCCTCCGCCCATTTTTCCGCCAGAGGCCTGCAGTATTTTCTTGCCTTAACATATGCGGGCTGCACCTTTGTAAACGCGTCCATCGCCTCGTCGTAATGCTCATAACCCTCGACAATATCCACAACCGCCATCGCCATGCGCAGCGCATTGCCGGCATTCGTCTTACTCTGATCCTTGTCATCCTCCCAGATACTTCCATACTGTACGTTATAATCGCACACCTTCGTAAGCTCAGACTCTTCTACATACTGGCTGATCGTAACTGCTCCCAGAGATTTCGCTTTCTTCGCCGCCTCAATGGTTTCCTTTGTTCCTCTCATAGAAGTAACCACAACGATCGTATTTTTCCCCACGCGCTTCGGCGGCGCATATACAAATTCACTGCTCGTAATCATCTGGGAACGCACCGCGGTAGACTCATGGTCCATAAAATACTGCGCCGCATAATGTCCGTCATGGGAACCGCCCGCCGCTACCCAGACTATACTTTTGATACCGCCGTCCGCCTCCATATCCTTCGCAATTTTTTCAATAAGTTCTCTGATCTCCATCTCAATCTCTCCTTTATTCCTATAAATACTTTCGCCCGCCCCGTTTTTGGCGGCGCCTATCATCGATACTATCCGCTCTGCCCGCCGCATTCTCTTATCCTTTCACGCCGCCCGCCGTAAGACCGCGGATAAACTGCTTCTGCAGGAATAAGAACACAACGATCAGCGGAACAGATGCAATTACCATGCCCGCCATAACCATGGTCCAGTTGGTCGTGGTCGCCCCCTGAAAGTTCACAAGCCCAATGGGAATCGTCTTCTTTGCCGTTGACTCCAGCAGCACATTTGCAAACATAAGCTCATTCCAGACTGCCCGGAAGCTTACAATTGCACAGGATGCAATAATCGGTTTGCTTAAGGGTATAATAATCCTCCAGAACACCTGCCTTGTTTTCGCTCCGTCAATATATGCGGACTCATCCAGACTCACGCTGATATCCTTATAAAACGTCATGATCAGAAACGTTGCGAACGGAATGCGGAACGCGCCTGTGATGATCATCATTCCCACATAGGAGTCATAAAGTCCCAGCACCTGAGACATTTTAAACAGGGAAATTACCGCCGACTGCGGCGCCAGCATCAGGCCGCCCAGTATGATAATGACCCACAATTTCTTCGTTTTAAACCGAATCCTCGAAAGCGGATACGCTGCAAAACATGCCAGAAGGGTTGACAGAGCCGTAGATCCGACGGTCGTGATCACGCTGTTTTTAAAAAATACTCCGATTCCAGCATTCCATGCATTGATATAATTTTCAACCTTCCACTCTTCCGGAAGCTTCCAAGGCTCCAGAAACAATTCCGTGTTCGTCTTAAATCCTGTCAGCACCATCCAGACCAGCGGAAGGATGATGATAAACGCAAACAAAATCAGAACTGCCAGAATCAGAATATGGCTAATTTTTTTCTTCATATCTGTCCCTCCTTAATCATCGCCCAGATCGTAGCCCTTCATCTGGAACAGACCCAGAATGAACGTAATGATAAATACAAAGAATGCAATTGCAGACGCATATCCCATCTGGTCGTTTTTGAAACCTACCTGATACAAATAAGTCGCCAGCGTCTGGGTAGCGCGGCCCGGTCCGCCGTTTGTCATAACATACACTTCGTCATATACGCGGACAGCTCCGGTAATGATGATAATCATGTTTATCATAATCGTATTTTTCATAAGCGGCACCGTAATACTGAAAAATCTCTGTATCCCCGACGCTCCGTCAATCTCTGCCGCCTCATAAATGTCATCCGAAATACTCTGCATGGCCACAACAAACAAAACCACCGTATATCCGATAAACTGCCATTGAGAGGCCGCCGCCACACCCCAGATCGCCGTCTTTGCACTTCCTAGAATATCAACATTGGATGTATTCACCCCGAACAGCTCCAAAACCGGATTCAGAAGACCGATCGTCGGACTGTACAGCATCTTAAACGTAATACCCGTAACCGTAATCATTAACAGTGACGGAATAAAATAAATTGTCCGGAAAAACGACTGCCAGCGCCTCAAAAACTTGCTTTCCAAAACCGCCGATATAACCAGCGATACGCCGATCTGGCAGACAACCGATGTAATTACAAATACCAGATTATTCTTCAACGCAACACGGATGGTATCGTCTTCAACAAGCTGCTTATAATATTTGAAACCAACCCACTTTACCTCCGTACTCATCGCACCCCATTTGTATAAACTGTTCATGAAGTTCAATATAATCGGAAGATACAAAAAAACAATAATAACAATCATTGCCGGAGCAAGATAAATAAATGCTGTTTTCCGGCTGCCTTTTCTGCTCATAGCCTCACCTCTTTTACCGGGCGCGTTACTGTTTGCTCCGCTCACAGTAACCCAAGCGCTTCTCTAATTAATCACACAAGCTGTCGGTTTAAAACTGGAGCGCGCCTGCAGATATGTCCGCACAGCGCGCTCTTATTTTATAGAAGCCGGATCACTCTTACTCTGCCTCTTCCTTTACAGCCTTTGCCGCCTTCTGTACATCCGCCATAATATCCTCGGCTGACTTTCCGTCAAATCCTTCGGAAATACTTGCCATATACTGATCGGCAATTGAAGCCTCAACCGCACAGTCAAGCCAGTCGGCAATATTCGTATATCCTTCCGCCTGTTCATAAGCTTCAACAAGCGCCGCCGTAGCGTTGTCTGATGTAATTCCGCCGATCAGCGCATTGGGAAGCCCAGCCTCAGAGGTCTGCTTCTGTCCCTGCTCAACGCTGGTCATGAATTTCAGGAACTCTACCGCTTCATCCGGATGGCTGCATGTACTGGATACAAGCCATGCTTCGCCGCCTCCGCCGATTGTACCGGGATCTCCCGCAGCGCCTTCCATAACTGGAATCTTAAAGAATCCCCATCCCTCTTCGCCGGCAATGTCGTCGTACTGTGTAAACTGCGCCGTAGCGTCCAGCATCATTCCAACCTGCCCCGCTCCAAGCTGTTCGCGGACCTCATAGTAATCCTTTGAATTTACATGATCTCCAAAGTATCCTTTCTCATTCATATCCAGAAATATTTGTACAGCTTCCACATAAGCCGGGTCTGTAAACTCGCCTGTTTCCGGAGTATAATCTGTATTCATAACGTCCGGAGCAACCATCATTGCATTAAAGAGTCCGATCCACCATGAAGAATACCAATTCTGGGCGTTTCCAAATCCCACCGGAGTGATTCCTTTTTCCTTCAGCGTCTCACATACTTCAAGAAATTCATCCCATGTCTTTGGAATCTCAATTTTGTTATCTGTAAAGACCTTCTTATTATAGATCATATACATGATACTGCTTCTGAACGGAATCGCATAGGTCTTTCCATCATAGGTAGAATTATTCAAAAACGCCGGCAGGAAACTGTCGCGCCACTCGGTATCCTCTTCCAGATACGGCGTTAAATCAAGGGCCTTATCGCCGCGGGCAAATCTCTTTACACGCTCGCCCGTCCATGAGAAATAAATATCAGGCATGTCTCCGCCGGAAGCGACAACGCTCAGTTTATCCTTAATCGCCTGATCCGATACATTTTCCATTTCAATATGGATATCCGGATTTGCATCCTCAAACGCCGCGACCGCGTCTTCAAAATAATGCACATACTCTTCTTCCGGATACTTATTCAAAAACTTCAGCGTAACTTTTCCGTCTGCGTCGCTGGATTCATCACCTCCGTTATCGGAACCTCCCGAACCGGAAGCTGCGCAGCCTGACAGCATTCCAAGTACCATTACTGCCGACAGCAAAGATGCCAAAACTCTTTTTTTCATAACCTTTCTCCTCCATTTCTTCTTGAAATCCCTCTAAATATTGATGACTTCGGACAGCCGGTCCGGATCGACGTCATACCCGATTCCCAGCGCTCCGTCTTTGACTACCACGCCGGCCGCATACTCTGCCGCCCTGCGCAGTAAATCACTTATCTTATCCTCAGCAGTAAAAGACTCGTCAGCCCCCGCCGATAAATAATTCGTTAGAAATGCACTGATAAAAGAATCCCCCGCTCCCATGGTGTCCTTCGCCTTGACACGAACGATATCATGGTAATAATAATTCCTTCCGTCATATGCAATCGACGCTTTCTCGCCCCTTGTTCCAACCGCAATTTCGCAGCCAAGATCCACGCAGCGTTTCAGCAGCCTCTTAATTTCCTCTTCTTCCAAATGACTGCAGGAAAAAAAGCCGGTCTTCACACAGGGCGCTATCCTCTCGATATCTTCCGCTGTAAAATTATCGTTAAAATCATAACTCATTACTACCCCTAAATCTGCAAGCCGCTCGAACTTCTCATAGGTAACTCTGGAATTTTTGCTCAGGCTCGCAATATCAAAGGTCTTTATATATTCAATTTCCTCTTCTGTAAACGTAAACGGATAAAGATCTGTCACACCCTGCCGGTTCCAGTCAACAAATACCCTGTCCCCGCGGACCAAATCCACAATCGCATACCCGCTGGATCCCTTCTCATGATGGGAATGGCTGGTATCAATCCCGGCTTCCTGCAAAGTCCCTTCCAGAAGCTTTCCCGCCCTATCGTCTGCAAATACTCCCATAAAAGCAGCGTCTGCACCCTGTAGTTTTGCATGATATGCCACGTTATATTCATTTCCCCCCGGATACATCTTTCCGTGATGACGGTATATATCAACAACGGCAATCCCAATTCCAACGATTCTTGGATTCCTTTCCATGAGACTTCCCTCCGATATAAAATGTATTAACACGTCTTATATTTAAGATAATTGTATTTTCATGATTTGTCAATACTGTTTACAAAAAAGCAAAATTTTTGTACAAAATACATAATTTTTATATTCTTTTTTTAGTAAAAAGAACCGAGTCCTGTATCCAGACTCGGTTCTTTCGTCTTAACATGTATTATATACCTCTTTTTTCCGTTCTACACATACCACCTCATATACTTATTATTATCTCCCCTCACGATCTCGTGGACTGTATGGATCGGATCGCCGTTAATATCAAACACACACAGTTCTGAGTCAATAACCGGAGTACCCACGCTGATATCCAGATGCCGGGCAGTCTCCTCAGAGGCATAACTGATATAGATGCTCCTCCTCCCCTTATTGGATGGAATCATACGGTACTTCCTCATCAGCAGTTCATAAAGCGACCCGGTCAGATCGTCTCCGGCAAGAGTCTCAAGCTTTGCTGAAAAATGGTTCTCCTCCACAGAAATAGGAATCCCATCCGCACTGCGGATCCGTTTAACGGCCATGATCTCGCCGCCGTCCTCCAAGCCGAAGAAACTTTTGTCCAGTTCAGATTCTACCGGTCTCACCCCGGCCTCTAAAACTTCCGTAGTCAGCCTGATGCCTTGCATCTTGGCATTGCCTGTAAAGCTCATCACTCCGCTCGGAAGCTGCAGCATATCCGGCTGGGCTACAAAGCTTCCCTTTCCCTGAACCTTGACAATGAATCCTCCCACTTCCAGTTCCGCCATCGCATTCCGGACCGTTACGCGGCTCATACCATATTCTCTCTGCAGCTCCGATTCCGACGGAAGCTTATCTCCCGGCAGCAATGCCCCCGTCTGTATCTTGCTGATCAAACGGTTCTTCAATTGTATATATAAGGGGGTTGTATTCTCTTTTGCGGCTGCTTTCATTGCATTTTCCTTTTACATGTATTTCATAATGCCGCGGATTGCTCCGCATTTTATTTATTCTACATGAATTTATACTGAAAATCAACCGCAATTGAAAACTTCAGTCTTCACTAATACTCTGCTTTCCACATGTACCGGCGGGTCGTATAATCTGTTCCGGTCGTCTCCGATAACGCCTTCATATATACATTATTCAGCACAGGTGTAAACAGCAGATGGTTAAAATATTCTGCTACGGTGTCCTTTAAATTATTGATTCCCAGCTCCTTGGCGTCTAATATGTATACCTTATCCCCCGCATATTTCTTTAAAAAAGTTATCGCGCGCTCATCTGCCGCCCTTGTCCTGCCCTCAGCCACAAGCAGGAAAAACGCCTCGTTCTTATCCGTAATCTCAAAAGGTCCGTGGAAAAAGTCACAGCTGTTAAAGGTGGGCGACTGGATCTGAAGCATCTCCAGTATATTACATGTAGAGAAAATATGACCGGAACCATAGGCCGGACCGCTGGCCAGTACATTGATGCAGTCCTCCTCCTTCATCTGCGCCGCCCATTTCTCTGCAAGCGGCCTGCAGTATTCCCTCGCCTTTACATATGCCGGCTGGATCTTCGTAAATGCTTCCATTGCATACCCATAATGCTCATAACCCTCTGCAATATCTACAATTGCCATTGCCATCCGCAGCGCATTTCCTGCGTTAGTCCTGCTCTGATCCTCGTCGTCCTCCCAAATGCTTCCGTACTGAACATTATAATCGCACACCTCTGTAAGGCCGGATTCCTGAACATACTGGCCGACCGTAACTGCTCCAAGCTCTTTCGCCTTCTTAGCCGCGTCAATCGTCTCTCTGGTTCCCCTCATAGAAGTGAGAACCACGATAGTATTTTTACCCACCCTCTTTGGAGCAGCATATACAAATTCGCTGCTTGTAACCATCTGGGATCGTACAACTGTGGACTCCCGATCCATAAAATACTGTGCCGGCCAGTGTCCGTCGTGGGAACCTCCGGCCGCAACCCACACTACGCTCTTAATACCGCCGTCTGTTTCCATTCCCTGAATAATCTTTTCCATAAGCTCTCTGATTTCCATAACTATGCTTCTCCTTTTCCATTGATTCATTATTCTGTATTCCACGATAACTAAATAATGGCTCGTCAGTCGTTTAAAAGAGTACTCTCGTTTACGCGTTAATCTTGTATTAACTCGTCTTAAGTTAAGAATACTTCAACTTCAAATAACTGTCAATATACATTTTCAAAAATATAACAATTTATTATTTTTAAACAATTATTCTTTCTAATTATCCAATAAAAAATGCACATTTCAGACATATTTGCCAAATGCGCACTATGTATTAACTCGTATTATTATATGTTGCTCCATTCATCCCGTTCAAAAGATCGGCTTATATATACCACCGGATAAACCGGTCGTTATCCCCCCTGACCCAGTCGCGTACCGTATGGATCGGCTCTCCGCTGATGTCGAACACGCACATCTCGCTGCTGATAACCGGAGTACCAACAGACAGGTTCAGATATTCTGCAATCTCTTCATCTGCAAATATGATCTTAACGCTCCTCCGCCCTTTGTTGGAAGGAACCAGATGATACCTATTCATAAGAATCTCGTAAAAGGAGCCCTCCAGATTCTCCTCCTGCATATCCAGCATCTTTGGCGAGAGATGGTTCTCCTCTATGGTAACGGGAACTCCGTCTGCAATACGGATCCTCTTAAACACCAGCACTTTGCCTTCTGTTTTTCCTGCAAAAAACTCTCTGTCCAGATCAGAGGCAATATCCTCTATCTGAAACTTTACAACTCTCGACGTCAGATTGACGCCCTGCATTCTCGCATCCTCTGTAAAACTGGTAACGCCGATCGGCAGTCTCAGCATATCCGACTGGGCGACAAAACTGCCCTTTCCCTGAACCTTAATAATATAACCTTCCACCTCCAGCTCCGCCATTGCGCTGCGGACTGTCACTCTGCTCATTCCGTATTCTTTCTGCAGTTGTGCCTCTGACGGAATCTTCTCGCCAGGTTTTAACATCCCTGTACGAATCTCTCTTTTAATCTTATTCTTTAGCTGCAAGTACAACGGTGTCGCCTTTGTTTTCTCTATTGCTCCCATTTCCGGCCTCCGAAACTCGTATTATAACATGTATTACTATAGTTTCATAATATAACAATTTCCGTATAATTGCAACCTCATTCTGTTTCTGTTCGCTCCATTGGCAGTAACGCTGTTATTGTTCATTCCGGTCACACCAGCCCGCAAAGACGCCTTATATTATTCCTCTATCCAATTCTCCCCGGTGGCATAATCAATCTCCACCCCCGGCTGCACATTGTAGCAGTATACATTAAACTGCACGCTCTCTCCCTGATCCTCTACCGACTCCGCCTCCATCTGCACGCCGGAAGCCACCAGATTCTTTCCGTCATAAATGGGCGTCACCCGGAAAAGTACATGATTCCCTGTCTCCCGCACATACTCCGCCACCTCGTTCTCAAAGGGCAGCATCCCCTCCACGTTCATATACCGCGTTCCCGTAATCAGGTTCTTTTCATTGGCATTTTCCCCGGCAAGCTGATAGCCGATCAGATGGCAGCGATTGTAGACATAGCCGCCGTCCACAAAGTCATAATACTCATTCTCCCAACCGCTGGGCTTCACCTCGCTGATATCCCCACGTTTCTCAGCAGGCATCAGATCCTCTCCCACATTGGCGCTTGCTTCCTGACACCTTCCAAGCCTGTCCAGCTCGCTGTAATCCTCGAAGGAATCCCGGCCTCTTTCCTCGTCAGAAAAATCCGGTTCATTCCCCTCCACAACAACGTAAGGCTCCCCGGAATATTCCGGAATATCCTCCAAAGCTATGGCCGGTTCAGCGTCGTCTCCGGTTAGGATATCAATAAACCATTCGGCCCCTTCCGTACAATTCTCCACCGCCGCCGCAAATTTCCCCGGAAATTCCGGGTCTACAAAATATGTATAACAGCCGGCCAGTATCCCCAATATGACAAGAAACAGAAGCAGCTTCTTATTCAGCTGCTTCTGCTGTTTCTTATAATTCTTCCGCATGTGTCCTCACCCACTGGTACAAATCCTCATAGACCTCTTCCCGGTCTGATTCGTTCAATATCTCATGTCGTTTCCCCGGATACAGCTTCATCGTCACATCCAAAAGCCCCGCCGCTTTGTATTTGTGAAATACTTCCTCCACACCTTCCCCATTGGCCCCTACCGGATCCTCCGCACCCGACACGAAGAACACCGGCAGTTCTTTTGGAAGCTTCCCGGCAGCGCTGCGTCTGGTCAGGGCCTTCATACCCTCAAACATCTGATAATAGCCGTTTACCGTAAAAGTAAAACTGCACAGCGGATCAGCTTCGTACTTTTTCCGCATTTCTTCATCCGATGTTATCCAGTCCTTGGTACTTTCACTCGGCTCAAACTGCTTATTATAACCGCCCATGCCAAGCCCATTCACAAAGCTGCTTCTATGTTTCCATCCCTTCGCCGCCGCAATCACTCTGCAGACTGTCTGCCCTGCCTTCAAAAGCTCATAGGGCATGGATCCCGTCCCCATAATAATCGCTCCCGCCAGACCTTCCGCCCTCATAGTAAGATACTGCCGGAGCAGAAAAGACCCCATACTGTGTCCCATCATAAAATAAGGCGTCCCGGCATATTCCTTCTCAGTCATCCGGCGAAGCTTGTGGATATCCGTAATTACATATTGATTTCCATGAGTTTCATGAAAGAAGCCCAGCTGTTCCTCACTTTGTACTGATTTCCCGTGTCCCAGATGGTCGTGCCCTGTCACACAGATTCCTCTCTCTGCCAGATAAGAGGCAAATCCGTCATATCGGTCAATATACTCTACCATGCCGTGACAGATCTGAAGCACAGCCTTCACTTCCGTTTCCGGCCTCCAGATAATTCCATGTATCCTTGTCTGTCCATCGCTTGACGGAAAATAAAATTCCTGTTTCATCTACCTGTCCTCCATTTGGATGTATTCCCGGTGAGGAGCAAGCGCCTTGTATGCCGGACGAATGATCTTATCCACGTTCCTAAGCTCCTCAAGCCGGTGCGCGCTCCATCCTACAATTCTTGCCGCCGCAAAAATCGGCGTATAAAGAGCCGACGGAAGATTCAGCATCTGGTACACCAGGCCGCTGTAGAAATCCACATTTGCATTAACGCCCTTGTACATCCTGCGGCGTTCGCTGATCACCTCCGGCGCCAGACGTTCCACCTTTTCATAAAGGGCATATTCCTTCTCATAGCCCTTTTCCATTGCAAGCTGCTCCACAAAAGCTTTAAAAATCTCTGCCCTCGGATCGGATATAGAATAAATCGCATGTCCCATTCCATAAATCAGACCCTTCTGGTCAAAAGCCTTCTTATCCAGCAAATCGTACAGATACTGACGAACCTCCGCCTCGTCCTCCCAGTCGCTTACCGTCTTCATCATATCATTAAACATCTTAGTAACCTTGATATTCGCCCCGCCATGCTTCGGCCCCTTTAAGGATGCCATAGCCGCCGCCATCGTAGAATAGGTATCCGTCCCGGATGAAGTCACCACATGGGTGGTAAACGTAGAGTTATTGCCTCCGCCATGATCCATATGCAGCACCATCGCCATATCCAGAATCCGCGCCTCCAGCTTGGAATACTGACGATCTTCCCTCAGCATCATCAGAATATTCTCCGCCATGGAAAGCTCCGGCCGCGGCGCATAGATAAACAGATCCCGCCCCCGCCGGTAATTGTAAGCATGATAGCCATATACCATCAGCATCGGGAACTGGCTGATCAGGTTCAAACACTGACGGAGCACATTCGGTATGGATGTGTCGTCCGCCTTCGCATCGTATGTATACAAATTCAAGATAGACCTTGATAAGCTGTTCATCATATCGCGGCTTGGCGCCTTCATGATCACATCTCTTACAAAATTCGGCGGCAAGGTTCTTCTGTCCGCTAACATCTCTTTGAAATTCTCCAGCTCAACCGCGTTCGGCAGCTCTCCGAACAGCAGCAGGTATGCCGTCTCTTCAAAACCGTATCGGTCTTCCTTCAAAAATCCCTGTACCAGATCCTTGATATTATATCCTCGGAAATACAGGTTGCCGGCACACGGCACCTCTTCTCCGTCCACAATCTTCTTTGCACGTACGTCGGAAACATTTGTCAGGCCCGCGAGAACGCCTTTTCCATTCATGTCCCGCAGTCCCCTCTTTACGTCATATTCTCCGTACAGCCCCTTTTCAATCGCATTGTTCTCCTCACACAGTTCTGCCAAATGGGTGATCTCTGGCGTGATTTCAAATAGCATCTTCGGTGAAAAATTACTCATAGTCCTCTCCTTCTTTCTATTGCTAAACCGGGTTGACAGGTACTACTTAACGAACTGCTAATGTTCGTTATGGCATACTTAACGAACTGCTAATGTTC
>CAJTYU010000006.1:0-57718 GCA_910584095.1 uncultured Dorea sp. | reverse complement strand
TAACGAACTGCTAATGTTCGTTATGGCATACTTAACGAACTGCTAATGTTCGTTATGGCATACTTAACGAACTGCTAATGTTCGTTAAGGTACAGGACCATGCTTTTTGCTGGTCATTCGGCTAAATAATCAGCCATGTAATTGCTAAGCCCCGCAAATTCCTCCAATGTAAGGGTCTCGCCCCGCACACTGGCTTCTTTCCCTATCTTCTCGATGCTATCTATGATCATATCCTTAGAAACAGCAAGATCAGGCGCATTGCTCAGGCCATTTGCCAAAGTTTTTCTTCTCTGGTTGAAGGACGCCCGGATAATCCGGAACAAAAGCTCCTCATCCTTCACCAATACCGGCGGTTTCTTATGGCAGTTCAGGCGGATCACTGCCGAGCCCACCTTCGGCCTCGGCATAAAACAGTTGGGCGGCACAAACGCCGCAATATAAGGCTCGGCATAATACTGTACCGCCAAAGACAGCGCGCCGTAATCCTTCGTGCCGGGCGCCGCCTGCATCCGGTCGGCAACCTCCTTCTGAACCATCACTGTAATGCTCTCTATCGGAACATGCTTTTCAAACAATCCCATGATAATCGGCGTCGTAATATAATAGGGGAGATTCGCCACTACCTTCATCGGCCTTCCCCCGCTCTCTTCTTCTGCAAGCCTCCCAAGATCCAGCTTCAGTACATCCTCGTTGATGATCCTGACATTCCCATATCTCGACAGCGTATCCTCCAGTATCGGAATCAGCGCCCGGTCAATCTCTACCGCCGCCACCCTGCCGGCCGCCTGCGCAAGATACTGGGTCATCGTACCAATTCCCGGGCCAATCTCCAGCACAAAATCTTCCTTCTGTATCCTGGCGGCACGGATAATCTTCTCCAAAACATGCGTATCAATCAGAAAATTCTGTCCATATTTTTTCTGGAATGTAAAGTTGTATTTCTTAAGAATCTCTATCGTATTCTGTGGATTCCCCAAAACAGGTTCCGCCATGATCCCTCTCCCTTTTTCCATGTCTGCCTTAAAACGCGTACACGCAGAAGCGCCGAATAACTCTATTATACACTAAAATTCATCTAAAAGATACTAAATAAAGATTAAATATAGATTAAATAGCCAGTCATTCTGATTTTTATCCGCTATAGTCTTTTCAAATAAAATGTTTCAAAAGCCGCCTTGCCGGACTTATCGATAGTCATGACCATATAACTGGGACATCTTCCGCTCTGTCTCGGATATGTAAGACTGCCCGGATTCAGCGTCACCAAATCCTCTTCTATCGTAAGAGACGGTCTATGGGTATGTCCATACATCACAATATCCGCTCCCAGCGCTCTAGCCGTTTCCTGAAGATGCTCCTCTGTAATATTTACCAGATATGCATGTCCATGAGTAATAAATACTTTGTATTTTCCGATTACAAACTCCTCTTCATTAGGCAGGCCGGAGAGAAAATCATTATTTCCCGCGATCATATGTATCGGACAGTCTACCATCTGCCGAATATCCGCCATCTGTCTCTCCACATCTCCCAGATGAATCAGCATGTCAATAGGCTCTTCTCTTCTAAGCGCCTCTTTCAGCGTCTTCAGAGACCTATGAGTATCACTTATAATCAAAATCTTCATACAAATTCCTGCTCTTTCCTTTCACCGTTTTCTATTTAAAGCAAAATTTTCTAACGAACATTCTAACATCAAAACCAGCATTATACAATCTATTGATTTCCATTAGCAGTAGTAACGATTTTTCAATTTTCGACAATCTGTCTTTTCATCTCTTCAATGACCGCGCCTATCTTCCTAAGTCCCTCTCCCCTGTGGCTCAGTTCGTTCTTTTTCTCCGGAGCCAGCTCCGCGCTGGTGCAGCCATACTCCGGCAGATAAAAAATCGGATCGTAGCCAAATCCGTTCTCTCCGGCAATCTCATACCCGATCCTTCCCTCCATGGTTCCCCTGACTACCTTCACAGCGCCATCCGGAAACGCCGCCGCGATGGCGCATACGAACCTAGCCGTCCGCTTCTCATCCGGCACGCCTTCCAGTCTCCGAATTAATTCATTATTCTTAATATCATAAGAAGTGTTCTCACCCATATACCTTGCCGAATAGATCCCAGGCTCTTTATTCAGATAATCAATTTCCAGACCGGAATCGTCCGCCAGCACGATACAGTTCTTATATTCCTGATTCTGCGCGGCAATCTTTCGGATTGCTTCCGCCTTGATTACAGCGTTTTCCTCAAATGTTGCTCCGTCTTCCATGACTTCGGCATCAATTCCCGCTTCCTTCTGGGATAATATCTCCATTCCCAGGCTTTTAAGTATCATTCGTATTTCTACCATCTTATGGGAATTGCCTGTAGCAAATATTAATTTTTCCATTATACTCTTCCTTTCATTTATCAAATCACTTCATCTTCCATAGTATCAGCAGGCAAGAAGGTTCCCCGTCCTAATCGGAACGCTTCTTCCTTGGCGGTTTCGGTCCTAAAAACTGATAAAAATATGTTTTTAACATTCCATTATATATCTTACGATTTTTATCTGCCTTCCTTCCAAAATACCGCTCCGCGTCTTCGTAGCTTGTAATCATATATGCCGACCATGAATCCAGCTTCCGAAAGCTCTCGCCAAAGGCCCCGTACAGCGCCGGAAGGTCATTCTTATCCTCCAGCCGCTCCCCATACGGCGGATTTGTAATTACAAACCCAAACTTTTTAGGATGCCTCAATTCCCTTACATCCCTCTCTTGAAAATGAATCAGATGATCTACGCCTGCCTCGCGGGCATTTCTCCTAGCCACCTTTATAACGGACGGGTCGATATCATATCCTTGAATATCCGCTTCCGCATCATCCCTGATCAAATCATTTGCCTCCTCCACTACGTTATACCAATGTCTCTTTTCCAACAGGTTTGTCCAGTCTTCCGAAACAAAAGAACGATTCATGCCCGGTGCAATTCCCGCCGCAATCATTGCCGCCTCTATGGGAAATGTCCCGCTGCCGCAAAAAGGATCGACCAGAATCCGGTCTTTCCTCCACGGCGTCAGCATAATCAGCGCTGCCGCCAGCGTCTCTGTAATCGGCGCTTTTCCCGCCACTTCCCGGTACCCTCTTTTATGTAAGGATACTCCTGAGGTATCTATCCCAACCGTCGCCACATCCTTTTTCAAAAACACACGGATGGGATAAGACGGCCCGTCCTCTGGAAACCATTCCATATGGTAACGCTCCTGAAGCCTTTTTACCATTGCTTTCTTCATAATAGATTGAATATCAGAGGGGCTAAACAGTTTGCTTTTGACAGAAGCCGCCTTAGTCACCCAGAATTTGCCGTTTTTAGGTATGTATTCTTCCCATGGCAGACTCCTTGTCTGATCAAACAATTCTTCAAAGGTAGCAGCCCTAAAGCTGCCCGCTTTCAGCAGCACCCTCTCCGCCGTCCTCAAAAATATATTGGCTCTGCAGACAGCGTCCGCGTCTCCTAAAAAGCTTACCCGTCCATCCTCCACCTCTGTAATCTCATACCCAAGTTCTATAATCTCTCTTTTTAAGACTGCCTCCAGACCAAAATGACAGGGGGCAATCAGTTCATATCTTTTCATCTTCTTCTCCTGACTATATTTAACTGCGTTCTCTGTCCTTACATCTTACTTGCCTGTCTTCTATGCTGTCAAGCGTAAACTTTTTGAAATCTCCTATATCATAAAAAATGACGCCGCCCTCGGGACGACGCCATTTTTCATTTCTGTCTTCTGATTCTTAGTAATTGTCGCTAAAGTTCTTGTTAGATGCATTCTGGTTAGACGCGTTCTTGTTAGATGCGTTCTTATTAGACGCATTCTTATTGGATGCATTCTGATTAGATGCGTTCTGATTAGATGCATTTCTATTAGATGCATTCTGGTTTGTTGAATTCTGATTATTTGCCATTGTTTTTTCCTCCTAATCAATTTGATTACGAGATTATTATTTCCTGTTTTACTAGTTCTATGTATGGTTATCTTGGAAAAAAATGGGAAATTTGGAATAATGTTAATATTTTTTTAATTTTTTCTTGCATTTTACTTTATCCTATATTATACTAGTGTTTGTAGGAAGAAGCACTTCCTACAACCCCTTATTAATTATTTATACTCCCCTCAAAAGACCGATGGCTCCCCCATCGGTCTTTTACTTTTGTCTGAAAGAAAAAGTGTGTTTCATAAAAACACACTCTCTTCCAAATTATATTACGTTTCCCGTATTCTTTCACCGCATCCGTCTGAACAGCCTTATCACCATGATAATCACTAATACGGGAAGTATGATCGGCATAACCAGCGATAGCAATCCTCCTATCACCGCAAATACAATCGATACGATGCCAATAACCCCCAACAGAAACAGCAGCCGTTTCCACCAATTATTCACCATATAAGTATGGACTTGCGTATCCGAATATCCCTGTCTGCCAAAATTTCCCGGATCACCGCCGCCATATACATCTTCCGCCGCTTCGCGGCTCTCTGCCATATTAATAACAGACTGCGCAATCACCCATGGGTCGCCAAGTTCCCCCACTACCTCTTCTTCGCTCCGTCCCTTCCTTGCCTCTTCCTCTATGTAAGAACGGTAATAATCCATATTCTCCTGTACTGCACGGCCAGTCAGCCCATTCTCCAGCGCTTCCTTCAGCCGACTTAAAAATTCCTGTTTCGTCATCCTGATCTCCTTGTAAAAGAAACAAAATATATTTATATCGCATACTTATTGAGCTGCTAATGTTCAATAAGATATAGAAAACTACAAACCGGCTTCCTATAAGATAAATAGAACCTTACACAAAGAATACCATATCCGTATATGGATTCCAAGTGCAAGGTTCTTAAGATTTACTAACGATTTTCTAAACTATAGAAATTCTTATACTTCAAAAATCAAATCTCCGTAAGACGGCATTGGCCACGCCTCTTTATCTACAATCATCTCTAGCTTATCAACAGGAGTCCGCAGCGCGTCCATTGCCGGGAACACTTTAAATTTGAAAAACTCTGCCTGTTCCTTTCCTTCTGCCATACTTCCCGCTTCTTCTGTAATTTCTTCCAGCGCCTTCAGCGCATCTGACGTTTCCTTCAAGAGCGCGGTTACCTCTTCCAACGCCTCCGCCTGAACAGATGCATCCACGCCGGCCTCTCTTACGGCAAGCACCGTATCCGCAAGCGTCTTTGTATATTTCATAATAGCCGGGATAATCTGCTTGCTTGCCATGTCAATCATAGTCTTTGCTTCTATATTAATATTCTTTGCGTAATTCTCATACTTTATCTCCGCACGGGATCTAAGTTCCGCCTCTGTAAATACATGGAAACGCTCAAACAGTTTGATTGCCTTGCCTGTCGTAAGCGCCGGAATAGCCTCTACCATAGATTTGATATTCGGCAGTCCTCTTCTCTTCGCCTCTGCGACCCACTCGTCTGCATATCCGTCGCCGTTAAATACAATTCTGTGATGCTCTGTCGCATATTTCTTAATCAGGTCATGTACCGCTTTATGAAAATCATCCGCCTTCTCCAATACCTCGCAGGCTTCTGCAAATGCTTCCGCCACGATTGTGTTTAATACAACGTTCGGAGCCGCAATCGAATCGCGGGAGCCTACCATACGGAACTCAAATTTATTGCCGGTAAACGCAAACGGCGAGGTTCTGTTACGGTCGGTAGCATCCTTCTTAACATCAGGAAGCGTATCTACTCCAGTCTCAAGCGCGCCTTCCTTTAAGCTATGGGTTGCCTCTCCTGTACTGATCAGCTGCTCGATCACATCCTCAAGCTGTTCGCCGAGAAATACAGAAATAATGGCCGGAGGCGCTTCATTCGCGCCAAGCCTGTGGTCATTACCCGGATCTGCCGCCGACTCGCGGAGAAGATCTGCATGCTCATCTACCGCTTTCAGTATACAGGTAAGTACAAGAAGAAACTGAATATTTTCATGGGGCGCTTTTCCAGGATCCAAAAGATTCTTTCCCTCGTCAGTAGTAAGAGACCAGTTATTATGCTTGCCAGAGCCATTTACCCCCGCAAACGGCTTCTCATGAAGCAGGCACTTCATACCGTGCTGGCAGGCAACGCGCTTTAACGTCTGCATAACCAGATGGTTATGGTCTACCGCCACATTACACTCCGCATAGATAGGCGCCAGCTCATGCTGCGCGGGAGCCACCTCGTTATGCTGTGTCTTCGCCGTCACGCCGACCTTCCACAATTCCTCGTTCACGTCTTTCATGAATCCCGCGATTCTTTGACGTATCGTTCCAAAATAATGGTCGTCCAATTCCTGCCCCTTCGGAGGCATTGCTCCGAACAAAGTACGGCCTGTATAGATCAAATCCTTTCTCTGCAGAAACTTCTCCGCATTCACCAGAAAATACTCCTGCTCTGGTCCTACTGAAGGCGTAACCTTCTTAGCCGTTTTGTTGCCAAACAGACGGAGAAGTCTCAAAGACTGTTCGCTAATTGCCTGCATGGAACGAAGAAGCGGCGTCTTCTGATCCAGCGCCTCTCCCGTATAAGAGCAGAACGCAGTGGGGATGCACAGAGTTGCCCCCGCCGCATCATGCCTTACAAATGCCGGCGACGTGCAGTCCCATGCTGTATATCCTCTTGCCTCAAAGGTTGCGCGGAGTCCGCCTGACGGGAACGAAGAAGCGTCCGGCTCTCCCTTGATCAGTTCTTTACCGGAAAAGCTCATAAGCACCTTGCCATTCTCCATCGGAGCAGAGATAAAGGAATCATGCTTCTCAGCAGTAACTCCCGTCAGAGGCTGGAACCAATGAGTATAATGAGTCGCGCCCTTCTCAATCGCCCATTCCTTCATCTCATGGGCAATCACATCCGCTGTTGCCAGATCCAGCTCCTTGCCCTCCTGTATCATCTTCTTTAAATCCCTGTAGACTTTCTTTGGAAGGCGCTCCTGCATGACTGTGTCATTAAAAACGTCTTCTCCAAATATCTTAGCTACATTCATAACCTCACTCATTTTTTTGTTTCCTTTCTTTGTTTACATCTAACTAGAGAAACTTACTTCTACCTATAATATAGCAAATCAGCCGTTCAGGCAAGCAAATTCCTATGCGGCGACGGAAAAAGGCGCTCCAATCAAATTGGAACGCCTTTGTTCTTGCTATGCATGTTAGTATAACTCAATCATTTTAAAAATGCAAGTGAAAGTTACAATTAAATTTTGCCAGCACTTCCCAATACATACTGAATCTTATGAGCTACCATATCCTTAACAGCCTGACGCGCTGGTTTCAGATACTGGCGCGGATCAAAGTGATCCGGATGCTCAGCATAGTATTTACGGATGTTGCCTGTCATTGCAAGACGGATATCAGAGTCGATATTGATCTTACATACTGACAGCTCTGCTGCGTGACGAAGCTCGTCCTCTGGAATACCGATTGCGTCTGGCATATTTCCGCCGTATTTATTAACCATCTCAACAAACTCCTGCGGTACAGAAGATGAACCGTGAAGTACGATTGGGAATCCCGGAAGACGCTTTGTACACTCCTCAAGTACGTCAAAACGAAGCGGCGGCGGTACAAGGATGCCGTCTGCATTACGTGTACACTGAGATGCTTTGAACTTATATGCGCCGTGTGATGTTCCGATAGCGATTGCAAGAGAATCGCAGCCTGTCTTATCCACGAACTCCTCAACCTCTTCCGGACGTGTATAGCTTTCCTGTCCGGCTTCAACAACTACTTCGTCCTCAACGCCTGCAAGTGTTCCAAGCTCAGCCTCAACTACAACGCCATGTGCGTGCGCATACTCAACAACCTGCTTGGTCAGCGCGATATTGTCCTCAAATGACTTAGAAGAAGCGTCGATCATAACCGAGGTAAATCCACCGTCGATACAGCTCTTGCAAAGCTCAAAGCTGTCGCCGTGATCCAGATGCAGAGCGATTGGAATCTCCGGATTCTCCTGAATAGCTGCCTCTACTAACTTCACAAGATATGTGTGATTAGCATAAGCGCGCGCCCCCTTAGATACCTGAAGAATAACCGGACTCTTAAGCTCGCCAGCTGCCTCTGTGATACCCTGAACGATCTCCATGTTGTTCACGTTGAAAGCGCCGATTGCGTATCCGCCGTCATAAGCCTTCTTGAACATCTCAGTTGTGGTTACTAATGCCATAACTCCTACCTTCTTTCCTTAAAATGTTTCTCGTATCTTTTTCATACAAACACATTATATCCTAATTTTATGGAAAACTCAACAAAGTATTTTGCTTTCCGTTAACAAAATGACAATGCCAATTACTTTTCGCGCAATACTTTGCATTTACCGCAAAGGAGATCCCCTATAGCAGTCCGTACATCCTCTTCGCATTTTCTTCCGTCTGCCGGATAACCTCTTCCGCTGATACTCCTTTAATCTTTGCAACTTCCTCCGCCGCATACCGGATATACCCGGAATGGTTCCGCTTTCCCCTAAACGGTACCGGAGCCAGATATGGGCAGTCTGTCTCAAGCACGATAGACTTCAGCGGTACCGCTTCGGCGACCTCCTTAAGCTTCCTTCCGTTCTTAAAGGTTACCACGCCGCCGATGCCGATATACCAGCCCATCTTCACATACTCCTCCGCCATTTCTTTGGAATAAGAAAAGCAGTGGATTACACCGCCAAGTCCCGCGCCGTGTTTCTTTATAATCTCCATGGTATCGGCAGCCGACTCCCGGCTATGGACCAATACCGGGAGCGACAGTTCTCTTGCAAGCTCTAACTGCCGGACAAACCATTTCTTCTGAAGATCATGGGATTCATTGTCCCAGTAATAGTCCAGTCCAATCTCTCCCACCCCAATGACCTTCTCCTTATCAAACTGCTTCTTCAGCTTTGCAAATGTTTCTTCATTCAAGGCGCCCACCTCGTCCGGATGAACGCCCACCGCAGCATACATAAAAGGATACTTCTGCGCCATCTCCGGCACAGTAAAGCAGGATTCATAAGACGCTCCTACATTTACAATCGTCCCAACTCCCCGCTCCGGCATGGAAGCAAGGAGTTCTTCTCTGTCCTCGTCAAACTGGCTGCTGTCATAATGCGCATGCGTATCAAATATCATCTTTTTTCTCCCCGCTTCCGCTCTAACAGATCTCCGCTCCGGCAGGCATATCCTTTTCCGGCGTCATCAGGGCAAGCTTCCCTTCCGCATCCTCCGCGCATAAAATCATCCCTTCCGACAGCACGCCCGCAAGCTTGGCAGGTTTTAAGTTTACCAGAACCATCACTTTCTTCCCTACCATCTCTTCGGCGCTGTAATACTTCTTAATGCCGGATACAATCTGTCTTATCTCGCTTCCCACCTTCACCTTGGAACAGAGAAGCTTCTTTGACTTCGGCACCTCTTCGCAGGCAACGATCTCCCCTACCTGAAACTGCATTTTACCGAAATCCTCAAAGCTGATCTCCGGCTTTGCATCTATATCGATCACCGGTTCCGCCTCTTTATTTTCAGCCGCCGCCCCGGCCTCTTCCACCGGCGGATGGAGCTCTTCTACCTTCTTCATCACTTCATTTACATCCAGCCTCTGGAACAGAATCTCCGGTTTGTCCGTCACTTTGCCGCTCCCAAGCTGGGCAAGGATTTTCTCTGACGTTTCCGGCATAAACGGCTCAAGCTGTTTTGCTCCGGAGCGGATGCTCTGGATCAAATTATAAAGCACGGTTTCTAAACGGTCTTTTGCAGCCTCGTCCTTTGCAAGCGCCCAGGGCATCGTCTCGTCAATATATTTGTTGCAGCGTTTGAACAGCGTAAATATCTCGGTAATCGCATCCGCCACCCGCAGCTCCGCCATTTTCTTTTCCACAAGCTGCGGCGTATGGACTACAACCGACTTTAAGTCTGCGTCCACGTCCTCACAAACGCCCTTATCCGTTACCGTTCCGCCAAAATACTTATTCGTCATGGAAATTGTCCGATTCAGCAGATTACCCAGCGTATTCGCCAGATCTGAATTTAACCGTTCCACCATCAGCTCCCATGAAATCACACCGTCGTTTTCAAAAGGCATCTCGTGCAGCACGAAATAACGAACCGCGTCTACCCCGAAGAAATCCACCAGCTCGTCTGCATACAGCACATTTCCCTTAGACTTGCTCATCTTGCCGTCGCCCTGTAAAAGCCACGGATGGCCGAATATCTGTTTCGGCAGCGGCTCGCCCAGCGCCATCAGGAAAATCGGCCAGTAAATGGTATGGAAGCGGATAATATCTTTACCGATCAAATGCAGATCCGCCGGCCAGTTTTTCCCATACTGTTCGGTACTGTTTCCATCTGCGTCATACCCGATCCCGGTAATATAATTAGTCAGCGCATCCAGCCATACATAAACTACATGCCTGTCGTCAAAATCCACCGGGACTCCCCATTTAAATGAGGTTCTGGACACGCACAGATCCTGCAGTCCCGGCAGCAGAAAATTGTTCATCATCTCATTTTTTCTGGAAACCGGCTGAATAAACTCCGGATGCGTGTTGATATGCTCAATCAGCCGGTCCGCATATTTGCTCATCTTAAAGAAATATGCCTCTTCCTTCGCGGGCTTCACCTCCCGCCCGCAGTCCGGGCATTTTCCGTCCACCAGCTGGGATTCTGTCCAGAAAGACTCGCAGGGCGTACAATACAACCCCTCATACGCGCCCTTGTAAATATCTCCCTGCTCGTACAGCTTCTTAAAAATCTTCTGAACCTGTCTCTCATGATCTGAATCGGTGGTTCGGATAAATTTGTCGTAAGAGGTATTCATCAAATCCCAGATATCCTTAATCTGTCCCGCAACATCATCAACAAATTCTTTTGGCGTCACTTCCTTCTCCCGCGCCTTTAATTCAATCTTCTGCCCATGTTCGTCGGTTCCCGTCTGAAAGAATACATCGTATCCTTGACTTCTCTTATATCTGGCAATGGCGTCTGCCAGCACGATCTCATAAGTATTGCCAATGTGCGGTTTGCCGGACGTATAGGCAATCGCTGTTGTAATGTAATATTTTGGTTTGCTGCAGTTCTCACACATAATTTTTCACTCCTTCAATCCTCTCCATATTGAAAAACGCAGCGGTTCGTAAATCAGAGTATAATTAAAAAAGTCTCCTCCGGTTCCTTATCGAAACCGGAGAAGACGACTTAACCGTGTTACCACTTCCCCTTCGCTCCTGCCTCGCGGCAGAAAGCCTCTGCAGGTGCCCATGCGACACCCCTCCGCTATAAAGGGCGGACCCATTGCAGCCTGCTGTGAACACTTAGCGAGGTTCTTACGAGCTTAGTGTGAACGCACACCCAGACACTTGGCGAGGTTCTTCTCGAGCCTAGTGACTGCGGTGTTTCCTTTTTCTACACTTAGCGAGGTTCTTGCGAGCTTAGTGTGAACGCACACCCAGACACTTGGCGAGGTTCTTCTCGAGCCTAGTGACTGCGGTGTTTCCTTTTTCCACACTTAGCGAGGTCTTCGCTGTTCACAGTTCGGTGCACCACTCAGAAGCCATCTTCCGCAGACTTCCATCCATCCCTCTCAGCCAATGGGATCTCTCTGTAAAACTTCCGTCTGCGTACTCTCTTCATCGCTGCGTTTATCTGATATGTTAGGAATCGTAACATACGCGTTTCAAAAAGTCAAGACTCAAGTGATTCCAGTCACGAAAATCACTTTTTCAAAGCATCTGCCGTTTTTCTTTAAGAAATTGTTCTCCGGCGTTCCTGTTTCCCACGTTCACAACAGCAGAAAATGTGCTATACTGTTATTACTCAGATAAGAAAGGAAACCCAACACTATGAAAGCTTATGAAAGACTATTAAAATACGTTGTAATACGCACTCCCAGCAATGAGGACAGCAGCACAGTCCCTTCCTCCCAGTGTCAGTTTGATCTGGCGCGGATTCTGGAAACCGAGATGAAGGAATTGGGGCTAAAGGACGTACATTTAGACAGCCATTGCTATCTCTATGGAACTCTTCCGGCCACAGAAGGTTATGAGGATAAGCCCGCGATCGGCTTTATTGCCCACATGGATACCGTTTCTGATTTCTGCAGCCATGACATTACGCCGATCGTAACCGAAAACTATAACGGAGAAGCCTTGGAGCTTGGACAGAGCGGACGGATTCTCGATCCGGCAGTCTTCCCCCACCTTGCCGGTATGAAAGGGCGCACCCTGATCACAACCGACGGAACCACCATATTAGGCGCCGACGACAAGGCTGGCGCCGCCGAAATCCTGACCCTGATCGAACGCGTTCAGGCAGAACAGATTCCACACGGAAAACTGTGCGTTGCCTTTACCCCGGATGAAGAAATCGGAAGCGGCGCCGAACATTTAGACATTGAAAAACTCGGCGCCGACTACGCCTATACGGTAGACGGCGGCACAGAAGGCGAAATACAGTACGAGAATTTCAACGCCTGCAAAGCCTGTTTTGATATAAAGGGCTTCAGCGTTCATCCCGGTTCTTCCAAAGACACCATGATCAACGCCTCTTTAGTCGCCATGGAAATCAATCAGCTGCTCCCCGGATGCGAGACGCCCCGGGGCACTGAAGGCTACGAAGGCTTCTACCACCTTATGAGCATGTCCGGCGACTGTGCGGCTGCTAATCTCTGCTATATTGTCCGGGACCACGACCGGAATCTGTTTGAAGCACGCAAACAGACCCTCCGTCTGATTGAAAAGAATCTGAATGAAAAATGGGGCGAGGGAACCGTTACACTGACGATTACCGACCAGTATCAGAATATGGCCGAAATCATTGACGGATGCATGCATCTAATCGACAATGCAAAAGCTGCCTGCGAAGCCGTCGGTATACCCCCTCTTGTCATTCCCATCCGCGGCGGCACGGACGGCTGCCAGTTGAGTTTCCGCGGGCTTCCCTGCCCGAATCTCGGAACCGGAGGCTATGCATTCCACGGCCCTTACGAGCATATTACTGCGGAAGCAATGGAACAATGCGTAGACATGATGACGGAGCTGGTAAAACGATACGCATAAATATCCAGCCTCCCGCTGCGAATAACCGGACTGCTTTCTGCATAAGTATAAGACAAAACATTTCAGGAACTGACTATGCCCAAAAAACGAACCATCGCCGCGCTCCTGCTGTCTTTTACTCTGCTCTTGATCTTCTGCTGTGCAGAAAGCACCCGCTTATTTTGGAATGCCGACCGAAAATTTGAAGCATTCACAGATACTTTATTCTCACAGGAGGTTTCAGCCAACTCAATCACGCTCCACTACACTCTTCGTAATCCTTCCGATTACGGCATTGAGGATCCAAACCTCTCTCTCGGTTCTTATCCGGTATCCTCCGCGGAAATCGGAGCCTCCGCAGAAAACTGCCTGAACCTTCTGGCCGACATCCCTTATCAAGAGCTTAATCCTGATAACCAGCTTACTTGGAAGGTGCTAAAAGACTCATTAGAAACCACATTAAAAGGCGCTCCTTATTCTCTCTACGAGGAACCCTTACGCCCTCTTACCGGAATCCAGTCCCAGCTCCCGGTGCTCCTGTCAGAATACCGCTTTTACAAAACGGAGGATGTGGATACCTATCTGGATCTTTTAAAAACCCTGCCGGAACACTTTGACTCTCTGATTTCCTTTGAGCAGGCCAAATCGAAGGCGGGTTTGTTCATGGCGGCCTATACCGCCGATTCTATCATCGACGAATGCAATTCCTTTCTCGGCGCGGGCAGCGGAAATTATCTGTATTCCACCTTCGAGACCCGGCTGGAAGAACTGGACGGCTGCGACGCCGCCCGGCGGGAACGCTACCTGTCTCAGAATAAAGATATACTGGAAACCTATGTTTTCCCCGCCTACCAGAAACTGGCCGCAGACCTTGGGTCTCTCAGGGAAACCGGAAGAAATCAAAACGGATTATGCTATCTTCCCGAGGGCGCTGCCTATTATGAATATCTGGTCAGGGAAAATACCGGCTCCGGACGGACGATTGAAGAACTGCAGACGCTCACCAAAGACCAGATGCGAGACGATCTGCTGGCCATGCAGAAAATACTCGCGTCCCCGGAGTATGAAGCTCTCGCGAAACCTTCTGCGGACGAGAGTTCCTCTGACGGCGGCGCAAATGCTCCCGAAGGAGCACAAGACGCATCTCCCGGCAGCTCTTCCCAAAGCACATCTAAAGACTCCCCGGATGCGGCCTCCGAGACCTCGGCCGGACTGCTGCGGGAATTTAAGCTGGCAGACTCCAATCCCGCCTCCATTTTAATTGATTTAAAGGGCAGACTCAAAGAGCATTTCCCCGCCGTTCCAGACGTGGACACGGATGTAAAATACGTCCAGCCGGAAATGGAAGAATACCTAAGCCCCGCCTTTTACATGGTTCCAGCTATCGACAGCACGGACAGCCAGACTATTTACATCAATTCCGGGCATCTGCCGGACGATCTGGATTTATATACAACGCTGGCTCACGAGGGCTATCCGGGACACCTCTATCAGAACGTATATTACGCCGCTACAAAGCCCGCTCCCATTCGGAGCCTCCTTGGCTGCGGCGGTTACACAGAAGGATGGGCTACCTATACAGAAATGATGAGCTATTATTTCACCGGCCTTCCGAAAGAGCAGGCGACGCTTCTGCAGCGCAACGCTTCGGTTCTTCTCGGCCTTTACGCGCTGGCGGATATGGGGATTCATTACGAAGGCTGGACTTTGATCGACACGGTGTCTTTTTTCCACCAGTACGGCATTTCCGACACCGGCGTCATCGAAGATATTTACGACCTGATCATTGCCGATCCGGGCAATTATTTGAAATACTATATCGGCTACGTAGAATTTCTTGAGTTAAAAAAAGAAGCTGTGAAGGCATGGGGAGATGATTTTACCCAGAAACGGTTTCACAAAGCGGTGCTGGACGCGGGTCCCATGCCCTTCTATCTGCTAAAAGATGCTGTTCTGGCGCCGTAACCCTATTTCCGGATGCTGCCTGCGTTTAAGATAAGATGAGAAATACTGCCTTACTTTCCATCGGTTCCTCTCAAACACAGGCTTATTCCGGCGCCGCTGCAATTCCCGCGTCTCCTCTGGCGCTGACCAGCCGATATCCAATCTTTTCTACTCTCGCCGCCAGATCCGCACGGCGCTCAGCCCCTTCTTCTCCTGTACATATCTTGTTATCGTATAATTCATACTGCCTGCGGTTCTTAAGCGGCGATAAATTTGGCATGACCACGTTAGCCCCGGCCGCCAGCCCCTTCTCCCTTCCCGACGCGTCCAGCGTCCCAAGGGCGGTGGTTGCCGGAATCAGCGCCGCCGGCAGAAGAATCCGGATTATAGATAATAGCAGTACCGTTCTTTCCACACTCCCCGCCGGCTCCTCTGCATACCGGGTATCATGGTGGGGAATAAAGGGACCGATCCCAACCATCTGGGGTCTAAGCTCCTTTAAAAATACCAAATCCTCCGCCAGATCCTGCAGTTTTTGTCCCGGAGAACCAACCATAAACCCCGCCCCGGCCTGATACCCCAGTTCTTTCAAGTCATACAGGCACCGCCTGCGCCGGGCGGCTTCCATTTCCTTCGGATGAAGGCTTGCATACAACTCCCCATCCGCCGCCTCATGACGCAGAAGATACCGATCCGCCCCCGCTTTTTTCAGCAGCCGGTAGCTCTCATACGAACGTTCTCCTATGGACAGGGTAATCGCGCAGTCCGGATATCCGGCCCGGATCCCGCGGACAATATCCTCCATCCGTTCATCTGTAAAATACGGATCCTCCCCGCCCTGAAGCACAAATGTCCGAAATCCCAGTTCATAGCCCCTTTCACAGCATTCCAGTATCTCCTCTTTCGTCAGACGGTAGCGCTCCACGTTCCGATTACCCTTTCGGATACCGCAGTAATAGCAGTTATTCTTACAATAATTGGTAAATTCAATCAGGCCCCGTGTATACACGTCCACGCCGTAATACTTCTTACGGAGCCGGACCGCTTCTTTTGTGATCTGCCGCCGGACGGCCTCGTCTCCCTCCGCCAGCAAAATCAATTCCACAAACTCTTCCTTTGTTAAATCATGTTGGTTTATAAATTTATCTGCAATATTCATGTCTTACATTGTACCCTCCGGCTCTTTCTCCGGTCAACGGCTATTCTGCAAAAAGCGGCGTAGAATAATATCGGTCTCCGCTGTCCGGCAGCAAGGCTACGATCGTTTTTCCCTTATTTTCCGGGCGCTTTGCAAGTTTTATCGCGCCGGAAAGAGCCGCGCCGGAAGAAATTCCCACCAAAATCCCCTCCTTTTTTGCTAAGAGCTTCGCCGCGGCAAATGCCTCCTCTGTTTCCGCCTGAAAGATCTCATCATAAATTTCCGTGTTCAGTATCTCCGGCACAAAGCCCGCGCCGATTCCTTGAATATTATGCGCTCCGCCGCGCCCTTTCGAAAGAACCGGGGAATCCGCCGGCTCTAACGCCACAATCCGCACTTCCGGCTTCTTGGATTTCAAGTATTCTCCGATTCCGGTAAGGGTTCCGCCGGTTCCGACTCCGGCAATAAAAATATCTACCGCCCCATCGGTGGCCTCCCAGATCTCCGGTCCCGTAGTCCTCTTATGCATAGCGGGATTCGCCGGATTGTCAAACTGCCCGGGAATAAAGCTGCCCGGCATATCTGCCGCAAGCTCCCTCGCCTTCTCAATCGCTCCCGTCATGCCCTTTGCCCCTTCCGTAAGTACGATCTCGGCTCCGTATGCTTTCAGGATATTCCTTCTCTCCACGCTCATTGTCTCCGGCATGGTGAGAATCATCCGGTATCCTTTGACCGCCGCAATGGAGGCAAGGCCGATTCCAGTATTGCCGGAGGTGGGCTCAATGATCACTGAACCTTCCTTCAAAAGTCCCTTTTCTTCCGCATCCTCAATCATTGCTTTTGCCACCCGGTCCTTCACGCTTCCCGCCGGATTCAGATACTCAAGCTTCACAAGCACTTTTGCTTCAAGTCTCAGCTCCTTTTCAATATTTGCAGCCTCGACCAGCGGCGTATTTCCAATCAGATCCAGAACACTCGTATATACCTTCCTCATCTCTATGCCTCCTTTTTTGTTTTCCTACCAAATTAGTATGTTTTATTTCTATGGCTACTATATCACCAGAGATTTGATGTGTCAACATCTGTTCGCCAAATTCGTCGGCGCGGCAGTCGTTAAACTTAATCTTGTTTTCAATTTATCAGACATGTATAATTATTTTTAAGGATAGCATCTGCACACCGACCAACCATAAGCCGGAGGAATCACCATGAAATTTCAAAAAATCAGTTCCCCTTCCCTGAAGGATTTGTTTATCAATCAATTGGAGCAGCTCATCCTATCAGGAAAATTAAAAATCGGCGAAAAACTTCCGCCGGAACGCCAGCTTGCACAATCCATGCAAGTCAGCCGGGCCGTCGTAAACGGCGGCATTTCTGAACTGGAAAAAAGAGGCTTCCTCGAAGTAAAGCCCCGCAGCGGTACATATGTAGCCGATTACCGGAGAAAGGGAACTATCGACACTCTAATTTCCATTATGAATTACAACGGCGGGCGTCTGCGCAATGAGGAAATCAAATCTATTCTGGAAGTGCGGGAATCTTTAGATACCTTGGCCGCAAGGCTCTGCATTAATCGCCTGACTGACGAAGATACCGAAAACCTCCACCAGCTTGCACAGAAAATCCGTCTGTCTAATTCCGTCCGTGAAGCAGCGGAAGCCGCTTTTCATTTCGAACATGAATTTGCCCTTCTGTCCGGCAATGTATTGATTCCTTTGATTTACCAGTCCTTCCGGGTATCCGTGTTAAGCCTTTGGGAGCACTTTTGTATCCTCCATGGAATCCCGGCATTGTATGACAATATCTATTATCTCTGGACATTCCTCCGGGACCGGGATACCGAAGGCGCCTGCGAGTGGATCCATACTTTCCTTGGACGAAGCATACGGGGAGACCGGGAAATCTATTATAAATAAACGGGGCCCTTGAAAAAAGGCCCCCTGTCTTCTGCTGTTTACAGGCATCCCGTCAACAACAGTCTTTGTTTTCCACAACTTATTCTTCCGCCCTTGCCATCGCAAGCTTAAAATCCTTCTGGTCTGTAAATATTTCTTCCTTGTATGGGTTCTTATGCTGTTCCTTTGCACGCTTGATAATAACTGCAAGCACGATCACATTCGCCGCCAGAGCCAGAACCGCCACCACGCCCTGCATCGTCGGGTCAGCCGCCGTTGGGTGAACGGACGCGTCCATAAATCCATCTGCATAAACCGTCGGGATAACCGAGAAGCGGCTTGCATCCTGAAACAGCGGAAATACCTGCGCAAACATACACCACAACGCCAGCGTATTGGCCCGGTTCTGAATCCAGCCTCCCTTGTTCCATAACGCATTTGCAAACGTAGGCGCCAAGAGAAGCGCAAGCCCGCAGTACCATGTATGCGTCGGCAGATTATTATAAGTGTACTCGAAATTCCACAAATCATAGGCGATGATGAAGCACCACGTCATATCCGGCCATAGCATATCCTTCTTATCCTTTGAAGAATAAATTCCCCACCATCCGGTCATGCAGAGGATATTCAGGATTCCCGCAATACCATTTACCCAGTTCCACCAGCCTCCGTACAGCCATACATTTTCCGACGACAGCCACCATCTAGAGCCTGTCTCCTGAAGCGCCATAAGCCCCCTGACGCCCGATTCGAAGTCACTGACAACCGCGATCAAAATATTAATTGCAACGATTACAAACGGAAATGCCTTAAACCAATGGGTCTTTCCAACTCCCCAATGATACTTCAGCATCATAAACCCGATACAGCCCGCCGTTGCGGCATATAACTTTGCATAATGGAACCAGCTGTTCATGTGTACATAGGTATCGTTATTCAGCGCCCACTCCGCTCCCTGCGCGGCACATACATAGATTGCAATAAAATAAACCGTCAGCGCAGCGGGAACCGCAAGAAAGCAGATAATCCCGCCAAGCTTTGACCGACGGGCAATCTCATTCAGCGCAACAAGCCCGACAAATACCAAAACCCAGCCGAGCAGCTGCCAGCCGGCATTGTCTCCGTAAATCTGAAATAACATCTCTCATTCCCTCTTTCCTTTGTCAAATTTTCTGGCTATACCAATTTTGTTATTTTTATAACATTATACTCTTTGCAAATTTTCCTGTCAATTAAGCCGTTTATTTTTGGCATTTTTACTGATTTCGCTCCGCCAATTTCGTTATATCTGCAATAGAAAAAAGAGAATTGGAATCTGGCTGTACCACATACCAAATTCCAATTCATAGTTGAATATTCTTTTACCATGAATCTGCGCACGGCAGAGTCCTTTCTTTTCCGACGCCCGCCAGATCCTTTACTACCTCCCCCGCAAGAATCAGCCCCGCCGCTGCCGGAACAAAGGCATTGCTTCCCGGCGGACGGCTGTTTATGACCGGCTGTTCTTTCGAGTATACAACTTTCAGCTTCCGCACCCCTCTTTTTTTCAATTCTCTGCGCATTACTTTTGCCAGAGGGCAAACCGAAGTCTGGTAAATATCCGCCACTTCAAACGCGGAGGCGTCCAGCTTATTTCCCGCCCCCATTGAGCTGATCACCGGCGCCCCGGCTTCTTCTGCCTGCATAATCAGCGCCAGCTTCCCCGTCACTGTGTCAATTGCATCCACCACATAATCAAACCCGGTAAAATCAAATTCTCCTTCCGTCTCCGGCATATAAAAAGTCCTGTGTGTACAGACCTCCGCTTTTGGGTTGATCCCCATCACCCGCTCCTTTGCCACATCTACCTTGTATCTTCCAATTGTATTGACCGTGGCAATAATCTGCCGGTTCAAATTGCTTACGCTGACCGTATCATGGTCGACCAGATGCAGGCGCCCCACGCCGCTCCTTGCCAGCGCCTCCACAACATAGCCTCCCACGCCGCCGATCCCAAATACCGCAATTGTAGCATCCCGGAGTTTTTTTACTCCTTCTGCTCCAAGTAATAATTCTGTTCTGGAAAATGGATGTTCCATTTCTCCTCCTCTCCTCCGATATATCATATTCAAAAATACCGGGACATTTGTTGTAATAGCTGTCACAAATATTGCTCTCTATACTGCTTACAGCTTTATTTTAGTTTTTCGCAAGAACTTCTTAAGAAATTTTCTTTTTCTTTTAGAGAAAGAACATAATTCTGTCATATTTGTACATTATAATAAGTGTCAGATAGTTGGAAGACAGACAACTATCCCCCCTCATTAAGTTGACGCACTGCGAATAAGACCTTTGCAGTGCCACACTTTACTCTCATTCCTTTTAGATAACTATAACAGAAAAGAATCTCCGTAGCCAGCCACTATCGGAGATTCTTTTCGGTTGTCTGTAATATTAATATGATATTATTTTTAAATTTGTTCTCTCCTGAATCACTTTCTATATTCCTTTAACTCTTTCCGCAGCCAGCCGATCCACTTCTCGAATCCTTCCCCGGTCTTTGCCGAAATAAAAAACACCTCCGCTTTTGGATTCAGCTTATGGATTCTCTCTTCTACTGCTTCTTTGCAAAAATCATCGAACACGCATAAAGTATCGCACTTGTTGATCAGCACCACATCGCAGATCGAAAACATCAGCGGATACTTCAAAGGCTTGTCATCTCCCTCCGGTACGGACAGGATCATAGCGTTCTTCGTACTTCCGGTATCAAATTCCGCCGGGCACACTAGATTACCCACATTCTCCAACACTACTAAGTCCAAATCATGCGTCCCAAATTCCCTGATTCCCTGTCTGGTCATGTCCGCGTCCAAATGACACATGCCCCCGGTATGGATCTGGATCGTGCGTACGCCGGTCTCGGAAATCGCCTTGGCATCTACATCCGAATCAATGTCCGCCTCCATGATTCCGATTTTCAGTTCTTCCTTCAGCATGGAAATGGTCCTCTTCAAGGTCGTTGTCTTGCCCGCTCCCGGAGACGACATCAGATTCAGAAGATACGTGCCCTCAGCCGCAAGTTCTTCCCGGAGCCTGCGGGCATCTGCGTCATTATCCTCAAATATACTTCTCTTTACCTCAATAATCTTGTAGTCTTTCATATCAAGTCACCTCAATTTCCTTAATTTCATGCTCATTTCCCTGTTTAAGATAGGTATGTTCACTGCCGCAGTAAGGGCAGATCTTCCCATACTCTACCGTTCCATAGGTTTCTTTGCAGTCCTCGCAGAAGGTGATTGCCGGAATGGTCTCAATCTCCAGCTCGCAGCCTTCCATCAATTCGCTTTTTGAGCATTTCCATTTCCAGCAGTCCTTCAGATAGTAAGGAATGATCGTAGACACCTCGCCAATCTGAAGAACCACCTTATTTACCTTTGACGCCTGATTTTCTGCCGCAATCTCCTCAACGGATTTCACGATATGAAAGACGATTCCCAGTTCATGCATCCCTGATCTCCTATTTCTTGAGAGATTTTAAGGTCTTCCCGGCCTTCTTTACCGCTCCCGCTGCCCGCTTTGTCACAACAGGCGCTTTCTTAATTACCTTTGCCGCCTGCTTCTTTACTACAGGAATCTTCCCGGCCGCCGTCTCAGCCGCAAGACCGGCGCTCTTTTTGGCCATATACTTCCCGATTTCCTTGAATTTATCCTCGGAACGCACCATCTTCGAGCACTCCGGATGATCTCTGTGCAGCTTAATCGCGTCAAATTCGCACTTGGTCGTACAGACGCCGCAGCCGATACATTTATTTTCATCCACCACAGACGCACCGCAGCCAAGACAGCGGCTTGCCTCTAAGTGTACCTGCTCCTCCGTCAGCGTTCCATGAGCGTCCCGGAAGGAATGCTTATGGTCAATTTCCTCATTCATCGCCGCCTCCTGCCGGCCGATCGTATCATAGCTCTCTACCAGAATGTCTTCTTTATCCAGTTCGTGGAAATCTCTTCTATTCCGGCCGATCGTCATGCTTGCCCCCTCATGCACGTAACGGTGGAGGGACTCTGCCGCATTTTTGCCCGCCTCTATAGCATCAATCACAAACTTCGGCCCGGTATATACGTCGCCGCCTACAAAGATATCAGGCTCCGCCGTCTGATAGGTCAGCCCGTCTGCAGCCGGATAATTGCCATGCCAAAATTCTACCTTAGAGCCGTCAAGCAGTCCTCCCCACTCGATACTCTGTCCGACTGCAAAAATAATGTGCCCGCACTCTACTGTAACCGTATCTTCCTCATCATACTGCGGATTGAATTTCCCACTCTCATCTATCACAGAAGTACATTTCTTAAAGACAACTGCCCGCGCCTTTCCTTCCGGAGTCTTTAGGACTTCCTTCGGTCCCCATCCGTTCTGGATCGTGATACCCTCTTCCAGCGCCTCTGCGATCTCGTCCTTTGCCGCGGGCATGGTCTCTCTGCTCTCCAGACAATACATTGCCACATCGCTGCCGCCGAAACGATATGCCGTCCTTGCACAGTCCACCGCCACGTTTCCGCCGCCGATTACTACAACCTTACCGGTCATCTTCTGAGTATTGTCTTCTGTCGCACTGTGCAGGAAGCTTACTGCAATATCGATACCCTCGGCGTCATTTCCCGGAATCTCCGGAACCTTGCCGCCCTGACATCCGATCGCTATATAAAATGCCTTGTAGCCCTCTTCTCTCAGTTCATCTAATACAATATCCTTTCCAATCTCTACGCCGCACCTGATTTCCACGCCCAACTCGCGAAGCACTTCAATCTCCGCTTCGATCACATCCTTTTCCAGCTTGTAAGACGGAATACCATAGGTCATCATGCCGCCCGGGCGGGCATTCTTTTCAAATACTGTCGGCTTATAGCCTTTGACCGCCAGATAATAAGCGGCCGAAAGACCTGCCGGACCCGCGCCGATAATGGCAATCTTCTGCTCCCACTGGGTCAGTCTGTTCGACGCGATCACTACCGGAGGTATATATCTGGTCTCCTCGTGAAGATCCTGCTCTGCCACGAATTTCTTAATCGCGTCGATCGCAACCGCCTCGTCCACTGTACCGCGGGTACATGCGGCCTCGCAGCGCCTGTTGCAGACGCGTCCGCAGATTGCCGGGAAAGGATTATCTTTCTTAATCAACGCTAATGCTTCTCTATACTTTCCTTCCTTTGCCTTACGGATATATCCCTGTACTGCAATATGAGCCGGACAAGCAGCCTTACAGGGCGACGTTCCGGTCTCATAGCAGTTGATCCGGTTATGATCCCTGTAGTCCTCATCGTATTTATCCCTGCCCCACACCAGCTTATCCGGAAGCTCATGCTTCGGATACTTCACTTCTGTTCCGTCCTTCTTACACAGCTTCTGGCCCAGCTTCACCGCGCCTGCCGGACAGTATTCCACACATTTGCCGCAGGCAACGCATTTGTCTTTCTCCACCTTCGCCGTAAATGCGCTCCGGCTCATATTCGGCGTATTAAATAGCTGGGAGGTACGCAGCGCATTACAAATATTCACATTGCAATTACAAATACCGAATATCTTATTCTCTCCGTCAATATTCGTAATTTGATGAACAAAACCGTTGTCCTCCGCCTTACGGAAAATCTCCATTGCCTCCTCATAAGTCACATCATGGCCTTTTCCGGTCTCGCGGCAATAATCTGCAAAATCGCCCACGCCCACGCACCAGTTCATCTCGTCATCGGCGCATCCGTCCTCAAGGATGCCCCGGCTCACACGGCAGGAACACTGGCCCACGCCGATATGCCCCTCATATTTCTTCAGCCAGTACGAAATGTGCTCCAGATCAATGGTTCCCGGCTCCATCTCGATCGCCTTTTCCACCGGAATTACATGCATGCCGATTCCGGCTCCTCCCGGCGGCACCATATGCGTAATACCGTCCAGCGGTACAAATGTCATACGTTCAAAAAAGCTCGCAAGCGCTGGATGCTCCCTTAACCGCTTGTTGCCCTCCGGCCCCTCTTCCATATTAAACAGCTCCGCAGAACCCGGCACAAACATCGGCAGGCAGTACCTTCTGTCGGTCGGTCCCGGAATCGCTCCATTATGGTCATAATTATTACCGTAATCATACTCCAACAGACCGATATAGCTCATCTCATCCAGCAGCTTCTGGAACTCCTCTTTTTCTTCGTCCGCTACATCGTTCAGCTTCCACAGTTCTTCAATCTTATAATGATGGCGCACCTTCATCTTCAATGCCACATCCGCCATCTCCTCTGTCACAATTTCCGCCAGCCCCCAATATTCCGGGTCATCTGCCGTAACGCCCTTAATCTTGTGGGCCGCCACGTCCGTAATCTTCCGGCCAAGCTTCAAAATCTTCTCACTAGGCTTCTTATCTCCCATATGCGGAGGGATAACCGCTTTACTTAATTCAGGCATTGTCTACCACCCTTTCTCTTTTTGTCTATGCCTCAAAATCCTAATGTCCGTACAGCCTGTGCAAAGAGCGCACAGGATCTTAAGACAGCACTATCCATATGTTTATTTTCTAACGAATCCGTCCATTTGTAAATTGACAGAAGTCCCAAAGATTGCTCCGCTTTTTTGTTTGGCTCTGGTCGGACCACGTTTTTCTTGACTTTTCTCTGTGAAATATCTATATTAAAAGCATACGGGCCGCCTTTACAGCATCGCTTGAGCCGGCCGAACGCAGGCTCTGCAATTATTGCGGAATTATTTAAAGGGGATACATGGAACACATGGAATTTAAGAAGATTAATACGCTGTCAATCAAAGATATGTTTCTCACTCAGATTGAGGAGATGATCCTGTCCGGCGAGCTGCAGCCCGGAGACAGGCTTCCTGCCGAGCGGGAAATTGCCGACGCCATGGGAATCAGCAAAACCATCGTCCACGAGGGCATCCGCGAGCTTGCCCGCATGGGTTTTCTTGACGTTAGCTCAAGGCAAGGCGTCTACGTTGCGGACTATGCCAGCACCGGCAATCTGGATACCCTTTTCGCCATCATCCGCTACCGAGGCGGCATGCCGGACAAGAAGATGATCAGCAGCCTTCTGGACACGCGCATTTATCTGGAATGCCCCGCAATAGAACTGCTTGCGGCGAAACACACGGCCGAAGATATCCGAAAGCTGGAACGTTTACAGGAAAATATGCACCGTGCAATGGACGGCAATATCAGCGCCTTTGCCGAAACTCTTTTTATTTACCGGCGAACCCTTGTAGTACTAAGCGGTAACTGTATCTCTCCGCTGATTATGAACGCATTCTTTGACGCGTCTATTTCCGCATGGGCGGACTACTGCGAATATATCGGACGCGAGACTGCCTATGAGTCTTTAGTACAGACTACAAAATGCATAAAGGAAGGCAATGCTTCAAATGCCGTCAGCCTGTTCAAACAGCAGATTGAACAATACCGGGAGCACTTACTGCGCTGATTGCCTTCCTATTTTACATCTTTAACGATATACACTTAGTATAAAGAACATTCGCCTCGTGCGCCTATATTATTTTTTTCCCGGCGCCCCGGCGAGGATTCCTTTTGCACTGCTGGTCCCAATCCGTGTCGCTCCGGCCTCAATCATGGCTTTGGCCGCCGCATAATCGCGCACGCCGCCGGATGCCTTCACTCCCATGTCAGGTCCCACAGTCTGACGCATCAGCCTGATATCCTCTACTGTCGCCCCGCCTGTGGAGAATCCCGTAGACGTCTTCACAAAATCCGCGCCCGCAAGCTTTGCAACGGTGCATGCCTTAACCTTTTCTTCATCTGTAAGCAGACAGGTCTCGATGATCACCTTTACCAGCGCCTTTCCTCTTGCCGCGGTTACCACTTCCTCAATATCCTGCTTCACATAGCGCCAGTCCTTAGCCTTCACAGCGCCGATATTGACAACCATATCCACTTCCTCTGCGCCTTTTTGGACTGCCCATGCAGTCTCGGCTGCCTTTGCGCCTGCCGCGCATGCTCCCAGAGGGAAACCGATCACACAGCAGGTCTTCACTCCCGATCCGGCAAGCTCCTTTGCCACCAGCGGCACATACCACGAATTTACACATACAGAAGCCGTCTTGTATTCCTTCGCCTCCTCACAGATCGCCGTCACCTGCTCCGGAGTCGCGTCAGCCTTCAGCAGCGTATCGTCGAGATAGCCCGCAATCTGCATCTCTTCTTCCTGTTTTTGAATAGAATTTTTCTCAGCAGAAACTTTACCCAGAATTTCATCTGTAATCTCTGCAATCAACTTTTCAATATCCATTATCCTTTTCTCCTTTATCCGGGTAATTCCCCAATTATTATAATCCCTTCCATGCCAGTAAATCAACAAAAGTTTCCCTTCTATACGCAAAAAAGGAGGCCGATGCATCGTTTGCCTTCTGCATCCGCCTCCTTTTTCGGCTGTACTCTTTTTGCCCGCTCCTTTTTGCTCCTACGCCTGCAGGCATGTGATTGCCACTACTCCAACAATGTCCTCCGCCGCGCAGCCTCTGGACAGATCGTTGACCGGCCGTCTTAAGCCCTGCGTGATTGGTCCGTAGGCTTCCGCCTTCGCCAGTCTCTGTACCAGCTTATATCCGATGTTCCCGCTGTTTAAATCCGGGAATATCAGAACATTTGCATTGCCCGCCACATTGCTGCCCTTGCTCTTTATACCGGCAACCTTCGGTTCCACTGCCGCGTCCGCCTGCAGTTCTCCGTCTATCTTGAGATTCGGATACTGTTCCTTCACCCTTTTTGCTGCTGCGATAATCGGCTGCAGGCGTTCGTTTTTTGCGCTTCCTTTCGTGGAATAAGACAGCATCGCCACAACCGGCTCGCTCTCCGTGAGCTGCTCAAAGCTCTTTGCCGAAGCGGCTGCAATGTCCGCCAGCTGATCCTCTGTCGGAAATTCCACCAGCCCTGAATCCGCAAACAGAAATACACCGTTATCTCCATATTCACAGTTCGGAACTACCATCAGGAAAAATGCGGATACCGTCTTCGTTCCGGGCGCCGTCCTGACAATCTGGAGCGCGGGCCTTAAGGTATCTCCTGTAGAGTGACATGCCCCGGCCGCCATTCCGTCCACCTTGCCTTTATGGACCAGCATAGCGCCATAATAAAGCGGATCCTGCAAAAAACCGCCGGCTTTCTCCCTTGTCATTCCCTTGTTCTTCCGGAGTTCGTAAAGTTCCTCCGCCATCTCTTTAAATCCCGGGCTGTTCTTATAATCCAGAATCTCGATTCCGGGACGCCTGAGCCTCTCCTGCCCGGGCATTTCTTTTCCATTGTCCGAGAGCAGCAGAACTCTTGCTATTCCCTGTTCTGCAATCATCACTGCTGCGGAAGCAACCCGCTCGTCATAACTCTCCGGAAGCACAATCAGGCAGTTTTTCTTTGACGCCCTTTCCTTAATCTGCTCCATAAATCCCATAAAACCAGTACCTCCAATTTCTCTCGCATCACTCAAACTAATTACCGATACGGTTAATTACCATAAGCAATACTAAGGCAGGCTGCCTTCGGCAGTATGAATATAGTCAATCACTGCAATTGCCGTTCGGTCGATCGGCCCCAGATGGCCGCAGCGGGCCGCGAGTCTTGCAGAGCCGCCTTCCTGAATGATTAGAACATAATCGCCAACGCCCGCGTCCGCATCTGCTCCGTCGCAGACAACCATTTCATTCCCATAAAGTTTCCCTTTCAAATCCACTGCGCAAACGATTAGCAATTTCTGGCCTTTATAATCATCATGCTTCTGTGTGGACACCACGTTTCCAATGACCTTCGCTATTACCATATCTTTATCTCCATGCCCTTCTAAACCGAATACATACTGTCAATGATCGCAGTGATCCCCGCGTCGCAGCAGGCCTCCGGATCCGGAAGGCAGAAGGCGCCTTCCTTGCTGGTTGCGTAAATGACGGTCTCGCCGATTCCGCTGCCGATCGCATCGCCCGCGACGATCGGCGTCCCTGTATCCTCGCCTTTTGAATTACAGGGCTGGATTACCATCAGCCTGACGCCTGACAGTCTCTCATCTTTTTTCGTTGCAACTACCGTGCCGATCACCTTCGCAATCTGCATCTTTCTCACCTGCTTTCATCCGTTTCCTTCCCGCCGCCAAAGGCTTATATGACGCCTGACCTTCTCTGCGGCGCATCATCGGCAGCATCCGAGAATCCTTCTCTCAATCTCGTTGATCTGATTGACCCTCTGAATATTCCGGTCCCCGGACAGATCCGTTTCCAGCCATGTTTTGATCACTTCTTTCGCGACTCCGTCCCCAATGATCAGGCTTCCGATACAGAGCACATTTGTGCCGTTATGAAGCTTGGCATTGCGCGCCGAGTAAATCTCATTTGCAACTGCCGCGCGGACTCCCGGCACCTTATTGCACATAACGGATGAGCCGATCCCTACCGCGTCAATCATAATCCCATACTCACATTTCTTCGCGGAAACCGCCGCCGCAACCTGAAATGCATAATCCGGATAATCGCACCGCTTGGCGCTGAAGGTTCCCACATCCATACATTCATATCCCAGCCCGCTGATGTACTGCTTCATTCTTTCCTTTAATTCATATCCGCCGTGGTCGGCGCCGATTGCTATTTTCATTCGGAATCACCTCCTTTATATTTTTCAAATACCTGCCTGCCGTTGATGTCGATGTAATCCACAACAGCCATGATCGTCGCGTCTACCGGCATATTCGCAGTCACCGCCGTCTGCCTTGCGGAGCTTCCTCCAACCACCAGAACGACCTCCGACTCCCCGGCTCCCACCGCGTCGATTGCAACCACCGGCTTTCCTTCATTTTCCAGTGTCAACAGGCTGATCGGCTGTACCACCAGAAGTTTTAAACCAACCAGCTTCTGCTCCTTGCAGGTACACACCGCGCTTCCGATTATTTTCGCTGCATACATAAACGCACCGTCCTCTAATAATTATTTGCGGCTACGATATCTACTCTTCCCGAAGGGCATTTCTGCCTGCAGGCGCCGCAGCCAGTGCACGCATGGCCTGCCGCCTCCGGCGCGCCGGACAGGATTCCCTTTGCGCTGCTGGTTCCGATCCGAGTTGCCCCTGCGTCGATCATAGCTTTTGCCGTCTGATAATCACGGACGCCGCCGGAAGCCTTTACTCCCATATCCGGGCCGACAGTCTGGCGCATCAGCCGGATATCCTCCACCTTTGCTCCGCCTGTGGAGAATCCCGTAGAGGTTTTCACAAAGTCTGCTCCCGCAAGTTTTGCAATCGTACAAACCTTTACCTTTTCTTCATCGGTAAGCAGGCAGGTCTCGATAATAACTTTCACCAAAGCCTTCCCTCTCGCTGCAACAACCACCTCTTCAATGTCCTTCTTTACATACTGCCATTCCCCGGCTTTTACCGCGCCCACATTTACCACCATATCCACTTCGTCGGCGCCTTTTTTAATCGCGTCGATCGTCTCGGCTGTCTTGGTATTCGTTGTGCAGGCTCCCAGAGGAAATCCGATCACGCAGCAGGTCTTCACCCCGGAACCGGCAAGCTCTTTTGCCACCAGCGGCACATACCATGAGTTTACGCATACGGAAGCTGTTTTGTATTCCCTTGCTTCTTTACAGATCGCCAGAATCTGCTCCGGCGTCGCGTCAGCCTTCAGCAGAGTATCATCCAGATACTTTGCCATATCCATATGAGAGGAGGAACTGCCGGCCGAAATAAAATTAGTATCAGAAGAAACTTTATTGTATATTTCATCGGTTATCTCTGCAATTAATTTTTCTATATCCATATTTTTCATCTCCTTTATCGTATCGCCGTCCTATCGCAGATCATGCCTGCGGAAGAATCCCTTCCACGTCGTCGTGAGGACTTGCGATCACATGTACGGATACCACTTCGCCCACGCGTTTTGCAGAAGACGCGCCTGCCTCTACAGAAGCTTTGACCGCTCCTACGTCTCCGCGTACCATAACCGTTACCAGCCCGGAACCGATCTTCTCTTTTCCGACAAGGCGTACATTTGCTGCCTTTACCATGGCGTCTGCTGCCTCAACCGCCCCTACCAATCCTCTTGTTTCAATCATTCCCAACGCTTCCTTTGCCATTGTATTTCCCTCCGTTTTTTCTGCATTATTTATTTTCTACTTTTTACTGGATGTCTTTTGTCCGGCCTGCGGTAAAATCCCCTCCACATCGTCATGCGGACTTGCGATCACATGGGAAGAAACAAGCTCGCCCACACGTTTTGCAGCAGAAGCACCCGCTTCTACGGAAGCCTTCACTGCCCCTACGTCTCCGCGCACCATGACTGTTACCAGCCCGGAACCGATCTGCTCCTTGCCTGCCAGACGTACGTTTGCCGCCTTTACCATGGCGTCCGCCGCCTCAATTGCTCCTACCAAACCTTTTGTTTCAATCATTCCCAATGCTTCTTTTGCCATTTCATTCACCTCTTACTAGTTTTTGCGTTTTATTAGTTCTCATCTATCAACACTTTATCGTTACAATAAAGCCCGATACAAATCCGGATGAAGGGATGGAACAACCGTAATATTTAAGACCATTCCATCCTTTGCCAGCCTCGCTCTGGCATAATCCGCAGCTGTAGCCACATCGCTGACTCTGCCTGTCACGGCTGCAAATGCCTTTCCTCCAAGGCCCCTTCCCAGCCTTACCTCGATCAGGTCCACCGCCGCGCTTTTTACCGCATAATCTGCCGCAAGCACCGCGCTGGCAAGGGAAAAGGTTTCAATCACTCCCACCGCTTCTCTCTGTTCGGGAGCGGACGTCCGCATAATTGCAGGTATGACCTCCCCCGCAACGCTGGGGATCGTCATCGTATCAACCACCTTGTCTCTGCCCTCCGCCTTTCCTGCTGCCACCGCCGTTTCTACACCGGCGGTATCTCCCGCTACTATGACAATAAATTTCCCTGGACATGCGGGCTGAGCCACAACCAAATCTACATCCGCCGCCTTGAGCATAGCATCGCCCGCGACTACTCCGGCTGCTACGCTATTTAATTCTACAGCTCCTATTGATACTCCCATGATTCACTCCTTAAGCTCCTATAATATCGATATAGTCCTTACTTACAGTTACAACCCGGCCGCTCATGGAGGCATGGACAGGAGCTCCTAACGCTCCTTCCGGAACCTGCCCGATGCATTGTCCTTCTTTCACTGTATCTCCTTTAGTTACTGCCGGCACACAGGGCGCGCCGATATGCTGTTTCAGCATGATCCTGACCGCTCCCGGTGCATCATAGGAATCCACATAGGGAACCTCCCTGTCGTATTCCGCAAGGCCCATTCTCTGAATCACTCGTTTTGACGGAACCTTTGTATCCTCCCGGAACAGATTCACCGGCTCCGGTTCCCGGCTGCCAGTTACCTTTTTTGCCAGCAGTTCTGTTCGCATTCTGGAGATAAACCTGCTTGGGCTAAGTCCCATATTGCAGCCCACATAGGTGCAAAGTCCGCAATTGCAGCACCCCAGCGCGGCATTTCCGTCAGCCAGCACGCCCGCGCTGCCAAACGTCAGCGCCTGCATAACCTTATGCGGCTGGACTCCTAGGCCGAGATTGCTCCGCGGGCATACCAGCGTACAATAATTACACTGACAGCAGGCGGCCTTCGCTATCTTAAGCTCCCGGTCCAGACTAGACGTTTTCCTGCGAATCAGTTCATGGTCTGCGGGCAGGACGATGACGCCGTTTGTTGTCTTTGTCACAAACTCGGCGCTTACGTCTTCTGCCGCCCGGCCCATCAAAGGCCCTCCGATTACCACCGTGTATTCCTCGCAGCTTGCCCCTCCAGCCAATTCCAACAGATAAGCAACCGCCGTTCCCACAGGCGCAGAGATCGTAAGCGGCGAACGGACCGCCCCTGTTACCGTAACGTTTCTCCTAGTCACCGGCATACTTTCCATTGCTTCCGCCACATGGTACGCAGTCTGTGCATTGATGACCACGCAGCCTGCCGTGATAGGAAGCTTCCCCACCGGTATGGTACGTCCGGTTACCTCGTAAATGATCTGCTGTTCATCTCCCGCCGGATAATAATTCTCCAGCAGGCGTACCGATATATTCTCTTTCCCTGCCGCGGCGCTTTCAAGGGCGCTGACCGCCGCTTTGTTCTTCTGTTTAACGGCAAGCACTCCATACTTTGCTCCGGTACAGTCCATCACCGCCTTAAGTCCCGCTGCGATCCTGCCTCCGTGCCGTTCCATCAGATACTGGTCGGAGCGGATCAGGGGCTCGCATTCCGCACAGTTCACAATCACATATTCCGCCTCGCAGGCAATTTTTACATGGGTGGGAAATCCCGCGCCCCCGGCGCCGACTACGCCGGCCTGTTTTATTTTTTCTAACACCAGTCCGTTCATATCCAACCTCTTAAACGATTCTGAATGAGCCGGAAAGGGTACACCTGCGCGACCTTGTAAAGTTCTTCGCTGACGTAAGGCCCTCTCCTGTCGGCGTTGCAATAGAAAGCGTGGTATATCCTTCTCCGTCGATTGCAAGCCCCGCATAGGACGGCGCATTTTTCACAAAAATAGTTGTGTCAACAGCCCTTCCCATCTTTGTCAGGTTATCCACATTCTTTGAATGCATCATAGCCGTATGATGGCATCCGTTCTCCGCGGTCACAGCCTTTTCAATGGCCTCGTCTACGGTGGATGCTCTGGTAACCGGCACTACCGGCATCAGCATCTCCGTCATAACCAGCGGATGCTCAAAGGGCACGTCGCAGATGACTACCTTTGCCTGCTCCCCGCCGTAAACGCCGGATTTCTTCAAAATGTAGGAAGCATCCCGTCCTACAAATTCTTTATTCGGAGCCCATTTGCCGTCTTTCGTCTTTACCATGACCGCGGCGCATACCTTCTCGGTCTCTATGCCGTTCAGCAGATATGCCCCCTGATTTACCATTTCCCGAAGCAGCTCGTCCGCTACAGAATTTTCTACAATTATTTCCTTCTCCGCAATACACAAGATGCAGTTCTCATAGCTGGCGCCTTTTACAATATCGGCAGCCGCCTTTTTTATATCCGCCGTGGCGTCCACCACCACCGGCGGATTTCCGGGTCCCGCCGCAATGCACCGTTTACCGGTCTTCATGGCTGCTCTGACCACGCCCTCGCCTCCGGTTACTGTCAGAAGCCTGATCCGCGGATGGTTCATGATTACCGCGCTGGTATCCATGGCCGGCTCCTTCGGCGCGCATAAAAGATTCGCCGGACCGCCTGCCGCGGTAATTGCCTGATTCATCAGCTGGATCGTCCTTCCGGACGCCCTTTTTGCTCCCGGATGCGGATTAAATACCACTGCGTTTCCCGCCGCGATCATGCCAATTCCATTATTGATTACCGTCGCTGTGGGATTGGTGGACGGTGTGATCGCCCCGATCACCCCAAAGGGCGCCATCTCCGTAAGCGTCAATCCATTGTCTCCTGTCTTTGCAGACGTAGTAAGATCCTCCGTACCCGGAGTCTTATTCGCCGCGAGCAGATTTTTTACCACCTTATCCTCCACATGCCCATATCCGGTTTCCTCATGGGCAAGTTCTGCCAGCTCCCTTGCCGCTTCCCTTGCCGCCTGCCGCATGGCGTCTATAAACTTCTCCCGGTCCTCAAGGCTGAATCCCATCAGCCTGCGCTGCGCCGCGATCGCAGCTTCAACGGCCGCCTCCGCCGTGTCAAACAGCCCCCAGTCTCCGTCTGGCGCGCCCGCGTATGCCGGGCTGTCCGCCCTGCCTGCCTGCGCCTGTCCCAGCTCGCTTTGTATTTCATTGATAAACCGCGAGATATCCGAACTGGAAATCCCCATAACAAACCCTCCATTCTTACGTTCTATTTTCTAATACTAATACCGCATTCCTTCGCTTTTTCCGCCGCAAGGGGCGTGATTACCGCCCCTTCTGCCGCGAAGATCAGCCGTTCGCCTCTCTCATGTGCCTGACGCACCGCCTCCTCTGTCACAAGGGCAGGGCTTCCCTCCGTGTCTGCCGGAAGAAATTCGCCAATCTCTGGTTTCAGATCCAGAAAAATCATTCCCATATCTCCCAGATCTTCCTTCAGTTCTCTGGCCGTCCTGCCAAAGGTTCCTCCGGACAAGAGGGCAAGTTCATAGGGAAGCCTTGCCATTACCGGCTTTCCTGACAACAAGAAATAAAGGGTAATCTTAACCGTTAAGTCCCGTTCCTTCCCTTCTCTGACCGCCCTGAGAAATTCGAGGGAAGGGTCGTACAGCTCCAGCCTCCCATATGCCGGAAGTCCGTTCAGAATATAACTTACGTCTCCCGCGTCAGACAGGTAAAACATCCGGCAGCCGGTGATATCCACAGCCTCCGGTCCCTCTTCCTCCAGAAAGAAATCCACGGTCTCCAGTTCTCCGTACAGCTCAAGCTCCGCAAGCAGTTCCTGCAGGCCGACCGGGAATCTGGGGATTAAAAACAGCCTCTTCCTTCTCTCCGGCCGAAGTTCCCTCCTGCGCAGATAATACGTGATCACCCGGCGGACCACTTCCCTGATCTCATCCTTACTAAATTTTGACTTCATGAAACCTCACTCGCCAATCTGATTATCGTTTTGAAACTGTCCGCTTTCAGGCCCGCTCCTCCGATCAGAAATCCGTCCACGTATTTCACAGACGCAATATCCTTCACGTTCCCGGCATTTACGCTTCCTCCGTACAGGAGCCGGATATCCTCCGCCGGGACGCCATAGCCCCGCATCACCTGATAGAGATACCTATGGGTTTCATGGATCTGCTCCAGTGCAGGGATGACGCCTGTGCCTATTGCCCATACCGGCTCATAGGCGATCAGACATTCGCCTATCCTGTTTCCAAGCGCCTCATATACGGCGTCAAGCTGGCTTTTCAGTACCGCTTCATACCGGCGCCCCTCTCTTTCCTCAAAGGTCTCGCCAATACAGATCATGGGCGTAATCTGATGTTCCAACGCTGCTTTTGCCTTCTTTGCCGTAATCTCCGAGGTATCGCCGTAGTAACTGCGGCGCTCGGAATGCCCCACAAGCGTCACGGGACACCCCATATCTCCCAGCATACCCGCGCTGACTTCTCCCGTGTACGCTCCTTGCTCTTCCTTGGCCACGTCCTGCGCGCCATAGGCAATCCTTTCATAGCGAAGCATTTCTTTCATTATGTATAAATACGGATAGGGCGGAAAAATCATCACCCGGATGTTTTCCGGGATCTCTGCGCCTTTCAGTTCCGTCAGAAATTTTCTCGTCTCCTTTTCCGTCATATTCATCTTCCAGTTTGCCGCGACGATATACTCTTTCTTCCCAGAATAACCCGAATCTACGCCCAGTTCCTGAAGGTGATGTCTTACTAACATTTCAATATCGATTCTGTCCAATTTATCACTTCCGTTCATTCATGCCGTTTGGATAAAACATGATTTTGTTGTAAACCAGCTTTTTCTCATCAATCTGTTTAAATATATCCGGCAGCTCGGACAGCTCCAGCCTATGAGAAATAAGCAGATCCGGATTAAACCCTTTTTCGTTCATCAGCTTTGCCGCCTCTGTCCACTCAAATCCCGGATACGGGTTCGAGAAGGAATTCCAGCTCCCTATCACGCTGATCTGGTACCTCTGGATCTGGTCCACAGCCTTTTCAGACAGCCCTAACGGCTTGTGTGAAATTCCAAGATATACCACTCTTCCCATCTTGCCGGTTCCAAGAATTGCCTGATGCTGGCAGATGGGCGCCCCGGACATTTCAAGCGAAAGGCTTGCTCCTTTGCCCTCCGTGTATTCCTTAATCTTGTCCACCGGATTTTCCTTTAGGGAATTAATCGTCAGTGTAGCCCCGCATTTCGCGGCTGTCTCTAATTTTCCGTCGTCTATATCAACTGCTATGATTTTTCTGCATCCAAGATATTTTGCATACTGGATCCCAAAAAGGCCAATCGCTCCAAGACCGTAAACTGCAACGGTATCTTTTCCATTTCCATTTGCGCGGAGATAAGCATGAATTGCATTTGCAGCCGGGTCAATCGTAGCGCCCCAATCATAAGGCGTCTCAGCATCCAAGCGGAGCAGGCATTCTTCCTTTACTGCAAGGTACTGCGCATACGCGCCGTCATTGCGGGAACCGTAATATTTGTAATTCTCGCAAAGCGAATAAATCCCCTTTTTACACCACTCACATTCATTACACGGCAGCAGCGGCGCGGCGCTGGCCTTATCCCCTACCTTCCACTCTTTGACATCCTTGCCGACCTCCACAATCCGACCCGCAAATTCATGTCCGGGAATGATCGGAAGCGTATGGGGGCCTGATACCAGAATTCTCGGAATATCCGACCCACATACGCCGACAGCCATGATCTGAAGTAATACTTCATCATCCTTCGGCGCCGGTTTTTCTACCTCCACATAATGCAATTCTTTGATTGCTGTCATTTGTACGGCTTTCATACTTAATCTTCCTCTCTACTATTTTTTATTAAATTCAGCCGGGTCATAATAATCTAAGTCCACGGCCCATTTATCTAATTTTTTCAAAAATTTCTCATCTTCTGTCACTACTTTTATCGGTTTATTATAATTAATCGCCATTAAACCAAGAATCGATTTGGCATCTGCAATCTGGCCGTCCTCGGTATGAACGCCAATATCGCTCGCACATCCGCTGGCAAGCTTCATAAATTCTTTCAACTCATCCAATACTGTAATCTCAATCAGCCTGACCATACACTACCTCATCCTTTCTCCCAGAGCCGCATGCCCCGCATGGAATCCCCGGGTTCAAACAAGGCGGGCGGCGTCTTATACACCGCCCACACAGTTAGGAATTAATCTGGATCATCTTGTTATGCCCAATTTATTTCATTTCTGCAAAATCTCCGTCGCCAACATAATCCGCAACATTCTCTGCACTGATCAAGCCTGTTCCGGCGTCAACTTCTTTTTCCACATCCTCACCTTTGATCAGCTTAATTGCTGTGTCGATCGCAACACGCAACTCTGTAGCCGGGTCGTTCATGGTTGTGCAGACATACTTGCCGTCTTCGATCATCTTAACCGCTTCCATCAGACCGTCCACGCCGCAAACCTTAACGTCAAAAAGCTCTTTCTCCGCGCATACCTGAGCAGCGCCTACAGCCATATCGTCATTATGTCCGTAGATTGCTACTACGCCGCTGTTTGCCTGAAGAAGGTCCTGCGTTGCCGCAACAGCCTTTGCCCTTGCATAATCACAGTTTACAGACTGAACAATCTCGATTCCCGCAACATCCTCGAATACAGACTCAAAACCGTCTCTTCTTGCCATCATAACCTGATCGCCTGCTGTTCCCTGAATCTCAAGAATCTTTCCTGACGCTTTATCTGCGCCGCCAAGTTCTTCTAACAGGCATTCGCCAACCATACGTCCCATTTCTTCATTGTCACGTACAATTGCTGCGGTAAATCCGTCTGCTGCAAGTCGGTCAACGGTTACAACCGGAATTCCTGCGTCTGCGCATGCGGCAAATGCAGTTGCACAGCCTTCCGAGTTAACCGGATTTACGATTAAACACTGAATACCGCTCTGAATCATATCGTTAATGTCGTTCGTCTGCTTTGTAACGTCCTCGTCGGCGCTTACAATCTGGATATCTACGCCAAGTTCTTCTGCATAAGCCTGAGCCGTATCAACCATAGTTGTGTAGAACGGAGAGGCTACCGTTGCCTGTGAAAAACCGATCTTATAGGTCTCTCCCTCGCTGCTGTCTTCTCCTGATTCGCCTGCATCCTCTGTCTTTGCATCGTCTGTGGTCTCTTCACTTCCGCCAGAACTGCATCCCATCAGCATTGTTCCAATCAATGCCAAGCACATCAACATACTTACAACTTTTCTTTTCATACTTTGTCCTCCTTTGAAGAATGATATAATTTATTTCTGCAAGGTTTCTGCACCCATTGCATTCATGAAAACGAGTATTACCGCTAATCTTTCTTTATTGATACAACTTTATTCAACAGCAATGCGATAATGATGATCGCACCCTTTGCAATCTGCTGGTAAAAGGATGAAATGCCTACCAAATTAAAAATATTGGTGATAATCTGAAGTAATACAACGCCGCCAAAGGTTCCGATCACGTTGCTGATACCGCCGGCTAGGCTGGCGCCTCCGATAACGGATGCCGCGATCGCGTCAAGCTCGTATCCGTTGCAGGCTGTAGGCTGTCCGGTGGAAAGATAGGAGGCAGTCAGCACTCCTGCAAATCCGGCGAGGGCAGCGCACATCACATAGGCCAGCGTATAATTCCGCATTACCTTGATACCCGAAAGCCCGGCCGCCTCCCGGTTGCCGCCGATCGCGTACAAACTTCTTCCGAAGGTCGTATATTTCATCATCAAAAATACCAGCAGAGTAAGCCCGATCCAGATCAGCCCGGCAACAGGGATTGTATTTGCAATCTTTCCACCACCGATCATGTGGAAGCTCTCGCTCAGGCCGAAAATCGGCGAACCTTTTGTAACCAGCAAGGAAGCCCCTCTTGCAATCTGCAGCATCGCCATTGTTGTAATAAAATCCGGCAGTCCGCATTTCGAGATCAGCACGCCAGTCACAAGGCCAAGGATTCCTCCAAGGACAATGCCTGCGACAACAGACACGAAAATGTTAGTTCCGTCTATGACCATCATAGAAGTGATCATTCCAGAAAACGCCGCAACGCCTCCTACCGATAGGTCAATACCGCCTAAGGTGATTACGATCGTCATGCCAATCGCGATGATACCTGGAATCGCACATTGCTGCATCATATTCAACATGTTATTTATTTTCAAAAAATTCGGTGACAAAACTGACGAGATTACAATAAATACAAGCAGCAGCACCAACAAGTTATATTTCTTTAAAAACTCTCCAAAGCTTATCTTTTTCATTTACTCATTCCTCCCTGTAAGCGATGCCTGCAGTATTTTGTCTGACTCAAAGTTTCCCTTTTCCGCCGTCATAATCTGCTTTCCATCATACATAACCATAATGTTGTCGCACACCGTCAGTAGCTCGTCGAGCTCAGAGGAAATAACGATAACGCTCTTGCCTTCCTCCTTTGCCAGACGTGTGATAATCTTGTATATTTCACTTTTTACCATAACGTCAATTCCCTGCGTCGGCTCGTCGATGATCAGAATATCACTATCTTGTGCCAGCCATTTGGCAAATATAACCTTCTGCTGGTTTCCGCCGGAAAGACTGCCGACCAGAGTCTTGATCGACGGAGTTTTGATGTTTAAGCTCTCTTTATATTCCGTACATCTCTCATCAATCTTCTTATAGTCAATCACCTTTCCCTTTAGGAATTTTTTCAGCGCCACCATGGTAATGTTCTCCCATACCGGAAGGAGCAGCACCAGCCCTTGCGTCTTTCTGGACTCCGGCATCATGCCGATCTTATTCCTGATCGCCTCTGCAGGACTTTTAAACCTTACCTGCTTTCCGTTCAGAAGGATCTTTCCCTCCGTATAAGGATCCACGCCAAATATGGAGCGGATCGTTTCGGTTCTTCCGGCTCCTACCAGACCATACATCCCCAGAATCTCACCTTTATGTAATCTGAGGTTAATATCCTTTACCTTGGAATTTCCCATATGTTCCAGTTCCAGCACGATCTCATCCGATAACTGGGCTTTTTCCTTGGACAACTCCCTCTTTTCGACCTTGGCTCCTGTCATATACTCTACCAGCATATCTTCGTCTAGCTCCGCAGTAGGTTTACATACAACAAATTTTCCGTCCCTCATAACCGTAACCCGGTGTCCCACGATAAAGAGTTCCTCTAAATGGTGAGAAATGAATATAATGGACACGCCGTGGGAATTCAGGTCTTCAATTACTTTCCTCAAAATCTCAAATTCATTTTTCGAAAGTGTCGAAGAAGGCTCGTCCATCACGATTAGCTTTGCGTCTGACGCAAGTGCCTTCATAATCTCTGTGAGTTGTCGGTGCCCAATATTCAAATCCGATGCCTTCGCCCTGACGTCAATGTCAATGTTCAGCTTATCCGCCAATGCCTGGGTGTCCGCATACACTCTTTTCCAGTCAACCGTTCCAAGCCGTGTCTTGGGATATGCATTGATAAATACATTTTCTCCCACTGTCAGTTTATCAAACAGCGACAGCTCCTGATAGATAATGGAAATCCCCTTCTTTTTCCTCTCCAGCGTACCTTGGGGCTTTAGCACCTCGCCGTCAAAGACAACCTCTCCTTCATCCTCCACATATGCGCCCGCCAGTACCTTCATCAGGGTAGATTTTCCTGCTCCATTTGCGCCGATCAAGCAGTGAACCTCTCCGCGCCTGACGGAAAAATCCACATTATCAAGAGCTTTAACGCCGGGGAAAGCCTTTGTAATTCCTCTCATTTCAAGAATATTATCTGTATCCTGCAACTTGCTTCCTCCTTTTTTCTCTCCGGCGCCCTCCAGCCATAAGCCGCGTTCTGCAGGCTGCCAGCCCTGCGCCAGTACCAGAATCCTTTTTTAATCCCTCATCATTTCCTTCAAGCTTCCATACAGCCTTTTATATGTATCGTAAGGCTTCTTATAAAGCGCATGCTTTTCCATATCCGGCTTATAAGATGTCTTAACCTTTACCATCGCATCCGCCGCCTCCCCGGCAGTGCCGTAATATCCGTCTCCGACTGCCGCCAAGATACAACAGCCCATCGTTCCTGCCTGCAGAGTTTCATTTACCACCAATTCCTTACCTGTAATATCCGCCATGATCTGCATCCATACCTTATCCTGCGTCACGCCGCCGCAAGCGACGATCGTGTCTACACCATATCCCTGACAAGTCTGGTTATCCACAATATTTCTTGTGCCAAAGGAAATCGATTCTATCAGCGCCCGGTAAATATGCTTCCACGTATGCTTGATATTCAGTCCATAGATCACGCCCTTTGCATCCGCATCTTTGTAAGGCGTCCGGTTCCCCTGAAAGAAATCCAGAACCGTAACCCCTTCCGCCCCCGGTGGAATCTCCTCTGCCGCCTGCATCAAAAGCTCGTAGGGATTGTCTTTCACTCCGTCGATGTGAAAATTCTCCCTGAACCAGTTGACCAGCCCAGAAGCTGTGATCTGTCCTCCCTCCAGCAGCCATTTGCCGTCGATCACCGCGCTATCATAGGGTCCCCAGATCCCCTGAATCGAAGACGGCTCTTCCTCTACAAGGCTCAGATGCACAAAACTGGTTCCCATGATAATGCCCATCTGCCGTTTTCCAATCACATTCATCCCGAACATTGCCATATGGGCATCAATTCCGCCCTGAATCACCTTCATGTCCGGATTAAGACCAAATTCTTCCGCAAGTTCCGGCCGTATCACGCCGATACATTCGCCCACTTTTCGGATATCTGTCAGCATCTTTTCCTCATAATCCGGCAGTCCAATCGTCTCGAAATAATCCCTTACAAAACCGCCCTTTGCCTTCACGTAATTCCACTTACATGCGGCGTTGCAGATAGAACCCACCCACCGTCCGCAAAGCTGATAGTTGATCCAGTCAAGCTGCTCCACGATCTTGAAACAAGAATGATAGATTTCCGGCTCATGGTTCTTGATCCACAGAATCTTCGGTACAATCCACTCGAAGGAAACAGCGCCGCCGCAGTATTTCAGGACTTCATGGCCGCTCTGGTTGATGGCTTTTGCCTCCTTTTTTGCCCGGGCATCTATCCACATAATCGCTGGCATCATTGGTTCGCCATCCTCTTTTACTGCAAATGTAGTCGATGAAGTCGCGCATACACAGCAGGATACAATATTCATCCTCTCTTCTTCCGAAAGCTCTCCCATACATCTGCCGATCGCTTTACAGATACTGCCCCACCAGTGCATCGGCGACTGCTCTACCCAGCCCTTCTTCGGATACTTCGTACCCCATTTTTCTTCATGATTAGCTTTCAGGCTTCCATCCGGTGCGGCAATGCTGATCCGGATTCCTTGCGTTCCTGTATCCACTCCCATAAATAATTTTTCCATCTTTTTACCTCGCCCGCGCTTTTAGTAACATACGTTACCTTAATAATCATTTGTTAACTTCATTGTATATAATTTACACATTATTGTCAATATCAATCGAATATTATCAGATATTTTGTATATATTTGACAAATTTTAGTGGAAAATTATCTTTTATCAACGAATCGATTTAGTAATATTAACAACTGACAAGTTATTAACAAGACAAAGATGGAATGCTGGGAAAATTGCAGGAAGATTCTGCAGACACGATTGTTAAATCTATAAATCAGACATGTAAAATAATGATGAATCGTATATAATAAACACACGGAAATCATTTCAAATATATCACAAACAAAAAGAGGCATAAAATGTCCACAGCAAGTATTATTGACAACATAATAATTCAAGACCCCGAGCAGATAGAGGCTTTCGCCAGCGCGTCGAAGCCGCTTTCAAGCGCCCTGTAAAAAGCGGAGACTCTTCTATCCGCATGGTTCAGGATAAGTCTGAATTTATTAAACTAATGAAAAAAAGGAAAACATTATAAGAATAATTTTCAAACCCAGAAAAAATACATCTGTGTCAACATACGAGATTTTTTTCAGCCGGAAGATGTGGGCGGCATTAGGAAAGAAGACCTGAACGCTATTATTTCCAGCTTTTCCTGTCCCATAAACACAGATGTCGAAGCTTTCTTAAAAAATAATGCTGTTACATTTACAAAAAAACTGCAGTCTGTTACATATCTAATCTTCTCACTAGAAGATATGTTCTTAGTCGGATATTTTTCAATAACCATAAAACCTGTTACTGTTGCTGTCATAAATACAAGCAGCTCCACCAAAAGAAAACTGGCTCGGCTGAGCGGTTTTAACGAAAAAACTAACAACAGCACTATCGCCGTCTATCTTATTGCACAGTTAGGAAGAAATTATTATGAACAGATAAATTACCCTATTACTGGCAAAATGCTGATGAATTTTTATCAGGAACAAAATGGATTTCGCCTTTTTGGCACAAGAACAACAGAAAATACCGACACAAAAGCAAAACACAAGTTACTACAGCTTATGAGTCTTTTATAACTGACGAAAAAAACTGCGGCATTCCTGCTGCAGCCTTTCTGGTATACATTATTTTAATCTCTCTATTACATATCCTGCTGTTTCTTCGTCTATGATCAAGACATTGATAATCTCTGCCCGGATAGCCGCGCAGATGCATTCCACTCTGCTCTCGCCGCAGGCAACGCCAATGCGCGTCTTCTTCTTCCTGATAATATCCAGCGGAACCGCCATCGTCCGGGCGTCAAGTTCCGGATCACAGATCTGACCGTTCGCATTGATCACATGGGTACAGATATCCCCTACCGCCCCTTTCTCAGTAAGCGTAGCAATCTCCTTCTCATTCAGATAACCCGCCCGGTATACAGCGCTCTGCAAGCCGAAGGTTCCCAGCGCCAGCAGCGCAATATTGGAATCATACCCATAGGTCATTACCCGGTTAATATCATAATCGCTCAAAAAAGCCTCTTTCAGCCTACTGCTGCTGACTACCGCCGGACAGGTCAGTACATAAGGCTTTGCTTCCCACGCTCTGGCAAAATTTCTGGCAATCTCGAAACAGTAAATATTATGCTCCAGATTACTAATACCTCCGCAGAGTTGCGCCGCGACCACCTCCGGAAATCTCTGTCCCTGACTCAGCAATCCTGTCACTGAATGGATGGTATTCCCCCACGAGAACCCGATCACATCCCCATTCTCCACAACCTCTTCCAGATAATCAACTGCTTTTCTGCTGACACTGTGCATATGGGAAGTTTTTTGGGTAACCGGCGCCACGATCACCTTTTCAAGATTAGTTCCCGCTCTCAGCTTCCTCTCCAGATCCGACTCGCCCTTCAGCGGATCAATGATCCGGAACTGGATAATTCCCATCTCTTTCGCTTCTGTAAGTAATCTGGATACATAAGGTCTCGACAATCCTATACTCCTCGCGATCGCCTCCTGACCCATATCCTCCTCATAATATAACTGTGCAACTTTTACAAGAAGGGCCGTCTTTCTCTCATCTAACAGCCTTCCGTCTAATATTGGACTCATAGTTTCCCCCCTGGTGTTTTTTTCATATTATCCTTCAAATTCCTTCCCCTTGCAGAGCAGGACGAGTTATTTTTACTGTGACACAAAATAACTTTGGATTATTAGATTATAATAATCCAAAGTTACTTATATTGCAATCTTCATTTACTCCATAAGCTTCTCTGGCCCGCGTGCCAGTGCCCTCGCCAATGCCAATACCGTTTCTGCTGAAGCATGATCAATGTTTTTCAAACGCTGTTCGTTAAGAACTATGCCTCCACTTCCAAAAAAGATTTGAAGTCCGTAAAAAGTAACCTACGAAAGATAAATGAATAGAGCCATTACACAGACAGCCCCCCTACCAATAAATCCGTCAGCCAAAACTTTTTGATAATAAGGAATAATGGGCAATTCCAGCATGCATGGCGTCTTATCCGGTATTTCTGCCTGTCCTACAACTTTCTCCATCTTTTCTTTCCCGAACTGTTCTCTCTAAATCCACTTAATGTGTCGCATATGCCTTCTCAATCTCTGAATTTCCTCTATTGCTAAAGCGCAGGAAGATTGCCGGCTTATGGCTATGCTTTTTTTCTCGCCCTACATTTTCTTTCTGTATCTATCTGCCGCCAAGTATCAGATTGTTTGAAGTAACCCTTTTTCAATTTCCCGGACCTCCTCCACAGAAAGTTCCTTAAAATACCCGGCAATTTCCTCTGCTGACATTTTTCCGGCCTTTAACATATTTTCTACTGCATCCCTTACTGCCTCACGCCTTTCATTGGCAACATAAGTGCGCATGATCTTCTCTTCGTCAAACAAAGCCATCATAATAGATATAACCTCCTTTTCCTGCCTGCCAAAAACTCTCGGCGCATGTCCCTGTCTTTACAGATACGGATGGTTTCTGTGACAGCTTTCCGGCTCCTCCCATATTGCTGCACCTGCTCGTTATATACTTTTATAAACGCAACATACTGGCTGATAATATCATTCCCTTTGCCGCCGTCAAGAACTCTAGCCTTTACTTCAATGGCACATTCCTTCCCATTGTTCAAGACATAAAAACAGAAACATCCAGTAGCGTAATATTGCAACACTCATTTACTGCAAAATCCAGCATTCTTCCCAGCGTCGTCCTTGCCTTTTCCAAATAAGATTTATCGTAAGCGTACGTCATCTGCCTTCAACTTCCCTTCATAACGACACTTAGTACCGGATGGAAAATTTCTTTTCATTTTCCTCCATTGGAATTTCTTCACTGTCCACCCACTCTACCCGGATAAACCGATCTGTGTTCAGGCGTACCAGAAGCTTGTCCACCAACATCTCCCGGCCTTGAACTTCCATCAGCACGCTTCCGTCCCACTCATTTTTCACCCAGCCGGTGAGCCCCAGCGATTCCGCCGCAAATCTAGCGGTATACCGAAAACCTACGCCCTGAACCCTTCCGTGGAACACGACTCTTCTCCGTATCTCTGCCATAAATCCATCCTGCCTTTCCCTCCGATCAGCGGCTCTTAATACCTGTTATGGACATCCTCGGCGAAGCACATCATGTCCTTTACCTCAATCACCGTACCGTCGTCGAGAACCGCCTTGCCGCTCATCCGTCCGAATACCTGATGCTGATCCGTCTCAATGATCACCGCCGCCGTCTTAGCGGCCCGGTCCAGCACCGGCACAAAGTCCATCTCAAATCTTCCGTCGCTTGAGGAAAATGTCCACGGCTTCATATAGTCTCCCTCCGGGATATGGAACGCAACATCATCCAGTTTATGGGCTCTGCCTTCATAAAACAGCATATTCTCAGAGGCCGCCGAAGTATCCCCGAAGCCGTACCCGATATTAAATCCAAAGGGCCTGCCGTGTACCACGGTATTCCCGGAACCCCAATACCAGCGGTTATCGTAAGTCCACACGCCCCTTCCCCAATCCAGCGTCCCAAAATCCGTCTCATTATTAAAACGATATATTCTGCCGTCAAATTCCATCTTCCCGCTTGCCGGCATACAGTTAATCTTCTGATTGTAATAAAACGCCGTCTTCTTCTCCTTCCACGGAGTCGCGATCACCATAGTATCCATCTCTGGCTGCAGCAGCGTAATGTCGCACCGAAACGGCTTTCCCTGATAAAAATTATCAAACACGCAGCGAATCCGCCGTTTCCCTTCCTCCACCGTATACTCCATATGAAGCCGCTTATCCCGGTACAGCGTATCGCCCCGCTCAGACGTGGACGGCAGCTCATATTTCCCCATGGGAAATGCATTCAGTATCGTCTCTGTATGCTCCCAGCCCTCTTTAAAATTCAGCAGCGATACCGACTGGAGTCCGATATATCCGTCGTCGGAAATGGTAAACGCCCCCGCGAAATCATCATTTAACACCAGATAATAATCCCACTCCTTAATACGGAATTTTGGCGCCCTGATCTGCCTGCGGTCATATTTTTGGAGCAGGCGCTTTGACCAGCCGGGCTCTCTCAGCGAACCATCCTCCTTTAAAAGCGGCTGCCTCCTAACAACTTCATGATTCCTCATACCACATTTCGCCTCCTTTTATTCCATACAATCCGACATATCCTCCTTCACATCGCCAAGCCGGATATGCTCGTCGATGATCTCCCTCATCCGTTCCCATACCTGCGCAGAAGTCTCCTTAATCCGCTCATTTCTCTTATAAATCTGGGACTTTTTCACGTCATGCTCTCTCCAGCTCAAGCCTCCGCTCTCGTGGTTTAGAAGCAGCGGCTGGAAATTGTCCAGAAGATGGGCATACTTCGCTTCCGCACTCTCATAGCTCTCAAATTCCTCCCACAGCTCTCTGAAATACCTTCCCTGATCCTCCGGCAGAATCCCAAATATCCGGTCCGCAGCCTTCTCCTCCCTTACCCGCTTCGTCTCCGCGCCCTTTGCATCATAAGCATAGGTATCCCCCGCGTCGATCTCCACCAGATCATGGATCAGCACCATAAGGATTACCTTCAGCAGGTCAGCCTCCTGCGGAGCATACTCTTTTAAGAGAACTGCCGCAACCGCCAGATGCCAGGAATGCTCTGCATCGTTCTCCTTCCGGTTACCGTCCGCAAGCCATGTCTGACGAAAAATATTCTTCACCTTATCAATCTCCATCAGAAACGCAAGCTGTTTATCCATCCGCTCCATGTGAAACACCTCTTTCCCTTTTTATTCAGCGCCATATTCCTCCGGCTGCATTCTTTATCTGCCGCCTTCAAATAATATACTAAAATTGTACTCTTTCCCATTCCTTCCCGCAAGTAGTTTCCCGGAAATTCGTTACATTTCCCTCAGTCTTAGTTACAGTGTTCACACGTTGACTGCCAAACGCGGCAGAAATCAGAATACAAGTTTCTAAGCAGACCATTTAGAACTTGTATCCTGATCCCATCCGCTGTTTACAAGATACCCTGTGAACAACAACTTACTCTTACGTATGCATCCACCCCGCCAGCACGACGCTTGCCGCCAGCCCCGCCGCCGTCGCAAGAAGCGCCCCGGTCAGCGTATACCGGCTTTTCCTCACCTTCGCCGTCATAAAATATACGCTCATGGTATAGAATATCGTCTCTGTACAAGCCATGCTGATCGACGCGATCAGGCCGAGTTTCGAATCGGTTCCAAACTCCTTGTATAAATCCAAAAGAAGTCCCGCTGCGGCGGAAGACGAAAACATCTTTACCACCGAAAGCGGAACCAGCTCTCCCGGAAATCCTATGTAACCGGATACCTTCCCCACCATTTCCGACAGAATTTCCAAAAATCCGGAAGCCCGCAGGATTCCAACCGCCACCATCAGCGCGATCATGGTAGGCATAATTTTGATTACCGTGCGAAAACCGCTGTTAGCCCCCTTAATAAATGTGTCATACACATCAATCCTTTTCAGAACCCCATAGCATACGATGCCGAAAATTACCATAGGAATCATCATATCCGACAAAAATAAAAACCACTGCATCTCACATATCCCTATCCGTCTTTCATCCTCTCTACTATTATATGACGCGTTTTGGCCGCTATTCGTTCTCTCCCAGCCACTTCAGAGCCGCATTTCTCGCCTGCAGCTTTGCCAGATTCAGCTCCCGCACCGGCATCTCTTTATATCTGTCTGCGGTTTCATATAAATGATTCCGAATTTCCTGACGGATATCCGCCGTCCAGCCATATCTGTACTCAATCCCGGATTCATCTCCTCCGCCGGAAACGTCTTCCTCAAGCTCCGTCAGATCCATCCCCGCAATCACCGGAACCGCATCGTCGGACAGCCCGTATAAGATATACTGAACATCTGATACACTCACCGTTTCCCAATGGCGGAGATTATATTCCGCGATCAGCCTGTCAGGCTTCGCAAAGGAAAACAGGATATAACCGCATCCCACCACCGCCGCAAGATAGCGGAACATCGGGAATGTTTTCCGGTAAATGCTTACCGTCACACCGCCCATGATCAGCGCAAGAACCGTCAGAAACCACAGCACCAGTATCCGTAATAAGGTCAGATGATAGGTCCGTACGTACAACGCCATCCGGTAAAACGCAGATGCGATCATGATAAACGTACAGCCGCAGATGACTGTTAAAATCCCCCGCAGCAGCCGGTTCTCCTGAAACAGAGCCACACAGGCTGCCACCAGAATAAAGTTCACAATGCCCACGAAAAGCAGTTCAAAAAAACCTTCCCTCGCATAGGCCGAATAGGTCACACCCTCCGGAAGCGTCCCAAGTTTCAGAAACAGATACCTCACCTGTACTCCCGCATACAGCACATACACCCCGGCAAGTATCCCGGTAAAGGTAATTCCAACCAGCGCGTTATACTGTTTCCCCGATAACGATGCATCCTCAAGCCTCCTGCTGCACAGCGCGCTTAAGAACGCATAGCTGGCGGTAAACCCGGCCAGAATCATAAAACCAATCACAAACGCCGAACCAAATTCGATATCAATAAACCAATTTTTAAAAATTTCCGCAAATACCATGTCGGAACGAAGGAGCGTCGGAAATACCACCAGCAGAAGCCCCGCCGCAATCAGGATTCCAATGCCTACCGCCGCCGCGGTCTTCCTTTTGCTCCCCGCGGCCTCTCCTCTTGCTTCTGCCAGACATGCATAGCCATGGGAAAAGGGACAGAATACATGCCCCAGCGCCGTAAAACAGATCACCGTAATATTTTTTATAAATGTGGGAAAGCTCCAGTCCTCATCCTCATAAAACTGATGCATCATTCCGGCCAGAAACAAAAGCAGCGATCCGGCCATATTAAAAAACACCAGAAAGCCGGAGCAGGTCATTGCGGTACTGATCCCCAAAAGCGCTATCCCCGCAGCATACGCCGCTGTTTTCTTCTTCACCTCAATGCCGAGCCGCTTTAGCAGCAGATAGGAAATTCCCATCATAGCGCACATCAGAACCGGCTCTGTAATACCATTCGGGTTCTCATACCGGCAGAAGGCAAAGATCACGCCATACAGCAGGCACAGCCCGGAAACATATCCGTAATTTTCCCGCAGCCTTTTCATAAGGCGGGGCTCTTCCTGTCTGGATTCCATGGATAGCTCCCGCCAGATTCTCTCTGCATCCCGCTCATTTTCAAAACCGCCCTCGCCGCCGGCCGCTCCTGTATTTTCCATTGTTCCTGATCCTCCAAACGTCCCTGTAAAAGTTCTTTCTTTACTATCTCTATTATCTTTCTTATCCGTATGATCCATCTAATCTCCCTCTCCTATTCATCCGGCACATATTCCAGAATATCGCCGGGCTGACAGTCAAGCGCCCTGCACAGCGCGTCCAGCGTTGTAAATCTCACCGCTTTCGCCTTGTTATTTTTCAAGATTGACAGATTCGCCATCGTCAGGTCGATCTCCTTCGCAAGCTCCGTAACCCCCATCTTTTTCTTCGCCATCACCACATCCAGATTCACTACGATCGCCATCACGCCACCCCCTATATCGTCAGATCCGTTTCTTCCTTGTAACGGATAGCCTCGGCAAATACATTTGCCAAAACCTGACTGAACAGCGCCGCAATAAAAAATACAAGGACGATGACAGCCGTGGCGGGAGTTGGCACAAGAAATATTTTAAGAATGAACACCCCCGCAATCACAATGCTTAAATGCGCCATCACCTGAAGGCTCCTCACATTGTCAGGCACAAAACAGGCTCCCTCCAGAACCGTCCGCATCATCCTCCGAAGCTGTGCAACGATCATCAGGCCGCATACCCCTGATACCGCAAAAATCAACAGCATAGAAATGAAATTATCCGACAATGCCTTCGAATAATATCTGCCCGCCAGTCTCAACGTAAACGGCAAGGTCGCCAGAACCATAATCCCACAGTAAAACATTATGTCCAGAATTATCTTTGTAAATTTATTCGTCTTTTCCTGTCCCATTCTTACACTCCTTTTCCATCTGCCGCCAGCGCGCCATACGGCCAGAAGTCTAGAGGACGCGGGCTGGGCTTTTCTTGTCATCCTACATAAGAATCTCATTTCTTTTCGATTACTATAACACAGAAAAATCCGAATTTCAATATATTTTTATTGATTTTCAATAAATAATTGTTTTTATTCAATATAACATATGGAATCTGGAAGACCAATCACACCGGCGTCGCCGCCCAGCCGAGCCCCAGTACATTGGCTTGTGTCAAGGTAAGACTAAAAATTTCTTTCACTTTTTTATCTTATCGAAAACAGTTAAAAATCTTCCTGTAAATTCCCTTGCATGTGTATCCAAAGGACTTCCTGACCACCCTGAAGATCCCCCACATGCCAGACTCTACATCCCAGGCAAAGCTTCCCGAACGATACAGATAATCGCCTGGACACGCGGCTCCTGCCTGAAATTCCATATCAAACTTATTTCCAATGCTGATACCTCCCTGTAATGGAATGATTCTGGAGAATGCATCCTGCGGCTGTTCCCTCCACAAGTGATCATGTACGGCAACCGACGTATTTCTCGGTTTATCTGCCGGCATTACTGTCCTGAATACAACCCTGTCACCAGGATTTGCTTTCCATATCGGAGCCGCCGGGTCTCCGTGTATTTTGCTGCTGAACACCTTCCATGTTCTGGGATCTCTGGCGAGCCGGTTTGCAAAACGTTCTGATCGGTAGTTATAGCCCTTTTCTCCTGTATCCTCAGCATCTACTGGTTCTCCATTATCCTCAGCCGCAGTCTGGATAAGATTGCCATTAACATCTAACAAACGGATTCCATTCTGGATGAATAAAATGAATTCCCGAAAATTCTCTGTACCTGGCGCAGTGATCACTGCCTGTTCCGCATAGCTGTCTTTTTTCTTCGTAAAATTACGGTACCATTGCGCCCCCGCAGGCTCAACGATAACTGCCCCAAACAGCCCATGATAGCGGTGGTTTCTCATATCTGCAAAAGATTGCAGGATACATGCGCCATATTCACGGTCTGCATGCCAAAGATAGCGTTTAGATTCGCCTACGCCTATAGTCTGTTCCTGTTCGTTATACCCAACATTAATACCAGAATCGCTGACAGGGTCATACTCTAAAAACTGTGGATTTAACGAAACTCTCATAGACGGTGTATATTCTTGATCCAATGGGACTCTGGGATATGGGAAATAAGGAATCGGATGTTCTGGACTCCACGCATTATGCAGAGTCACTTCTATCCATTCTCCTACATTCGCCCGCAGGATCAGCGGTTTCGGCATACATTTTCCTGCTAATACACGATCCACATCCTGTAATGGGACAAACACCAGTCCATCCGGGTCATGATCGCCATATCGATTATACAGCAATCTTGTATGCAAGGCCACGACCTCATAACGCCTGATCACATCATCTTTCGACGGACATGGCGGAATAGGATGAATCAGCTCCTTTCCTTTGCATAATGGCTTCAAATGTTCTTTATATCTGCTGTGTACGCGGATGATCCCCCATAATCCAAGCCATGCATCATCAATACCTCCAAAATAGTACAAATAATCACCTGCACGATAATTTTCCGTTACATTTAGGTTAAATGCCTCGGATACCCCAAGCGTTTGAGATGCTGCAAACGGTGATTGAAGATCTGCCAATTCTCTTCGCCATGACATTCCTGTAACATTAAATGAATGCTGCTCTTCATGCGCTCCATCAATCAGACGGAATACCAGTTCATCCCCCGGATAAGTTTCCAGGACCGGTGTAGCCGGGTCTCCATGTACAAATGAGCTGAAAAGGTATGCCGGGTCTTCTTTCTTTTGCAGGCGCTCCGACATTGGTTCTGAACGATAATTGATTCCCATAACACCGGGATCGTCGTGTGAACCTGGAACTGCCGGAGGATTTAATGGTTTGCCGTCTTTATCAAATAAAAGGGCAAAATCATGAACAAACAATGCAAATTCCCGGAAAGATGTGCCGTTATTCCTTTTAATGACAGCTTTTGTGCCAAAATGCAGTTCCTTTCCATTTTTGGGATCGTGAAATGTCGCACCCGCCTCTTCAATGATCAATGCGCCAAACAGCCCGTGCTGCTGATGGACATTTGCAAACAAATGATCGTGAAAAAATACTGTCCTAAGCTCTTCATTTGCAAAAAAACGTTCTATTAAAGTTTCATATTTCCTAGCTCCTGCAATATTATTCCAGCCATTTGCCGATCCATCCGATACGATCGTGTCAAACTTTACTAAATGCAGGTGGTGGCCTACGATATTTGTTTTGGTCCTATGCTGAAACGGACTTCCTTCAATAAATTCAGGCAGAAGATTCGTCGTATGAAGTTCAATACAATCCCCCGCATTGGCACGGATCACAAGCGGCTCCACCTTAATTTCCTGCTTTTCTACTTTCTGGATATAAGCCTCCAGGCCGCCGTTGCGCTCCAGTTCTTCCTTGAGGACAAAAAAACGCGCCTGTGGGTCATGCCAGCCATAGCGATTATACGTGACATCCGCCTGTACCATGGCAATTTCAAATATTTTCACATGTTCATCCTTACAGCATGGACAGGTGTCTGTATAAAGCGCCCCGGGCGCTGCATTTTCTACAAAATTTGCCTGTTCCAACAGTGTTGCCTCATTCGTTACATCCCCATTTGCATCTTGTACGCCCAATGGCGGCTGCAGCGGCATTTTTCCAAATTCTCCTTCTATAAAATTCGGGTAGCCTGGATGCATTGGATCTTTTTTCGGGGGTATTGCTCTGTCTTTTAAAGGTATCAGAGGGGCGATCGGCGTACCGTCGGGTAATCTTGCCGTCCCATCCTGCAGACGGTCATAAATCCTCCATAGAGTCCACATCCCATCAATAAAATGTGGATAGAGATGGCAATGAAAGATTACGTCTCCAATAACCCTGTTAAAACTCCCTGCCCCATATAGAATATCCAGTGTATAACATTCCTGAGGGCTAATAGAAATTGAATCCAGAATGGTAGAGGCAGGATTCTCAGACTCAAGCTTCCACTGATGGTTGTGAAGATGAAATACATGGGTTTCCTTCACCCCTCCATGAAGCAGGCGTATTTTTACAGGATCCCCGACGTACGCATGAAGGATGGGAGGCGCCGGATCCCCGTGCACCCAGGAACTCATAGATACATCTTCTCCGGAATCAGCCGGATCATGTGTAGCTGACATTCTGTTGCGCATCGGTTCTGAACGATAGCTGATCGCTGTTGTTGACGATGGGAGTCCCGTATGTGGATCGATTGGCTCATTGCCATCTTTATTCCTAATCTCCAGCTCATCATGGAAAAAAATACTGTATTCCCGAAAAGCTGGTTTTCCTGGCTGGTAAATATCTGCCATTAGACCGCTCTTTAATTCTTCTCCTGTTACGGGTCAAACCATTTGGCCTCCGGCGCTTCCACAATAATTGCACCAAACAGTCCATGGATATTTGTAGCGTCTTCTGTACTTCTCGGATCTGCCATGTCTTGAAATAAGTATACGCCTTCTGTTTCCGCATACCAGATATACCATATTTCTCTATTTGTCGTACTGTCAGCATTATAGCCCACGCTGGCCCCGTCTGAAGTATTTACATCATAAGTAAGGCCCTGGACATGCATGGAAAGCCTGCGGCCTAAATGGTTCCGAAACCTGACTTTCACAGTATCCCCCAGATTCACCCTTATCACTAATGGCCTTACTTCTTCATAAGGCTGCGGAATGTCCATTTCATATCTCCTGATCGCTTCTGTGCGGATTCTTTCTGCATCTTCCTCAAGCACATACAGCAGGCCGTCGGGGTCATAATCTCCATGTTTATTATATACAATGGGTACCTGTATTGCTTCTATATGGAATTTCCTGACATTCTCCTTCTCTGAATATTTACACAAATCCATAATGGTTCCTTCCCTTCTGCTCCTGTTTCAAAATGCGTAGATAATGGTTTGCTTCCCTGAGCACATGGTCTGCCAAAAGCGGAAGGATAATGGAACGTATTTTGCAATTTGTGATCCCTTCTGTTCCTGCTGTTTTAAATTTTTGAAATTCTTCTGTCAAGAGAAAACTCTGTGCAATACTGGCATTACCGGCTCTGACATCCTGTTCCTTTGCCTCTTCCAAAAGGTGGAAATAATCGCTTGCGAATCCATCCGCCGATCTCATAAGCTCACATTCCGTTGGATCTAAAAGCCCCCGGATAAACTGAGCATGTTCCATCATGATCTGATTCCAGAACAACTCTACATCTCTTATGGCAGACGGCGCAATGCCTCCTTTTTTCTCAAGCTGTAGGATAAGCTGACGATATAATTTCGCTTCCCTTAAAATGTGTTCTATCAGCAATGGATAATTTGCAGTATACAGTCTGCAGCTAAGCGTCCTCTGCAGGATCTCTTCTTTTAATGAGATCAGCCCATTCAAATAACCCAGCATCTTCTGGTTCAACACCCTCACATTATAAACCATTCCCCGGCTTACCCTAGCAGGGCATCCGCCGCAAAGCAGCTTCTGAGCCTCGGTGATCTCCGTATCGATCTGGATGCCTGTCAGCCTGCAAGTCTGGCATTCCGCTGCCTGCGTATATTTTGTTACGACCTCTCCTGAAACCAGAATATCATTTCCCACCATGCCATCTGCCAATTTTGTTGATTGCTTAAGCCCTTCTTCAAATTTCTCCCTTGTGTCAAGGTAGGACTAAAAATATCTCCTCCATTTCATCCGTAAATAAATTACGGCTCTTAAATAGATTATGAAACAATACTTGATCCATATCTGTGCATCGGATTTCTTAATATTTTACAAAATTATAACTATGTGTTGCCCCAAAAATCTGAACTCCGTTTTTCTGTAGTTCCAACAAAATCTCTGCAGCAAGAGGATATTCCTGTCTCTGGTAACGAAGCATTTCCAATAATGTCTATTTGTGTCACATCAAATGGCATATTATTTTTGTACACGATAAATCATTATAACTTACGCATACAGAAAAGTTAATAAGCGAAGAACTCACATCCTCCGCTTCCCATCCATTATCTTACAATAAATCACTGCCACAATCGTACTCACCGCCGTAGCCGCAATCCCCGGCCCCACGATCGCCGCCGGATTCACGCTCCCATACTGACTCCTGTACGCGATCACATTCACCGGAATCAGCTGCAGCGACGATATATTAATAATCAAAAATGTACACATCTCATTACTGGCAATTCCCCACCGTCTCACCGGTCCGGGAAGCCGCCCAAGCCTGCGGTCTTCTTCCAGTTTCCCAAGTTCTTCCATGGCCCTTAATCCCGCCGGCGTCGCCGCCCAGCCAAGCCCCAGTACATTGGCAATTATATTTGTCGTTATATGCTCCAAAGACGGATGGTTTCTCGGTATTTCCGGAAACAAGAAACGGATCACCGGCCGCATCCTTCGGGCCATGCTTTTCACGAGTCCCGCCTCCGAAGCAATCTCCATCATCCCAACCCAGAAAGACATAACTCCCATCATCGTAATACACAGGGTAACCGCCTCTTTTGAGGAATCCAGCGCCGCGTTTGTAATCTCCGGCATCTTTCCTGTAAATGCCGCGCAGATAATCCCAAGCAAAATCATCCCCGCCCATAGATAATTCAGCATACCACACATTCCCACTTTCAGATATTCCTTTATATTTATGAGCCGAATACCCTTCTTTAGAACCGCGTCCAGGCTCTGCCAGCCACACGTCCCGCCCAAAATCATTCCCCACTTTGCTTCTTACACAATTTCCTCCGGCTTTATCCCCCTTTTTTTCAGCAGCAGATAAATAATCTCCCGAAACAGCGCATAGGTCACTGATGCTGCCGGAATAAAAATCAACATCCCCACAACGCCCATAAGCGTTCCTCCGACGCTGACCGCCGCCAGCACCCAGATCGAAGGCAGCCCCACCGAATTTCCCACCACATGAGGGTAGATAAAATTCCCTTCTATCTGCTGCAGCACAAAAAACAGCGCGATAAATAAAAGCGCTTTTGCCGGATTTACAATAAAAATCAGGCTCACACCCACCGCGCAGCCCACAAACGCCCCAAATACCGGAACAAGCGCGGTAAACGCAATAATAATACCAATCAGAAGGGCATAAGGAATACGAAGTACGGTCATTGCGGCGACAAACATCCCGCCCAGAATAACCGCTTCCAGACATTGTCCTGTCAAAAAGCCGGAAAAGGCATAGTAGGTCAGCGACATCACCTCCAGTATGGCTTCTGCCTTTCCTTTCGGTACAAACGCATACAAAATCTTTTTCCCCTGAGTTTTCAGACGTTCCTTCTGGAGCAGTACATAGCAGGCAAATGCAAATGCAATAAAGAACACAGCCAGCCCGCTTACGATTTCCCTCACCACAAGAATCGTAGAATCCACCATATTCGAAGCTCCCCGCCTCAGAAAACGGATTCCCATATCCGTTATTTTATCCCAGTCTAACTCTGCATTTCCGATCAATTCCATAATCTGCTTATTATTATGAAATACGTCTTCCGCCCAGCTTTGCACTTTCGGTAAAAATTCCTGTGCGCTGTCCCCCAGATTCGCAAAGGTTTCGCCAAGCTGCGGAAGCAGCAGGAAAAGAACGGCAAAAATAATTCCAAATAACAAAACGAGAATAACGACCAGACTCATCGGTCTTGCAAGTCTGCCCATTATTCCCGGCCCATTCTTCTTTTCTTCCGAAAACAAGCGGTTTTCCACATAATTCATCGGCACTCCTAAAACAAATGCGATTGCTCCCCCTAATACAAAAGGAAATACCACGTGGAACACTCCCCCCAGCAAAGCAAGAACCACTTCATGCTTCCAGAGACATAAAAATATGATCGCTGTAAATACAATCAGTCTCCTGATTTCCCGAATAATCTCTCTGCTAAATTCCATGTCACACTCCGAACAAATCCAGTATAACTATATCTTTAACAAAAATCCGCCAGGTTATTCACCTATCATGATAGTCCGTTTTTTACAAAAACCTCCAATACTATTATACTGCTGTAGCTTTGCAGCAGCTGTCTCATTTTCCATAAAAAACAGTCTTTCTATATATGGAGAAACAAAGAAAAAACAGTCCGGAAATCTTTATTTTTAAAGGTTTCCGGACTGCTTCAGCACCTGAGCGTGCGGGGATTCGAACCCCGGACAACTTGATTAAAAGTCAAGTGCT
>CAJTYU010000005.1 GCA_910584095.1 uncultured Dorea sp. | reverse complement strand
CGTGACCTATACGTTGCGAACGTATCGCTCTCCCAACTGAGCTATATCCCCATACAATTATTATAACATCATTATCATAAAATACAAGTAGTGGAAAAAATAAATAATTGTGCATGATACCACGATATTGTGTATAATAGAGATAAGCTTAGGAGTACCGGTAAAACCGGATAAATATATGAATAGGGAGGGAATCATGCTAGAGAAACTGGATCTGACAAAAAAGATGGACAAAGCGGAGTACAAGAAAAAGATGGAGAAGCTGGAGCCGAAGCTTGGAAAGCTCCAGAGGGAATGCAGGGAGCAGAAAATCCCGGTTATGATTGCATTTGAAGGATATGGGGCGTCCGGCAAAGGCGTTCAGATCGGAGAGCTGATTAAGGCTCTGGATCCAAGGGGATTTGAGGTGTATGCGGTCAAGAACGAGACGGAAGAGGAAAAGATGTATCCGTTTATGTGGAGATTTTGGACGAAGCTTCCAGCCAACGGCCGGATTGCGATTTATGACAGCAGCTGGTACCGGAGGGTGCTGGCCGACAGGTTTGATAAAAAAGTAAGGAAGGGTGAGCTTGGGGATACTTATCGTTCGATCTGTTCTTTTGAGGAGCAGCTTACTTCCAGCGGCATGGTGATGATTAAAATCTTTCTTGCGATTGATAAGAAAGAGCAGAAGAAACGGTTTGATAAGCTGCTTGCTTCGGAAGAAACGGCTTGGCGGGTAAGCAGAGACGATCTGAAGAGGCATAAGAACTTTGAAAAATATGAAAAGCTGCACGAGGAAATGCTGACTCGCACGGATACGGATTACGCGCCGTGGAATATCGTAGAGGCGGTAGACCGCAGGTTTGCAACGGCCAAGGTATTTGCGATCGTGGTCAGGATACTGGAAGAGAAGCTAAAGGAGGCTAAAAGGCAGAAAAAGGCGGCCAAGGAAGCCAAAAAACAGCCTGATTTTTGCCTGCCAAATGAGAGGCTGAAGGAATCGATCCTTGGAAAGACGGATCTTGGCCTTTCCTATACGAAGGAAGAGTATAAGAAGAAGCTTGGCAGGCTTCAGAAGAAGATGGAGAAGCTTCACGGCGAGCTGTACCGCAGGAGGATTCCTGTTGTTCTGGGATTTGAGGGCTGGGATGCCGGCGGCAAAGGAGGCGCGATCAAGCGTTTGACGGAGCGGATGGATCCAAGGGGATATGTGGTGCATCCTACGGCGTCGCCCAATGATATCGAGAGGGCGCATCATTATCTTTGGAGATTCTGGACCGACATGCCGAAGGCGGGCCATGTGACAATCTTTGACCGGACTTGGTATGGAAGAGTGATGGTAGAGAGGATCGAAGGCTTTTGCACGAAACAAGAGTGGCAGAGGGCTTATAAAGAGATGAACGACATGGAGAAAGATTTGACGGATTCGGGAGCGGTTGTACTAAAGTTCTGGATGCAGATTGATAAGGATGAGCAGGCAAGACGGTTTAAGGCAAGGCAGGAGAACCCGGAGAAGCAGTGGAAGATTACTGATGAGGACTGGCGCAACAGGGAGAAGTGGGATCAATATGAGGAAGCAGTGGACGAGATGCTAATTCGGACTTCTACGCCGAATGCGCCTTGGATCGTTGTGGAAGGCAATGACAAGTATTATGCAAGGATTAAGGTGTTAGAGACGGTTGTGAAAGCTATTGAGGAACGGCTGAAAAAAGCGTAAGGCTTGAAGGCATAGTTTGAAAGGGAGGATGTCAATCTGCTTGATATCCTCTTTTATTTTCGGATAATTTTTGGATATTTTTTCAGGAAAAAAGCGTTTTGAGATATGGAAAAAACAGGAATGATATGATACTATAGGATACAGTATGCGGAATAAATTTCCGATAATTGATAACAAATAGAATCTTTTCAGGAGAGGACAGGCATATGAAATATATTACATATCATGAAGAGTCGAAGGTATTTGTTTTAAGAACGAAGAACAGTATGTATCAGATGCAGATTATTGATTATAACACGTTAGTTCATTTGTATTATGGGGCGAATGTGGGCGATACGGAGATAACGCACAGACTGATGTTTTTGGATCGAGGATTTTCCGGAAATCCCTATGAGGCGGGAGAGGACCGGACGTTTTCCTATGATGTGCTTCCTCAGGAGTATTCCGGATACGGCAACGGAGATTACCGTATCAACAGCCTGGAAGTGGAGCATGAGGACGGAAGCGACGCGGTTCATCTGCAGTATGAGTCCCATCAGATGTATGAAGGGAAATATTCGCTTCATGGCCTTCCCTGCATGTATGGGAATGAGGAGGAAGCGGAGACGCTGGAGATTACGCTGTATGACCGCATCAGCGATCTGAGGGTGCATCTGCTTTACGGCGTGTTCCCAAAGCTGGACGTGATTACAAGGGCGGTGCGAATGGAGAATCAGGGGGAAAAGCAGGTGAGGATCCAGCGCGCGATGTCTATGGAAATGGATTACCCGAACCGTCATATGGATTTTATACATTTTTATGGAAGGCATACGATGGAACGTCTGATGGAAAGGCTTCCCCTTCATCACGGAGTACAGTCTGTGGAGAGCAAGAGGGGCATGTCCAGTCATCAGCATAATCCGTTTGTGATTCTCTGCGACAAGAGTACCACGGAGACCCATGGGGAATGCTATGGGTATGCGCTGGCCTACAGCGGGAACCATCGCTGTGAGATTGAAGTAGATCAGATGGAACAGACAAGGGTTGTCATGGGGATACATCCTTACCATTTTTCCTACCGGTTAAATCAGGGAGATATCTTTGAGACGCCGGAGGTGATTATCGCCTATTCCCGAGAAGGGCTTGGCAAACTCTCGCGTATTTACCACGATGCCTACCGTTCTAACCTGATACGCAGTAAATATGTGGATCAGTCCAGACCGCTCCTGGTAAATAACTGGGAGGCGACTTATTTTGATTTTAATGAAGAAAAATTGTATGAGATTGCCAAGACAGCGAAGGAGATAGGACTGGACATGTTTGTCATGGACGACGGATGGTTTGGCAATCGAAATTCAGACTATACCAGTCTTGGGGACTGGGAGGTTAACGAAAAGAAGTTAAGAGGCGGCCTTCCGAAGCTGGTGGAGCGGATTAATGGAATTGGGATGAAGTTCGGCCTGTGGATTGAGCCGGAGATGATTTCAGAGGACAGCAAGCTCTACAAGGAGCATCCGGACTGGGTGCTTCGGATTCCCGGAAGGCGGATGACCAGAAGCCGCCATCAGCTGAATCTGGATATTACCCGCAAAGAAGTCAGAGAATATATTATGGAGAAGATTTTCCAGGTTTTGGACAGCTGTAAGGTCGACTATGTAAAATGGGATATGAACAGGGCTGTGGATAATGTATATTCAGCGGCGCTTCCGGCCGAGCGTCAGGGAGAGGTGTTCCACAGGTATGTGATGGGCGTTTACGAGATGATGGACCGTCTGGTTACCAGATATCCGGATCTGTTATTTGAGAACTGCGCGGGCGGAGGCGGCAGGTTTGACGCCGGAATGCTGTATTATTCGCCGCAGATCTGGTGCAGCGATAATACGGATGCGATTGACAGACTCAGGATTCAGTACGGCACCTCCTTTGGCTATCCCATCGGAGCGATGGGGGCGCATGTCAGCGTGTGTCCGAATCATGGAACCGGGCGGACGACGCCTTTTGACACGCGGGCGGTTGTGGCAAGCGCGGGCACCTTTGGGTATGAGCTGGATCTTGCTAAGCTGTCGGAGGAGGAAAAGGAAGCGGCTAAGAGACATATCAGAGAGTATAAGGAGATGGAGCTTTTAGTCCTCAACGGCGATTATTACCGTTTGACGAATCCATACCGGAATCATGAGTATGTGCTGTGGCAGTTTGTTTCGAAGGACAAGCGGGAGACGGTTGTGAACGGAGTTATGCTGCGCAATGAATCTAATCCCCATATCCATCTGGTTTATCTGGAGGGGCTTCTGCCGGATCAGCATTACCGGGATGCAGAAACCGGGGCTGTCTATACCGGCGCGGCGCTGATGTATGCGGGAGTCCCGCTGCCGGTGGGCATGGGAGATTACCAGCCGCTGAAATTTAAATTCTGTATGATAGATGAAGGATAGGGAATGATAGGATGATATCGGAACGAGTACAGCGGATCCGTCCCTCGAAGACGGTTGAACTTACCAGCAGGGTAGCCGAATTAAAACAGCAGGGCAAAAGCCTGATCAGCTTCAATGTGGGAGAACCGGATTTTCCAACTCCGGAGCATATCTGCCGGGCGGCGGAGGAGGCCATGAGGCAGGGCTTTACAAAATATACTCCCGTAATGGGTATTTTAGAGCTTAGAGAGGCAATTAGTGAAAAACTGGAGCGGGAGAACCATGTGCGCTATTTGGCGGATGAGATTACGATAGGAGCGGGCGCGAAGCAGTGTCTTCTTGCGGCTCTGCTTGCGGTCTGTAATCCGGGGGATGAGGTGATCATCCCTTATCCCTGCTGGGTGACCTATCCGGAGCTTGTGAAGCTTACGGACGGAGAACCTGTGATGGTTCCCTGTGGGGAAGATTTTGCGCTGGATGTTCCGGCGATCCGCCGGGCGGTAACAAAGCGCACGAAGGCGGTAATGATCAATACGCCGAATAATCCCACCGGAGCCGTCTATGACCGGAACTCGCTGGAGGAACTGGCGGACTTAGCGGTGGAATATGATTTTTATATCATATCGGACGAGGTTTATGAGAAATTTATCTATAACGGCAAGGAGCATGTTTCGCCCGCTTCTTTTTCGGAGGAGGTAAAGAGGCATACTATTCTTATCAATAGTATGTCCAAGGCTTATGCTATGACGGGATGGAGAATTGGTTATATGGCCGCTGACAAAGAGGTTATCAGAGCGGTGAATGTGCTTCAGGGGCAGATTCTGTCCTGTGTGCAGTCCCTGTCGCAGAAGGCGGCTGTGGCGGCCCTTACCGGAACACAGGAACCGCTGCAGAATATGATCTGTGAATTTGAGAGCAGGAGAGACTATATGAGAAAGCGGCTGAATCGGATGCCGGGGATTTCCTGTATGGACGCTGGGGGAGCGTTTTACCTGCTGGCGTATGTAAAAGGCTGCTATGGAAAAAGTATCGGAAAGGGCGTCATAGAGGAGGACGGACAGGTGGCGAAATACCTGCTGGAGGAGGCGGGGATCGCGGTGGTTCCAGGAAGCGCTTTCTTTGCGCCGGGGTACCTGCGGTTTTCCTACAGCAATTCTATGGAGCTGATCGCAAAGGGGATGGATCAGATGGAGCGGGCATTAGGGAAGCTGTTGTAAGACTGTAATTTTATATGGAGAAGATACGATGAAGTATTATTTTGCGCCGATGGAAGGCATTACAGGGTATCTGTACCGTAATGCGTTCCATTCTTTTTTCCCTGATATCGATAAATATTTTACGGCGTTTCTTGTGCCGAATGAGAAGGGAAAGTTAAACACCAGAGAGAAAAAGGATATTCTGCCGGAGCACAATGAGGGGATTTATCTGGTTCCCCAGATCATGACGAACCGGGCGGACTGTTTTCTTGCGGGGGAGAGGACCCTAAGAAACTATGGGTATAGGGAGATTAATCTGAATTTGGGATGCCCGTCAAAGACCGTAGTTTCTAAATGCAGAGGAGCGGGATTTCTCGCAAAGCCAAAGGAACTGGATCATTTTCTGGAAGAGGTGTTTGCGCATACGGCGTGCGAGATATCCGTAAAGACCAGAATCGGCAGGGACGATCCGGAGGAATTTTTGCGGCTTCTGGAGATTTATAATAAATATCCGCTAAAGGAGCTGATCATTCATCCGCGCACCCAGAAGGAATTCTACAAAGGGACTCCTCATCAGGACGTATTTGCTTATGGGGAACTGCACAGCAGGAACCCGGTGTGTTATAATGGGGATATTGACAGTCTGGGAGCGTATGAGGCGTGGGCCAGGAGATTCCCGGAGGCGGACCGGGTCATGATCGGAAGAGGACTTCTTACAAATCCGGGTCTTGTGGGAGTCTTAAAGGGCGGGGAAGCGCCGGAAAAGGAAAGGATCCGCAGATTCCACGACGCAGTTTATGAAGCCTACAAAGAAGAGATGCCAGGCAGCAGGGTGGTTCTGTTTAAAATGAAGGAGCTGTGGGTCTATCTAATCGGTCTGTTTACAGATTCTGCCGGATATGGCAAGCGGATCCGCAAGGCGCAGAAGCTTCCGGCATATGAGGATGCGGTGCGGGATTTATTTGCCGAGCGGGAAATGATATCATAGCTGTTCATTCTGTTTGATGTGTGGTATAATGTATTCGTTACAGAGCTGTCAGTCAGAATCGCGTTACTAAGGAGGAATAGCTATGAAACTGGTGATTACATTGAGCAGACGGTATGGGACGGGCGCAAGCCAGATTGCGAAGGAGCTTTCGGAGAAGCTTCATATTCCGGTCTATGACAAGGCGATCGTGAAGGAACGTACAGAAGGGGACAGTTATGAATCGGAGACTGCTGTCATCAGGGAATTAGCGGAAGAACCCTGTATCATCCTTGGTCGATGTGCCTCGGAGATTTTAAAAGACAGGAGAAATGTGTTCAACATCTATATATGCGCGGAAAAGGAAGACCGGATCAGGCGTATTATGGAGCTTGAGAACGTTTCCTATGAGGAAGCGCAGGCGAGGATGAAACAGACGGACAGGGAACGGTCTGCGTATTATCATGAGCATACCGGGAAGGCGTGGGGAGATGTAAATAATTATCATATGATCTTGGATACTTCGGAACTTGGGACCCATCGGTGTGCGGATATCCTGATCCGGTATTTTGAGCGGAAAGAATTTATATAGATAAATTGTCCTTTAGCGTAACTTATGTTATACTGAAACCAGTTTATAAGAATAAGGAGCAGACTTATGAAGAGAGTATTACTGAAATTAAGCGGCGAGGCTCTTGCAGGAGATAAGAAGACTGGGTTTGACGAGGCTACCTGCATCGGTGTGGCCAGACAGGTGAAGAAGCTTGCGGACGACGGGCTTCAGATTTCTGTGGTCACCGGGGGCGGTAATTTCTGGAGAGGCCGTACCAGCGAGACGATTGACCGGACGAAGGCGGATCAGATTGGAATGCTTGCTACCGTGATGAACTGTATTTATGTTTCGGAGATTTTCCGCCATGTGGGGATGAAGACGGAAGTATTTTCGCCCTTTGTGTGCGGCGCGTTTACGTCCCTGTTTTCCAAGGACAGAGCCATAGAGGCGCTGGAGGAGGGAAAGGTGATCTTTTTTGCTGGAGGAACCGGGCATCCGTACTTTTCTACCGATACCGGGGCGGTTCTTAGGGCAATTGAGATTGAGGCGGACGCTATGCTGCTTGCCAAGGCTATTGACGGAATCTATGACAGCGATCCGAAGGTGAATCCTAAGGCGCGAAAGTATGAGGAGATTTCGATTCAGGAGATCATTGATAAGAAGCTTATGGCAGTGGATCTGACGGCGTCTATTCTGTGCATGGAGAATGGGATGCCGATGCTGGTATTCGGATTGAATGAAGAGAATAGTATTGTACGTACCATGTCGGGAACATTTACAGGCACAAAGGTGACTGTTTAAATAAGGGAGGATATAGCGATGAATGAAAAATTGCAGGTATACGAAGACAAGATGAAGAAGACTTTGGCCAGCCTTGAGTCTGAACTGATGACGATCCGCGCGGGCCGTGCGAATCCGAACATTCTGAATAAGATTACGGTGGATTATTACGGAACGCCTACGCCGCTGCAGCAGGTTGGCAATATTTCTGTGCCGGAGGCGCGCATGATCGTGATCCAGCCGTGGGAAAAGAGTATGATCAAGGCGGTTGAGAAGGCGATCAATATGTCGGATATCGGTATTAATCCTACCAACGACGGACAAGTAATCAGACTGGTATTCCCGGAGCTTACCGAAGATCGCAGAAAAGATCTGGTGAAGGATGTAAAGAAAAAGGGCGAGCAGTCTAAGGTGGCAGTCAGGAATATCCGCCGGGACGGAAACGACAGCCTGAAGAAGCTGAAGGGCACCGATATTTCAGAGGATGAGATCAAGGATATGGAGACGCAGCTCCAGAAGCTGACGGATAAGTATGTTAAAGAGGTGGATAAGGCAGTTGAATCCAAGTCAAAAGAGGTTATGACGGTTTAATTTGCGTACAGGTTACTGATTGCGGCGGTTCCATGGATGAGATGGATGGAACCTGCAGGAATAGGATAAGAACCGGCGGTCCGTAAAGGAAAGAGATACAGGGATGGGACGGATGTCCCGTCTCTGTTTGGCGTTGCCGGACTGCATCAGCAAAGTTTATGGTATACTGCCGGTCAGGAGGGTAAGAATATGAATATACCACAGCATGTGGCGATTATATTAGATGGTAATGGACGTTGGGCGAAGTCTAAGGGAATGCCGAGAAATTACGGCCATGTCCAAGGCAGCAAGAATGTGGAACGGATCTGCGAGGAGGCGTGGCGGATGGGAATCAAGTACCTGACGGTATATGCGTTTTCCACAGAGAACTGGAACCGGCCGGCAGATGAAGTGAATGCGCTGATGAAGCTTCTGCGCAATTATATGAAGACCTGCCTTGCGACTGCGGCGAAGAATGATATGAAAGTGCGGGTGATCGGCGATATTACCAGACTTGACGGGGATATCAGGAAGAGGATTCTCGAACTTGAGGAGGCCACGAAGAATAACGAAGGTTTGAACTTCCAGATTGCGATTAATTATGGGAGCAGGGATGAACTCATGAGAGCTGTCAGGAGGCTTGCGGCGGACTGTAAAGAGGGCAAGGTAAGGCCGGAAGAGATCGGAGAGGAGCTTTTTGAGGATTATTTGGATACGAGAAGGATTCCAGACCCGGATCTTTTGATTCGGACCAGCGGGGAGCAGAGGCTGTCAAATTTTCTTTTGTGGCAGCTTGCCTATACGGAATTTTATTTTGCAGATGTCCACTGGCCCGATTTTACGAAGGAAGAGCTCATAAAGGCGATTGAGGCATATAATGCAAGAGACAGACGCTTCGGGGGCGTAAAGGAGGTAACGGATGTTTAAGACAAGACTGCTCAGCGGAATCGTTCTGGTGATTGTGCTTGTGGTTACGGTGGGAACCGGCGGTCCGCTTTTGTATGGAATCTTACTGACGGCCAGTCTGATCGGGCTGACGGAGCTGTATAAGGTAGTAAAGATACAGGATCATGCGCTGGGCGCGGCAGGATATTTGGCGGCAATTGGTTATTATGTGCTTCTCTATCTGAATAGAATGGAATATGCGGTGCCTTTATTTATTCTGCTTCTGATGCTGGTTATGGCGGTTTATGTGTTTGCCTACCCGAAGTTCCGCGCGGAACAGGTGACGATGGCGTTTTTCGGTGTGTTCTATGTGGCGGTGATGCTGTCCTTCGTGTACCAGACCAGAGAACTGACCGATGGCGGAGTGATGGTTTGGCTGATTTTCTTAAGCTCATGGGGATGCGATACCTGCGCCTACTGTGCGGGGATGCTGTTTGGCAGGCATAAAATGGCTCCTGTCTTAAGCCCAAAAAAGTCGGTGGAAGGCGGAGTAGGCGGAGTGATCGGCGCCGCTGTGCTGGGGGCGGTTTTTGCCTTGGCTATGGACCGGTTTGCGGGAGCGTCGGTGAGTCCGGCGCTGTGCGCGGCGATCTGCGGCGTGGGCGGGGCGATTTCTCAGATTGGGGATCTGTGCGCTTCTGCGATTAAGCGGAACCATGAAATTAAGGACTATGGGAAGCTGATTCCCGGCCACGGCGGGATTCTTGACCGGTTTGACAGCGTGATTTTTACGGCTCCTATTATTTATTATCTGTCAGTTTATTTAGGATAAAATAATTTTTTTCTGGTGTGGGAGGTAAGTTTTGGGAATTATTTTGGCAGTTATATTATTCAGCTTCATTGTGGTTTTTCATGAACTGGGACATTTTCTCATGGCGAGGCTGAACGGGATAGAAGTGGAGGAATTTGCGCTTGGCATGGGGCCGCTTCTGTTTTCAAAGGAATATAAAGGGACCAGATACTGCGTCCGGGCGTTTCCCATCGGAGGAGCCTGCATGATGGGCGAGGACGACGAGGCTACCGGTGAGGAAGGCAATTTCCACAGCAAACCGGTGTGGGCGCGGATCATGGTGATTGCGGGAGGACCGGTATTTAATTTTATCCTTGCCTTTGTGCTGGCGGCGGTTCTGACGGCGATGGTAGGATATGATCCGGCGGTGATCGGAGCGGTCAGCGAAGAAAGCCCGGCTGAGAAATCGGGCTTAATGGCCGGAGATGAGATCGTGGAGATGGGGAATAAAAAGATTCATATTTTCCGGGAGATCTCTGCCTATAACCAGTTCCATCAGGGGGAAACCGTGGAGGTGGCTTATGAGAGAAATGGAAAGCGCCACAGAGTGGTCATAACGCCGGAGTATAACGAAGAACTGGAATATTATATGCTGGGGATCGGAAGCGAGGGAAACCAGAAAGCGGGAGTCCTCACGTCGTTACAATACGGTGTTTATGAAGTGAAATACTGGATCTGGGTGGCAGCTTCAGGTCTTAAAATGCTCCTTACCGGGCAGGTCGGGCTTGACCAGATGTCGGGGCCCGTGGGAATTGTGGATATGGTGGACGATGCGTATAATTCCAGCGTGGATTACGGCATTTCTATTGTTGCGGCGAATATGATGAATATGGCAATCTTGCTGTCGGCGAATTTGGGGGTGATGAACCTGCTTCCGATCCCGGCGCTGGACGGAGGACGGCTGGTGTTCTTATTCGCAGAGGCGGTAAGAAGAAAGAGGGTGTCGCCGGAGAAGGAAGGATATGTGCACTTTATCGGATTTGCGCTGTTGATGGCGCTGATGGTGTTTGTGTTTTACAATGATATACGGAGATTGTTTTTGTAGGAATGAGGATAGCCCAAAGCGTCCATAAATGCTTTGTGTAAGAGGAAATCCGGCTCTGACGTCTGTGGGCGCTCCGGACTATCCGCGTATAACTTTGCTATATATCAGATTATTTAATCCCTCTGCGAACGGCGCCCATGCCTGCGGCTGAATGTTGTACTCTTTCAAAAATTTCAAGTTCATCTTCCCACTGATAAAAAGTGTGTAATTCTATCTGCTTAACAGCAGGAAAAGTCTGTAATTTGGAACACGCCGAAGCCAATCATAGGCATTTCAATACCATTGTTTAATTTTAATGTTTTCATGAGATAGATAACCTAATCTTTCTCTAAATATGCCGTATTATTTCTGATACGAAACTATCTTATCAAATGCTACTGATAGGATTTTTCAAAAATTCCGGCGCAGTCCTCGTCAGTCATTTCACAAGGGTTTGCTTCAAACAGTCCCCCCTGCATGGAACGTGCGCCTTTTGCCAAAGTCATGGCTTCATCGAGAGTAAAACCGAAATCACTCATTTTCAGATCAGCTACGCCGCAGTCCTCCTGTAACTTGACAAGTGCGGTAATAAAATCTTTCGGCTTGTCAGCATTTGCAATTCCCATAGCTTTTGCCATTTTGATAAACTGTTCATCGCAGGCATGACGCTCAATAAAAAATTCCGCAAAGGCTTTAGAAATCATGATAAGCCCTGCGCCGTGCGGGAGATTATGATGATATGCACTCATGGAATGTTCCATGCTGTGCTGTGCAATCGTTGAAGTAAGCTGCATGGTAACGCCTGCAATCGTGCTTCCGTAAGCGATATGCTCTCTCGCTTCTATGTCCTTTCCGTCCTTTACCGCACGGGGCAGATATCTTGTGATATTTTCAATCGCAGACAGGGCGATTGCTTCACTCAAAATATTAACGCCTTTTGACATCATCACTTCGGTATTGTGGAACAGAGCGTCAAAGCCTTGATAAGCCGTATATTTGGCGGGAACAGTTATCATAAGTTCCGGGTCAACAACTGCCAGTACGGGAGTTAGCCCTGGATCGCCAAAGCCGATTTTTTCTTTTGTTTCCAAATTGGAGATAACACCGAACCCATTCATTTCAGAACCCGTACCGGAAGTAGTCGCAATCGCAACAATGGGAAGCCCTTTCTTTTCAAGCGGCTTACATTTTCCAGTGCCGCCAAATACATAGTCCCAAAGGTCGCCCTCATTGGCTGCCATTGCCGCAATCGCAGCCGAAGCGTCAATAACAGCGCCGCCGCCAAGCGCAACAATAAAATCATATTGGTTTTCCCTCGCAAAAGAAGCCCCCTCCATGATTACGTCCTTAACCGGATTTTCCATAATCTTGTCAAACAGGGCTGTTTCAACGCCTGCTTTTTTTAGCTGCTCTAAAGTGCGGTCAAGGTAGCCATTTCCCCTTGTGGATTTACCGTTAGAAATCAGTACCAGTGCTTTCTTTCCGGGCATAGGCAGGCTTCCTAATTGGTTCAGCGAACCTCTGCCGAAAATAAGATTTGTTGGGTTGTTAAAATTAAAATTCATGTTCATAATACATTTACCTCTCTTTGTTTTTTGTTTGCTACAAATGTTATGTTGACAAAGCCATTTAGTAGGTGTAGTATTATTGTAGAAGCTAAAGTTAGGTTTAGATCAAGAGAAATTTTAATAAACTTCAGAAAAGGGAGAAAATCTTATGTATTATTCGATTGGAGAGGTTGCTAATGCCACCGGGATTGCTATATCCACGCTGCGTTATTATGACCGTGAGGGTATGTTTCCGAAAATGGAACGGAGTAGTGGGGGTATCCGTGTTTTTTCTGATACAGAGATTAACACGCTTAAAGTGATTGAATGTCTGAAATCTTCGGGAATGTCTATCAAGTCGATTAAGGAATTTTTAATTTGGTGTGAAGAGGGCGATGCCTCTTTAGGAAAACGCGGGGAAATGTTTCATGCCCGTTTGGAGGAAGTGGAAAAGCAGATTGAAGCATTACAAAAAACAAAAAATATGTTGAAATACAAATGTTGGTATTATGATACGGCTATTGCAGCCGGAAGTGAGGAAGCAGTAAAGAACTTACCTATTGATGAAATTCCGGAAAATATGAGGGAATACAAAATATAATTTATGCCAGTTCTCCAATATATAGAAGCGGCGGAAGAAAGTCTGCCGTTTGTGTGAATATTGTCAATGCATAATAAGTATTTCAAATTTTATGGGATGCTAAAATATTTTCATATGTAACTACGGCCCGTCTCAGGAAATTCCCTGAGATGGGCCGTAGTTTTAACACAGCCGGCAGTCTGCCGCCGGGAGGTATTTCCGGACTGTGCAGAAAATCCGGTGTCTGCCTGCTGCGTCCCCCCATATTTGTAAACGAGCTATTTTACAGCTCCATTTACTACACCGTTGATGATCTGCTTCTGGCATACCAGATAGAAGATCAGGATTGGCAGCAATGCCAGCAGATAAGAAGCAAATGCCAAGTTGTAGTTAGTTCCGAACTGTGTCTGGAAGGTGAGCTGTGCCAGAGGCAGTGTGTTTGCTCCCTTTCCTGACATGATAACAAGCGGAGTCATAACGTCGTTCCATGTTCCCAGCGCTGTCAGAACGGCAACGGTAGCGTGCATAGGCTTCATGATTGGGAAGATTACCTTCCAGTAGGTAGTCCATGTGGTTGCTCCGTCCACGTAAGCAGCCTCTTCCAACGCGATCGGGATATTCTTTAAGTAGCCGGAGTAGAGCATCACGTTCATCGGCATATAGAATACCAGATAACAGAGGATTACTCCGAACCAGTTGTCAATTCCCATCTGTGCAGTCTGCTTTACCAGAGGCATCATCAGGATTGCGAAAGGTACGAACATACCGCTTACAATATAAAGATAAGAAATCTTGTAAAATTTGTTCTTTGCCATACTTCGACCAATGGCATAGCCGGCAAGAGAGTGAATCAGGATTGCAAGCACTACGGTGGCAACCGTAATCAGCACGCTGTAGCCCAGTGAATGCCAGAAGTCTGTTACACGCATAGCTTCTGTGAAGTTCTCAAGGCTCCAGCTCTTTGGAAGGCTTAAAGCGCCGGCAATGTCATTGGTCATTTCAGAAGGTTTCTTGAATGCAATTACAATGGCCATATAAAGCGGAAAGACTACAGTTATACAGCCAGCGATCAATAAGATGGTAAGCGGCCAATTGGTAATGGCAGCAACTTTATTTTTCTTTTTCATTATAACTGTTCCTCCTTCTTTCCTGTGAAGTTAAGCTGGAATACAGAGATGGCAACGATTACGATAAAGAAGATTACCGCGTTGGCGCTCTGGAATCCGAACTGTCCGCCGCCCATACCATTGTTGTAAATAAGGAATGAGATGGACTCGGTACTCTGTGCAGGACCACCCTTGGTCATAGCCATGATCTGGTCGAATACCATCAGGAAGTCTTTCATACTTAAGACCATGTTGATGCTGAAAAATGGAATGATCAGCGGGAAAGTCAGGTTCTTGAAGCTTAACCATCCGGTAGCGCCGTCGATGGCACCTGCCTCGTATACATCCTCCGGCACGGTCTGAAGACCGGAGATGTAGATCAAAGTGGTCTGTGCAATGGACTGCCATGCGGCAACGATTACGATTGCGATCCAAGCTGTGCCGGTGTTGGACAGCATACTTCCCTTACCTGTGATAGCTGGAAGGATGTAGGTGAAGATATATCCGAAGATATAACCTACAACCAGTCCGCCAAGGATTCTTGGGATGAAGTAAACGCCTCTTAAGGTGCTCTTAGCGCGGATCTTGCCATTTAAGCCAAGAGCAAGGAGCAGTGCGATCACATTGGTAACAACCGTTGCAAGCAAAGCGAATTTAAAGGTGAACAGGTAGGATTTTCCTACGCGTGCGTCCGTAAATAAATCAGCATAGTTACGCATTCCAACCCACTCGTAGCTTCCGAATCCGCGGAAGTTAGTGAAGCTGTACATCAGGCCCTTAATTAACGGCAGAGTATTAAAACAGAAGAACAGTGCCAGGACCGGAATCGTAATTAACAAAAAGGTTTGGTTTCTGCTAAGTTTTTTCTTCATTATTTATTCCCTCCTGCTTCGTATTCCTGTACCTTACGGATAATGTCGCGGTTGTACCGCAGCCAGTCGGTATCGAATTTGTTCAGGAATTTTTCTACGCTTCCGTCGATAAGGAAGGTCTGAATCTGTGCGTCAACTGCCATCTCAGAAGGATAATAGTGATCCTGATAGTCGGTCATCTTGCCTTCGTTTATGTAGTCAAGCATACCGTCAAGAGCAGGTGAAAGCTTAAATTCCTTGTCCTTGCAAGGAACTGCGTTCTGGTCGTCAAGGTATGTCTGGATGGTAGAATCCTCTAACAGGAAGCTTAATACCTCATATGCCGCCTCTTTATTCTGGCAGTCTTGGGTTACGCAGAACTGAAGGTCCACGCCGGAGTTCAGTACGTTATCCTCTGCGTTATCGCAGCCGGGCATCACGAAGGAATCAATGTCCATGTCTGGATTTACAGACTGGATCTGGGGAACTGCATAGCTTCCGATGGTGTACATTGCGGATTCGCCGTTTGCAAATGCGGTACATGCGTCGTTGTAGTTGTATGCGAACGGATCGTCCTGAGCGTATTCGAGGAGCTCTAGCATTTTCTCGGCTACTTCGCCATATTCGTCAGCGAATTTGGTCTCGCCCTTGTTTACCTGACGGCATACGTCTGCCGGAGCAAGGTCGCAGGCAAGTGCGTTCCACGGCGCCAGACAGGTCCATACGTCCTTGAAGCCGAAGTAGAGCGGCTGCTGTCCGGACTTTTTGATGGTCTCGCATAAGTCTGTAAATTCGTCCCAAGTGGTAGGAATTTCCCATTTGTTATTCTTGAACATCTCTCTGTTGTACAGGACGCCTGCTGCATTTGCTACGTAAGGAACGGCATAAACGCCTTCCATAGGAACAAACTCCAGATTTTTGTCGATATCTTTATAAGCCTGCTTAATTAAAGATAATCCTTCAAAGTCTGAGATATCCATGAGCATCTCTGCATCAACGAAATTTGAGAAGTTCACGTCTCCGCCGATACCGATGATATCCGGCGCATCCTCCTTGATAAAGCGCGTCTTCAGTACAGTCATGGCGTCGTTGGGGGATTCGATGTTCAGCACGATGTCATCGTGGGTGGCATTAAATTCCTCCTCCATTTTTTCGAAAGCCTTTACAGCCTCCGGCTTGTACTGAAGCATGGTGATATGGGTCTTGCCATCATCCGGCTCGGAAGAACATCCGGAAGCAGAAAAGACAGTCCCAATCAGCATTGCTGCCACAAGTGCTGTGGCAATTACTCTCTTTTTCATTCCACACCTCTTCTCCTTTCATGCTTCGTCAATCTGCATGAAAAATTTGTTTGATTTCGAGTTAGATAATAGCAGTTTGCTACGGAAACGTAAATACATGGATGCGCTTCATTTTTATCAGAATGCGTGATTGAAACGAAAATGTTGAAATATAGACGCATAATGGTATATAATATAAACAAAATATAAATTTTCAGCGTTTTTACTAAAAAACAAACTGAAAATTCAGCAAAATCACGATTTTAAGAAGAAAGAGGAAACGCATCATGACGAATTTATTGTTCTCCGTATTTCAGGATGAGAGGTTTATGGACCTTACAATATACCAATATGGGTATGAACAGTGCGAACCGCTGAAGTCCTTCGGCCCTTATGTGCGGAATAATTACCTGTTCCACTATGTAATTTCAGGAAAGGGGACGCTGAATGCCAACGATGAGAAGGGCCATACCTCTCATTACCATATTTCTGCGGGAAGCGGATTCCTGATTGAGCCGGGATTTGTAAATACTTATTATGCCGATGAGCACGAGCCGTGGGAATATGTCTGGGTGGAATTTGGAGGGCTTCGGGCGAAAGAGTGCATGGAACTTGCCGGGCTGTCTTATAAAACGCCGGTTTTTACGACTACGGAACCGGAATACGGCGATCTGATCCTGAAGGAGATGCTGACGATCGTTCAGAGTCAGAATGCATCCTCCTTAGAGCTGATCGGTCATCTGTATCTCTTTTTCGACGGATTGATCAAGTATTCAATTTCCAGAAAACAGACGCAGGGGGGAAACTTGAGCGAGTTTTACGTGAGAGAGGCCGTGGTCTATATCGAGCATAACTATGCGGAAAATATTACGGTGGAGGAGCTTGCGAAGATGTGCAAGCTGGACCGCAGTTATTTCGGGAAAATATTTAAAAAGGTATTAGGCCAGTCGCCGCAGGAATTTCTCATCCATTACCGGATGGCGAAGGCGGCGGACGCGCTGATTGTGGGAAATGAATCGGTGGGCGATATCGGGGTATCGGTGGGTTACCCAAACCTGCTGCATTTTTCCCGGGCCTTTAAAGGGGTGTATGGCGTGTCGCCCAGAGAATACAGGCAGAAAAATAAGATTATTTCGAGGTAGGTATCTCAGGGTATGCAGGACTGAGTTTCGTCCGTTAAAAGCGGAAACGGTGAAAGGAGGAGCTTATACATATGATACGGATTAAGGATATTGCAAAGCGGGCCGGCGTGAGTCCCACTACAGTATCGAATGTAATTCATGGAAACTATGGCAAGGTATCGAAAAAGACGGTGGAAAGGGTTGAAAAACTTCTTGCGGAGACCGAGTATGTGCCCAGCATGGGCGCCATGATGCTGGCAGGAGGAAACTCTCGGATTATTGGAGTACTGGTGGGGGAGCCGGAGGGAGAGAAGCATGGGAGGGAAGGGTACGCCTTTTCCAATGTGCTGATCCGGGCGATCGAGTCGGAGATTTATAAGAAGAATTATTACATGCTGCTGCATTTTACACCGGATCCGGAGGAAGGGATCCAGTTTGCGGCGACATGGAACGTGGAGGGACTGATTACCATTGGCCTTCATGCGAAGAGCAACGCGCTGCTTCAGGTGAAGGGAAAGGCTCCGGTGGTGTCCATTGACACTTATTATGAGAAGCAGGATATTGCGAACGTAGGGCTGGATGATTTCGGCGGCGGCTATTTGATGACGGAGTATCTGCTGGACTGCGGCCACAGGAAGATCGGATTTGTGGCGGATAATAACGTGGGTGTGGATCATGAGAGATGGAAAGGGGTATGTCTGGCTTATGAGAACCGGATGGGAAATACCGAAGGTATCAGACATATCATTATTCCGGGAGAGTGGAAGGAGAGGGAAGCTTTCTATGAAAAATATCTGCTGCGGCTTGCAAAGGCGGAGGACGCGCTGTTCTTTGCTTCCGATTATTATGCGGCGGAGGCAGTGGTCAGGTTAAGGGATTTGGGAATCTATGTGCCGGAGGGAATCTCAGTGGCGGGATTTGACGACAGTGAGGCGGCAAAACTGTGCCGGCCGAAGCTCACTACTATCCATCAGGACATTGCCGAAAAGGGCGGCCATGCGGTGAAGAAGCTGTTTCAGCTCATTGACGGGGAGCCAAACGTCTCTATGTCAGACCAGCTTCCAATCTCTCTGATTGTCCGGGATTCTGTGAAAAATATGCAAAATGTATAAAACTCTGCATAGTAGATTGTACAAAATTACGTTTTGCGCAAAACTTGTTGAAAATGACATGTTTTATCGCATATAATAGGAAAAAGGAACAAGGTTTTGCGCAAAACGTAATGTCATAAAGGAGTGATGAATTTTATGGATTTATCAATCTACCATTGTGGGTATGAAGAAAACCGTTTCGTATGTATGGAGGCGGCAGAAGAGCTGGCGGCAGAGGATACGCCGATCGGCGATGTGGGAGCGGCGGTGGGCTATCCAAACCAATTGAATTTTTCCCGGGCGTTTAAAGGCGTGTATGGAATGTTGCCAAGAGAGTACCGGCAGAGAAATATAATAAGGAAGGTATCAGTATGAAGATGGAAAGAGCATGGTGGAAGGAAAGCGTGGTATATCAGATCTACCCAAGGAGTTTTTGTGACAGTAACGGAGACGGAATCGGGGATCTGAATGGAATTACAGGAAAACTGGACTATCTGAAAGAGCTGGGGATTGACGTGATCTGGTTGTCTCCGGTGTACCAGTCGCCTGGTGACGATAATGGATACGATATCAGCGATTACCGGAATATTATGAAAGAATTCGGAACCATGGAGGATTATGACCGGATGCTGGCAAAAGCCCATGAGCTGGGAATTAAGATTATGATGGATCTGGTGGTGAACCATACCTCGGATGAGCATGCATGGTTTGTGGAGAGCAGGAAATCAGAGGATAATGAGTACCGGGACTACTATATCTGGCGGGACGGCAAAGACGGAAAGGAACCCAACAACTGGGGGAGTTGTTTCGGCGGCCCGGCATGGGAGTACGACGAGCGGACGGGCCAGTATTATCTGCATTTGTTTTCAAAGAAGCAGCCGGATTTAAACTGGGAGAATCCAAAAGTCCGGGAGAGCGTATTTGACATGATGGTTTGGTGGTGCGAGAAGGGGATCGACGGCTTCCGCATGGATGTGATCAGCCTGATTTCCAAATGTCCGGGACTGCCGGACGGAGCGGTGGGAAAGAGCGGATATGGGGATTTTGCCGCATACTGTGCCAATGGACCGAGAGTTCATGAGTATTTACAGGAGATGAACCGGAAAGTCCTCTCAAAGTATGACTTGATCACGGTGGGAGAGTGCTCCGGCGTTACCGTAGAGGAGGCGAAGAGGTATGCGTCCGCGTCGGGGGAGGAGCTGAATATGGTGTTTCAGTTCGAGCACATGGATATAGACGGCGGCGAGAGTTTTAAGTGGAACCATAATAAAATTCCTCTTACAGAGCTCAAGAAGATTATGAGCAAGTGGCAGACCGAGCTTGCGGGGAAAGCGTGGAACAGCCTGTACTGGTGCAACCATGACCAGCCGAGAATGCTCTCAAGGATAGGGAATGACAGTCAGGAGTACCGGGAAGTATCGGCGAAGATGCTTGGCACCTGCCTGCATATGATGCAGGGGACGCCTTACGTCTATCAGGGAGAGGAGCTTGGAATGACCAATTATCCTTTCACTTCTCTTGAGGAGTTCCGGGATATTGAGAGCATCAATGCTTACCGGGAACTGACGGGGAAGGGAATTGTAAGTCCCGAGGAGATGTTTGATTATATTAGTTACAAGGGCAGGGATAACGCAAGGACTCCGATGCAGTGGGACGATAGCCCGCAGGCCGGATTTACCACGGGATCGCCATGGATACCGGTGAATCCGAATTACCGGGAGATTAATGCGAAGGAACAGATGGAGCGGGAAACTTCTGTGTTTTATTATTATAAGAAGCTGATCCGTCTGCGGAAGGACTATGAAATCATCGTGTATGGTGATTATGAGCTTCTGCTTCCGGACAGCGGTGAGTTGTATGTATATTTGCGGAGCTATCAGGGGGAGAAATTGCTGGTGGTGTGCAGTTATACGGATCAGGAGACGGTTTGTGAGATACCAAAGGAGCTGCGGGAAAGAACCGGCAAGGTGCTGATCTCTAACTATGGCAGGGAGGAGACAGGCCTTGAGAGCGCGGGAGATAAGATTGCGTTAAAGCCTTATGAGGCGGCGGCAGTGCTGTATACATAACATGTTTTTATTTACAATCATCATTCCTCTCTGCCCGGCATCGTAATGGTAAAGACGGTGCCTTTTCCCAGCTTGCTTTCTACGCTGACAGCGCCGCCGTGGAGTTCTGCGATCCATTTTACAATAGACAGGCCAAGGCCGGAGCCGTTCCGGTCCCTTGCCTTGTCGGCGCGGTAAAACCGCTCGAAAATATGCGCGAGGTCTTCCCGGCCGATTCCTATTCCGTCGTCTCCTACACGGAGCAGAGTATTTTCTCCCTCCGGGTGGGCGTTCAGCCGGATGTTACCGTTTTCATTGCCGTATTTGACGGCGTTTTCCATAAGATTAACCAAGAGCTGGGTGAACAGGCTTTGGTCGGCGTAAATGGAAAGATCTTTGGGAATTTCATTGTGGATGTGCAGGCTTTTCTTCTCGATTTCCGCCGTCAGGGCTTCGGCGACGGAATCAACCATCTCGCGGGGATAGATTTTCTCCGGCTCGATATGGCAGCGCCCTTCGTAGCCTCTGGAGAGCATGAGGAGTTGGGAGAGCATTTTGCGCATCCTCTGGTTCTCCGTCTGGATGATCCGCAAATTTTCCCGGATAATGGTTTCGTCGTCGGTATACAGAGCGTCTTCTACACAGGCGTTGATTACCGTCATGGGGGTGCGCAGCTCATGGGAGGCGTCGGAGGTAAACTGCCGTTCCCGCCGGAAGGCAAAGTCCAGTTCGGAGATCATCTGGTTGATGGTGTCTGCAAGTTCTCCTACCTCGTCATGGGAAAATACGCCGTCGATCCGGCCGGATAGGTCGCCGTCTTTGATGGACTTTGCGGCCATGGTGATCTGATGAACCGGCTGCAAGGTGCGCTTCGCAAGGATGTAGGAACTGATGGCGGCCAAAATTAGATATCCGGGGATCAGGAAAGCAAGAAGCCACATGATATTTTCCGGGGTAAGCCGGGAAGTAACGGTGGAAATGGAAGTTTGGATGTCCTCGGATATCTTCTCCTGAAAGGATATTTTCACCATAAAATAAAGGGCCGGAACCAGCAGCGCCAGATGCGCTGCCGACAGCCCTATATAGAGCAGTATGATCTTAGTGCTGATATTGAGTTGTTTAATTCTGCTGTTTTTCTGACTCATCTTTTATCACATAGCCATATCCGCGGACCGTATGGATCAGCGGATTGGCAGATTCCTTATCAATTTTGTTCCGCAGATAGCGGATATATACGTCTACGATGTTGGAGTCGTAGTCGAAATTATAGTTCCATACATGGTCGGCGATCTGGCTTCGGGTGAGAGCCTGTCCCTGATTTCGAAGCATGTATTCCAACAGGGAGTATTCCTTGGAGGTCAGGGTGATCTCGCTGCCCCCTCTTAAGACCCTGTGGGCGGGCAGGTCCATGACCAGATCCGCCAGTTCCAGTACGTTTTGGCGCGTTCCGCTGTTCCTGCGAAGCAGCGCCCGGAGTCTTGCGGACAGCTCGTCATAGGCAAAGGGTTTTGTGAGATAGTCGTCCGCTCCCGCGTCAAGCCCTTGCACCCGGTCGGTGACTGAATCTCTGGCTGTCAGCATCAGCACAGGGGTGTGGTGGCCGGCCCGCCGGAATTCTTTTAGAATGGCGACGCCGTCTTTCTCCGGAAGCATCCAGTCTAAAATGATACAGTCATAAACGTCGGTTTCCATGTATTCCAATCCTTCCCGGCCGTCGAAGCAGCCATCTGCGGCGTAGCCTTCCTCAGTAAGCCTCCGCCTAAGAATCCGGTGAAGGGATTCATCATCCTCGATGATTAGTATTCTCATGACATCGTCCTCCTGTATATGCCAGACCACGCGTTTACAAAACGGACTCTGGCGGCAGAAAAGGCAGTATCCGCCGGAACCCGGTAAGCAAATTCCCGGCAGGCCCGCACGCACAGAGGCACGATATAGGAAGCGTCCGTCTGCGCTGTGGGCGCGGTCTGTTCATAGGTTTCATGCAGGGAACAAAAAGTATACCACAAATCCCTCCCTTTTTGCAAATGATTTTCAGGAAACGGGGCGTCGCCGTCGTTATACTCGGACAGAAGGCCGGTCAGGGCAGCATGCAGGTCATTGCTCTCGTATTTTGCATGGGCAAGCATACTGTCGGTAAAGGTCTCATTGTGGGGGTAGGTAAATGCGTCCGCAAGATAGTGGGTTAGTACCCCTAGCCGGTAAAAATCCCAGAGAGATAGGGTCTCCTTTTTCTCCAGCTTCGCTAGAAGCCGCTGTAGTTTGGGGATGGAATAGGTGGTAAAATGGATTTTCATCGGATGGCCGATAAAAAGCCCCTGAAGGTAGCCGATGGGATTGTGATCCGGGAAAACACAGCCGTGGATGAAAAGACGGGTCTGAAGATAGCTGTGTGAGTCAAGAATGGTCCGAGATAAGTATTCTGCAAGATATTTGTGATCGTATGATTTCATATGAAACACTCCTATTATATTTTTTATTGTTTTCAAATTGCTTCCTTCCGCAAGCCGGAGGGGCGGCCGCCTGAAAAATGCAAGGCGCCGCAAGGGGAATTAATTTTTGAGGCGTTTTCTTTTGTCTATACACATACTGAGGGATGAAAATGAAAATAAAATGATAGAATTATGAGAAAATTCTCATAATAATAGAGGAACAAGGGATGTGAAGCGTGATATATTATTTCTTATAGATGACAGAGGAAGAATTTTCTAACTGCACAAGTGAAAAATTTTTTGTAACAAATCTCTGGGTCGTTCGTCTTATAGGTAAATAAGGCCTATAGGAGTTGTTTTAGCAATGTAAGAACCGGGGTATGTTCCGGAGGAAAAGAGGTGATGAAGTGAAAATAGATTTTGAGGATATCTACGAACGTTTTTTTAAGGACGTATATCTCTTTGTGCTTGCCATGAGCGGCGATCCGTCCATGGCGGAGGAAATCACTCAGGAAACCTTTTTCAAAGCGTTGAAGGAGATTGACCATTTTAAAGGAAATTGTTCGGTCAAATCGTGGCTGTGCCAGATTGCAAAACATCTTTATATCGACGATATACGCCGGAAGAAGCGGTTTGAGTCGGTGAAGAAAGGATTTGCAGGCATCCAGAAGGAGGAAGGTGACGCTGAGTCGGCGGCCGTCCGGAAGGAAGAAGTGCTCTCTATCTATAAAACGCTTCATTGTCTGGAGGAGCCGTATAAGGAAGTATTCGGCTTAAGGACGCTGGGGGAACTGTCGTACCGGGAGATTGGAGAGATATTTGAAAAGAGCGAGAGCTGGGCCAGAGTTACATACCATAGGGCCAAGCTTAAAATCAGAGAGAAAATGATGTAGAGGAGGTATAGTATGAGCAGGATACCATGTAATGTTAATAAAGATTTGCTTCCGCTGTATGTGGATGATGTGTGCAGCGAGGAAAGTAAGGCGATTGTAGAGGAGCATCTTGCGGGATGTGAGGAATGTCAGGACTATTTTGACGTATTGCGGGAAGGGATTGCCGAGGAGAAGATGAAAGAAAAAAAGGAAGAATTTCTGTCTGAGGAGAAAATGAACCGGGAGGCAGTTTCGGTGATTAAATCCATAAAAAAGGAGATTTCTAAGAGCGGGACGAAAAGGACGGCTGTGGCTGTAGCGGCGCTTCTGCTGGTTCTTTTCACGCTGGAAGGACTGAGCGGCTCCTATGTGGGCGGATGGTTAGGGGAGATACCGGTTTTTGACGTGCGGCTGAAAACGGAGGATGTGCGCGTCACGGAAATGTACCTGTTGGAAAACGGATACCTGTATGTTAGTGTGGAACCGGATAAAAAATGCAGTATGTATTATACCTGTAATGTTATGGAAACATTTACCGAAGAAGACGGCTTTACCGGCGAGTACGAGGGTTATTTTTGGCTGGAGAATATACCCCTTGACTGGGATAGTATTCCAATCAAGAAATTGTCGTGTATTTTTCCTCTTTCCAGAAGAGTAAAAGAAGATGCTTACGGAAATATTAAGGAACGTGAAGATTCGGTTATTTATCTGAAGGGAAAAGGAGGAGAGAAAATCCCGATTTGGGAAAAGGGACAGGAAGTGAAAAAGGCGCCGCCAGAGATTGAAGACAGGGCAAGGAAGGAAATAGAAGAAAAGGACGCGGAGATGGAGGAAAAGATGCGGAAAGGGGAAGCGGAGGTTATAGACGTGATCAATAATGTATATACGATCGTAGAGCTGGAATCACAGGAAAGTCATTGATTTTATGACAAACGCTGGTAAAATAGAAGGATAAGAATAATTTGATGGCGGGAGAGAGTACTTTGTAAGGGAAGCAAAGCCGCTGAGAAGAATCGTGCGACCGTAAAAAATTCAGGGGATTGTGATCCATTGAGATCATAATCCCCTGTTGAATGAAAGAATGACAGTGGCAGGCGCTTCCTTTGCAGTTCAGGTCAGTTCTGCGATTCTTGAGACGCCTACGTAGATTTCAGATATTTTGAACCAGGTGGAGTAATCTACGATCCCAGTAACCGGAAGGCCGAAAACAGACTGAAATTTGGATACGGCTGCGGCAGTAGCCGGGCCGTAGATTCCGTCTGCCGTTAGCTTGGGGATGGCGGGATAAGCACCTGCGATTACGTTGATCTGTTCCTGGAGCTGGCGGACTTTATTGCCGCTGGAACCATTTTCCAGATTGTATCCAGGCCAGGAGGAAGGGATGCCGGATATGGCTTCAGCGGTGTTGATGTACATGTCATCGCCGTAATAGTAGCGGAGAATGTCAATGGCTGAGTAGCCTTGGTCGCCGAGGGATTTGGAACCCCATTGTGTCATCCAGTTCGGACACTGTACCTGCCGTCCGTCGCAGTACTGGGTCAGGATTGGCTGGCGCACATTTGGTCTGGACAGGTAATCTGCAAACAACTCATCTACAATGACAGAGATAGACTGGAAGATATTCCGCTCCGGTATCCACTTGTGGTCAAAAGCAGTGGAAGAGGTGATTGTGAAATCATACCCCTGATTCCGGTACCATTCCGTATACACTCTGTTAAGTGTAAAAGACATAATTGCCAGCACATTTGCCCGGATGGTATTGGCTGGCCATGTGGCATATATTTCACTAGATGCCACATTCTTGATATAATCTTTATATTTCACATAATAATTCTTTGCAGTGCTGTCTCTTGGGCTCCCGTCGTGTACTACAATATATTCCGGGACAACCACCCGGCTTAAGACGATCTCTCCGCTTTCATTTACCGGTTTGATCTCATCTTCGGGTATTTTAGCAGGATATGTGCCGTATAATGTATGGGCAGGTATGACGAATACTTCTTCTTCGGTACCGGTGGTATCTAAGGGACTTAACTGTACATTTTGAATGGCTGTTGTATCGGCAAGTATTTCCGTGCCTGCGATGCTGACCGGCTCAAACCCCGGAGCCTGTATCTGCAGGGTATATTCCGAGTATGGCTGGATTTCATTTTCCGGATTTAAGCTGTATTCCAGCGGAGGTGCAGCAAGTTCTAGGAGTTCTGTCTGCCCGGAGGAATCTGTGGTGACTTGTTCTAATGGTTCTCCCGGTACTCCGGTGTAGGATATACTGATGGAAGCATCCGCAACCGGACGGGAAGTGATCTGAGAAGTAATATTAATCTGAAGACGTCCGATATCAGGAGTATCAGAAGATGGAATAGGATCGCTCATTGTGTAACCTCACAAATTCTGTTACAATTAATATATGAAAAAAAACATGGGTTGTGCTTGACATAGAGAATACGATATCAGGCTTAGAATGAGGAGAAGCGATGAAGAAGAAAAAGGGCGGCTGTTTCAAATTAATATTCAAATTGTTCTTTACACTGGCGGTTATTGGACTGGTGGTTTTAGGACATCCGATCCTTGTGGATTGGCTTGATGGCAGGCAGCCGAAGGAGGAGAGCGTCGAAGCTGTTCAGGAGATTCCCTATCAGGAAGTCTCTGTGGAGGAGCAGAGTTTTGCCGTCCATTATTATTACGGGCTGTTAAATGAGGAGGAAAAGCAGGTATATCGGGAAATCTATCAGGGAATGCTGAATCGGGAGAAGGAGATTTATACTCACAGTAAAGATGCGGAGGCCGCCAATAAAATTCTGGGGGATGTCTTAAGGGATTATCCGGACTTTTTCTGGTGCGACGGCGGCGTGAGTTCCACTTCCTATATACAGGACAGGGGGGATTCCGGTGAAGAGACGTATACGGTGGTCAGTCCGGAATACAATTGCACGGCGGAGGAAAAACAGACGAGGCAGCAGCAGATTGAAGCGGAGGCGCGTGCGGCGCTTCAGGGGATTTCTATGGAGGCCTCAGACTATGAGAAGATTCTGTATGTGTATGAATACATTGTAAATTCTGTAGACTATGACCTAGAAGCGCCGGATAATCAGAATATTTACAGTTCGCTTGTGGGAAAACGGTCGGTGTGTGCGGGCTATTCTAAGGAAGCCCAGTATCTGCTGGAGCGGCTGGGGGTTTCGGTGATCTATGTAACTGGTACGGCGAACGGTCCGAATGCTCCGAACGCTCATGCATGGAATCTTGTACAGTGCGGCGGCGAGTATTATCATGTAGATACGACTTGGGGAGATCCGGTATATCAGACTGCGGAAGGGGAGGAGACTCCCCAGTGGGAAAATATTAGTTATGATTATATGTGCTGCAACGATGAAGAAATTTACCGCACCCATCAGGCAGACGAGGAATATCCACTGCCTGCATGTACCGGAATGACGTGGAATTATTATGTGGTAAATGGAATGTATTATAACAGTTATGACAGCGCAGCGGCGCTGGATGCATTAAATTCGGCGATCTATGAGCAGCGAAACCCGACAATATTCAAGTATTTCGATGAAGCTGCCTATCAGCAGGCCAAAGATGACATTTTAAATTATCAGATCCACAATGCGGCTCAGACGCTGTGCGATATGTACGAATTAAGTGAAGTCCAGTATTATTACGAAGACAGGCCGGAGCTATGTAAACTGACAATTAACTGGCAGTATTAGCTATTAGCATGGCGGATCGCAACAGTTCAGTCTGCGGTCTCACTGTTACAGAACCTTGCCCATTTAAAGTTTGCTTTCAGCAAAGGGCCGGATTCATTGTCTGAATTTACATATTCTTACGGGCTTTGCAGGAAGTTTGAAGTCATGAGCCGAACTGACGGCGTAACATTAATATTCGCTGTGTGAGGGTTGAAAATTGCAGGAACTTGTTGTATAATTTCTACAATTTGTGCAGTTATATTTTCAATAGAAAACACAGAAAGGGAACAGGTGAGTATATGAAAGCATTTCTTATCTTAGAAGATGGGACAGTCTTTACCGGAACCAGTATCGGCTCCGCGAGAGATGTGATCAGTGAGATTGTGTTCAATACTTCTATGACCGGATATTTGGAGGTATTAACAGACCCATCTTATGCCGGACAGGCAGTGGTAATGACATATCCGTTAATTGGTAATTATGGAATTACACCGGATATGGAATCAAAGAAGGCGTGGCCGGACGGATATATCGTGAGGGAACTTGCGAGGATGCCGAGTAATTTCCGGTGCGAGGGAACGATAGCTAAGTTTCTTGAGGAACAGGATATACCGGGAATTGCGGGGATTGATACCCGGGCGCTTACCAAGATTCTCAGGGAAAAGGGAACGATGAACGGTATGATTACGACGAATGAAGCGTATGACCTTGAAGAGATTATTCCGAAGCTTCAGGCGTATAGAATCGGAGATGTGGTTTCCGAAGCTTCCTGCACAGAGAGTTTTGTTCTTCCGGGGGAAGGATGCAAAGTTGCGCTGATGGATTTCGGCGCGAAGAATAATATAGCCAGATCTTTAAACATTAGGGGCTGTGAAGTGACGGTTTATCCGGCGCACACGGCTGCCATGGATATCATAGCAAGTCATCCGGACGGGATCATGTTGTCAAACGGACCCGGAGATCCGAAGACCAATGTTTCTATTATTGAAGAAGTCAGGAAATTGTCAGATACAGATATTCCAATCTTTGCAATCTGTCTGGGGCATCAGCTTATGGCTCTCGCTCATGGAGGGAAAACGTACAAATTAAAATATGGACACCGGGGAGGCAACCATCCGGTGAAAGATCTTGCAACAGGCCGAGTGTACATCTCATCCCAGAACCATGGGTATGCGGTGGACGCCCAGACCATTGATGAAACGGTTGCAAAGGAGGCTTTTGTCAATGTAAACGACGGAACCAACGAGGGGCTTGCATACATAGGGAAGGATATCTTTACGGTGCAGTTCCATCCGGAGGCGTGTCCGGGTCCGCAGGATTCGGGATATCTGTTTGACCGGTTTATCCAGATGATGAAGGACAGAAAGGAGAGGAAAGATGCCTAAAATAAAGGATATTAAGAAGGTGCTTGTGATTGGCTCCGGCCCGATCATCATTGGACAGGCAGCGGAATTTGACTATGCGGGTACGCAGGCATGCCGCTCCTTGAAGGAAGAGGGGGTGGAGGTGGTACTGTTAAATTCCAACCCCGCGACGATTATGACGGACAAGGATATTGCAGACCGGGTTTACATCGAGCCTTTGACAGTGGAAGTAGTGGAACAACTGATATTAAAGGAACAGCCGGACAGCATTCTGCCGACTCTGGGCGGACAGGCCGGTTTGAATCTGGCGATGGAGCTTGAGGAAAATGGATTTTTACGAGAGAATCATGTTCGGCTGATCGGAACCACCTCCGAAACGATTAAGAAAGCGGAGGACCGTCTGGAATTTAAAGCGACGATGGAGAAGATTGGAGAGCCCTGCGCGGCTTCCCTTGTGGTTGAAAATGTAGAAGACGGCGTCCAGTTTGCAGAGAGTATCGGATATCCGGTGGTTCTGCGTCCGGCCTATACGCTTGGCGGCAGCGGCGGCGGAATCGCGAATAACCGCAGGCAGTTAGTTGAAATCTTAGAGAACGGCCTCAGGCTTTCCAGAGTGGGGCAGGTTTTGGTGGAGCGCTGCATTGCCGGATGGAAGGAAATTGAGTATGAGGTGATGCGGGACGGAAATGGAAACTGCATTACTGTATGTAATATGGAAAATATTGATCCGGTGGGCGTACATACCGGAGACAGCATTGTTGTGGCGCCTTCTCAGACCTTGGGGGATAAGGAGTACCAGATGCTGCGCACTTCGGCGCTGAACATTATCAGCGAGCTGAACATTACCGGCGGCTGTAACGTGCAGTATGCTCTGCACCCAGAGACCTTTGAATACTGTGTGATTGAGGTGAACCCAAGAGTGAGCCGTTCTTCCGCCCTGGCGTCCAAGGCAACCGGATATCCGATCGCCAAGGTGGCGGCGAAGATTGCTCTTGGCTATACATTGGATGAAATTCAGAATGCGGTGACGAAAAAGACTTATGCAAGCTTTGAGCCGATGCTGGATTACTGTGTAGTGAAGATTCCCAGGCTGCCTTTTGATAAATTCATCAGCGCGAAGCGGACACTGACGACCCAGATGAAGGCGACCGGAGAGGTAATGAGTATCTGCGATAATTTTGAGGGCGCGCTGATGAAGGCTATCCGCTCGCTGGAGCAGCATGTGGACAGCCTGATGTCTTATGACTATTCTTATCTCACCGGAGAAGAACTGCTAGAAGTGTTAAAGGTAGTGGACGATCGCAGGATCTGGAAGATTGCGGAGGCGGTCCGCCAGGGTATCAGCATTGAGGAGATCCATGAGGTGACCAGAATTGACAAATGGTTCATTGACAAGATCGCCCGTCTGGTGGAGTTAGAGACAAGGATGAAGCGCAGCCCGTTGGATGAGGAACTTTTAAAAGAAGCGAAACGGATGGAATTTCCGGATCATGTGATTGCGAAGATTACCGGGCATACTGAACGGGAAATCCATGATATGCGTCATCAGTACGGAATTACCGCCGCTTATAAGATGGTGGATACCTGCGCGGCGGAATTTGCGGCGGAGACGCCTTACTATTATTCCGTGTTCGGAAGCGAGAATGAAGTAGAGGAGACGAAAGACCGGAAGAAGGTTCTTGTGCTTGGCTCCGGTCCTATCCGAATCGGACAAGGGATTGAATTTGACTTCTGTTCGGTACACTGTACATGGGCATTTGCGAAGGAAGGCTATGAGACGGTCATTGTAAATAATAATCCGGAAACGGTCAGCACGGATTTTGACATTGCAGATAAATTGTACTTTGAGCCGCTGACCCCGGAAGACGTGGAAAGCATTGTAGATCTGGAGAAGCCGGACGGGGCGGTGGTGCAGTTTGGCGGGCAGACGGCCATTAAGCTTACGGAAGCACTGATGAAGATGGGCGTTCCGATACTTGGGACATCGGCAGAGAATGTGGATGCAGCCGAGGACAGGGAGCTATTTGACGAGATATTAGAGAAATGTCAGATCCCAAGGCCTACCGGAGGAACGGTGTACACGGCGGAGGAAGCTAAGGAAGTGGCGGGCAGGCTTGGCTATCCGGTACTGGTAAGGCCCTCCTATGTGCTTGGCGGACAGGGGATGCAGATTGCGATCAATGATCATGATATCGATGAATTTATCGGGATTATCAACCGGATTGCACAGGATCATCCGATTCTTGTGGACAAGTATCTTCAGGGCAAGGAAATTGAAGTGGATGCAGTCTGCGACGGAACGGATATCCTGATTCCGGGAATTATGGAGCATATTGAGCGGGCGGGAATCCACTCCGGGGACAGTATTTCCGTATATCCTGCAAAGAGCATCAGCGAGAAGACGAAGCGGACCATTGAGGACTATACAAGAAAGCTTGCCCAGTCCCTCCATGTGATTGGGCTGATCAATATTCAGTTTATCGTATGCGGGGAGGATGTGTATGTAATTGAAGTAAATCCACGGTCCAGCCGTACTGTTCCCTATATCAGCAAGGTGACCGGGATCCCTATCGTGCCGCTGGCGTCTAAGGTGATCATCGGCCATACGATTCGGGAGCTTGGCTATACGCCGGGGCTGCAGCCGGAGGCGGATTACTTTGCTGTTAAGATGCCGGTATTTTCCTTCGAAAAGATCCGGGATGCAGATATCAGCTTAGGACCTGAGATGAAATCCACAGGAGAGTGTCTGGGTATTGCAAAAACCTTTGATGAAGCGCTGTATAAAGCATTCTTAGGCGCCGGGATTAAACTTCCGAAGCATAATAATATGATCATTACCGTCAGAGACGAGGATAAGAAGGATATTGTGGATATCGGGCGGCGGTTTTCCCGAATTGGGTATAAGATTTTTGCCACCCGGGGAACGGCGGAAATTTTACGGGATGGCGGAGTGAAGGCTATCGCAGTTAATAAGATTGAACAGGAGTCGCCGAATCTGATGGATCTGATTCTGGGACATAAGATCGATCTGGTTATCGATACGCCGCCTCAGGGAGCAGAGCGTGCAAAGGACGGTTTTGTGATCCGCAGAAGCGCCATTGAGACCGGGGTGAACGTGCTGACAGCCATTGACACTGCGCAGGCGCTGATTACCAGTCTGGAGAATACGGATATCAAGAAATTAACGCTGATCGATATTGCGAAAATATAAGCCAAACAGCAGTCGGCCGTAATAAAAAGGCGGCTTGCGGTTCGGGAGATCGCCGGAAAGATTTAACAAGACTGGAAAATAGTTATAATTGAATTTCATAAAGATGCATGATATGATGCCCTCAGTACAAAATGTAACAATTTTGTAATAATTGTAATAAAGTTGAAAAAAATGAGTATACTTTATTAACAATACAAACTATGTATATAGGAGGGCATCATTTTTATGTTAAAATACAAATTTAATTTGAAAAACGGAATAGCAAAGGCGCGAATGTGCATGGCCGCCTGTGTCGCCGTATCTACCCTGACGTTAGGATTTACCAGCCGGGCGGCGGCTATGCCGGAGGAAATGCTTCCGGAAGCATCCTTTACTTATGGAGGAGCCGCTTTTGTAAATAATATTTTGGCGGAGATTAACAATAAATCTGTCAATATAAAGTTTAAGGCGGCTGAAGGCGTAGAGGAAGTTTTGGCGGAAGCGGCCGTGAAGGCAGAAGAATTAGAGGCAGAGAGACAGAGAGCAGAAGCTGAAAAAGCGGAGGCTGAGAAAAAAGCGGCCGAGGCCAAGCAGGCCGCGGGAGGCGTATCCTCTTTTGCAGGAGGCTATGACAAAGAGCTTCTGGCTTCCATCATTTTCTGCGAAGCGGGAAATCAATCCTTAGAAGGTCAGGTTGCGGTAGGCGCAGTCATCATGAACCGGATTGCAAGCGGCTCGTATCCTAATACTATAGAGGGAGTGGTTTACCAGCCGGGGCAGTTTGGACCGGCAGGAAGCGGATGGCTTGACCAGATTCGAAGTACGGCGGGTTATAGTGCATCTGCCATGCAGGCAGCGGAGGCCGCCCTTGCGGGACAGAATCCGATCGGAGGGTGTTTGTATTTTGATCAGGGCGGTTACGGAATGCAGATCGGAGCTCACTTTTTCCACTAAGATATTAGACAGATAGATGGCAGATGTCTGAATTTTGGATATCTGCCATTTATTTGTCTATTGTTTTAAATCGTGGAATTCTTACATGTATAGAAAAAAATATGTACATTTGACGGATTTTGTTTTAATATATCATAGAGAAGCTGAATTGGCTGATGTACTGAAGCAAGTGGTTATCGGCTGTTTGGGCCGCGGCAGTAAATGGGGAGATTTAACGTAATTTTTAATAAGGAGGAAGTTATGCCGGAAGAGAAAATACATGAGGAAGAGTTAGAGCAGAGAGGAGAACTGGACGCAGAAAGTATAAAGGAAGAATCGATTCACGGAGAAGATGAGGAAGAACCTAAATCGGAAGAGCCAGTTCGCACAGAAGAGGAAAAAGAGGAATTTGGAGCGGAAGAACCGTATCTTGAGGAGGAGCGAGAAAGAGAGCGTATAGAGGTTGCAGCATCGGAGGAAATAATTAATACAGAAGGGGCGGGCGCGGAAGAAATGGCAGAGCGAGACTATGAGGCAGTTGAGGAAAGTAAGGCAGAGCCGGAACTTTTAGAGGAGGAGCCAAAAAAGAAAGGGCTTTTCCGCAGAAATAAAGAAGAGGCGCATTTTTTAAGAGATAAATGGATTCTGTCAAGAATTCGGGATGAGGATTTGATGGACTACCTTGTTTTGGAACAAAAGAGAAATGAGCAGTTTCAGAAAGCGAAGGATATCCGGGAAAAGCGGATAATCTCCGCCTTTAAGCTGACGGTATCTCTCGCGGCCGGCGTGGCTGTGGTTTATTTGCTGAAAGACAATCCTACGATTTTTGTTAATATCCTGTACATAGGCGGAATCCTTGGCGGCTTCTGGTTTTGGAAGAATCCACGGGAAAAATAATGATTCGTTGCGGCAGGGTGGGAATTGTGATACAATATTTCCATAAACCGTGATTACCAATAGGATAAAACAACGCGGTATACGATGAGTATTTATAAGGAGGATTCTATCATGTTAAAAAGTGTGGCAAGCGAGAGAGTGAAGACAGATGTGGAGCACGTAAACGGGGGAGCGGGCTATATTACAAGGGAGGAACTGATTACCCCTGAGCAGCGCGGAGAACACTGCAGGATGTTTAACCGTATTACTTTGAAGCCGAACTGCGAGATCGGCCACCATGAACATCATGGAGAAGCAGAGGCTTATTATATTCTGGAGGGTAATGGAATGTATGAAGAAGACGGGCAGGCTGTTGCGGTAGAAGCTGGGGACGTTACATATTGCGGCGACGGTCATGGCCACGGTCTGAAGAATACAGGCGATACGGAACTAGCTATGATTGCTCTGATCTTAAAAAATTAATTATTCATAGATTTCTATGGAAGAATTGTTAGGAATGTTATGAAGGATTGAGACTGCGGCAGAAGATATATGCTCCTGCCGCAGCTGCCGTTCGCTGGAAAATGTGTGTCAGGCGAGAAGTTCTTTCAGGCATGCAAGCAGTCTTGTATTATCTTCCGGTTTCATGATGCAGAACCGGATATATTCTCCGGGCAGTCCTTCGAAGGAGGAACAGTCCCGGATCATAAGCCCCTGTTTCACGGCGTGTTCAAATACGGTGAAGGAGTTTAAGCCTTTTTTTGTGATTTTAACAAGGATGAAATTGCCGTAGGAAGGATATGTCTTTGCATAACGAAATCCCTGTAATTCCTGCAGACACCGACTGCGTTCGGCGAGGATTAGCTGTCTGGTTTCCTTGATATAATCGGTATCCTGAAGCATCAGTTCGCCGCCGTAGGCGCCCAGGCTGTTAAGGCTCCATGGATTCTGGTGCCGCTTTAGGGTCCGGAGAAATTCCTGATTGCTGGTGACGCCGTATCCCAGCCGCAGTCCCGGAGCGGCAAAAAACTTGGATACTCCCCGGATCACCATCAGATTGCTGTAATCCGGTACGAAGGGCATGGCGGTAATTTCATTGATGGAGGGAGCAAATTCCACATAGGTTTCGTCAATCATTACGAATATATCTCGTTTCCGGCAGGCGTCCAGCACGTCTTTTATCTCCCTCTGCTTTAACGCAGAGGAGGTAGGATTATTTGGATTGCAGAAAATCAGGAAATCTATATCACCCTCAAGGCATCTTTTTAGATCATCCATATCCAGTTGAAAATTATGGGATTCGTTCAGGTAATAGTTGGAAATTCTTCCGCCGGTGAGGGACAGCTCCCTTTCATATTCCGAGTAGGTAGGGCCGATTACCAGTGCGCGGCGCGCATTCCGCTGGCTGATCAGCAGTGAAATCAGTTCGGTGGAACCGTTGCCGGTAACTACATAATCCATAGTCACGTTACAGTATCCGGCAATTACCTTCCGGAGGCTTTTGTAGTCACGGTCCGGATAACGGGTAATGATATCAAGGCTGTCGGCGAGTTTTTCCCGCACAGAGCCAGACAGGCCGAGAGGATTTACATTAGCGCCGAATTTAATAATGCGCTCCTTCGGAATATGGTAATATTGTTCGATTTGTTCAATATCGCTTCCGTGAAATTCAGGACGTTTCTGAAGATTATTTTTATCTATCATATAATTCTCCTATATTTTGTGCTTTGACCATTTACATACTTCATAGAATAATGCTATAATTTATTATAGTGTGTTCAAAATAAAATGCAATGCTTAAAGAGGTGAATGGCTTGAAAAATAAAATTAAAAAGTTTTCCAAAGGCGACTTTCAGGTGTTAAAGCCGCAGGTCGTCTTTCCTGAGACAAGCCTAATTCTTACAATCGGTGAAGGAGAGGTATACCGGGGAAATTTTACAATTAAAAACCGGGCTGAGGGTACCATCAGGGGCCTTGTATATCCGTCTTCGTTTCGTATGCGCTGCATTGAACAGGGATTTGAGGGGAATCCGGTCAGAGTGGACTTTGAGTATGACGGCAGGGGACTGCTTCCGGGACATGTGGAAAAGGGTGATTTTACGGTTGTCTGTACCGGAGGAGAGTACCGGCTGCCTTTTACTGCGATTATTGAGAAACCATACGTGATGACAAGTTATGGCAAGGTTCAGAATACGGATGATTTTAGAAAGCTTGCAATCCGGGATTTTACGGAGGCTCAGAAGCTGTTTCGTTCCCGGGAGTTTTATGAGGTGCTGAAATACGAGAATCCAAGAACTTTTTATTTGTATGACAATATGAGAAAGTGGTCTCTTGGGGAACAGGCCATGGAAGAGTTTCTCGTAGGGATCAAACAGAAGGAGTGTATATTCCTGACCCTTCCGGGGGAGGGAATGTTTTTTGAGGATATCAAAGAGGTCACCAAGGGAATGGTGACGATTATCAAGAATACTTGGGGCTACATGCCCATTGAGGTGCGCACGGAAGGAGAATTTTTGTCTGTTGGACGGAGCCGTCTTTCTACGGATGATTTTGTGGGAAATGTTTATCAGGTAGATTTTCTGGTGAATCCGGACAGGCTGCATGCGGGGAGGAATTTCGGCAAGGTGCTTTTGGTGACGCCTTATGAAATACTTCCCTATGATGTGGAAGTAATTCAGAATATGAGCATCAATGAGGAGCGCCGTGAGATTGAATTTATGATGGCGCAGATTGTAAAAGAATATGTTTCTTATATGGGCGGGCGTATGGAGCTTGCCCAGTGGGTGGACAGTGCGGTGGAAAAGGCAAAGAAAATGCGCCAGTATGCTCCTATGGACGAGTTTCTGCAGCTGTTTCAGGCCCATATTTATCTGCGGGGCAGGCGGGTTGAGGATGCCAAATGGATTTTGGAGAACTATAACTACAGCCGGTTCGCTATCGGAAAAGACCCGATCAGCAATGCTTATTATCTGTATCTGACGGCGCTGGTGCGCGGCGCTGGAAGCCATCTGAGCCGGGTTGTGGATGAGATCGGAAAGATTTATATGCGGCATCAGGATTCTACGCTGCTTCTTCTGATGCTTTTGGATATTGATCCCCAGTATCGGGACAGCAACCGGAAGCTCCGCGCGCTGGAGCAGCATTATTATAATTATCAGATCAATGATGTGTTGTTTTTGCTTGAGGCGTTCCAGTGCTATAAAGACCGGAACATGCTTTTGAAGAAGCTGGGACAGTTTGAACTTATGGTGCTTAATTTTGCATCTAAGTATCGTCTGATGCCAAGGGAATTTGCATTGTATGTATCGAATCTTGCAAGCCAGCAGAAGAATTACAGTCATTTTTTGTTCCATATTTTAGAACGCATTTACGGGATGTACCCGGAGCCGATGATTTTGAATACGATCTGTACGCTTCTGATAAAGGGTAATAAGCTGGACAAGCGGTATTTTGTATGGTATCAGAGGGCGGTTGATGCAGAACTTAAGATTGCAAGGCTCTATGAATACTATATGTCCACAATTGAGGAGGAGAATGTAAGAGAAGCGCTTCCAAGGTCTATTTTCCTCTATTTTATGCATGGAAATTCACTGGATTATAAGAAAGCGGCGCTTCTTTATGCAAATCTGATTACTTATGAAGAGTATGCGAGCGATTTGTATATCAGTTACCGGGAACAGATGGTTATTTTTGCATGGGAGCAGCTGTTAAAAAGGCATATTACGGATTCATTGAAAACGATCTATAAGAGGTTCTGTGTGGAGGAGGAGATGACGGGCGAGCGTCTTGAGGCTATGCGGGATATCTGTTATGCGTATGAGGTAAAGACAAAAGTCCACAATCTGAAATGTATTCTTGTGATTGAGAAGGATGGAACTATCCAGCAGCGGGTGCCTTATAAGAAAGAAGGCATGGTTGTTTATTTGTATGACAAGGAAGCAAGGATTATCTGGGAGTCTATGGATGGATTCCACCATACGGATTCCGTGGCGTTTGAGACGAAGCGTCTTTTCTACGAACCCCGCTATATGGATATGTGTAAGAAATATATGTCCAGAATTGCAAATTGGGGCGGCGAAGGAAGTAAACTTGAGGTGAATTTTGAAAATATCATGCAGTACGGGGTGCGTGCTTTTGATGAAAAGGAGGTATTTCGCCTGTGCACAAAACGCATCCGGGAGGATAGCTATGAGGAAGATGACTTTATGCTGTATCTGAGCTTTGAGATGTTTAAGCGGCAGCAGTACGATAAGGTTACGCTGACTTATCTTGCTAATTATTACTGCGGCTCTACTAGAAGCATGAAGGCGCTCTGGAAGGTGGCGAAGGAATATGAACTTCCGGTTACCAAGCTTGGCGAACGTATCATAACACAGATGCTGTTTTCTGAGGATATGTTTGGGGAAGAGGATATTTTTGTAGATTATTATATAAATGGTAATCCTTATTTTCGTTTGAAGCAGGCATATCTTGCTTACTTGTGCAAGGAATATGTGGTGTGCGGAAGGGAAATCAGCCATTCTATATTTGAAGTAATCATGAACGAAGAGCACAGGAATGAGGAGCTTGCAGATATCTGTAAGATCGCTTTGCTTCATTATTATTCGGATAAGGAGATCCCGCCGGAGGCAGAGGAAATCCTGCACAGAATTTTAAGGGAGATGTGTGAGAAGAGAATTATTTTTCCTTTCTATTTAAAATATAAAGAAAGCTGGCTCAGGGAGGTACAGCTTTATGACCGGGTGATGATCGCTTATCAGGCGTCTCCCGGCGGTAAGGTGAAAATAATCTATAAGATGCGGCGGGGAGAACTGGAGGATCTCGGTTATAAGACAGAGAGCCTGACGCCAATGTATGAGAATATTTATGTAAAGGATTTTATTCTGTTTGGAGACGAGCTTGTCAAGTATTCTTTTCATGAGAGCAATGACCGTACTAAAAAGGCCCACACAGAGCCGGAGCGGATACTGAAGCAGGAGAGGGAGATTACAGTGACCGGGAAATACGGGAAACTTAATGCTATGGCGTCAATGGGGCCGGCTGAGAGGAAACGGGCGATGATGGAGTACGAACAAGAGCTATATTTTGCAGATAAGATGTTTCGGGAACACAACAGGAGGATGTAATAAGTGAGGGGCGGCAGCATACTTGGACTTGAACTGAATGAAGAATTTTGCCAGATTAGTTATTATGACAAGGAGAAACATGAGCCGGAGACTTTAGAGGCGGCGGTGGATAATTATCAGATTCCGCTGCTTTTAGGCTATGTGAATAATAGGTGGCTTTATGGAAAAGAGGCGAAGCATCTGGCTACAGTGGACGAGAGATGTACGATTTCTGAATTGTACAGTAAGGCGGTCAGGCAGGAGCGGGTGAATTTTGCCGGACAGGTCAGGGACGCGGTATGGCTTTTGGCGAAGTTTCTGCAGCTTGCCCTTGAGAAATTTGAAAACATAGATTATATTACTTTTTCTGTTCCGAAGACCGATATTGATATCAGCAAGATGCTGAAAGGTCTGGGAAGGTTTCTTGACGTTCCGAAGGAACGGGTATTTGTTCAGGACTTTAAGGAAAGCTTCTGCGATTATATGTTTTATCAGCCTAAAGAACTGTGGCAGTATGAAGCGGCGTTATTTTACTGCGATAGGAATGAGATCCGGGCATATATGCTCCGCAGGCTGAAGACTGTAAGCGGAAGAGGAGCCGATATGTTTGTGACGGTGGACGAGGTGGCGAACGCGCAGATGAAGGAGCTTGCGGCGGTATATCCGGTGCTGAATGTGGATAAGGCCAAAGATGCGGATGAACGTTTTAAAGCGTTTATTCAGAGTGTATTTGAGAAAAAAGTGGTCTCGTCGGTATTTCTCACTGGAGAAGGCTTTGAGAATAACTGGTATCCCAGTTCGCTGAAGGTGCTCTGTAACGGACGCAGGGCTTTTATCGGTAATAATCTGTACAGCAAAGGTGCCTGCTATGGCTCCTGCCGCCGGATGAGCGAGGATGATGAAATGCCGGTTTATCTGGATGAGACGAAGATGATGGAGCAGGTATGTCTCCGCATGCGGGTGCATGGCAAGGAAGGCTGGTATCCGATCGTAGAGTGGGGGAGCCACTGGTATGAGTCGGACGGACAGTGGGAGGTGCTTTTAGAGGATACCTCGGATATTGAGATTCATATAGAATCATTGGCCACGGGCGAGCTTCAGGCGGAGACGGTGTCTCTTGCAGGACTTCCCGAGCGGAATGATTATGCGCTGAGGCTTTCTATCGAAACGATGTTTCTGGATGAGAATACCTGCAAGATAAGATTCCGGGATATTGGCTTTGGAGAGTTTTATCCGGCTACGGATTTCCAGACTGAAAAAACGATACATTTAGGAGGAAGCAATGGGCAGTTTAATTCTCTGTCATAAGAAAAAAGCAAAACATCCATATGAGATTGCGAGAGTCCATATGCATATTTATACCATAGAAGAACTTTGCTACTATTTCTGCAATAATCTTTATCTTGTGGATTATACCATTGTAAACAGGAATCTCTGCGACTGGCTGGAGGATGAGCTGGAGCTTTATGACCTGTCGGCAGAGTTAAGGAATCAGCTGGAGCATAACGGTTCGGTTGAGCAGTTTTTGCTGACGGTATTAAGCTATGCTTCCATTTACTCCATGGCAGAGATTACAAAGATGCATAATATTTTGGAACGTCTTCGGAATCAGAACGAAGTTGAGAGAGAAAAATATAAGGCGGACAACTTGTTAAATTCCGGTGAAAATGCCTCTGCGATCTTAATTTACCAGTCTATCATCCATAAGGAATGGGATGATTCGGTGGGAAAGGAGTTTTACGGGAGGGTATACTCCTGTCTTGGAGCGGCTTATGGCAGAATGTTTTTCTATGAGGAAGCGGCTCATATGTATGAGAAGGGGTTTGAGATTTGTCAGGAGCTTGATATGCTGCGGGCATATCTGTACTGCTGTTATCGGTATCTGCCGGAGGCAAAATATGTAAAGATGCTTTCTAAGGAGCCGATTTATCTGACTCTGGATGCGGAGCTTAAGGAGGAACTCAAATTGGCGGAGCGGAAGATGAATCCGGATATTACGGATGAATCTTATGAACGCTGGAAAAAGGAATACCGGAGAACAAATAAATAATAATATAAATTGGAGGCGCCGTGAAACGGCGTTTTAAAAGGAGGAGAAAATATGAGTAATGACAGATACCAGAGTCCGTTATCTGAACGGTATGCAAGTAAGGAGATGCAGTATATCTTTTCCCCGGATATGAAATTCCGTACATGGAGAAGGCTGTGGATAGCTCTTGCGGAGACGGAGAAAGAGCTGGGACTTGATATTACGGAGGAACAGATTGAAGAGCTTAAGAGCCACGCGGAGGATATAAATTATGATGTGGCAAAGGAGAGGGAAAGAATCGTAAGGCATGACGTTATGTCTCATGTATATGCGTATGGAGTGCAGTGTCCGAAGGCGAAGGGGATCATCCATCTTGGGGCCACCTCCTGCTACGTGGGGGACAATACGGATATGATTGTTATGGCAGAGGCATTGAAGCTTGTAAAGACAAAGCTTGTGAATGTGATTGCAAAGCTTGCCGGTTTTGCAGAGCAGTATAAGAGCCAGCCGACGCTTGCATTTACTCATTTCCAGCCGGCTCAGCCTACGACGGTAGGAAAGAGGGCGGCGCTCTGGATACAGGAATTTGCCATGGATTTGGAGGACTTAGAATATGTGGCGGGAACATTAAAGCTTCTTGGCTCTAAGGGGACCACTGGCACGCAGGCAAGTTTTCTGGAGCTGTTTGACGGGGATCAGGAGACAATTGACAAGATTGACCCAATGATTGCAGAGAAGATGGGATTTGAGGATTGCTATCCGGTATCCGGACAGACCTATTCCCGCAAGGTGGATACAAGGGTGTTGAATGTGCTTGCGGGAATTGCTGCCAGTGCGCATAAGTTCTCCAATGATATCCGTCTTCTGCAGCATTTGAAAGAGGTGGAGGAGCCTTTTGAGAAAACCCAGATTGGTTCTTCCGCTATGGCATACAAGAGAAATCCTATGAGAAGCGAGCGGATTGCATCTCTGTCAAGATATGTGATGATTGACGCGCTGAATCCGGCGATTACGTCGGCTGCTCAGTGGTTCGAGCGGACATTAGATGATTCGGCGAATAAACGGCTGAGTATTCCGGAGGGATTTCTTGCCGTTGACGGTATTTTGGATCTGTGTCTGAATGTGGTGGACGGTCTGGTAGTATATCCAAAAGTAATTGAAAAGCGCCTGATGGCGGAACTTCCGTTTATGGCAACGGAGAATATCATGATGGACGCGGTAAAAGCCGGAGGGGACAGGCAGGAGCTTCATGAGCGTATTCGCGAACTGTCCATGGAAGCGGGAAGAAATGTAAAAGCAGAGGGGTTAGATAATAATCTTCTGGAACTGATTGCAGCAGATCCGGCCTTTAATCTTACATTTGAAGAGCTGAAGAAGACTATGGATCCGGCAAAATATACGGGTCGGGCGGCTGTTCAGGTAGATAAGTATCTAAACGAGGCGATCCGGCCGATGCTGGAGAGAAATAGGGAACTTCTTGGCGTGGAAGCGGAGATACATGTATAAAAATAGGTATAGGATAGGAAGAACGAGTAATAATAATGGATATGAACAAGAAAATTTATGATGTGATGATTTTGGGAGCGGGACCGGCGGGTTTGTCAGCCGCGCTGTATGCGGCAAGAGGCGGGCTTTCGGTGCTTGTTATTGAAAAGGGAGTAAGCGGCGGACAGATTGCGGCTACGGATGCCGTAGAGAATTATCCGGGACAGATGCTTGAGGGCGAGACAGGAGAGAGCCTTTCAGAGAGAATGGCGCTTCAGGCGGAGCATTTCGGAGCGGTCAGAGTACAGGACGTTATTACGGAAGCTGTGCTTGACGGGGAGATAAAAGAGTTCCGGGGTCAGAAGGAGACTTACAGCGGGCGTTTTGCGGTGCTCGCCATGGGGGCGTCCCCGAGACCAATCGGCTGTAAAGGCGAAATGCAGTTTAAGGGCAGCGGGATTTCTTACTGCGCTACCTGCGACGGAAATTTCTTTACCGGACTGGACGTGTATGTAGCCGGAGGCGGAGATGCGGCGGTGGAGGAAGCTGTTTATCTGACCAGATTTGCCAGAAAGGTTACCATTGTCCACAGAAGGGATCAGCTTAGGGCGGTGCAGTCTATTCAGGACCTGGCGTTTAAAAATCCTAAAATAGATTTTTTGTGGGACAGCGTGGTAGAGGAGGCCTTTGGCGAAGGTGTGCTTCAGGGGCTGATTATTCGAAATGTAAAAACCGGCGAACAGACAAGGATATCGGCAGATCCGTCGGAGGGTATGATTGGACTCTTTGGATTCGTGGGCAATATCCCCAACTCATCGTTGGTAAACGGGACGGTTGAAATGGATGAACGGGGATATATCCGGACGGACGAGGATATGCGTACCAGCCTGAAAGGAGTTTATGCAGCCGGGGATATCCGCGTAAAGACTGTGAGACAGGTGGTAACGGCGGCGGCTGACGGGGCGATAGCAGCAGTCAGTATATCGGCGGACTGGCAGATGGACGGGTAGAAATTTATAGTAGATAAGCGTGGAAGATGTCTTTTATAACGTCTGCTTATATATGGTATGAATTAATATAATAGAAAAAAAGTGAAAAGAACTGTAATTTTCTGAACAGCAGTGCTATAATGTGTGAGGCTTACAAGGATAGAGAGAGCGGGATGCGTAAAGGTGCATCCGCCGCCCGTTACAGGGGGATAGCTATGAGATTTCAGCAGATTACAGAAAATAAAACAGAATATATGGATTTACTTTTGCTGACAGATCCTCAGAGTGACATGGTATACCGATATCTGGACACTGGGGATATGTTTGCGTTATATGAAGGAAAAGAGCTTTGTACGCTGGCGGTGGTTACGGATTCAGGAAACAGGGAATGTGAGATACGCAATCTTGTGACTACTTATGGAAATGGCGGCAAAGGATATACCCGGGCGATGATTCATTATCTCAGCGAGAATTACCGTAAGGAATGCGATACCATGTATGCGGGGACATGGGATTATGAAGAAAATATGAGGGCATATGAAAAAAGCGGTTTTGAGTATTCCCATACGTTAGAAGATTATTATGTACATAATTATAAAGAACCAATCTATCTGGATGGAAAACAGATGAGGGATCTGGTGTATCTGAAAAAGCATCTGGATGCAGAAGTTGATTTGAAAAGGGTTGTGAATTTTGCTCTGGACGCAGGAAGGATTCTTCTGAAAAACGGAGCGGAGATATTTCGTGTAGATGAGACGATTCAGCGAATCTGCAAACGTTATCATGTGGAGGAAGTGGATACGTTTGTACTGAGCCATGCGATTTTTATCAATGCTGAACGTGACGGCGAAGAAGTATATTCTAAGATTAAACATGTGCCGTTATCCAGCGCAAATCTAGAAATTGTGGCTGAGGTAAATGATCTGTCCAGAAAGATTACGGCCGGCATGATTAATCTGGACGAGGCAATCGAAGAGCTTGACAGAATTGAGCATATGCCCGCAAAGAAGAAGTATCAGATGGTGCTGTCCGCCGGGGTGGGCGCCAGCGCTTTTGGATATCTTCTGGGCGCCAGCGCTACGGAAAGTATCTGTGCGTTTTTTATTGGATGCGTTCTGTATCTATGGGTGCTGTTTGCTGGAAGGCACAGGCTGTCGAAGATTATTATCAATATATTCGGAGGGATCTTGATTACCTCGATGGCGGCGGCGATGTATGTGTTTGTTCCGGTTTCTATGAAGGTAGACGGCATGATCATAGCGGGAATTATGCCGCTGGTGCCGGGAGCTGCTTTTGTAAATGCGATCAGAGATATTGCGGACAGTGATTTCCTGTCTGGAACGGTGAGGATGATTGACGCTTTGCTTGTGTTTGTGTATATTGCCATTGGCGTCGGCGTTGCACTGGGGATTTTCAGTAATTGGATTGGAGGCGTGGGATTATGCTTAACTGGTTTATAGTAAACCTAGTCTGCCCGTGTATGGGAACGGTTGCTTTTGCAGTATTATTTAATGTTCCCAAACGGTTTTACGTAAGCTGTGCTTCGATCGGGACGCTTGGATGGCTGGTGTACTGCGCTGCGGTAAACCCGACTTCACCGGCGATTGCATCTTTTTTTGCATCACTTACGGTGGTTCTTATTTCCCGTGTCCTTACGGTACGGATGAAATGTCCGATTACGATGTTTGTAATTCCGGGGATATTTCCGCTGATTCCGGGAGCAAGCGTGTATTATATGGCGTATGATCTGGTGATCAGTGAGACGAGGGAGGCCGGGCAGAGCGGCTTTCTGGCTCTTAAAATTGCATTCGGGATTGTGCTTGGAATCGTGTCTGCGGTGTCAATTCCAAGGGAAGTGTTTGGCGGGGACTATTGGAGAGAACGGAAGAAGTGATTTAGGTTGACGAAGAGAAGTAATTCTGATAGGATTATGTAAAGAAGTGTATTCTGAATGAAAGAAGTGGAGATATAAGATGAATAAAGTAAGAACGAGATTTGCACCGAGTCCTACGGGAAGGATGCATGTGGGCAATTTGAGAACGGCGCTGTATGCGTACCTGATCGCAAAGCATGAGGATGGGGATTTTATGCTGCGGATCGAAGATACGGACCAGGAGCGTTTTGTGGAGGGCGCTCTTGAGATTATTTACCGAACCCTTGAGAAGACGGGACTGGTCCACGATGAGGGACCGGATAAGGACGGGGGCGTGGGCCCTTATGTGCAGAGTGAGCGGAATGCATCCGGCCTTTATTTGAAGTATGCAAAGCAGTTGATTGAGCAGGGGGACGCGTATTATTGTTTCTGTGACAAGGAGAGACTGGAATCCTTGAGAAGCACCGTATCCGAATCCGGAACGGAGATTGTGGTTTATGACAAGCACTGTCTGAATCTGAGCAAAGAAGAGGTTCAGGCGAATTTGGATGCGGGAAAGCCTTATGTTATCCGCATTAATATGCCGGCGGAGGGGACTACGACGTTCCACGACGATATTTACGGGGATATCACAGTACCGAATGGGGAGCTGGACGATATGATCCTGATTAAATCTGACGGATATCCGACCTATAATTTTGCCAATGTAGTTGACGATCACTTGATGGGGATTACCCATGTAGTAAGGGGGAATGAATACCTGTCTTCCGCGCCTAAGTATAATCGTCTTTATGAGGCATTTGGCTGGGAGGTTCCTACGTATGTGCACTGCCCGCTGATTACGGATGAGACGCATAAGAAGCTGAGCAAGCGCTGCGGCCATTCTTCTTATGAAGATCTGCTGGAGCAGGGGTTTGTCTCCGAGGCGATTGTGAATTATGTGGCGCTGCTTGGATGGTGTCCGGAGGACAATAGGGAGATATTCACTCTGAGAGAGCTGGTGGAAGCATTTGATTATCGTCATATGAGTAAGTCGCCGGCGGTATTTGACGTGGTAAAGCTTAAGTGGATGAACAGCGAATACTTAAAGGCTATGGATTCAGAGAAGTTTTTTGAGCTTGCAAAGCCGTATATAGAAGAGGCTGTAGGAAACAGATATGACCTGCGTAAGATTGCCGGACTGGTGAAGACAAGGATTGAGACGTTTCTGGATATCAAAGAGCAGATTGATTTCTTTGCATCGGTTCCTGAGTATGATACGGCAATGTACTGCCATAAGAAGATGAAAACCAATGAAGAGAATTCCTTAGAGCTTTTAAAGGGCGTGCTTCCTGTTTTGGAGAAGCAGGAAGATTTTGGCAATGATGCATTGTTTGAGGCTCTGAAGCAGTATGCGGCAGAGAATGACAAAAAGATAGGATATGTGATGTGGCCGATCCGCACAGCTATTTCAGGCAGGCAGAATACGCCGGGAGGAGCAACCGAGATCATGGACGTTCTTGGGAAGGAAGAGTCCTTATCACGTATCCGCATGGGAATTCAGAAATTAGAAACGAGGTAGTTCATGCGTCCGAATCAGATACAGGAGCGTGCGATCAGACATTATACAGGTCCCTGCATGGTGCTTGCGGGACCGGGTTCCGGTAAGACGTTTACCATTGCCAGACGAATTTATTATTTAATAGAGCATTATAAAGTAAGGCCAGAAAATATTCTGGTCATTACTTTTACCCGGGCGGCATCCTATGAGATGCAAAACAGGTTCAAAATGCTGATGGAGGGCAGAAGTCTGCCGGTTACGTTTGGAACTTTTCATGGAGTGTATTTTGGAATATTGAAATGGGCGTACCGTTTAGGCGCCGGAAATATTCTGACAGAAGAGGAGAAATACCAGCTTCTCCGTCAGATTATCTATTCTCCAAAGCTGGGATATGAACTGGAGGCCGCCGACGAGAAGGAAGAGCTTCAGGATTTGATCACGGAGATCAGTAATGTGAAAAACAGGGGTATTCCTATCGGACAGTATGAATCCGCTCGTCATGGGGCGATGTTCGGGAGAATATACCATGCTTACGAGAAACAGCGAAAGGCGCTGCGTAAGCTTGATTTTGACGATATGCTTCTGCTGTGCTATGATTTGTTCCGCCGGAGGAAGGACCTTCTAAAACAGTGGCAGGAGCGGTTCCAGTTTATCCTGATTGATGAATTTCAAGATGTGAACAGGGTACAGTATGAGGTAGTGCGTATGCTTGCCCTTCCGGAGAACAATCTGTTTGTCGTAGGAGATGACGATCAGTCCATTTATCGGTTTAGAGGGGCAAGTCCGGAGATTATGCTTGGATTTGGGGAGGATTATCCGGAGACCGAGAAGTTTGTGCTGGGAGTAAATTACCGTTCCAGCAAGAATATTGTAAATGGGGCGCTTAAGGTAATCGGCTATAACAGCAGGCGGTATAAGAAGAAGCTTTCTGCAGAGAATGAGAAAGGCTCCTGCATCCATGTGCAGGAGGTTAAGGACTCTGTGGAGGAAAGCGGATATCTGATTAGAAAGGTAAAAGAGCTTGCGGATAAAGGGATTTCCTATCACCAGATTGCTGTTTTGTACCGGACCGGGAATGATGCAAGGACCCTGATGGAGCTTCTTTTGGAGAATCAGATTCCTTTTCAGGCGAGAGAACAGATACAGAATATTTATGAACATTTTGCAGTGAGGAAGCTTCTTAACTATGTGAGACTGGCGGCGGGAGACCGAAGCAGAAGGGTGTTTCTAGACGTGATGAATGCTCCGAAGCGGTATATAAGCAGAGAGAGCTTGGAGCATGATACGGCAGATTTTGAGGAGCTGAGGCGGTTCTATATGGATAAGAGCTGGATGCTGGACAGAATTGACCAGTTTGAATGGGACGTAAAGATGCTTGAGGGCCAGACGCCCTATGCGTCGATACAATATATAAGAAAGCATATCGGTTATGATGAATATTTGAAGGAATATGCAAAGACCAGAAGAATTGGAGAAGAGGAGTTATTTTCGACGCTTGCAGAGGCAGAGGAACGGGCAAAGGATTTTGCGGGCATCTCTGAATGGCTTTCCTACATAGAAGCTTATACGAAGACATTGAATGAACAAAAAAACAGGAAATCGAAAGAAATAGAAGGCATCCGTTTGATGACGATGCACGGGGCGAAGGGGCTGGAATTTGATACGGTATTCATAATTCAGAGCAACGAAGGTGTGATTCCTTATAAGAAAGCAAAGCTTGACGCAGAGCTTGAGGAAGAACGGAGGATGTTTTATGTAGCTATGACTCGGGCAAAAAGAGAGCTTATAATCAGTTATGTAAAAAATAAAAACGGCAAAGAGGCGGCTCCTTCCCGTTTTGTCAATGAACTGCTCGTCACCGGATAATGCTTTGCATAAAATGCTGCAAACAGAGCGAGCAGTGAAATATCCACCGATATTTTTTTCTGGTCAAATGCTATAAAATGTTGTAGAATGAATATGTATATGCAGGGAGGAAGGAACTATGAAAAAGAAAGCATTGATTGTACTCGTTTCTCTGCTCGTAGGCATACTGGCTTTGTACGGCTGCAAGAAGGCAGTGGGGACGCCGGAAGATAATGCTGTATCTTCGGAGGAGGAGTCCGAGGAGGAAGCAGGGGAAGAAGATACCGGGTATAAATTCGGATTCAGTGCGATTGATATGGACAATCCTTACTTTATCACGTTGGAGAGCGCAATAAAGGAGGTTCTTGACAAGGAAGGCTATACGCTGATTACGAAGAATCCGGAAAGCGACCCCGCCCTTCAGAATGAACAAATTTTGGAGATGATTGATGAAGGGATTGACGCGATATTTATCTGCCCGGTTAACTGGGTAGAGATTACAGAGACGTTAGAAGCGCTGGAGGAAGCGGACGTTAAGATCATTAATGTGGATACGCAGGTGAAAGAGATGGGGTATATAGATGCGTACATTGGTTCTGACAATGAGGACGCCGGGTACATCTGCGGAGAAGATCTTTTGGATAAATGTCCGAAGGGCGGCAAGATATTGATTCTAGAGTGCCCGACCCAAAATTCTATCAATGACAGGATTACCGGATTTGAGAAAGCAATTTCTTCTGCGGAATCCGGATTTGAGATTGTAGACAGGGCCGATACCAATGGGGAATTTCAAAAGGCGCTGGAGATTACACAGGAGATGTTGAATGAACATAAAGATATTGATGTAATTATGTGCGGCAACGACCAGATTGCGGTAGGAGCTACTACTGCGGTGAATCTTGCCGGGATGCGGAATGTGATTATTTACGGTGTAGACGGCTCGCCGGATATTAAAAAGGAGCTTATGAAACCAGATACACAGATTGCCGGAACGGCGGCGCAGTCGCCGATAGGTATAGGAAAACAAGCGGCGGAGACAGGAATTGCGATTCTTGACGGAGATGAATACGAAGAAGAGATATATGAAGATGTGTTCATGATTAATAGTGACAATGTGAAAATGTACGGAGCTGACGGCTGGCAGTAAGGAGAATAATATGAAGCAGACACAGGGAACACCATTACCTCTTGGAGTAACAGGAACAGATAAAGGGATGAACTTTGCAGTTGCTGTCCCGCAGGGCAAAACCTGCGAACTGCTGTTATACCGAAAGAAGGGAGAAACTCCGGTCTTTACCTGTGAACTGCCGGAGGAGACGGCCGTGGGAGAAGTGCGCTGTGTGTCCCTTGAAGAAATGACCGGAAGAACTTATGAGTATCTTTACCGAATCGACGGCGAGTATTATGTGGATCCGTATGTGAAGAAGCTGGTAGGTAAAAAGGGCTGGGGAGAAACGAAGGATGTATCTGCCGGGGAGATGCGAGGAGAGCTTGTGAGAGACGCTTATGACTGGGAGGGGGATGAACCTTTAAATCTCCCTATGAACCGCGTCGTTGCTTACAGTCTGCATGTAAGAGGATTTACCAAGCATTCTTCCTCAAAAGTAAAGTATAAAGGAACCTTTCGGGGGGTTATAGAGAAGCTTCCGTATTTAACAGAGCTGGGAATTAATCAGATTCATTGTATGCCGGTATATGAGTTTGACGAGCGTACAAGAACCGGGGTAAATTACTGGGGATATGGCTCTGGCTACTATTTTGCGCCAAAAAGCGGTTACGCGGCGTTTAAGGATGCGGTTACAGAGTTGAAAGATATGGTAAAAGCCTGTCATAAAGCCGGGATTGAGGTAGTATTGGAAATGCCTTTTGACGGCGGGGCCTCAAAGCAGATGATGGAGGAATGTCTTAGGTACTATCGGATGGAATACCATGTGGATGGGTTTATACTGAATCCGGTGGTTGCTCCTATGGACATGATTTATGCGGACCCAATACTTAAAAAGACAAAGCTGCTTATCCACAGGGAAGATTTCCAGAATACGATGCGCAGATTCCTCAAAGGGGACGAGGGTATGGTAAGCGGGGTAATCTACTGGCTGAATCATCATACAAGAGACGGCTATAACTATATTACCAGCCATAATGGATTTACGTTAAATGATCTAGTGTCCTATGACAGTAAGCATAATGAGGCGAACGGGGAGAACAATCAGGACGGACCGAATTATAATTATAGCTGGAACTGCGGAGCGGAAGGACCGAGCCGGAAAAAAACAGTAAATGAATTGAGAAAGAACCAAATGCGCAATGCGTTTTTACTGCTTATGTTTGCGCAGGGAACGCCTTGCATATTGGCGGGAGATGAGTTTGGCAATACTCAGAAGGGAAATAATAATGTTTATTGTCAGGATAACCCGACTGCATGGCTGGACTGGAGCAGGTTAAAAAGACAGGAAGATATGTTTAATTATGTAAAAGAACTGATTGCGCTTAGAAAGGCGCATCCGGTTTTTATGCAGGAAGAGCCGCTTAGGGGTATGGACTCCATAAGATGCGGGATTCCGGATGTATCCTATCACGGAGAATATGCGTGGCGTACGCCGGATGAAGTCAGCAGCAGGCTGCTGGGAGTATTTTACTGCGGCGCCGCCGCAGGGGATGAAGATATCTTTGTAATCTACAATATGCATTGGCTGGAGCATACCTTTGCGCTGCCGGCGCTTTCGGATAAGAAGAAATGGCATGTGATTGCTTCTACAAACGAAGGAATTTTAACGGAGCCGAAACTTGTTGAAAACCAGCATGATATGGTAGTTGCAGAGCGCACGATTCAGATTCTGGCGGGCAGGCGGTAATGGAAGAGACAGGGAGAAAAAGCGGGATTTCTGCGTTTGAATTGAAGGTGCTGGCGATCGTATCCATGGCGGCGGACCATGTAGGAGCGGTTCTTTGCCCGGAGATGCTATTCTTACGTTATGTGGGAAGGCTTGCATTTCCAATATTTGCGTTTCTTCTGGTGGAGGGATATTATCATACGGGGAATGTAAGGAAATATATGGCAAGGCTTGGAGTATTTGCGCTGATTTCTGAAATCCCTTTTGATTTGGCATTCCACGAATCCGTCTGGATGTTGGAGAAACAGAATGTATTCTTTACTCTTTTTATAGGACTTGGGATGCTGCGGCTGGCTGATAAAGAGAGGGAAATCATAACAAGAATCGGCGTTGTAATTCTGGCAATGTGGGCGGCTGAGCTTCTTCATACGGATTATGGATTCCGCGGTATCCTTTTGATTGCTGTTTTTCAGATGGCGAGAGATAAGAAGGCGGCGCAGTATATTGGCGGAGCGGTATGGAACTTTCTGTGGAGAAACAGGATTCAGTCGGCGGGGGCGCTGGCGATGATACCGATAGCTCTGTATAACGGCCGGAAGGGCAGGAGTATGAAGTATTTCTTTTACCTGTTTTATCCGGTACATCTATTGATTTTATATTTTCTGGCATATATTTTTTAGGAAAGAGGTTATGCGGCATGAAAGCATTGGATCATCTGCGGACAATTAATCATCATAAGTTACTGGTTATGAAGGGGTGTTTTAAAGTGGGACTGTATAAGCAGGGACTGCTTCACGACTTGTCGAAGTATTCGCCTGCGGAATTTCTGGTTGGATGCAGGTATTTTCAAGGAAATAGGAGTCCGAATAACGCAGAGCGGGAGGCGACGGGCGTGTCCACTGCATGGCTGCATCATAAAGGGCGCAATAAGCACCATTATGAATACTGGATTGATTATACGGCGGAGAAGGAACGGATTCTTGCAGGTACAAAGATGCCGACAAAATATGTGATAGAGATGTTTATGGATCGTGTGGCGGCTTCTAAGACTTATCAGAAGGAGAATTATAAAGACTGTCATCCCTTGGAGTATTATGAGCAAGGGGCGGCGAAGCTTGGCAGCATGGTACATGAAGATACTGCCGCGCTGCTGCACCATTTGCTGAAGATGCTGGAGGAACAGGGGGAAGAAAAGACATTTGCTTATATACGCAGAATAGTTATGAAAAATAAAAAGAAAAGACGCCGCTGTATTTTTTAAGGGAAACGAGAAAGAAGAGAACTGAGTGCAGGAGACAAAAGGTTCTCTTTTTTCATTTATAAAGTTTATAATTCATTGAGGAGGGAAGAAGGATATGCATGAATTGACGGAATTGATTTATGAGGATATGAAGCCTGCGCTTGGAGTTACGGAGCCGGGGGCGATAGCATTTGCGGCTGCCAGAGCGGCAGGTTATGTGCATGGAGAATTAGAAAGCATCCATGTATCCATGAACAGCGGCATGTATAAGAATGCCTTTACCTGCGGTATTCCAGGCAGCGCCGAGACAGGGAGTATATATGCGGCTGCGCTTGGGGCGGCTGCCGGAAATGCAGAGAAGGGATTGGAATCGCTTGCAGATGTGAAGCCGGAGGATCATAAAAAGGCGGCGGAACTGATAGAAAGCGGAAAAGTCAGCGTTTCTCTCAGCGGGATCAGCAGCAGGATTTTCATAGAGGCTTCGGCGGAGGGTAAGTCGGATAAGGCTGTGGTTACCATTGAGGATTCACATACGAATATTACAAAGATTGTTGTAAATGGCCGTACAGAACTGGAGAAAGAGAAGAAAGAGAGAGGTGAGAGAGAGCCGGAAGCGGGAGAAGAGGAAAAGCATCTCATTCACAGCTATACTCTTAGACAACTCTATGACTATGCAGCTTCTGTAGATATAGGGGAATTAGGATTTATCCGGGAAGCTTATCGGGTGAACTGGGAATTGTTTGAAGAAGGGATGCATAATTCAAAAACTGTTTTTGCCAAATACTTGATGAAGAAAAACGGCGGACAGATGGTATCCGAAAATGAACATCTTACCGCATCTTTGTTCTGCAATGCGGCAATCGAAGCAAGAGTAATTGGTCTGGATAAGCCGGCAATGAGTATTACCGGTTCGGGAGCGCACGGGATTATTGCAACCATGCCGCTGTATGCGGCCTATAAGGTCAATGGCTATGCAGAGGAACAGCTTCTTCGGGCAACGGCGCTCAGTTATCTGATCTGTACTTATATTAAAGAGTACTCAGGGAAATTGTCCGCTTTCTGCGGATGTGCCATTGCGGCTGGAACAGGTATGGCGTGCGGGCTGATTTATCTCAGAGGCGGCACGGTGGAAATGATGGAGCATACGATTCAGAATATGGCAGGCAGTATTACAGGAATGATCTGCGACGGCGGCAATCAGGGCTGTACCATGAAAGGAATTGTGGCGGTAGACGCGGCATACCAAGCGGCTGAATTTGCTATGAATGGCGTATATATTAAGAAGATACATGGCATCAATGGAAAAACTGCAGAAGAAACTATGCGGAATATGGGACTGATTGCTTCGCCGGGAATGACTGGAACAGAGAAAACAATTGTTGAGATTTTTGAAAACAAGCTGAGAGATGAATAAAATCGAAATCAGCGTTCGGCCTGTCTTTATTTTTGTTCATACGAAAGTTTTTCTGCCTGTACGGTTAGGGACTGTTTCCGGCAGGCAGTCCTTAACCGCACAGATGAGAGTTTTTTGGGATTATACCGGATAGACCAACTGCGTCTCCGTAATCTCATTCAATACATTCTTTAAATACCTGTCTGCCAGATAGTTTGCCATTGGAAGATTCATATCCAGATAGTTGCCGCAGTCCTTTGGCGATGCACCCGGTACGTTATCCTTAAAATCCCGGATGAAGATAAACAGTTCTTTTATTAATGGAACAATGTCCTTCGATTCATATTCTCCTGCAAGCAGAAGATAAAAGCCGGTGCGGCAGCCCATAGGACCGAAATAGATGGTCTTGTCCCCATATTCGGCATGGTTCCGGAGAAAGGTAGCGGCCAGATGCTCAATGGTATGTACCTCGGCAGTGTTCATGACCGGTTCGTCATTGGGGCTTGTCATCCGCAGGTCAAAGGTAGTGACCGGATTTCCCTTCACATAATCAATTCTTGATACATATACGCCGGGGACCATTTTGATATGGTCTATGGTAAAGCTTGTGATTTTCTCCATAATTGTAATCTCCTTTGTTTTTTCTTAATAGTAACACGGATTTAAAAAAATAGCTATGTAAAGAAGAAGAAAACTGTGTTATACTAGGATTTGTGAAAACGGAGGTTTTGAGATGAAGCTGTATTTGATACGTCATGGAGAAACGGATTATAATAAACAGAAGAAGAATCAGGGGCAGATTGACGTTCCGCTGAATGAATATGGGCGAGAACTGGCGGTAAAGACCGGAGAGGGGCTTCGGGACGTGCCGTTTGACTTGTGTTTATGCAGCCCCTTAGGGCGAGCAAGGGAAACGGCGGAGCTGATCCTTAAGGGCAGGTGTGTGCCGATTCAAATAGATGAGCGGATCATAGAGGTGTCTTTTGGAAAATATGAGGGGAGATGCTGGGATCCGAAAGCATGGGATGAGGAGATGCCAAGAGAGTTTCAGTGTTTCTTTGACGAACCCGGGAAATATCAGGCGCCTTCGGATGGAGAGAGCTTGGAGGCGCTTAGGCAGCGCACCGGGGATTTTCTGAAGGATATCTGCTGCAGGCGGGAATATCAGGATTCTACCATACTGGTATCCACCCATGGGGCGGCTCTTGCGGGGATTCTCGCTAATATCAAAGGACTTACGACGGAGCGGTTCTGGGGAGAGGGCTGCAGCAGGAACTGCGGCGTGACAGAGGTGCTGGTGAAGGATGGAGAGCCGGAGATCCTTTCGGAAAATGTGGCGTATTATGATACAAATGGTAAATATACATAAAGCGAAAAAGCAGAGTGATGTGGAGGAAAATTTATGATCGGAGATAAGAAGGTATTATTCAGCGGCATGCAGGCGACGGGAAACCTGACCCTTGGCAACTATCTGGGAGCCCTTAAAAACTGGGTTTCCTTAAGCGACGAATATGAGTGTTTTTACAGCGTGGTAGATATGCATTCCATTACGGTGAGGCAGAACCCGGCGGAGCTTAGGAAGCGTGCAAGGATGCTTCTAACCTTGTATATTGCGGCCGGGCTTGACCCGAAGAAGAACTGCATCTATTATCAGTCCCATGTATCCGGCCATGCGGAGCTTGCATGGATACTGAACTGCTTTACCTACATGGGAGAACTGAACCGTATGACTCAGTTTAAGGATAAGTCTGCCAAGCATGCGGACAATATCAACGCGGGACTCTTTACCTATCCGGTACTGATGGCGGCGGATATTCTGCTGTATCAGGCGGATGTGGTTCCGGTAGGGATCGATCAGATGCAGCATCTGGAGATTACAAGGGACATAGCCCAGAGATTTAATAACATTTATGGAAATGTATTTACCGTTCCAGAAGCTTATATCGGGAAAGTGGGGGCGAAGATCATGAGCCTTCAGGAGCCGTCAAAGAAGATGTCCAAGTCTGACGAAAACTCGAACGCAAGCATTTATCTGATGGATGCACCGGATGTGGTCATGAGGAAATGCAAGCGCGCGGTGACGGATTCCGAGGCTCAGATTTTGTACCGGGAGGAGCAGCCGGGAGTAAAGAATTTAATCGATATTTACAGCGCATGTACCGGAAAAACGCCGGAGGAGGTTGTAAAGGAGTTTGACGGAAGAGGCTACGGAGATTTTAAGGCTGCGGTAGGAGAAGCGGTGATATCCGTATTAAAACCTCTCCAGGACGAGTCGGCAAGGCTGAATCAGGATAAGGCCTACATTGACAGTATCATTAAGGAAAATGCAGAAAAGGCGAATTACTACGCCATGAAGACACTGCGAAAGGTGCAGAAAAAAGTAGGATTCCCGGAGAGAATCCGCTGACCGCGCAGGAGAATAGGACAGGAAATATGGAGATACAGACAGCAGGACAGCAGAAATATTATGATTTGATTGAGGAACAGGCCAAGAGCTTGAGACTGGGAATGATCATCTGGCTCAGCCTTTTGGCCGTAGCTTTGTTAGCCATTTTTTCAGGCGGGATACTTGGGTATATTCTTGCTATTCTCGGTGCGGCTCTTGGGGCGCTGAATATCCGTTCCCAGAAAGCGCTTCGGAGTAAGCTTAACGGAATTGCAGACAAGGAAGATTTTTTCAATCAGCTGATTGACGGGGAGACGGTAGAGATACCGGATTACCGTCTGATGATTACCAGAGAATACGTGGTGCTTTATCGGAGCGAGATCCGGATTTATCCGTTAAAGGAGATGGATAAAGTGGAGGTGGGAATTCGGCAGCAGGGAAATTACAGGCAGAAAACCCTGTTCCTCACAGACCATACAGGAAAGCGCAATGAGATCGCAGTGTGCAGCCAGAGCGGGCAGGAGAGCGCGTTTGATCTGGCGTACCATACGCTGCACGGGAAAATGATATGATGATTCCCATACAGGGATAATCAATAGCCCGAAATTTGAAGTAATAACGGGACAAGTAATGTTTTTATTTGGAGATGGAAAGAGGCTTATGGAGAAAAGAAAACCAAGGGTTTTGTTTATACTGTGTATGGTTCTGGCAGTATTTTATATGTCTGGATGCGCTGCCGAAGAAAAGAAAGAAGAGCAGAAAGCGGACAAAACAGGGAAGGCGGATGTGCGGGAAACAGAAGAAACGAAGCCGGAAGTTTTTGAGCGGCAGGCCGGGGATATCGCCGCGCCCTCCACTGCCGGAGCGCTTCATGTGGAAGGAACGAAGCTTTGCGGGGAAGATGGAAGTCCGGTACAGCTGAAAGGTATCAGCACCCACGGTCTTGCATGGTTTCCGGGCTATGTGAACGAGGAATGCTTCGGGCAGCTAAGGAAGGAGTGGAAGGCGAATGTGATCCGCCTTGCCATGTACACGGCGGAGTCCGGCGGATACTGTACGGATGGGGACAGAGAGGCTTTAAAGGAGCTGATCCGGGAAGGGGCGGCGTATGCGAAGAAGCAGGATCTGTATGTGATCATTGACTGGCATATTCTCTCAGACGCCAATCCTAACGGGTATCTGGCTGAGGCAAAAGAGTTTTTTGCGGAAATGTCCGCGGAATACGCGGACGCAGACCATGTGCTGTACGAGATCTGCAATGAACCCAACGGCGGGACTGGGTGGAGTGAGATCAAGTCCTACGCCGAGGAAGTGATCGGCGTCATCCGTTCCCATGATGAGGACGGAGTGATCTTAGTGGGGACGCCCAATTGGTCCCAGTTCGTGGATGAAGCGGCGGCGGATCCGATTACAGGATATGAGAATCTGATGTATACCCTGCATTTTTACGCGGCGACTCATAAGGAAGATTTGAGAGGCAGGATGACGGCGGCGTTAGACGCCGGACTTCCAGTATTTGTGTCAGAGTATGGGATCTGCGACGCCAGCGGAAGCGGAGCCATTGATGAGGAGCAGGCAAAACAGTGGATGGAGCTTCTGGACGAGCGGGGCGTAAGCTGTGTAGCATGGAACTTATCCAATAAGGAAGAAACCTCGGCGATTCTCTTGCCATCCTGTGGTAAAACCAGCGGATTCGAGAAAGGAGATCTCAGTGATGCGGGAAACTGGCTGTACCGTATGCTGACCGGGGAAGGGGAGCCCATAGCCATACCGTAACTTTGTTTTGATAATAGCTGAGGGGCTGGATTTTTAGCCAAAAATAGGGATTTCAATCTGCACAATGTAATCTTCAATCCGATCAACGACATTTTCGTTAATTCCCATTTCATAGGAAAACCCATGAAGCTTCAAATTATGTTTTTCTGCAAATGCAAATATTTCTTCATACCGTTTTGGGATTTTATCCCAGTCTCCTTTGTGGAAGGCTCTCAGGTATTTACCGCTGGGAGCCATATGCAGTCCGGCTTGGTATGTGAGGAGGGGAATCTCTATAAACAGTTTGGAATAATCATCAAAATTGCCGCTAAGGAGGCTTGAAACAGGGATCATGGAACCATAGGTGGCATGATGCAGGCGTCCGAGGCGGTATTTTTCTGTTTCAGCCGTGATAAGTTCAACTTCGTCTTCAAAGGTAATGTTTTTGCTGATATCTACTGTGACTAGGCAGCGTTCTCTTTTCTCTATTATGCTGATTTCGGAAAGATCCATTGTTAACAGGGTAGATATATTCTGGCGGTGTGTGCGGAGGGTTGTCCTTACTGCCTGCAGATGGGTGATCCGCAGGTCAAGGTCAGCTATCTTTTCATCCAGAAGGTCTTTCAGGTTTTCGGCGGAGCGGTTTTTCATGAAATCCTGTATGACGGGGATGGGGACTTCCAACTCCCGGAGCAGCAGGATGGTTTCCAATATGGGACTCTGGTGGTAATTATAGCGGCGGTATCCATTTTCAGGGTTGATAGAGGCAGGCCGGAACAGGCCTATCTCATCATACCACATCAGCGTTTTTTTGTTTATACCATGGAGCGCGGCGAACTGTCCGATGGTAAGCGATTGGTTTTTCTGACTCATTTTTTGTCCCCCTTAAAATAATAAAATTTTTTCGATTTACTATTGACCGTACTGTTACTGTACAGTTTATGATATTGTATACAGGCAGAAAATACAAGGTGATAGGAGAAAAAATTTATGGAAAACTTAAATGCGTACGAAAAACCTGTAACATTGAAAAACATTATGAGATTTGCCGTGCCAACGATTGCTATGACGGTGTTTATGTCTTTTTATACAATGGTTGACGGCTTGTTTGTATCGAATCTAATCGGTACGGATGCGCTTTCGGCAATCAATCTCACCGCGCCGGTTATCCAGCTTGTTACGGCGATTTCTACCATGCTTGCTGCCGGAGGCAGCGCGGTTATCATGAAAAAGATGGGGGAGCAGAAAACGGACGAGGCAAAGGAAGATTTTACGTTTCTGATTTTAGTAAATGTCATTGTGGGGATTGTCATGTGTGCGGTTGGGTATCTGGCAATGGATTACATTTTTGCCGGTATGAACCTTACCGCTGTTGTAGAAGGGTATTGTGTGGAATATTTAAGCCGTTATCTGGTGTTTACGGTGCCGATCCTGTTGATGAACAACTTTACGCTTTATATGATCGCCAGCGAAAAGGCGAACCTTTCCCTGATCTGTTCGGTGACAGGCGGTGTTTTGAATATGGCGCTTGATTATATGTTTATTGCCGGATTTGATATGGGCATCAGTGGCGCGGCGATCGCAACAGGGCTCGGATATTCTGTCACAGCGGCTGCCGGCTTATTTGTTTTCAGCCGGAAAAAGAGCCTGCTGCACTTTAAGAAACCTGTATTTCGATTCAGGGTTCTTGCAAGTGCTGCTGCAAATGGATGTTCTGAGATGGCGACCGCCCTTGTCACCGGTATTATTACAATGATGTTCAACTGGACGATGCTTCATTATGTCGGGGAAGATGGGGTTGCCGCTGTTACCATCATCATGTATGTGCTGATGTTTGCAAGCTCTTTGTATACGGGGTATTCTTACGGGGCAGCGCCCATGCTGAGTTTTTATTATGGAGAACAGAACCATGAAAAATTAAAAAAGCTGGTTGCGTTGAGTATGAAGGTGATTGCAGCGATCTCCGTGGTCACGGTTGCGGCTTCCTTTATACTGACAAGGCCGCTGGTATCTGTATTTGCCCGGCCGGATAATCCGGTGTATGATCTGGCGGTAACGGGAAACAGGATATGCACGGCAGCATTGTTCTTTATTGGATTCAATATTTTTGCCAGCGGAATGTTTACCGCATTATCCAACGGGATTGTTTCGGCTGTCCTTGCATGTTCCAGATCGTTTGTATTTATGCTGATTACCATGATCGTGCTTCCTTTGCTTCTTGGAGTGAACGGGATTTGGCTGGCGACGCCGGCAGCGGAGCTGATGGCTCTTGCTTTGTCAGTTACTATGTTTGTAAAATATAGAAAAAGGTATGGATATTATTAAAATACATCAGTGCTTGTCAGCGTAGGAAAGTACCTGTCGGGAAAAGCAGGCATCCTTAGAACTGTTTCGCCTATAGCTTCACCACCTGCTGCTGTCTTTCGTTGAGGAAGGATGTGTGGAATTTCTCTGTGACTACGGCTTCATATAAGTCTGCGGCATAGATATCGGCCTGCAGCATGGCGTTTCCGGCAGGCTTAAGGGCGGCTTCTTTCGGGAGCTTGGTGATCAGGGGGATTTTGGCCCGCTCTTTTATCTCTTTCAGCAAAGAAGCGTCTTTTTCTCTAAAGCCAAGCAGTCTGGCATAAAATACATTGCCTTGGGCAAGGCAGCCGTTTATGTCCTGATCGGTAATGCCAAGGAGAATATGGAAAAGAACCCGGCTGATACGGCTGTAGGTAAGTTCTTTGGTCTTTAGGAGATTGCCGAATTGCTCCAGACTGACAAAGCTGTTTTGCATCCGGCTGATGCGGCTGGCAAGCTCGCGGCTCACATCGGCGTAGCGGAAAAGGCTGTCCGGGGTTTCCGAAAGGAGCTTTGCCTTCAAAAGCAAGGAGAAATCATTGCTTACCACCGGGAACCTCTGCCGATAGGCATTCTGCACTATGGTATGGCAGCTTTTAGGAAGCTGTGTTTTGATTTTTGAAAAATGATCAATGTTTGCCCGGACCGCAGAGGCGGAGCAGAATGTCCGGTTGATTGCCGTATCATGGTATCCGGCTCCCGCCCGGGGGATGGTATATGCTTTCATAGGGCTGTTTAGACGTTTCAGGGCTTTTAAGTATTCAATGCCCAGAATATTGTTGGGCGCAGAGAGAACGGTTTCATAATACTTTAACGCCTGCTGCCTTGCGGCGGGAAAGGAAAGGCCTTTTTTCAGGCCCTTTTTCAGAGCGGTTTTGTATGTTTCCGGCTCAATTTCTAATATATCTGCAATTTCTTCTAAGATTTCGATATCGCCGCATTCGCTCCCAAAACAAATGGCGTCCACACAGCCGAGACTGTCAAGCAGGGAAACAGCGCCTGATGCAAAGTATTCTGCGCTTGCACAGGCATAGTATACCGGGAGTTCCACGACTGCCGACACGCCGCAGCGCAGGGCGCAGGCTGTCCGTAAATGCTTTGGCATCACAGCCGGAGCGCCCCGCTGGACGAAGTTTCCGCTCATAACGGCAAGGACAAAATCAGCTCCGGTAAGTTCTTTTGTTTTCTGGATGTGATAGGAATGTCCTATGTGGAATGGATTGTATTCTGTGATCAGTCCGACTGTTTTCATGAGAATCTCCTTGTATAATAGTCTGAAATTGATTATACTAATTATACTATAACAGATAAAATATCGCAAATTTTGTATTTTGCGGAAAGCAGATTCGTTTCTATTCACAGGTCTGCTCATTTACTGTGCAGACCGTAAGAAAATGATTCAGGAATGGGCAGAATGGAAAGAGAAGAAAGGAGGGGTACAAGATGGGTATGAAAAACGATATGGACCATGTGACCGCGGAAGAGTGGGGACAGGCCGTTGCATCCAGTGAATTTGACTATGATTACCCGGATGAACGCGAGGAATTGACAATCGAGCGCATTCAGATGATGTTAGAGTTCCGGAAGTTCAAGGAACTAAAGGACGAATTAGAAAATAATATGTACCCCGTTGACCTTGCCGATATACTGGAGGAGGTAGAGGAGAAACAGCTGGTACTGGTATTTCGTCTTCTTGCAAAGGAAGAAGCGGCGGAGACCTTCGCCTATATGAACAGTGATTTGAGAGAAGTGCTGATCAATGCGCTTACAGATTCCGAGCTTGAGGAAGTCATGGAAGAGATGTATCTGGACGATACCGTGGACGTATTAGAGGAGATGCCCGCAAATGTGGTTGACCGTCTTTTGCTGGCCACCGACGAGGAAAAGCGCGTTCAGATCAATCAGCTTCTGCAGTATCCTGAGGACAGCGCGGGAAGCGTGATGAACGTAGATTATATTGCTCTTTCTATGGATATGACTGTGGAGGAGGCGATTTTAAAGATTCGGCAGGTGGGGCTGAATAGGGAGACCATTTACACCTGTTATGTGACGGAGAAGCGGAAGCTGATCGGTATGGTGGATATCAAGGATCTGCTGACCACCGGCGAGTCTAGGATGATTGAAGAGATTATGGATACTAATATCTTGTATGCCCGTACCACGGATGATCAGGAGGACGTGGCAAGGACCATTATGAAATACGGACTGATCGCCCTGCCGATCGTGGACCATGAGATGTGCATGGTGGGTATTGTAACGGTTGACGATGCGATGCTGGTATTGCAGGAGGAGGAAACCGAAGATATCAGCAGGATGGCCGGCGTCAATCCTAACGACGATTCCTATTTTGGGACAACGGTGTTTGAGCATGTAAAGAGCAGGCTTCCATGGCTTCTGTTTCTGATGCTGTCAGCTACGGTAACACAGATGATCATGAACAGCTATGAGGCGGCGCTGGCGCTGATGCCCCAGATTGCGGGGTTTGTTCCAATGCTGACCGGAACCGGCGGAAACTGCGGCTCCCAGAGTTCTACGCTGGTGATCCGCGGCCTTGCTGTGGGAGAGATTGAATTTCGGGATTTGTTTAAGGTAATCTGGAAGGAAGTCCGGGTTGCCGTCTGCATCAGCCTGATCCTTGCAACCGTAAACGGCGTGCGGATTATGCTGATGGGGCAGGGGGATGTGCTGATGGCCTTTACCATCGGCGTGACCATGGCGTGTACCGTTGTGATCGCTAAGGTGGTGGGGTGTACTCTGCCGCTTGCAGCCAAGAAGGTGGGGCTGGACCCGGCGATCATGGCCACGCCGCTGATCTCCACGCTGGTGGATATCAGTACCATCAGCGTGTACTTTGCAATTGTAAGCTACGTGTTTTTATTGAACTGATCGTAAGGAAGATGTGGTTTGGGAAAAAGATGGAGGAAGGCGCGCCTGCGTGAGGATGAAGTATGCCGCAAGCGGCCGCGTCCTGCATACCATATGTTCAGTTCTATTGGGAATGATCAATAACTTTGATAGGAATTTAACAGGAAAGAAACCTTGTCCGCAAGGTTTCTTTGTATTATAATAAGAGTATCTGAGAAAAAATGGAAAGGAGTCTTTAAATCATGGGATTTATAGATGGAATCAAAGCAAAAGCAAAGTCAAATGTTAAGACAATCGTTCTTCCGGAGACAGAAGACGCAAGAACCTATGAGGCGGCGGAGAAGATTTTAAAGGAAGGAACCGCTAAGCTGGTTCTGATCGGAAGTAAAGAAGAAATCGAAAAGAATAAGGGTTCTTTCGATATTTCAGGGGCAGAGATTGTAGATCCTGCAGCAAGCGATAAGACGGAGAGTTATATTGCCAAGCTGGTGGAACTTCGCCAGAAGAAAGGGATGACAGAGGAACAGGCAAGGGAGCTTCTGCTGGGAAGCTATACGTATTACGGCGTTATGATGGTGAAGATGGGCGATGCAGACGGTATGGTATCCGGCGCATGCCATTCTACCGCAGATACCTTAAGGCCGTGCCTGCAGATCTTAAAGACCAAGCCGGGAACCAAGCTGGTATCTTCTTTCTTTGTAATGGTAGTGCCGGACTGCGATATGGGCGAGAACGGAACCTTTGTGTTCTCTGACTGCGGCTTAGAGCAGAATCCGGATTCGGAGAAGCTGGCGGCGATCGCGCTGTCCGCGGCAGAATCCTTCAAACTTCTGGTTGGGGACGAGCCAAGAGTTGCCATGCTGTCGCATTCTTCTAAGGGAAGCGCAAAGCATGCGGATGTGGACAAAGTGGTAGAGGCAGTAAAAATTGCGAAGGAGAATGCGCCGGAGGGCGTTATGGTAGACGGTGAGCTGCAGCTTGACGCAGCCATCGTTCCGTCTGTGGGAGCATCCAAAGCACCGGACAGCCCGGTTGCAGGCAAGGCTAACGTACTGGTATTCCCGGATCTTGACGCGGGAAATATCGGGTACAAGCTGGTTCAGAGACTGGCAAAGGCAGAGGCTTACGGTCCGATGACACAGGGAATCGCAGCGCCTGTAAACGACTTATCCCGGGGCTGCAGCGCAGACGATATCGTAGGCGTGGTTGCGATTACGGCCGTACAGGCTCAGGCCGCTGACAAATAAACGTCTTTCGGATGGAAGATTCGAAATTCAGCGTCACAATATTCAAGAAATAAAGAGAGGTAGATACCAATGAATGTATTAGTTATTAATTGCGGAAGTTCATCTTTAAAATTCCAGTTAATTAACTCAGAATCCGAGCAGGTGCTTGCAAAGGGACTCTGTGAGAGAATCGGGATCGACGGACGCCTTACCTATCAGCCGGCAGGCGGAGAGAAGGATGTTTCTGAGAAAGCGATGCCGACGCATACCGAGGCGATCCAGTTCGTAATCGACGCCCTAACGGATGAAAAGACCGGCGTGGTTAAGAGCTTGGACGAGATCGGCGCGGTAGGGCACCGCGTGGTACATGGCGGCGAGAAGTTTACCAGTTCTGTGGTGATCACCGATGAGGTGAAGGCGGCGATCGAAGAGTGCAACGACCTTGCACCGCTCCATAATCCGGCGAACTTAATCGGCATCAACGCATGCCAGTCCCTGATGCCGGGGACTCCTATGGTGGCAGTCTTTGATACCGCGTTCCATCAGACCATGCCGGAGAAGGCTTATATGTACGGCCTTCCGTATGAGTATTATGACAAATATAAGGTAAGGCGCTACGGCTTCCATGGCACAAGCCACAGCTTTGTGTCCAAGAGGGCGGCGGAGCTTGCCGGAAAGCCCTATGACGCAGTGAAGACCATCGTATGCCATCTTGGCAACGGCGCCAGCATCTGCGCGGTAGAGAACGGCAAGTCTGTGGATACTTCCATGGGACTGACTCCTCTTGAGGGTCTGGTGATGGGAACCCGCTCCGGAGATATTGATCCGGCCATTATGGAATTTATCGCGAAAAAGGAAGGCCTTGACATTGCGGGGCTGATGAACGTTCTTAACAAGAAGTCCGGCGTAGAAGGCATTTCCGGCGTGTCCAGCGATTTTCGCGATCTGGACAACGCCGCCGACGAGGGCAATATGCAGGCCAAGATAGCGCTGGAGGTATTCATTTACCGGGTTGCAAAATACGTAGGCGCTTATACAGCGGCTATGAACGGCGTCGATGTGATCGCATTTACCGCGGGTATCGGCGAGAACGCAGGCAATGTGCGGGCAGGCGTATGTAAGTATCTGGGATATCTTGGAATAGAGATTGACACGGAGGCAAATGGAAAGCGCGGAGAGGAGATTACCATTTCCACACCGGATTCCAAGGTGAAGGTTATGGTAGTGCCTACTAACGAAGAGCTTGCCATTGCAAGGGATACGGTTGCGTTGGTGTAAGCATTAAAAAGCGTATTGACAAACAGTAAGAAGAAGGCATGTATTTTCCGCTGTTAGGTGACGAAGGCGTCGCGCAGAGTATGCGCGGCGCTTTCGTTTGTTATTGAGATTCCGGTACTGATTCTATATAAAAAGGATTTTTCATATATATTTTTTCGTGTATTCTTGACATATCTGGCGTAAGGAAAGAAAATAGAATTATAAAGAAGAACAGATAAAGGAGAAAAGGATGGATTTTGTACAGTATAAGTGTCCTTGCTGCGGGGCGGCTCTTGAATTTTCCGGGACAAAGCAGAAGCTTGCCTGTAAGAGCTGCGGTAACGCCTATGACGTTTCCGTACTGCAGGAGCTTGCCCGGTCGGAAGACGCTCCGGGGGAGCAGGGGATTCATTGGGAGGAACGAAAGGAGACGGCGGCTGCAGAGAGAGCGGAGGACGGAAGATACATATGCCCTTCTTGCGGAGGGGAAATTGAGGCAGACGAGAATACGGCCAGTACCAGATGCCCTTATTGTGAAAATGTAGTGGTGATCCGGCAGACGGTTTCCGGAAGGTTTGAGCCGGATGCAGTGATACCGTTTCAGGTGGAGGCGGACAGGGCGAGACAGATGTTAGAGGGGTTCTGTAAGGGGAAGCGTCTGCTGCCGAAGAATTTCAGGGACAGGAGTTATCTGAAGAACCTAAAGGGCTGCTATGTGCCCTACTGGCTGTTCGACTGCGACGTTCATGCAGATATGAGCTTTCGGGCTACGAGGACAAGGATGTGGTCGGATTCGAACTATGATTATGTGGAAACCTCGCATTATTTGGTCAATCGTTCGGGTAATATGCAGTTTGACCATGTTCCGGTGGATGGAAGCGTCCGGATAAGCGATGAGACGACGGAATCCATAGAACCCTTTGATTATAGCGCGCTGACCGGATTCAAGCCCGCCTATCTGGCTGGTTATGAGACGGCGAAATATGACGTGGAAGCGGATGCGGCGAAAAACAGGGCGGATGAACGGATCTATCACAGCGCGGAGCAGGAACTGGCGCATACGGTGATCGGGTATGATACGGTAAGGGCCAGCAGGCGTTCGCTGCATGCGGGAAACAGCCGCGTCCATTATGTACTGCTTCCGGTCTGGCTGTTTGAGACGGTGTACAAGGATAAGACCTATCAGTTTGCAATTAATGGACAGACAGGGAAGATGGTGGGGGAACTGCCCGTAGACATGGGAGCGTTCTGGAAGTACCTGTTTGGGTTTACCGGCGTAGGGACGGCAGTTCTGTCTCTGCTTATCCTCTTGATTGGAGGCGCGCTATGAAGAATGTAAAAAAGCGGGGAGGGATCCTGCTGGCGGTATTTCTGCTGTGCGTGGGCGTCCTTCCTGGATATGAAGGGATGGCCTCAGAAGAATTGAAGACTGTTCCGGCCGAAGGATGGATTCAGGACGGAGCGGGACTTTTGACGGAGCGGGAAGAGGAAAAGCTGGAAGAACGGAGCGGGGAGCTTCTGTCGGAATATGGAATCAGCGTAGTAATTGTGACGACAGATCGGTTCGAAGGGTACGATATTCTAGACTGGGAGAGAAAGCTGTTTGAAGAGAAGGAACTTGGGGCCGGAGAGGATAACAGCAGCCTGATACTGGGAATCAGCATGGCGGAGCGGGACTGGGGGATTACTGCATACGGAAGGGCAGAGCGGATATTTGGCGCTTATGGAAGGGAGACTATCGGGGAGGAGATTCTGGATGATTTATCGGACGGAGATTACTATGATTCCTTTGCCGTCTTTCTGGACATGGCGGATCAGTTTCTGGCGGATGCAGAAAAAGGAAAGATTTATTCCGAATCGAACCATTACAGGAAACCAGTTAATCCCATAGCGGCCGTCCTTGGGGCGGCGGCAGCGTCCTTTGCCGTCTCGCTGACGGTGGTGCTCTTATGGAAAAAGGGCATGAATACGAGAGTTCTGCAGAATAACGCGGGGGCTTACCTGCGGCGGGGGAGTTTTCATTTGACAAACAGGTCGGATTTGTTCCTGTACCATACGGTAAACCGTACGAGACGGCAGAAGAATGAGAGCCATGGTTCCGGTGGGATGCATTCCAGCGGAAACGGAACGAAGGGGAAGTTCTAACGTACGAAGAGATGAAACGCAAAAAATGAAACAAAAGAAAAAAACAGAAAAAATAAAACAGATAGAACATAGTTGGAGGAGAAAGATATGGGATTGATCAAAGCGGCAGTTAAGGCGGCAGGCAGTACAATGGCAGACCAGTGGAAGGAACAGTTTTACTGCGACGCACTCAGTGCGGATATTCTGGCGGCAAAGGGAGAAAAAAGGACGTCGGGGGGCGCGTTTAACTCCAAGGGAGACAGCAATATCATCACAGACGGTTCCTATATTGCGGTGGCGGAAGGACAGTGCATGATGATCGTGGAGGACGGAAAGGTTCTGGAGGTATGCGCAGAGCCGGGGGCATATATTTATGATACAGGCACATCTCCGTCGATATTCGGCGGCCCCTTAATGGAAGGCTTAGAGGGCCTTGCAAAGCAGATGTGGGAGCGATTCCAGTACGGCGGCGGAACAGGGAAGGATCAGAGGATTTACTATTTTAACACCAAGGAAATTCCCGGAAATAAATATGGAACGCCGAATCCGGTGCCGTTCCGTGTTATGGATTATAATATCGGGCTGGATATGGATATTTCCATCCGCTGCAATGGGGAGTACTCCTACCGAATCGTAAATCCTATGCTGTTTTATGCCAATGTGTGCGGAAATGTGCGGAATGTGTATACCAGAGACCAGATTGATTCCATGCTTAAGACAGAGCTTCTGACGGCGCTGCAGCCCGCATTTGCTAGAGTATCCGGCATGGGGATCCGCTACAGCGCGCTTCCGGGCCATACGGTGGAAATCGCAGACGCCCTGAATGAAGTATTGTCCAGAAAATGGACGGAGCTTCGGGGGATTCAGGTTTATTCCTTTGGCATCAACAGCGTAACTGCGTCTAAGGAAGATGAAGATATGATCAAAGAACTGCAGAGAACGGCGGTGATGAGAAATCCAAATATGGCGGCGGCGAATCTGGCGTCCGCGCAGGCAGACGCTATGCGGGACGCGGCAAAGAATGCGGGCGGGGCCATGACCGGATTTATGGGCATGGGAATGGCCGCACAGGCAGGCGGCGCCAGCGTGCAGGATTTATTTACCATGGGGCAGCAGTCTGTCCAGAACAGGCAGGCAGGTCAGCAGATGCAGTCCGGACAAAGTCAGACAAGGCAGTCCCAGAAAGGAGAGACGCAGCAGTCTTCTGGCGGCTGGAACTGCCAGTGCGGGACGTCAAATCACGGTAAATTCTGTACCGAATGCGGGAAACCGAGGCCGAAAACAGAGTGGGTCTGCGGCTGCGGCACGGTAAATAGTGGGAATTTCTGCACGGAATGCGGGGCAAAGCGACCGTAGGGCAGGCATGGCGTTATAAATTTTTCAGTTCCTGATAGAGCCTCCCAATGGGAAGCCCGACCACGTTGCTGTAGTCTCCCTGTATGGATTTTACATGGATGGAGAAATCTCCCTGAATGCCGTATGCCCCGGCCTTATCCAGAGGATCCCCGGTTGCGATATACCGGAGCAGGTCTTCCCGGTATATGGGATAGAGGGTTACCTGCGTGCATTCATAGAAGGTTTTGACGTGGGTTCCCCGTATGATGGATACGCCCGTGTAGACCTGATGGGTGCGGTCGGCCAGCATGGAGAGCATGTCTAAGGCTTCGGATTCATCTGCCGGCTTTCCGAGGATTTCGTCTTGATATACAACGATGGTATCTGCGCCGATAACCACATCGTCCATGTCCGCACGGCGCTTCCAGACGTCCATGGCTTTCTGGCCGGCAAGTTCCATAACGACGGCGGAGGGTTCCGACTGGGTAATAGTCTCCGGGATATGGGAGGGGATTACGGTAAATGCAAGGCCGGTGCGTGCAAGCAGTTCTTTCCGTCTTGGGGATGCGGAAGCAAGGATATATTTCATAATGGTAACCTCTTTTCTTTTTTGGGATGGTGAATTATAATGATGGCAAGGCAGTTCTTAGGAAGTATGCCTTGCTATTATCATATCATTAGAAATGGAAAATGAACAGGAGGAAATACAGGATGTATATTAGTGAGATTACTACAACGGTTCCTGAAAATGTAAAGGAACGCGTGCCGTTAGAGCAGGAGGTATATAAGGTGTTTAGGAAGCTTGGGATTCCTTTTGAGCGTGTGGACAATGACCCGGCGGCGTCTATGGAGGAATGCGCGGACGTGGGAAAGGTATTCGGCGCGCCGGTGCGCAAGGATGTTTTTCTCTGCAATCAGAAGAAAACCAGCTTCTTTCTGCTTGTGATGCCGGAGGAGAAGGCTTTTGACACCTCTTCTTTCAGTAAAAAACTGGGAGTATCCCATATGTCCTTTGCATCGCCGGAGCATATGTGGGAGCATTTGGGGACGAAGCCAGGCTCTGCGAGCGTGGTAGGGCTGCTGAACGATAAAGATGATTATGTGCAGCTGATTCTGGACAAGGAAGTGGCTGAGGCGGAGTATTTCGTATGTAATACGGGGATCAACACAACTCATTTAAAGATTAAGACGCAGGATCTGATCAAGAAATTCCTGCCTTATACCCGCCACAGACCAAGGATCGTAGATTTATAAAGGACTGATTCCGGCTGGCAGGCCGGAGTTTATGCCCGGCCGCTTCTGCGGACGGATCTATCATAGAATTGATGGGAGGATGCAGTATGAGACGAATGGAAGAGGAAGAACTGAAAAAAATTTTGGAGGGACGCCGGGAAGGTGAGAGGCTGGATCTGTCGGATTTGGAATTTAGGAATTTGGATTTGGGAAGAAGGGATCTCCACAATATTGATTTCCGGGTCTGCATGTTTATCGATGTGGTATTTGACGGCGCCAATCTGTCAAGTTCTAGTATTGAGAATGCAAGGCTGGACGGATGCTCCCTGCGGGGCGTGAATTTTCAGAATGCTTATATGAAGGGAGCCTGCATGCGCGGGTGCGATATGACCGGCTGTGATATCAGAGGCGCGGATTTGTTTTCAGCAGTACTGGAGAGAGCGGCGCTTGAGGGCGTCGTTTCCGATGAGAATACGAAGTGGTTTCGGATGCACTGTCCGGAGACCGGACCGATTCTCGGATATAAGAAATGCGTCAATGACAGGCTGGTGCAGCTTCTGATCCCGGCGGACGCTAAAAGGACGTCGGCAACGATGCCAAGCTGCAGGTGCAGTAGGGCGAAGGTTTTGATGATTAAAAGCTTTGACGATACGCAGGAATTTGACGAGGCATGGTCACTGGTGGATGAGAACTTCGTATATCGGAAAGGCCAGTGGGTAGAAGTGAAGAATTTTAATGAAGACCGGTGGTTTGATTCTACTACAGGGATTCATTTCTGGATGACAAAGGCGGACGCGATCGGGTATTAAATCCTATGTGTTTCAATCTGCGTCCGCCGGGAAATTGTCTGGTGAGCCGGGGCTACTTTGCATTGACAGAGATTCCGTTTACCTCTACCTCGTCGTCGATGGGGATGACGAGGCATTTCCTTCCGCCGATGATCTGAATCTCAACAAGATCTGAGCGTTCAGGATTTACATTGACGACAACCTCCGGCGTTTTGATGCTGAATTTCTTGGTTTCAGCAATATTTGAAGCGAGAAGGGAGCTGTGCGCTCCAATGGTTTCGTTGTAATCTTTTTCAAAGGTTTCCAGCTTTTCATCGGAGATGCCGCTGTTAGCCAGAAGCTTTCGGACTTCCTGCTTTCCAAGCTCCAAAGGCTCCGGCTCGTCCTTGGCTTCTTCTATCATTTCATTTAGGTTTTCGTGGATCGTGCGGATGACGGTATAGTCGCAGTCGTCCTTCAATGTGTTGACAATGATATCCTGAAAGGATTCTTTCTGGGTTCCCGCGCTCATAACTTCGCTGCAGCCAAGGACCGAAGCTACAAAGTAATCCTGAAGCTCTTCCGGTTTCTTGGAATAGAAGAGAAGGTGGTGGAGATCGGGGGAGCGGTCGTTAAATGCCGGAAACAGGAATCCGTTTGCGGGTTCGCCTACCACCCAGTCGCGGATGCGGTCTTGAATGCTGTTGACGGCAGGATTGTAACAGAGTCCGGCCTTGGACAATGCCACGGGGCAGATACAGCAGAGGATATGTTCGTATACGCTGTCGGACGCGTCGAATAATTCGCTTCCGTCAAGGGCTTTGCCAGGAATATCGTAAACGGCGTGTATCAGCAGGATGAGATAATGCTCACCGAAATCGTAATATTCTATCACCTTATCATAAAATTCTTCCAGCAGGATATCGTCGGTCAGCCTGCTTTCCTTTAATCGCCGGATAAATTCCTGCGTTCCGCCGGATAACTCCTGTTCCAAAGGAAATTCCATATGTATCAGATTCTTTCCGATGGTTCCGGAAAGAGCTTTCTTGAAAATATCAAAATATTTGAAGGTTTCTTCTTCCGGGAGAGAGAGAAAGGCGTCTTTAAATTCCAGCCGTTTTTCCTTGTCCCCATCTACGTAACAGCCGCAGATGCGGGTGATGGCGCAGTTTTCCGGCGAAAACTGCCTGCGGATTTCTAATACTTCTTTTTTGTTCATGATCTTACTCCATTCTATCTGTAAAGTGTAACTATCTTAGCATATCCGGCAGGATTTTGCAAAAGGGCCAGGCATAATATTTTAGTATGAGGATTACAATGTTAATGACAGCAGGAGTTGCGAGGAGATTATGCGAAGATTTCTGGCAATCGTATTAAGTATACTGATCGGAGTGCAGGGAATCCTATGGCTTCCTAAAGGCATGGAGGCGCGGGCTGAGGAAGCTGCGGAGGATACAAACGAGGACGGAGGAGAAGAAAGAGCGGAAGAGGATACAGATAGTGCAAAGGAACAGGAAAGCGCTGATGAGGCGGAGAATGCAGGGGGAACAGAAGGACAGGAAGACGCTGCAAAAAAAGAGGAAGGGATAGAAAAAGACGCCGGGCAGGCCGGAGGAGGAGCGGGAGTAGAAGTCGGCGCGCCGTCTGCGATACTGATGGAAGCGTCTACGGGAAAGATCATTTATGAGAAGGACGCGGATACCAGACGCCCGCCGGCAAGCGTGACAAAAATCATGACGCTGCTATTGATCTTTGACGCACTGGCGGATAACCGGATTGCACTGGAGGACGAGGTACAGACCTCCGAACATGCGGCTTCTATGGGCGGCTCGCAGGTGTTTTTGGAGCCGGGAGAGACGCAGACTGTGGATACCATGATCAAATGTATTGCAGTGGCAAGTGCCAACGACGCCTGTGTGGCAATGGCAGAATATGTCTGCGGCAGCGAGGAAGAGTTTGTGAATCAGATGAATGAGCGCGCCAGAGGGCTTGGCATGGAAAATACGAATTTTGTAAATTGTAACGGATTGGATACAGAAGGTCACGAGACGACAGCCAGGGATATTGCGCTGATGTCAAAGGAGCTGCTGGTTAAATATCCGCAGATTCACGATTATTCTACAATCTGGATGGAGAACATCACGCATACTACAAAAAAAGGGAGCAGCGAATTTGGACTCACCAACACGAATAAACTGATCCGCCAGTACCAGTATGCTACCGGCCTGAAAACCGGTTCTACTTCAGACGCGGGATTCTGTGTATCCGCAACTGCAGAGAAAAACCAGATGGAAATGATAGCGGTAATCATGGCTGCCAAGGATTCAAAATCCAGATTTAAAGACGCGATGACGCTGTTGAATTATGGTTTTGGGAAATGTATGAAATACATGGACGAAGGACTGCAGGCCATTGCGCCGGCGAAGGTGGAAAAGGGAATGGAAACGGAAGTTTCTGTAAAACAGGCGGAAGGATTTCAGTATATCGATACCGTCGGCGCAGATTTGACAAAGATTGAGAAGAAGCCAGAGATGAAGAAGAAACTAGAGGCGCCAATAAAGAAGGGGGATAAGGCAGGCGAGATGGTTTATTATCTGAATGGGGAGGAGATTGGAAGGGTAGATATCGTCGCCGCAAAAGACGTGGGGAAAATGAAATACAAAAATGCGTTAGAAACCGCGCTGGAGAAATTCTTCATGTAGCTTTGTGTTACTGTGAACGGAGCGTACAGCCTCCTTCCTACTTGCCTAATGGAAAAAAGAATGGTACTCTTACATAGAAGCGGTTTTCGGATAGGAATATTTATCCGGACATAGAAATGAGGATATAATAGGTATGAAGAAAAAGAGGTCATGGAAGGAAAATCTGGCGGTATCCGCCGGAGTCAGCGTATTTGCAGCGGCGCTTGAAATATGGAGAGAGCTGCATGAATTTATTATCAGGCGATACCGTATCCGTCTCCCATATAAAACTTCAGGCGGGGAAGAGGTTAAGCTGATATTCCTTTCTGACCTGCATGGAAAGCAGTATGGAGAGGACAATATAAAGCTTACCGCTGCGATTGCAGATGAGAAGCCGGATTATATACTGATCGGAGGCGATCTGCTGACGAGAAAGAAAGAATTTACAGATTCTACGGCAGTCAGCCTCCTTGAGAAACTGGCGAAAATCTGTCCGGTATATCTGGCGAATGGCAACCATGAACAGAAGATGCGAATGAATCCAGAGGAATATAAGGACCGTTATGGGCAGTATATTGAGAAAGTACGGCGGTTAGGGATTCATGTTTTGGAAAATGAGACAGAGCAGTTTACTATGAAGGGAATCCCGGCCGCCGTCAGCGGCTTGGAGATTCCTCTGGGCTGCTATGCGCATTTTCGGACAAGGGAGCTGAAACTTTCAGACATATCAGATAGACTGGGAAAATCTATAGAGGGCAGATACCGGATTTTGCTCGCCCATAGTCCGGTTTATTTTGATACTTATGTGAAATGGGGGGCGGATTTGACTCTCTCGGGCCATCTTCATGGGGGGATCATAGGTATTCCGAAGCTTGGCGGGCTGATAACGCCGCAGATCGAATTGTTTCCGAAGTATTCCTGTGGGATCTGCAGGAAGGGAAAGAAAACGGGCGTTGTAGGCCGGGGGCTTGGGACGCATACAGTGAATATACGGCTGTTTAATCCTGCGGAATTGGTTGTGGTTACCTTGTGTCCGGGGAAGGAAGCCGCCAAGAGCAAAGACTGAAGCAACAGAGAAAATCTTTTCTTGTGTAAGAATGGAAAATCAAGTATAATAGATTGGTTAGTTTGATAAAGTGAGGAGTAACATGGGAATTTCGGTAAAGCTTCAGGTGTTTGAGGGGCCGCTTGACCTGCTTATGCATTTGATCGATAAAAATAAAATAGATATCTATGATATTCCGATCGTTGAGATCACGAATCAGTATATGGAATATATCGAAGCAATGGAGCAGAGCGATCTGAATGTGATGAGCGAATTTCTTCTTATGGCGGCTACGCTTCTTGACATTAAGTGCAGGATGCTTCTTCCGAAGGAAATAAATGAAGACGGGGAAGAGGAAGACCCCAGACAGGAGCTGGTAGAACAGCTTCTCCAGTATAAAATGTATAAATATATGTCTTATGAACTGAAGGACCGGCAGGTGGATAGCGAGCGGGTGATGTACCGGAAACCGTATATTCCGGACGAGGTGGCCGACTATGTGGAGCCGGTGGATTTGGACAAGCTGTTAGAGGATCTTACTCTTGGAAAGCTTCAGAGCATTTTTCAGGATGTAATGAGGAAGCAGACAGATAAGATTGATCAGATAAGAAGCCGGTTTGGAAAGATTGAGAAGGAAGAGATTACGGTATCGGAGAAGCTGTCTCAGGTAGAAGAGTACGCGTTGAATCATAAAAGATTCAGTTTTCGCGAGCTGATTTCAAAGCAGCGTTCCAGAATACAGATTGTAGTTACCTTTCTGGCAATTCTGGAAATGATGAAATCTGGCCAGATTGTGATAGAACAAGAGCAGCCCTTTGACGATATTCTGATTACGTCCCAGATGTAATGTCCGTTATGATGCGGCATGGGACGTGGAAAAAGAAAGGTAGTATAACGTGGAAATCAGCAGGTTAGAAGGTATTATAGAGGCAATTCTTTTTACAATGGGAGAATCAGTGGAATTGTCAAAGATAGCCCTTGCGGTTGGGCATGATGAGGATACGACACGAAAAGTCATACATAATATGATGGACAAGCTGTATGATTCTGACAGAGGGGTGCGGATTATTGAATTGGAGGATTCTTTTCAGATGTGCACCAAGGCGGATATGTATGAATATTTGATCCGGATCGCGAAGCAGCCAAGGAAGTATGTGCTGACAGAGGTACAGCTTGAGACTCTGTCAATCATTGCATATAAACAGCCGGTGACGAAGTTAGAGATTGAGAAAATACGCGGAGTCAAGTCAGACCACGCGGTGAACCGTCTGGTGGAATATAATCTGGTCTGCGAAGTCGGGCGGATGGACGCTCCGGGGAAGCCGATTTTATTTGGCACTACGGAAGAATTTCTCCGAAGATTCAGTATTCAGTCATTGGAGGAGCTTCCAAGCATGAATCCGGAGCAGATTGAGAATTTTAAGACGGAAGCTGAGGAAGAAGCCCAGTTGAAATTGAATATTTAACGCATGGGGGAGCCGTCTGCTTCATACATTTAAATAACTTCTTTTGGATAGGTTCTGTATGAGAGAAAAAGAGAAGGCGTGTATCCGCAGATGTATAAAAGGGATGGGAGTTATGATAAGTCTCTGTCTGGCAGCATCTGTATTGGGCGGGAGCTTTGGCAGACAGGCGGCTATTGCATATGCGAAAGAGGAAAAGAAAGCGGAAGAGTCAAAAGACGCCGGCTTTCAGGGGCGGCTCTATGCAAGGTCGGCGGTTTTGATAGACGGCGACAGCGGAAGAGTTCTTAGCGGAAAAGAAGAGGATGTGCCAAGGCCTATGGCGAGCACAACAAAGATTATGACCTGTATCGTAGCGCTGGAGCATATGAAGGGGGATACGGAGACCGCAGAGGTATCAGAATATGCGGCCGGACAGCCAAAGGTTCATCTGGGTGTAAAGAAGGGCGAACAATATTACCTGAAGGATCTGTTGTATTCTCTTATGCTGGAATCCCACAATGACAGCGCGGTAGTTGTAGCGGAGCATGTGGGAGGAAGCGTAGAGGGGTTTGCAGGACTGATGAATGAAAAGGCAGAGGAACTTGGACTGGACGCTACATACTTTATTACGCCGAATGGATTAGACGCCGCCGACGATCAGGGAATCCATTCTACGACGGCAAAAGAACTGGCTCTGATTATGAGATACTGTATCATGGAATCGGAAAAGAGGGAAGAATTTCTTCAGATTACCCAAGCGAAGAGTCACAGCTTTGGGGATGTGTCCGGAAGCAGGAACTTTAGCTGCAGCAATCACAATGCTTTCCTGTCGATGATGGAGGGGGCGCTGTCTGGAAAGACCGGATTTACCGGAGACGCGGGCTACTGCTATGTGGGAGCGCTCCGCCGGGACGGAAGGACATTTATCGTTGCGCTTCTTGCCTGCGGATGGCCGAATAACAAGAATTATAAGTGGGCCGATACCAGAGCGCTTATGGAATACGGATTGGAAAATTACAGTTACCGGGATCTGTGGGAGGAACAAACGTTTCGAAATATCCCGGTAGTTGAGGGAGTTCCGGACGGCGGGAGGCTTGGCGGAAGTTCTACGGCGGGCGTAAGGATTAAGGACGCGCCAAAAGAGTGGAATTATCTGGTAAGGGAGGATGAGCAGCCGGAGATGTCTGTTACGTGCAGAGAGAAAGTGAGAGCGCCGGTAAAAGAAGGAGAAGCCGTCGGAGAAATTGTCCTTTCCTTGGAAGGAGAGACAATTGGGAAATGGGAGCTTGTAACGTCAGCTGCAGTTGAAAAAAGAGATTTTCAATGGTGTATGCAGCAGATAATTAAAGAATACATTAAAATAAATCAAGAAAAGTGATTAAAAACATCACTTTTCTTTTTTGAGTTCTCGTGGTAGTATAGGGGAGGATAAAATAAAACAAAAAAATTGATAATTTTTACTACATGGAAACTCTTCCACCGTAGTAAGCGAACTGCAGCTTTGTATGGGAATCGAAAGCGACCGCAAAAGCTCAGCGGATGAAATAGAAGGGAAGGATTCGAATATGAAAAACATCAGCAAATATGAAAGACAGTATTTTATGCCGCCAGAAGTTACCTATGATTGGGCGAAGAAAGAGTATATTGATCAACCGCCGATTTGGTGCAGCGTTGACCTCCGGGACGGCAATCAAGCGTTGATTGAACCGATGAGCTTGGAGGAAAAGCTGGAGTTCTTCCAGCTGTTGGTGAATATTGGATTTAAGGAGATTGAGGTTGGATTTCCGGCAGCCTCTGAGACTGAATATAAATTCATGCGTACGCTGATTGAAAATAATATGATCCCGGATGATGTGACGGTTCAGGTTCTGACACAGGCAAGGGAGCATATTATTAAGAAGACCTTTGAGGCTGTGAAGGGGGCGCCTCATGCGGTGGTGCATCTGTATAATTCTACATCCGTTGCCCAGAGGGAGCAGGTGTTTAAGAAGAATAAAGAAGAGGTCAGGAAGATTGCAGTGGAGGGCGCGAAGCTCTTAAAAGAGCTGGCGGATGAGACAGAGGGCAATTTTACCTTCCAGTACAGTCCGGAGAGCTTCCCTGGAACGGAAGTGGATTATGCGGTTGAGGTATGCAACGCAGTGCTGGATGTGTGGAAGCCGACAGCAGATAATAAGGCAATTATCAATATCCCGACAACAGTTGAGAACGCCATGCCACATGTGTTTGCCACACAGCTCGAGTATGTGCATAAGCATTTGAATTACAGGGAGAATGTGATCCTCTGCCTGCATCCTCACAATGACAGAGGCTGCGGCGTGGCTACGGCGGAACTTGGCGTATTAGCGGGAGCCGACCGGATTGAAGGCACTTTATTTGGAAATGGGGAGCGTACCGGCAATGTGGATATCATTACGCTGGGGATGAATATGTATTCCCACGGCGTAGATCCGGGGCTGGATTTTTCCGATATGGGAAAGATTCGGGAGACCTATGAGCGGCTTACCAGAATGCAGGTATATGACCGTCAGCCCTATGCGGGAGATTTGGTGTTCACTGCATTTTCAGGCTCGCACCAGGATGCCATCGCCAAAGGAATGGCATGGAGGGAGGATGGAAAGAGCGATATGTGGACGGTTCCATATCTTCCGATTGATCCGCAGGATGTGGGCAGAAAGTATGATTCGGATGTAATCCGCATCAACAGCCAGTCCGGTAAAGGCGGTGTGAATTATATTTTAAAGCAGGGTTACGGCATCAATCTTCCGGAGAAGATGCGGGAAGAGGTAGGATATCTTGTGAAGGGAGTATCCGACCGTGCGCATAAGGAGCTGACGCCGGAGTGGGTATATCAGATATTTACCGATAATTACGTGAACGCTAAGAGTGTGTTTGCCATTGACGAGTGTCATTTTAAACAGGTGGACGGTATTATTGCAGAGGCGACGATCCAGCACGGCAATGACCAGAGAGTTGTAGCGGCTTCCGGAAACGGCCGGTTAGACGCGGTGAGCAATGCGATTAAGCAGTATTTTAATATCAGCTATGAGCTGAGATATTATGAGGAGCATTCTCTGACCAGAGGGTCGTCATCTAAGGCGGCCGCCTATGTGGGAATTGTGTGTAAGGGCAAGGCATGCTGGGGCGTGGGCATCGACGCGGATATTATCAAGGCGTCCATTGAAGCGCTGATTGTAGCGGTAAATAAGCTGGATGAAATTAAGACGGCAGATACCTGCAATGATGCGCGGATGATAGAGATTATGAATTATATTCAGGAAAATTATATTGATGTGACGCTGGATGACTTGTCTGAGAAATTCTATCTGTCAAAGCCGTATCTGTCTAAATATATTAAGGAGAAGTCCGGCATGACATTTGGCGAACTGGTAAAAAAGGTGCGGATGAAGAAGGCCCGCGCAATGTTAAAGAGCAGCAGTATGACGGTAGAGAATATCGCGCTGACGGTTGGTTATCAGAATGTGGAGCACTTTAACAGGCTGTTTAAGAAAGCATATAATATGACGCCGGTGCAGTTTAGGAACCAAAAATAGCATATCATTTGCAGGTAGCGCGGTAAAAGGATTTTGCCGCGCTACTTGATATTTATTTAACAAAAATAAATAAAACTATTGCACTTTACAGAAATAAAAGTTATAATATACAAGGCAGAAATTTGGTTATTATATAAACCTAATATACAAGTATAGTAAGGAAAATGGAGGGCTGGGTTATGAGTAGTAACATAGCAACAACAAGTGCAGCAGGCAGAAGAATTACAGCTCTGCTTGACGCGGGAAGTTTTGTTGAAATTGGCGGAGCAGTGACTGCCAGAGCTACAGATTTCAACATGCAGGAAAAAGAGACTCCCGGAGACGGTGTGATTACCGGATACGGTGTCATCGACGGTAATCTGGTATATGTTTACAGCCAGAATGCAGAGGTCTTAAACGGAACCATTGGAGAGATGCATGCGAAAAAGATTGCAAATATCTATGATTTGGCGATGAAGATGGGAGCGCCGGTGATCGGCCTTCTTGACTGTGCGGGCATGAGGCTTCAGGAGGCGACAGACGCGCTGGATGGTTTTGGAAACCTATATCTGAAGCAGGCAATGGCTTCCGGCGTGATTCCGCAGATTTCCGCAGTATTCGGCACTTGCGGAGGCGGACTTTCCGTGCTTCCGGCGCTTTCTGATTTTACGTTCATGGAAGAGAAGGAGGCCAGATTATTTGTAAATTCTCCCAATGCGATTCCGGGCAATGACATCGGCAAATGCGATACTTCATCTGCAAAGTATCAGAGCGAAGAGGCAGGACTGGTGGACGGCGTCGGCACAGAGGATGAGATTCTTGCAGATATCCGTTCTCTGGTATGTATGCTGCCGGGCAATAATGAAGAGGAAGCATCCTATTGCGAGTGTACGGATGATCTGAACCGCGCATGTGCAGGAATTGAAAATGCGGCAGAGGATACGGCGATTGCCCTTGCGAATATTTCAGACGGCAATGTGTTCTTTGAGACAAAGAGAGAATATGCAAAGGATATGGTGACTGGATTTATCCGTCTAAACGGAATGACCGTAGGCGCGGCGGCGAACCGCTCTAAGGTTTATGATTCCGCAGCGAATGTAACGGCTGAATTTGACGGTTCCCTTTCAGCAAAGGGCGCGAAGAAAGCCGCGGAGTTTGTAGAATTCTGCGACGCATTTAATATTCCGGTGCTGACCCTTACCAACGTCAATGGATTTACGGCGGGAAAGTGTTCTGAGCGGAATCTTGCGAAGGCGGCGGCTAAGTTAGTATATTCCTTTACAAACGCGACGGTTCCGAAGGTAAATGTTGTGACCGGCAAGGCATATGGAAGCGCTTATGTGGCAATGAACAGTAAATCAATCGGAGCGGACATGGTATATGCATGGCCGGAGGCTGAGATCGGGATGATGGATGCGAAGCTTGCCGCCAAGATCATGTATGCGGGAGCTGACAGCAGAGTGCTGAATGAAAAAGCGGCGGAATATAAGGAACTGCAGTCCAGTCCTATGTCGGCGGCAAGAAGAGGATACGTAGATGCGGTGATTCAGCCGGCAGATACAAGAAAATATGTGATCGGGGCATTTGAGATGCTCTTTACGAAGAAAGAAGTACGTCCTTCAAAGAAACACGGAACAGTTTAGCGAGGTGAAGCAAAGTGAAGAAAAAGATTAGCTTATTAATATGTATGCTGACAGCCGTGCTTGCTTTCACAACGGGATGCGGACAGGAAAAGGAAGTAATCGAATACGATGAGGCTGCGGTCAGCCAAGTTGTGGATTATGTGTTTACTTATTTCCCGAACTATGACGACGCGTCGGTTGAACAGATCAAAGGACTGAGGGATTTTGCCTTTGAACAGCAGCTTACTGAAATGGGGCTCCCGTTAACTCCGGAAAAATACTTAGGTGCGATCGATGCATGGAAGGCCGGAGAAGAGGAGTGCGGAGCATACGTAGAACATGGAGATTATACCTTTGAGGCTGGTGCGGATGAACTGGTGGTATCCACGGAGACAACGTTTGAGGACAGGACTGCGGTGGTAGAATTTGTCTTTGACGAGGAGCTGTATCTGGATAGCCTGACCGTCAGCGCACAGTTTTCAATGGGAGAGATATTAGAGAAAGCAGGTTTGAATACGCTGCTTGGCATGGGAACCGTATTTGTTGTACTGATAATCATTTCACTGATTATTTCTTTATTCAAGTACATTCCTGCGATACAGAATAAGTTCCGGAAGAAACCGGAAGTCAAAGAGACGTCCGCGTCTGTGGCGCCGCCGGCAGCTCCGGTACGGAGAACGGCTGTACCGAAGACGGATGATTCCGAACTGATCGCGGTGATCGCGGCGGCGATCGCAGCGGCAGAGGGCACAACAACAGACGGTTTTGTTGTAAGAAGCATAAAGAGAAGAAAATCAAATAAGTGGAATTAATGATAAGGAGGAAATAAGCAATGAAAAATTATACAATTACAGTGAATGGCAGCGTATACGATGTAACTGTGGAAGAAAAGGCGGCGGGAGCACAGCCTGCGGCAGCGCCGGCAGCGGCGCCGATCGCGGTTCCGAAGACAGCGCCGGCTCCGAAGGCAGCCGCAGGGGCAGGTTCTATTGAAGTAAAGGCCGGAGCGGCGGGCAAAGTATTTAAGATTGAAGCGAATGTGGGACAGAGTGTGAAGAAGGGTGATCCGGTGGTTATTATCGAGGCAATGAAGATGGAGATTCCAGTCGTGGCGCCGGAAGACGGAACTGTAGCGAGCATTGACGCGGCAGTGGGCGACGCAATTGAGGCCGGAGCTGTTCTTGCTACATTAAACTAAAGCATAACTGAACTTATGTCCTAGACACGACTGGAGGTTATAAAATGGATTATATTGCAACAACATTAGAGAACCTCGTGCATCAGACGGCGTTTTTGAATCTGACGGGAGGCAACCTGATCATGATCGGAGTGGCTTGCTTTTTCCTGTATCTGGCTATCAGGCACGAGTTTGAGCCTTTGCTGCTGGTACCGATTGCTTTCGGCATGCTTCTGGTTAATATCTATCCGGATATTATGCTGCATGCCGAGGACGCGGCAAATGGAACCGGCGGACTGCTCTACTATTTCTACATTCTGGATGAGTGGGCGATCCTTCCCTCGCTGATTTTTATGGGCGTTGGGGCGATGACGGATTTCGGTCCGCTGATCGCGAATCCAAAGAGCTTCCTTCTGGGAGCGGCCGCGCAGTTTGGTATTTTTGCGGCATATCTTGGCGCTATGGCGATGGGCTTTTCTGATAAGGCAGCGGCGGCTGTATCTATTATCGGAGGCGCGGACGGACCGACGTCCATTTTCCTTGCGGGCAAGCTGCAGCAGACGGCGATCATGGGACCGATCGCGGTTGCCGCCTATTCCTATATGGCTCTGGTGCCGATTATTCAGCCGCCGATCATGAAGCTTCTGACCACAAAGGCGGAGCGTCAGATCAAGATGGAGCAGCTGCGTCCGGTATCCAAGCTGGAGCGTATCCTGTTCCCGATCATTGTTACCATCGTGGTATGTATGATTCTTCCGACTACAGCGCCTCTTGTAGGTATGCTGATGCTTGGAAATCTGTTCCGGGAGTCCGGTGTGGTTAGGCAGCTTACCGAGACGGCTTCGAACGCACTAATGTATATCGTCGTTATTCTTCTTGGCACGTCGGTAGGAGCTACCACAAGCGCGGAGGCGTTCCTGAACTGGGATACCATTAAGATTGTAATCCTTGGTTTGGTAGCATTTGCATTTGGTACGGCAGCCGGAGTGGTTTTCGGCAAGATTATGTGCAAGGCAACCGGCGGCAAGGTGAATCCGCTGATCGGTTCTGCGGGAGTATCCGCGGTTCCTATGGCGGCCAGGGTTTCGCAGAAGGTAGGAGCGGAGGCAGATCCGACCAACTTCCTCCTGATGCATGCTATGGGACCGAATGTGGCCGGCGTTATCGGCACGGCAGTAGCTGCCGGTACCTTTATGGCGATCTTTGGGGTTGTGTAACAACAGGAAGAGATTTGCTTGATCATGAACTGGTAATCCTGCTATCAAGGATTTAATAAATATATGGAGGAAGATATAATGGTAGAAATGGGAAAACGACCAATTAAGATAACAGAGACCATTTTGAGAGACGCGCATCAGTCTTTGATTGCCACACGTATGACAACAGAGCAGATGCTGCCGATCGTAGAGAAGATGGATCAGGTGGGATATCATTCCGTAGAGTGCTGGGGCGGCGCGACCTTTGACGCATCCCTCCGGTTTCTGAAGGAAGACCCATGGGAGAGACTGAGAAAATTCCGCGACGGATTTAAAAACACAAAGCTGCAGATGCTGTTCAGAGGACAGAATATTCTGGGATATCGTCCTTATGCGGACGACGTAGTAGAATATTTTGTGCAGAAGTCCGTGGCAAACGGCATTGATATTATCCGGATCTTTGACTGTCTCAACGACCTTAGAAACTTGCAGACTGCCGTTACCGCGGCCAACAGGGAGAAGGCCGACGCACAGGTGGCGCTTTCCTATACGCTGGGCGATGCCTATACGCTGGATTACTGGGTAGACATTGCGAAGAGAATTGAGGAGATGGGAGCAAATTCCATCTGTATCAAGGATATGGCTGGGCTTCTGGTTCCATATAAGGCGACGGAGCTGATCGGAGCCTTAAAGGACGCGGTAAATATCCCGATCCAGCTCCATACCCACTACACGTCAGGCGTTGCGTCCATGACCTATTTAAAGGCAGTGGAAGCGGGCGTGGATGTGATTGATACGGCTATGTCTCCATTTGCGCTGGGAACTTCACAGCCCGCAACAGAGGTTATGGTGGAGACCTTTAAGGGAACTCCGTATGATACCGGATTTGACCAGAACCTGCTGTCGGAGATTGCGGACCATTTCCGTCCGATCCGTGACAAGGCTTTGGAGAGCGGACTGCTCAATCCAAAGAATATGGGAGTAAATATCAAGACCTTGCTTTATCAGGTTCCGGGCGGCATGCTTTCGAATCTGACCTCGCAGCTTAAGGAGCAGAATGCAGAGGATAAGTATTATGAAGTGCTCGAAGAGGTTCCAAAGGTTCGTAAAGACTTAGGCGAGCCGCCGCTTGTTACGCCGTCCTCTCAGATTGTAGGTACTCAGGCTGTATTTAACGTGCTGATGGGCGAACGCTATAAGATGGCGACGAAGGAGACCAAGGATGTCTTAAGCGGCAAATACGGAGCAACCGTTAAGCCGTTTAACGAGGAAGTAAAGAAGAAAGTTCTCGGGGAGAATCCGGAGGTTATTACCTGCCGTCCGGCTGACCTGATCCCGGATGAGTTAGACACCCTGCGTAAAGAATGCGAGCGGTGGATCCAGCAGGACGAGGATGTGCTGTCCTACGCGCTGTTCCCGCAGGTTGCAACGGATTTCTTTAAGTACAGGGAAGCTCAGCAGACCAAGATTGACCCGGTGATTGCAGATACGGAGAACGGAAGCTATCCGATATAACAACATGCATGATATGTAATCAACTTAAGGGCGCTTATTTCCTATCATAGAGTTAGGAAATAAGCGTTCTTTTATTGTTAATTGCTTAAATAGGGCATGAATGCTATAATCAAAAGAAAGCGGAGGATTTAGCTGTGGAATCAGGAGGAGACGGATGAAGATTCAGTAAATGACGGAGAATCATGAACGATGTAACGTTGTTTGTGGAAGAAGCTTATCGGGGAAGGAAAGAAAAAGTATATAGGAAGGAGATTGTGTGATGAATATTTTAGTAGTTGTGGACATGCAGAATGATTTTATTGACGGAGCGTTGGGAACAAAGGAAGCGGAAAAGATTGTTTCGAAGGTAGTAGAGAAAATAAAAGGGTTTGACGGCAGGATTATCGCCACGAGGGATACGCATGAAGAAGATTACCTGCAGACGCAGGAAGGAAAAAAGCTTCCGGTAAGGCACTGCATCCGCGGAACAAAAGGATGGGAGATCCGTTCGGAGATTCAAGAGCTGATAGGAGAACTGCCGGTGGATAAGAAGACCTTTGGCTGCCTTGATTTGGGAAACACGCTTCAGAAATATGACGAGTGGCAGGAAAAGATTGGGAGTGTTACTCTGATTGGGCTTTGTACGGATATCTGTGTCATCTCGAATGCGATGATTGTGAAAGCGGCTTTGCCGGAGGCGGCTGTGATCGTGGATGCTTCCTGCTGCGCGGGAGTGACGCCAGAGAGCCATAAGCAGGCGCTGGAGGCGATGAAAGTATGTCAGATTGAGATTATCGGCGAAGAATAAATTTTTAGGAATCTATTTGACGCTGTTAGATGGAGAGTTTGGGTAAGATATGATTAAGAATATTATTTTTGACGTTGGAAAGGTTCTGGTGGAGTATGACCCTTATACATATGTGAAGAAAAGAGGATATTCCAAGGAGGAACAGGAGACTGTCCTGAATGCAGTATTTTGCAGCGCCATGTGGCTTAGAGCAGACAGGGGGCCGATTGGGACAAAAGAGCTGATAGAAGGCTTTGTGGCAAATGCGCCGGAGCATGAGGAATTAATCCGGGACGCCTATGGCCATGCGGAAGAAACGGTATGGGAGATGCCATATACAATGGAGTGGGTAAAAGATTTGAAAAAAAGAGGATACCGGTTGTATGTACTGTCTAATTACGGCAAGGATCTGTTTGAGAGAACAAAGGAGCATATGCCGTTTCTTCCGTTTATGGACGGCGTGGTATTTTCCCATGAATGTCATCTGATGAAGCCGGAATGGGAGATTTATAAGCATCTGTGCGATACCTATTCCCTTCTTCCTTCAGAAAGTGTGTTTATTGACGATAACGCGGAAAATATTGAGGCGGCCAGAAGATTTGGAATACATGGAATCCAATTTATGGGGTATGAGGATGCAAAGAGACGGCTGGAAACGCTTTTAGAGTTGGACGGTCGGGATGACAGCATGGCATATTGTGCGGAATAGCCGAGCAAGGAGATAAGATCATGAGAAGAAAAGACAGGGAAATAACAGATTATGGGAAGATGCTTGAGATTGTGAATGGCTGCGACATCTGCCGGCTTGGGCTGACAGACAATGAGGGGGCGTATATTGTGCCCCTGAACTTTGGCTATGAGAATAAGAACGGAGAGCTGATTCTTTATTTCCACAGCGCTGGCGAAGGAAAGAAGATTGCGCTGGCCAAGGAGCAGAGCAGAGTATCCTTTGAGATGGATACAGGACACAAACTTGTAGAGCGGAAAACAGCCTGCGCTTATACGTATCTGTACCAGAGCGTGATGGGAAAAGGAAATCTTGAATTTCTGAAGGATTATGAAGAAAAGTGTTATGGACTGAATAGGATGACGGCGCATTACACAGGCAGGACGGACTGGACTTTTCCGGAGAAAATGGTAAATGAAACGACGGTTTTTAAGCTTACTGTGTCGGAGTGGAGCTGTAAAGAGCATGTATAGAGGAAAGCATTTTCCCATAAAAAATTGTGCTAAGGAAGGATACCTGTTTCTTAGCACAATTTTATTTCATAAGAATTATAATGCGTTATGTACGATCTGCAATGCTTCATACAGGGAATCTACGCCAATCTGTCCCGGCGCGGAAGCCATGGAGCCGGAACCAAAGGTTAGACAGGAGCCGAAAGCTTCGCAGGAAAGACGGCTGATGCTTCCCATGCCCGCCATGGACATTGTGATGATCGGACGGTCTGCATAGTTCGATGACATCTCTTCTGTAGCGGCAAGGAGCGTGAGGACGTCCTTTCTGCTTTGGGGCATAACGGCAATCTTTGGTATATCTGCGTCCATATCCTGCATCTTGCGCAGGCGGTATACGATATCAGACTGGGCCGGCGTCTTGTCAAAGTCATGGTTGGAGGCAACTACCTTTGTATCTGCCGCGTGGATTGCCGTAATCATATCGGAGACAATCGTATCGCCTGTAAATATCTCTACGTCAATGAAATCTGCCATACCGGTTGCCGCAACGGCTTTATTGAGGCTGGCGTAAGCTTCTGTGCTCATCTCATGGACACCGCCCTCATTCTTTGTACGGAAAGTAAAAAGAAGCGGCGTATCGCCCAGAGCGGAACGTACCTCTGCGAGTACGTCTTTTACTGCTTCAATATCTTCTACACCCTCGAACCAGTCGACACGCCATTCCATAATATCCATGCGCATGCCGGTATACTGTTTGGTTAGTGAAATGATTTCGTCTTTTGTTTTTCCTACATTAGGGATACAGATTGCAGGGATTCCTGCGCCGAGCTCTAGGTTTCTAACCTTTACTGTGTTCATGATAATCCTCCTTTATATACGTGCTTAATTACAGGCGTATGCCGGAGTGTGACTGGTCACTCCAGAGCAATACGGCCTGTTGTGTTTTAATTTTAACAAAATATGGTATGGGATTCAAATATAAAATACTGTTAGAATCAATAGTCTCCGTGCATAGAATTTTTTCCTTTGTTCATAAATGTACGGCCCTTCGCATATATTTTAACAGCATATACGAAAAGGGGAAGGAAAGAGGATGGATTCTAATCATTTATACAAAGATATACAGGCAAGGACAAATGGAGAAATATACATAGGAGTAGTAGGGCCGGTACGGACGGGGAAATCGACTTTTATCAAACGGTTCATGGAGGTATTGGTACTTCCGCATATGGAGGATGAACCAGACAGGGCAAGAACTAGGGATGAATTGCCGCAGTCTGCTTCCGGGAAAACAATTATGACTACAGAGCCAAAGTTTATTCCAAAGGAAGCTGCGGAAATCCGCCTGATGGAAGATGTGCCGGTGAAGGTAAGGCTGATTGACTGCGTGGGCTATATGGCGGATGGCGCGACGGGGCACATTGAAGGAGGAGAAGAGAGACAGGTAAAGACTCCTTGGTTTGATTATGAGATTCCATTTACCAAGGCTGCAGGAATCGGAACGAGAAAGGTTATTCACGATCATGCAACGATAGGGATCGTGATTACTACGGACGGAAGTATCGGAGAGCTTCCCAGAGGAAGTTATCTGGAAGCGGAAGAAAAGACGATTCGGGAGCTCGAGAGCATCGGGAAGCCCTTTATTGTGCTGGTAAATTCTGCAAGGCCTTTCGGGGAGGAAGCTAAGGAAACGGTACGGGAGATGGAAGAAAAATACGGCGTCCGTGCAATGGCGGTCAATTGTGAACAGCTGAAAGAAGAGGATATCCATAAGATTTTGGAGGGAGTGCTTTCTACGTTTCCGATTTCAGAGATTGAATTTTACATACCAAAATGGGTGGAAATGCTTCCTATAGACCATAAAATCAAGCAGGATCTGCTGAGTCATATCCGGGAAATATTGAATAACGTGGATGAAATGGGAGATGCTTCCGGGAAGATTGGAAAGCCGGAGAGTCCGTATATTGAGGAACTGAGAGTGGAACAGATTGGGATGGATACCGGTTGTGTGAAAATCCGTATAGAGGTTGCCCAGCAGTATTATTATGAGATGCTGAGCGAGCTTACAGGAACGGAGATTGCAGGACAATACGAGCTGATTTCTGAACTGAAGAATTTGTCCCAGCTGAAGGCGGAGTATGAGGGCGTTAAGGATGCGTTTAACAGTGTGAGGATGCGAGGGTATGGCGTCGTTAGCCCAACAAGGGATGAAATTACGCTGGATGAGCCGACGGTGATCAAACAGGGCAGTAAATACGGCGTGAAGATACATTCTACAGCTCCGTCCATTCATTTGATTCGGGCAAATATTGAGACAGAGATTGCGCCGATTGTGGGAAATGAGCAGCAGGCGGAAGATTTGATCGCTTATATAAAAGAGACTGAGAATCAGGAAGGAGGCATATGGCAGACCAATATATTTGGAAAATCTATCGAGGAGCTAGTGATGGATGGCATGAGAAATAAAATGTCGGTTATCAACGATGAGAGCCAGACAAAGCTGCAGGATACTATGCAGAAGATTGTCAACGACAGTAACGGCGGATTGGTTTGTATCATTATATAGGCTTGCAAATAGGTGGAAGAATTGTTATTATAAAGAGAAAGGTACAAATGAGCATGTATTGGAGGTACATAATGAGAATTGCAATTATTACGGCAAGTACACCGATTTACAGAGGGCATGAGGAAGATAAAAGCGGTAAAGTGATTCAGCATATTGTTGAAGAGGCGGGACATAAGGTGGTATTTATGAAACCATTACCCTGTGATAAGACGGTATTATCTACGGTTATGCAGAGGATGACAGACGGGCATCTAGTTGATCTGATTCTCACTACGGGAGGTTCCGGCTGTGCGGCCGGAGATTGTATGCCGGAGGCAACCTTAGAGATTTCCGACAGGCCGGTGGTCGGGATTCCAGAGGCTATGCGGGCGTATACCTTACAGATGACGAAGCGTGCCATGCTGAATAGGAGCGCGGCAGGAATCCGCGGGAATGTATTGATTGTTAATCTTCCGGGAAAGCCGAATGCGGTTAAACAGTGTCTGGAATATCTGCTTCCGGAGATTGTTCATGCTGTGGGCCTGATTCAGCAGGAACAGGAGGAAGATTAGGAGAAAAACGGGATGAAGATTACCTATATACAGCATAGTGGGTTTATGGTTGAATTTAGAGAGTGCGCGCTGATTTTTGATTTTTATAAGGGGACGCTTCCGTCTATCCGTCAGGATAAGAAGATATACGTATTTGCGAGCCATAACCATCAGGATCATTTTCAGGAGAAAATTTTTAACTGGCAGGAGATATATCCGCAGATACAATATATCCTGTCAGACGATATACAGGCAGAACCAGCGGGAAACAGAGTATTTATAGGACCGGAAAAAGATCTGGAACTGGAGCATATCAGAATAAAGACGCTTCGCTCTACAGATGAGGGCGTGGCGTTCTTTGTTTCTGTCCGTGAGGGAACCGGCGGCCAGGCTGTAAATATTTACCATGCGGGAGATTTAAATTGGTGGCACTGGGAAGAGGAAGGGCCTGCGTATAACCGGGAGATGGAGAAGAATTTTAAACAGGCGCTTTCTCCTATAGAGGGCGCTCATATTGACGCGGCTTTTATTCCGGTGGATCCAAGGCTTGAAAATGCGTATTACTGGGGAATTGACTGGTTTATGCGGCATACGGATACTGCGCTTGTATATCCGATGCATCTGTGGAGACGATACCAGGTGATAGATAAGCTAATGGAACAGCCGGAAACAAAGGACTATCGGGACCGGATTGCGAGACTGGAAAAAGAAGATGAAGGCGCTTGCCATTCCGGAAATGATATGATAGAATGTGAAAACGTAAGAATATAAGTATGACAAGTAATCGCGGCTGCAAACGCCGAAAGGCTGCAGGTGAGGAAAGTCCGGGCTTCATAGGGCAGGATGCCGGATAACGTCCGGTGGAGGCGACTCCAAGGCCAGTGCAACAGAAATGTACCGCCCGGACGGATGCGGTCGCTGCATCCGTCCGGGTAAGGGTGGAAGGGCAGTGTAAGAGACTACCGCCCTGCTGGTAACAGCAGGGGCACATGTAAACCCCATCCGAAGCAAGGCCGAACAGAGATGATGTGGCTGCCCGTCACGTCTCAGGTAGGCCGCTGGAGCCTGCCGGCAACGGCAGGCCTAGATAGATGATTACTCAACGACATAACCCGGCTTATCGTCATGCTTGTATTCTTATTTTTTTCTGCGATGGCGTCCGTCATATTTTTCTTCGCAGTATTTGCAGCGATAAGTCTCATTTTCCGGATCAGTCAGGATAAAGATATGGTCTAATTCCTGCTCAATGGAAGTAATGCAGCGCGGATTTCTGCATTTAATGACATTTTTTATCTGGTTCGGAAGCTGGAGAGCTTTTTTCTCGACGATTTTCTGGTCTTTGATGATATTGATGGTGATATTATGGTCAATAAATGCCAGCACGTCCAGATCCATAAAATCGATGGGACATTCGATTTTCATAATGTCCTTCTTGCCCATCTTGCTGCTCCTTGCATTTTTGATGATGGCTACGCAGCAGTCCAGCTTGTCCAAATTCAGATATTTATAGATATCCATGCTTTTGCCCGCCTGAATATGGTCTAATACAAATCCTTCGGAAATACTTCCAACTGTTAAGGTGTTTTCTACCATTGTTTTTCCCTCCTATACTTCGATTTCCAGCAGTGTCAGAATCAGGGCCATGCGCACATAGACGCCGTACTGTACTTGTTTGAAATAAGCGGCCCTGGGATCTTTGTCTACCTCGACGGATATTTCATTTACTCTTGGGAGCGGGTGGAGAACCAGCATGTCTGGTCCGGCAAGCTCCATCTTTCTGGAATCCAGAATATAAAAATCCTTCATACGCACGTAATCTTCTTCGTTGAAGAAGCGTTCCTTCTGTACGCGCGTCATGTAGAGAAGGTCAAGCTTGGGAAGGGCGTCCTCCAAGCGGACGACTTCCTCGTAAGGGATACTATTTTTGTCCAGCACGTCGTGGCGGATGTAGCTGGGAAGCCGGAGCTCCTCCGGAGAAATCAGCACAAACTCGATGCCCGGATAGCGAACCAGCGCGTTGATTAAGGAATGTACGGTTCGTCCGAACTTTAAATCGCCGCAGAGCCCAATCTTCATGTGATCCAGCCTGCCTTTCAGAGAACGGATGGTCAGAAGGTCCGTCAGCGTCTGGGTTGGGTGCTGATGGCCGCCGTCGCCGGCGTTGATGACTGGGATGGAAGCGTGTTCTTTGGCAACCAATGCGGAACCCTCCTTGGGATGGCGCATAGCGCAGATATCGGCATAGCAGCTGATCATACGGATGGTATCGGCAACGCTTTCTCCTTTGGTGGCAGAACTGGATTCTGCGGAAGAAAATCCTAAGATACTGCCGCCTAAGTTCAGCATAGCGGCCTCATGGCTTAAACGGGTTCTGGTGCTGGGCTCGTAGAAAAGGGTGGCGAGCTTCTTTCCCGCACAGGCATGGGCGTACTTTTCCGGGTTCGCTTCAATGTCTCCGGCCAGATCTAACAGCTTGTCCAGTTCTTCCACTGTGAAATCCAGCGGGCTCATTAAATGTCTCATAACAACCTCCTTGTGGGTGAAAAATGGCATGAAAAAAGAAGTCTTTAAGAAAGGTATTCCTATAAGTTTCTGAATCTGCTCCTTTCTGAAAAACTTCTGTATATCCTCAGAGTATACAGGAATCGGAGATTCTTTTGTACGCTGAAGGTAAGATTATTTGGTTACTTTTCTACTATCATATAACAAAAGAAAGAGATTTTCAATGATAAGATTAAGATCGCCGGTGGATTTTAAGCGAAACCTAGTGTATACTTAACAGCAGATACAGAGAAAGAGCAGGAGAGAAAGACTATGGAGCGGTTAGATGAATTAAGAGCAGAGCTGGATCAGATCGACGCACAGATGGTGTCGCTTTATGAAAAGAGGATGGCGGTCTGCGAAAAGGTCGGAGAACTTAAAATAGAAGAAGGCAGGAAGGTCTTTGACAAAAACAGAGAGCGGGAGAAACTAAACTGTGTAACAAAAAATGCCAAAGATTCATTTTTTAAGAAAGGGCTTACCGAGATGTTCGAGCAGCTGATGAGCCAGAGCAGGAAACTCCAGTATCAGCTTCTGACAAAGAAAGGTGCGTTGGGACGTCTTCCTTTTATTGGTGTGGACGCTTTGGATTGGGAGCATTCTAGGATTGTATTTCAGGGGACGGACGGCGCTTATTCTCAGGCCGCCATGCAGCGGTATTTCAGGGAGGACGTGAATAGTTTTCATGTGCAGACCTTCCGGGATGCAATGGAAGCGATCGAGGAGGGTTCGGCAGATTTTGCCGTGCTTCCCATTGAGAACTCTTCTGCCGGAGTGGTGAATGAGGTATATGATCTTCTGGTGGAGTTTGAAAATTATATTGTGGGCGAAGTGGTGCTTCCCATTAACCATTACCTGGTGGGGACAAAGAATACCACCATGGAAAGCGTCGAGAGGGTATACTCCCATCCCCAGGCGCTGATGCAGAGTTATAAGTTTCTGGACGAGCATAGCGGCTGGCAGCAGATCGGCGTGGCAAATACTGCAGTTGCAGCGAAGAAAATATTAGAGGAAAACGACCCGGCCCAGGCGGCAATCTGCAGCGAACATGCGGCAAAGATTTACGGATTGGAGATTTTAAAGCGTCAGATCAATCATGACAGAAGTAACTCTACAAGGTTTATTGTGGTTACGAACCAGAAGATTTTCTTAAAAGATGCTAAGAAGATCAGCATCTGCTTTGAGGTTGCCCATGAGAGCGGCTCCTTGTATCATCTGCTGGCGCATTTTATCTATAACGATTTGAATATGACAAGGATCGAGTCAAGACCCGTAGAGGGAAAGGCATGGGAATACCGGTTTTTTGTGGACTTTGAGGGTAATATGGGAGAACCCGCGGTGAAGAATGCGATCCGGGGATTAAGGGAAGAATCTAAGAGCTTAAAGATACTTGGAAATTATTAAAGATGTCTGTATGATAGAAGGGCATAATAACAAATAAAAGGATTGTGGGAAAATGAGAGTAAATGAACTGATGCTGTACCGCCATATGGAGCAGGAGAAGATTCTTAGGGACATTTCGTTTCTGGCAGAAAATTTTAACAGTGATTTCTATAATAAGGAAGATTTGAGAGGCCTGCTGTTCGACTGCGCGAATGAGATTTTAGAGATTGCGGTCAGTCATGGATTTGAAGGAAACCTCTGGCACGATTATTTAACCTTCCTGCTTGCAAGCGATGAGAACGCATATAGTACCTCCTGCGAGATTGTGGGGGAGATATCCGGCAGCATTAATCAGGCGGCGCTGCATGATTTTGCGATATTTAAGGAATTGTTTGATTATGATTTTTCGGAGATGGAAAAGGCGCTGGGAGCGGGCTGTATGTCTTTGCTTGAGGATTTTACGGCTTCTTGCGGGCATGGAAGCGTGTTTAATAAGAGAGTCCGCGACCGGATCTGTGAACTTGGCGTGAGTCTTGCAGAGGCGGAGGATGCGGCAGCGTTCAGAAAAGTCCTGACACAGTTTTACAAAGAGTTTGGGGTAGGCAAATTTGGGCTTCATAAGGCGTTTCGGGTGGAACACGGGGCGGAAGGAACGGAGATTGTGCCGATCACAAAGACTCCTCATGTGCATTTGGACGATCTGGTTGGTTATGATCTTGCCAAGAAAAAGCTGATTGAGAATACAGAGGCATTTATCCATGGACGGAAGGCGAATAACTGTCTTTTGTACGGAGATGCGGGAACTGGGAAGTCCACTTCTATCAAGGCGATTCTAAATCAGTATTATGAGAAAGGGCTTCGGATTATTGAGGTATATAAGCACCAGTTTCAGGATCTGAACGATATCATTGCGCAGGTGAAGAACCGGAACTATAAGTTTATCATTTATATGGACGATCTGTCTTTTGAGGAGTTTGAGACGGAGTATAAGTATTTGAAAGCAGTGATTGAAGGAGGTTTGGAAAGAAAACCGGAGAATATCCTAATTTATGCCACATCCAATAGAAGGCATCTTATTAGGGAGACCTTCCGGGATAAAGCCGACCGGGACGAGGAACTGCATACCAATGATACCGTGCAGGAGAAATTGTCGCTTGCGGCAAGGTTCGGGGTTAGCATTTATTTCAGCAAGCCGGACAAGAAACAGTTTCAGGAGATTGTAAGGCAGCTTGCGGCAAGGAGCGGGCTTTTTATTACAGAGGAAGAGCTTTTGCTGGAAGCAAATAGGTGGGAGCTTACCCATGGAGGAATGTCGGGAAGGGCGGCAAGACAATTTGTGGATTATCTGATGGGAACGAAGGGCTATGAAGTATGAAAGAATATCAGTGAAAGATTACGATGAAGGAAAGCAAACTCAGTGAAAGAGGAATTTCTGTCTGCTGAAAGAAGAGGACAGAAATTCCTGATACACAATTCATGCAGTAAAGTATCCCGGACGGTATGACTTTAAGATTCTAGAAGCGTCAGAGAGGAAATGTCGGAATCTATCACCAGCGAATAGTTGGTATGGTAGATGACAAATCCCGGTCTGGCGCCGTTTACTTTTTTTACATGTTTTTTTTCAATATAATCAATTTCAACTTTATCATTACCGTGGTTTTTGGAGTAATAGGCGGCTAATCTGCCGGCTTCTTCAAATACCCGGTCCGGAGGGACGTCTCCCTGTGACTTGACGATAACATGGGAACCGGGCGCGCCTTTGGCGTGGAACCACCAGTCGTTTCCAGAAGCAAAATGAAAGGTCAGTTCTTCGTTCTGGAAATTATTTTTTCCCACATACATATGGTAACCGTCGCTGGATAAGTAATGGAAGGGCCGGCTCTTTAACTTCACTTTTTTCTTGGTAAATCTGCGCCGGATGTATCCGCTTTCGGTTAATTCTTCCTTGATCTGGGCCAGATCGTCTTCGTCTAGGGCAATATCTAATGCATTGCTTACAGATTCCAAATAGGTAATGTCGTCGGAAGTTTCTTTAATCAGCTCGCTGAGCGCTTCAAAGGTGCGCTTCTGTTTGTTATACTTGGCAAAATAACGCTGGGCGTTTTCCTGCGGCGTTTTGGTGGCGTCAAGAGGAATTTTTATCATTTTATTATTATAATAATTCAGCGCTTCTAAGCTTCCCTCACCGGGTTCTAAATTGTAGCCGTAAACGTTAATCAGTTCTCCAAAGACTTTATATTTATCTCGTCCGCTGGTGTCTGCAAGCTGTTTCGACTGCAGATCAAACTTTTTGCGGTTCCGTTCTAAGGCTGTCTGGACAATCCTGCGCAAATCCACAGATTTCTGCCGGATTCTGGTTACGGTATTCTTCTCGGCGTAGTAGGTAGAAAGAAGCGAAGAGACAGAATCGGATTCCCGGTGTTCGCAGGAGTTATAGCGGGACAGGGGAAGGCAGGCAAATTCCTTCGGCAGTCCATGTTCATAATAGGTTACTGGCTTGAAATTTCTATTTTTTAACTGGTCTAAATAAATCGTAAATTGATTATACAAATGAAGCAGGACGTCGCCGGATAAGTCTTTTGCAGTCATGCGGGAATCAATTCCCGCAAGGAAACAGATTTCCTCGGCTGTAACCGGGCTGATTCCGGTGAAGCTGGTATAAATAGCTTTTCCCACCGGCATTGGCTTGGCGGAGAGGGCGTCTGAGAAGGCTTCCGGGGAGACGGATAGAGGGTTTGTTTTGTTCATGGTATCCGGGATAAAGTAATGCCTTCCGGGAAGCACTTCCCGAACAGAACTCATCTGAGCGGAAACATGCTTGATGCTGTCGATAATCATATCCTTGTCGTCACAGAAAATAATATTGCTGTGCTTCCCCATGATTTCTACAATTAGCTTTTTCCTGCATAAGTCGCCCATTTCATCCAAATGTTCGATATGAATACAGATGATGCGCTCTAATCCCGGCTGGGTAATATCTGTGATTCGCCCGTTTCCTATATGCTTCCTTAAGAGCATACAGAAATTAGGCGCGGTTAGGGGGCTTCGTTTGTTTTCTTCGGTCAGATAGATCAGTGGAAGGGATGCGCTTGCAGAAATGTAAAGGCGGCGCTGGCCGTCCGCGGTTTTGACAGTAAGAAGCAGTTCGTCTGCCTCCGGCTGTGCAATCTTATTGATCCTTCCGTCTGTTAACTTATCTTTTAGTTCCCGCGCAAGGGCGGCAACTGTAATTCCGTCAAATGCCATTGTAATATATCCTTTCTTAAATAAATTCATTCGCTGCTTTTATGTTATGATGTCACGGATTGCTCCGCATTTCAAGACCTTTCTTATTGACCCTGACATTCTATATTTACAATAATAAATCTGCCTTGTCAATCGTTTGGGGAAGGCAGGCTTTAATAATGATATACTTTTCTTTTGGACGCAAGGAATCCAAGGGATATAATGCACGCGCAGGCTTCCGCGACTGTGATTGCAAGCCAGATGCCGTCTACGCCGATAAACAATGGGAGTATCATTACGGACAGAGCCTGAAAGATCAGCGCGCGGAGGAAGGAGATGCATGCGGAGATTCCCCCGTTACTCAGGGCGGTAAAAAATCCGGATGCAAACAAATTAAAACCTGCAAGCAGGAAAGAAAATGCAAATAAATGAAAGGCATGGGTGGTTAACCTGTACAGTTCTGCGTCATAGCCTACAAATATTTTCGCCAGAGGCGAGGATAGCCAGATAGCAAGGCAGGTCAGCAGGATACCGGAACCAAGCATTAGTATCGTACTTTTGCGCAGCATATTTTTTAATTCCGTATGGTTTTTTGCACCATAATGATAGCTGATGATCGGAGCGCTTCCAATGGAGTACCCGATGGAAATGGCAATGAAAATAAACTGCACATACATCAGGACTCCGTAAGCAGAGACTCCGTTCTCGCCGATAAGACGGAGAAGCTGGAAGTTATAGAGCATACTTACGGTGGAGGAGGAAACGCTGGACATTACTTCTGAGGAACCGTTGGCACATGTCTTTAGGATAGGTTTAAGCTCTAGTCTGGCGGGAACCAATTTAAGCAGGCTGGAATTCGGCCTAAAAAAATATAACAGAGGGAGCAGTCCGCCTACGCATTGCCCGATTCCCGTAGCCAGGGCGGCGCCTGCCAGCCCCCAGCCGAAGCCGGCGATAAAAACAGCGTCCAATATGGCATTGGTAACGCCGGCGATTATGGTAATGGCAAGCCCAAGCTTCGGTTTTTCTGCTGCCGCAAGAAAGCTTTGAAATACATTCTGCAGCATAAAAACGCCGATGAAGGCGATTGTGATCCGGCCGTATAATACGCAGTCCGGCAGCATAGAGGGCGTCGCGCCTAAAAATAAGGATACCGGACGGATGACCAACATACCGCCGATACTGAGGAAAAGCCCCAGAATTATGGTAAACAAAATTAACATAGTAAAGGTCTGGTTTGCCCTTTCTTTTTTTCCGCATCCAAGCTCCATTGCCACAAGGGCGCTTCCTCCGGTTCCGATCATAAATCCCATACCGCCTAGAATCATTACGAACGGCATGACCAGATTCAGGGCGGCGAAAGGCGTCTTGCCAACAAAATCCGATACAAACAGGCCGTCTATTACTCCATATATAGAGGTGAAAATCATCATAATAATCGTGGGAAATACAAAACGCAGTAATTTTTGATAAGTAAAGTGGTCAGATAGCTGTATTTTCATGTTTTTTTATTCAACTCCGTAATCTGTTGTTTTAAAGCGTCGGTATATTTGTGAAATAGCTGTAAAAATAAATCCTGCTCAGTCTCTTCCAAAGAAAGAAGGGAATGCTTTTCGGCAGAAATAACCAAGTCTACTGTTTGGCCTGCAAGAGTTTGGCCCTTATCGGTAAGGGTTATGGTTTTGGAACGCCGGTCGCTTCCCACAGCAAGGGACAGAAAGCCTTCGGCTTCCAGCTTCTTCAGCGCGGAATTAACGGTCTGCTTGGGTTCATAAAGAATTTTGCACAGCTCACTCTGGGTCAGGGGAGCGTGAGCGGTGCGCAAGGTGTAGAGAATCCAGAAGGTACATTCCGGCATATGGAAGTTTTTGGCCAAATGACGGTATATTTCATCATTTTCTTTTATGATTTCGTTGTATTCGGATAAATGATCTATATGTTTCATGACAGTCTCCTTTTTGTAATAATAGACTCTCGGAATCTCTAAGCCTTTATTCATTTTAGAATGGCTGGGCGGCTTGGTTTGTCCCGTTCAAAAAGTCCGAAATCAGATCATATGCCAGTATAGTCTGATTTCGGATAAAAGTCAATAAAATTTTCGGAGTTACTGTTTACACAGTACTTTGCAATACTGTTCACTCCGCTCATAGTAACGCTTGTAACCCATGCGTAGATATGGTATGATTTTTACCTGATTATTGGACAGGCTTTTAAATATTTTATAGAAGGGATAAAACAGATGAATAGAAAACAGAATCACAGGTGGAATAAGCTGACTATGGGGGTATGCTATTATCCGGAGCATTGGGATGAATGTCTGTGGGCGGAGGATTTGGACAGAATGCTTGACGCCGGAATCAGCGTGGTTCGTATCGCAGAATTTGCATGGAATAAGATCGAGCCGGAAGAGGGCAGGTTTGAATTTGGATTTTTTGAGAAGTTTTTGGATTTATGCTGGGAAAAGGGAATGAAGGTGATTTTTGGAACCCCTACCGCTACGCCTCCGGCATGGCTTACAAGAAAGTATCCCGAGGTGCTGAATGGAACAAAGGAGGGCGTACTGTACCGGCATGGCGGCAGACGGCATTATAATTATAATTCGCCCATTTATCAGAAACTCAGCGCAAGAATCGTAGAAAAGGAGGCAGAGCATTACGGAAAACATCCGGCGGTTGCGGGCTGGCAGATTGACAACGAATTAAACTGCGAGACTTGTGAGTTTTATTCAGAAGCTGATTCATCTGCCTTCCGAGTGTTCCTGAAGGAGAAATATAAAACCCTTGATAACTTGAATGAGGCATGGGGAACCGTATTTTGGAATCAGACATATACAGATTGGGAGGAGTTATATGTCCCAAGACCAGTCCTGAATAATGGGATTAATCCGCATCAGCATTTGGATTATTTTCGTTTTCTTTCGGAGAGTACTTTGAGGTTCTGCAAGACTCAGGCTGAAATTATCCGGAAATATAAAAAGCCGGAAGATTATATCACAACCAACGGCATATTCTGGAATGTGGATAACCACCGTATGGAGAAGGAATGTCTGGATGTATTTACCTATGATTCTTATCCCAGTTTTGCTTTTGGATTGGATAGAGATTTCGAAAAGACAGATGACTTAAATGACCGGAAATGGACGATGCATTTAAATGAGGTACGTTCGGTCTGTCCGCATTTTGGGATCATGGAGCAGCAGTCGGGGGCAAACGGCTGGACCACGAGGATGGAAGGACCGGCGCCAAGACCGGGGCAGTTAACGCTATGGGCGATACAGAGCGTCGCGCAGGGAGCGGATTATATTTCGTTTTTCCGATGGAGAACCTGTACAATAGGAACGGAGATTTATTGGCATGGCATTCTGGATTATGATAACCGCGACAACAGGAAACTTGCGGAGGTTCAGGATTTTTACCGGAAATTAAAGAGTATTGACGCGGTCTGCGGCGCAGAGAATGTGCCGGCGTTTGCATTGCTCAAGGATTATGATAACGAATGGGATACGGAAGTGGATGTGTGGCACAAAAGAGTGGCGAAGCAGAGTGAGAAAGAGATATTTATGGCTTCAGAACTGTATCATACTCCTTATGATGTGGTGTATCTTGAAGAGGATAGCGGGTTGTGCGACTTGTCCCTATATCCGGTTATGATTTATCCCCATCCGACGATTATGGATGAAAAAAAGGCAGGACTGTTAAAAGAATATGTAGGACAGGGAGGAATATTGGTTATCGGCTGCCGGAGCGGATATAAAGATAGGAATGGAAAATGTGTGATGCTGCCGCAGCCGGGGCTTTTACAGGAGATCACAGGTTCCGATGTGCGGGATTTTACCTTTACTAGTCCTGCAGAAGAAGGGGTGTGGGCAGTCTGCGGAGAAAAGAAAATAGAGATGCCGCTGTTTAATGATATTCTTGAACCCTTGGAGGGCGCGGAGGTTCTGGCATTTTATGGGAACAGTTATTATAAGGGAAAAGCGGCAGTGGTGGAAAAGAAATTGGGAAAAGGAAAAGCACTTCACTTTGGAAGCACTTTTTCCAGGGAGAATCTGAACTGGCTGTTTGAGTATCTGGGAATCAAAGAACCTTTTGCAGATCTGATTGGCGCGCCGGAGACTCTGGAAGTGGTTTTGAGAGAAAAAGAAGGAAAGAAATATTTGTTTGTCTTAAATTTCCAGGCAGAGGAAACAGCCTTTGTACTGCGAAAAGAAATGCAGCTATTGTATACAGGCGGCAGAGCGCTGGGAAAGCAGGTCCTTCCAGGGTTCGGTACGGCTGTTTATGAAGTGCTGCAGTAACAAATAGGAGGCGGGACCGTGTATCCCTATGCGCACTGAGAGGTAGTGAAGGAAAGGATGTCAGCGGGGATTCCTTGTAGCGTTATCTTGGAAGCAGAAATAATCCGGCCGGTGTCTGGACTGGGTGTATTCAAACATGACGCCGTCGCCGTTGTAGGTCTGGCTGGTGACAACGGCAAGGCAGTTGTAGTCTCCAAGCTTTAGATATTTCTCATCGATCTGGGTCATTTTTTCTACGGTCATAATCCGTTTGCTGGTGACGATGGAAATGTGCAGTTCCTGTTCCAGATAGGCGTAAATGGAGTTTGCCGCGATCTTTTTCGTGAGCCCTGAGGCCACGTCCTTTCGGAAATAGTTGTGGTTGATGATCAGGGGCTTCCCGTCCAGATAGTGAAGCCTCTGGATATAGTATAACTGGGAGCCTTGCGGGAACCCGGTTTTTTTTGCTATTTTCTGGTCGGCGGTTATTTCCGTGAAGAGCAGCACTTTGGTTTCAGGAACTTGGTTGTTGCGGAGGGCGGACTCCCGGAAAGACTCAATGCCTCCGATAGTAAAGGAGGTCTGTATAGCAGGCTGGAAGATATGAAACCGGCAGAGGAAGCAGGAAGTGAAAAACAGGACGACGGACAGCGTGAAGCAGGAGAGGAGTTGAAAGCAGCCGGAACCTGCGGGGAATTAAAGGCATTTTTAACCGGAAAGGCCATTACGCTGAAGGAAGTAAACGACGGCGTGTTTTCCGAAGGCATGATGGGCGAGGGGATGGCGATTATCCCAGAGACGGAAGTAGTCTGTTCGCCGGCAGACGCCAGAGTGTGCGTGCTGATGGAAGATTCCCGCCATGCGGCAGGCCTTCGGATGGACAATGGAATGGAAATTCTGCTGCATGTGGGCATTGATACGGTGAAGATGCAGGGAGAGGGATTTACATATCTGGTAAAGCAGGATGCATATGTGAAGGCCGGAACGCCTCTGATCCGGTTTGACAGGGAGAAGATCCGGGCGGCGGGATACTCGGATACGACCCTTTGTATTATTACGGACCAAGGAAACGCAGGAAATGTGACATTTGCCGCGGGCATTCAGGCAGAGGCGGCAAAGACTGTAATAGGAGAGTTTGGAACAGATGGGAAATAAGTTTGGAGATAAAGTAATATATCAGATTTATCCGAAATCTTTTCGGGATACAAATGGGGATGGCTTTGGAGACATCCCCGGAATCATTGAAAAATTGGATTATCTGCAGGAATTGGGAGTAGATTATCTGTGGCTGACGCCCATTTTCCCATCGCCGCAGCACGATAATGGGTATGACGTGGCGGATTACTGCGCGGTAGATTCCAAATTCGGGACGATGGAAGACTTGGAGACGCTGATCAGCGAGGGGGAAAAAAGAGGCATTGGACTGATGCTTGACATGGTATTTAACCATACGTCCACGGAACATGAATGGTTTCAGAGAGCTTTGGCGGGCAATGAAAAATATGAGAAGTATTATATTTTTAAGGAAGGCGTCCCGGATCAGGCGCCCACCAACTGGCAGTCAAAATTCGGCGGTTCCGCATGGGAATATATGCCGTGCTTAAGGAAATGGTATCTCCGGTTATACGACGTGACGCAGGCTGATTTAAACTGGGATAACCCGGAGGTCCGGGAGGAATTAAAAGAAATTCTCCGGTTCTGGAAAAACAAAGGGGTTCGGGCTTTCCGGTTTGACGTGATTAATTTGGTTTCCAAGCCGGAACGGATGGAGGATGATTTCCAGGGAGACGGAAGGAGATTTTACAGCGACGGCCCCCACATCCACGAGTATCTGAAGGAACTGGTAAGGGACGCAGGGATTGAGGACTTTATAACGGTGGGCGAAATGTCTTCCACTTCTCTTAAGCACTGCGTCCGCTATTCCTCGCCGGAGGAAAAAGAGCTTTCTATGTGCTTTCATTTCCATCATCTGAAGACGGATTACAAAGATGGGGAGAAATGGGCGCTTATGCCCGTGGATTATAAGAAACTAAAGGAACTCTTTATAAAATGGCAGATTGGGATGCAGAAAGGAAAGGGATGGAATGCGTTCTTCTGGTGCAACCATGACCAGCCCCGCATTGTAAGCAGGATGGGGGACGAGGGAATTTACTATAAGGAATCGGCAAAGATGCTGGCAGGCATGATCCATTTTATGCGCGGGACGCCCTATATTTATCAGGGAGAGGAAATCGGGATGCTAAACGCCCACTTTTCTTCCATCGGGCAGTATAGGGATGTGGAAAGCCTGAACTATTACCGGATTTTGCTGGAAGAAGGGAAGACAGAGCAGGAAGCGCTGGAGATACTGGCGGCTAGATCAAGGGATAACAGCAGGACGCCTATGCAGTGGAACAAGGAAAAGTACGGCGGATTTTCTGAGGAGGAGCCATGGCTCCCTGTGTCTGCCGGGTTCAGAGAGGAAATCACAGTAGAGGCGCAGCGCGGGGACGAAGATTCCATCTTTGCATTCTATAAGAAGCTGATTGCAATGAGGAAAGGGTATCCGGTGATTGCAGAGGGGGAAATTTGCTTCATGGAGACAGGAACGGATATGGCGTTTGCATACCAGAGAACTTTGGGAGATCAGAAAATCGCAGTGTTCTGCAATCTTGGCAGAGAGGAGCAGAAGATAAAAATAGATAAAGCATGGAGCGGCTGCAAGGCGCTGCTGGGAAATTATCCCTTGCCGGAGACCGTTTGCCAGCCGCATAAGGATATGGTATATACAATGAAGCCATATGAGTTTATGGTACTTGGAAACCTTTCTGCATAAGCAGGGGCAAAATAAGCGGGAGTGAGTCCGAAGGTATGGCATCCAAAATCATCCGTCGTATCATTCAGTAACTACCGGGCGGCTTTACGCAGGAAAGCACAGGCTGTTTTTGCCTCTTTTGCAAAGCTGTCCCGGCTGACAGGGAGTCCCTCCATACTAACCCCGCCCTTGTATCCAATGGTTTTCAGCGCCTTAAAATAAATCGGATAATATTCGTCCTCTGTCCAGTCCTTTGGAAAGCCGCGGCCCTCCAGTTTGGCGAAATGGGAGTGAACTAAAAATTCATTACCATATTCAAGCAGGCTGTCTACGGTATCATGCTCAATTTTTAAATGGTAGTAATCCTGAAGACAGCGAATATTTGGGTGGTTTGCCGCTTTAGCCATCGCGACCACGTCGGAAAATGTGTTTAGCATATTTGTTTCCATGCGGTTATTAGGCTCAAGAGCTATTGTAATGCCGCGCTCGCCGGCCGCGTCTCCGAGTTCTCTGCACAACTGGATCAACTGCGCGAAAGCTTGTTCATAAGGAAATCCGTCCGGGCGGCTTTTGGACCATGGACTGCCAAAGACTACATATTTGCATCCCAAAAGCTGCGCCCGGTTTAAAGCGCTGGTGTAAAAGGCGCGGATTTTTGCCTGCTCCACCTTTTCTCCCACTAGTTTCAGCTCCGGGACAAAGAAATTATTGCAGGCATATACCGGAATGCCCGTTTCGTCCAGTTCTTTTTGTAGCTGGACGAATTTATCTTCGCTGAGGAGGTTTATTTGACCAATAGGCAGTTCAATATAGTCATATCCTGCATCTTTGATCGTTTTGGCATAGCATACCCCTGGGTCGTCAGCTTCCTTGGGCAAGAAATTCACACAGCATCCGATTTTCATTGCCATACACCTCTTTTTATTATTTAAAATAGTCTCTTTTACAAATCTTGAATTGCCGCTATTATTATAACGCCAAAAGTGTTTGCTGACAAGTATAGGGCGGTCTCAGAACACGGTAAATGAAAATGTATTTTATGATAAACGAACATGCTCCTGATTCAGCCCGCGTCCGGCAGGTGACGTGTAAACCGTAACGCGCTGGAGCCGCTATTTGCGCGGCAAGGGGATTTTTTATAGAAAACAAAGTGTGAAAATGATATAATTGAGATGGTAAAAGACGGCTTTTCGAGTAATGGCAGCATAGCAGGAGGTTTTACAATGACGAATAAAGAGAGAAGAGACGCTGGTATGGCGTATATTTCCGATAAGAGTATTTTTGAGGAACAGGCGGTATGCAGGAGAATTTTACAGAAACTGAATTTTATGGATCGGTCTGATTTTGACGGTCTGCAGGAGGTGGTGAAAGAGCTTCTGGGGAAGTCGGACGGAGCTTTTATCAATCCGCCGTTTTATTGTGATTATGGGAAGCACATTGAGGTGGGGAAGAATTTCTTCGCCAATTATAACTGCACGCTGCTGGACGTGGCGAAGATCCGAATCGGGGATAACTGCCAGATGGCTCCGAATGTGGCGGTTTATACGGCCGGGCATCCCATTCATCCGGTTACCCGCAATTCGGAATATGAATATGGTAAGGAAGTCGTGATCGGGGATAACGTATGGATTGGGGGAAATTCGGTTATCTGTCCCGGCGTAACCATCGGGAATAACGTGGTGATCGGAGCCGGCAGCGTGGTAACCAAGGATATTCCAGACTGGTGCGTAGCCGCTGGCAATCCCTGCAAGGTAATCAGGAGGATTACAGATGCAGATAAGAAACTGTTGTTTCGCGGGGAGGAGATTGACGACGAGGCATGGGCGGATATCACGGAGCATATGGAGTTTTAAGGGAAGCCAAAACTAACGGCAAGGAGACAGTTGACGCGAAGGAATAACAGGGATACAATATATAGCGGCGGACGTAGGGGATTATACGCTCACCGTTATTATGATGTTAGGTCAAAAGCTCTTTTGGCCTTATGATGTTATGGAAAAAAGGACGGCATATGGAACGAAAAATATTATTGCTTGGGGATCCTAGACTGTATCAGGTGAGCGAAGAAGTAAAAAAGGAAGAATTAGAAGATCTGCGCTCCGTTTATGAGGATATGTTTGACTGTATCAAAGGGATCCGAAGGGATTACGGCTTCGGCAGAGCAATCGCCGCGCCGCAGATTGGAGTGCGCAAGAGGATGATCTGCATTTTGACAGATAAGCCCTATGTAATCATCAACCCTTCGCTGGAATTTCTGGGAGATGAGAAGATGGAGCTGATGGACGATTGTATGTCGTTTCCCGGACTTCTGGTGAGGGTTTGCCGTTACCGTCATTGTATCCTGCGGTACAGGGACGAGAACTGGGAGATGCAGGAGATGAAAATGAATGACGATATGGCGGAGCTGATTCAGCATGAGTACGATCATCTGGATGGGATTTTGGCTACCATGAGAGCAGTGGATCATAAGTCTTTTGTTATGAAAGAGAAATAGGAAAGCAAATAAAACGGCAATACGTTTGGAGAAATGAGGAAGGATATACTGCAGAGGACTGATTGGTATGAATCGTTGCGGGAGGTTATGGAATGGAACATTATTTTGAGAAAACAGCGGTCAGGGTATCTCTGGTCAGTATAATATGGAATTTAATACTTTCGTTATTTAAGTTTTTTGCCGGGGTCATTGCCCATTCAGGCGCAATGGTCAGCGATGCGGTCCATTCCGCGTCGGATGTGTTCAGCAGTATTGTTGTAGTAGCCGGCGTGAAGATGGCAAGTAAAGAATCGGATAAGGAACATCCTTTTGGGCATGAAAGGCTGGAATGTGTTGCGGCGATTGTCCTGTCTACCGTGCTTGCAGTTACGGGCCTGGGCATTGGGTATTCTGCGGCCGGGAAACTGGCGCGGGGAGAGTATGCGGCGGGTGTTCCGGGGATGCTGGCTCTTGTTGCCGCGGCAGTATCCATTGGGGTGAAAGAGGCTATGTTCTGGTATACCAGACACTATGCAAAGAAGATTGATTCCAGTGCGCTGATGGCGGATGCATGGCATCACCGGTCGGATTCCTTATCTTCCATAGGCGCATTGATTGGTATCGGCGGCGCTATTATGGGCTATCCGGTTATGGAACCGGCTGCGAGCATTGTTATCTGTGGCTTTATTGAAAAAGCGGCGCTGGATATTTTCAAGGACGCGGTTGATAAGATGGTGGATAAGTCATGCAATGAGCAGACAGAGAAGGAGCTTAAGGAATGTGCCCTTGGGATTGCGGGCGTGCTGCAGGTGGATCTGCTGAGAACCCGGATGTTTGGCAATAAGATATATGTTGAGATGGAGATTGGGGCAGATAAGGAGCTTTCTCTTGGGGAAAGCCATGCGATCGCCGAGCAGGTACACGATGCGATTGAAGAAGGATGGCCGAAGATTAAGCACATACTGATTCACATGAATCCGGTTTAGGGTAGAATTGAACTATTTTACTGATCAGGAAAGGATTAAGTCCATGTATTTGGTTTCGCTGTATTTTGATGAAGAGACAGAACGGATATTACAGAAGTATATCAAGAGAACGGCAGAAAAAACAGGGAACTTCTATATGCTGGAGCATCAGATTTTGCCCCATCTTACGATAGCGGCATGTAATAGTAAGAGGGAAAGGGAGCTGATTGCAGCGCTGGATGCATGCGCCGGTTTGTGGCATGCGGGAAGTATTGACTGGGCTGGGGTTGGAAGCTTTAAGCCCCGCGTATTGTTTCTTCTGCCGGTTTTGAGCCTGTATCTGCACGAGCTTTGCGTATCTGCAAATGCGGCCGCAGAAAGGGCGGGCCGAAATGCGGGAGAAGGGATAAACCGATACCGGCCCTTCGGCTGGATTCCCCATACTACGATAGCCCGGACCCTGTCAGAGAAGCAGATGCTTGCCGGATTCCATATCCTGCAGGCGGATTTTACTCCTTTTACTGGAAAGGGAACAAGGATTGGGCTGGCGCGGAGCAACCCTTATCAGGATATTAAGGTGTGGGAACTGCCGGAGAAAGAGTAACTGATTTTAGAGAGAAAAGAAATAAGAGAGAGGGAGATGTCCCGGTTATCGTGAGAGCGGTAACCGGGATATTTTTGTTTCTCTTTATTTCTTTATTAACGTATTGACTTTCTTTGGTCTTGTGTTATAATAAAATCACTTTAATAAAATATTTAATAAAAGTATTGCAAAAATAGACAAAAAAACGGATTTCCAAAAGGAGGAAAAACGATGAACTAATTCATTTCCATGGGTGAGAAAAAGCTGGTATTAAAGACTTAGTTTCTGTTATGTACAATGGGTTCATAAAAGAAAGGCAAGGTATCAGAAGGAGGAGAAAGAAATGGATAAGAACTGGCTTGAGCTGGAAGATAAGGTCGTGATTGTAACAGGCGGCGCGTCCGGTATCGGCAAGCATGTAGTAGAGAGGCTGATGGGCGTAGGAGCTAACGCGGTGATCGTAGACATGAATGTAGAGACGGGGACTTTGATGGACGGCGCGTATTGCGTTCAGTGCAACGTTACCGATGCAGACAGCGTAAAGGCGATGGCAGACGCGGTAGTAGCAAAATATGGCAGGATTGACGCATTGGTAAATAATGCGGGGATCAATCTTCCAAGGCTTCTGGTTGACGTTGTCGGAGAGAAGCCGCAGTATGAGCTGAACGACGATTCCTTTAACAAGATGTTTGCAGTAAATGTAAAGGGCGTGTTCCTTTGCGCACAGGCCTGCGCAAAGCAGATGTTAAAGCAAGGCGGAGGCGTGATTGTAAATATGTCCTCTGAATCTGGAAAGGAAGGCTCGCAGGGACAGTCGGCGTACTCCGCAACAAAGGGGGCGGTAGACAGCTTTACCCGCTCATGGGCGAAGGAGCTTGGCAAATACAATATCCGCGTGCTGGCATGCGCGCCCGGAATTATGGAGGCGACGGGGCTTCGGACAGCGGCTTATAACGAGGCGCTGGCATATACAAGGGGGTGTAAGCCGGAAGAACTGTCCACGGATTATACGAAAGTGATTCCGATGGGCCGCGACGGAAAGCTTGACGAGGTTGGTGATCTGGTAGCGTATTTGGTTTCTGACCGCGCAAGCTATATTGCGGGAACGACCATTAATATTTCTGGAGGAAAGTCTCGCGGATAGGGAAGGATACGCAGAAGAGAGAAAGGAGTGCTGACAGTTGAAGAGCTTGTTCAGTGATAACCGAAATGCGAATATGCTGCAGCTTTTTAGAAAGAGTTCGGTGATCTCAGTCGGCACTTTGGCGGCCAAGCTGGATGTGAGTGAGAGAACAGTGCGCAACGATATTAAGCAGCTAAATGAAGAGCTTGCGGATTGTGCGGAGATTATGGGCGAGCAGGGAAAATATTCCTTAAGGATCTTTAATCTGGAGCGGTTCAGAGAGCGGTTTGCGAAAATGATAGAGACCGATGATTTCCTAAATTCACCCCGCAACCGGATGGATTATGCTTTTGGAAAGCTGATGCGCACAGAAGAACCCCTTCTTACGGACGAGTTGGCTTACGAGATGAATGTGGGCCGCACCACTCTGGTGGGCGACATAAAAAGGCTCAGAGGCGAGCTTGCCGACTACCGTCTGGAAATTTACGGACAGACCAGCAAAGGCATGAGCCTGCGCGGCGAGGAAAGCGATATTCGCAAATATGTACTGGAAAATAACTACGAGCAGATTTACGGGGAATATCCTCTGGACAGAGAGATTGCAGATATGATCGCAGATACCTTGTCCGGACATTCCTTTGAAAGAAGCGTACAGATTAAATTTGAGCAGTACATAACCCTGATGCTGGACCGGTTTCTGACCGGACATTATATCGGGAGCTTGTCGGACCAGTATTATAATCTGACATCCCGGCAGGAATTTTTGATTGTAAACCAGCTTATCGGCGAGATTGCAAAAATGCTTCAAGTTGACTTTCCGGTAGAGGAGAAGCTGTTCGTGCTGCTGCCGATTATCGGGATGCGGACGCCGGCCGATACCGAGAACATGCAGAAGATTAAACTCGATGAGGAAGTAAAGGTGCTGATGGGCAAAATCCTAAGAGAGATTCAGGCAGAGATGGACATTTCCATTATAAGCGGAGAATTTACGGATGAGTTCTTATATCACCTGATGTTTATGATGAACCGCCTGCGTTTTGGCGTAAGGCTCGCGAATCCTATGCTGGATGATTTGAAGGACAAATATCCTCTGGCATATGAAATGGCGGGAATTGCGGCGGACGTAATCGGCAGGGAATATAGTCTGGAGGTATCGGAGGATGAACGCGGGTATCTGGCTTCCTACTTTGGAGTATTTCTGACAGAAAATGATTTGAAACGCAGCAAACGGTTCCGGGCGGCGGTCGTATGCGGGACGGGCCGGGTTACGGCAAGACTGGTGGAAGCGCAGCTTAAAAAGGTATTGGACAGTTCCGCGGAGATGACTCTCTTTGCAGATGAAAATGTAACCTCGGATATTCTGAATGAATTTGATATCGTACTTACCACGGTAAAACTTCCCTGCGAATGCGTCCGGCCGGTGATCCGGATTCATGAAGTATTTAATGAGCGGGAGCTGATGCACAAGATAGAAAAGGCGAAATATTGGGACCGGGTGGAAGTGCCGGTGGTAGACAATAATTGGTTTATGATGACCGGACTTCTGGAAGAGGAAGCGTTCTTTGCCTTTGAGGGGGACATTTCCTACGAGGACGCGATAGACCGGATGGCGTCTGCTTTAAAAGAACAGGGAAAGGCTGACGGGGAATTTACAGAGAGGCTTAAGCGGCGGGAAGAGAAGGGAACCATGGTGTTCGACCATGCAATTGCCATTCCCCACAGTATCCAGTATGCGTCGGATAAGCTGGCGCTGGCCATCGGCGTATCCGACAAGCCGATCCATTCCGGGGAGCATGATATACGGATCATTTTTCTTCTGGGACTTCCGGAGAAAGTGGATTCCGACGACGGCCTGCTGATTAGGCTGTATGACGAGATCATCAGTATTTCCCAAGATATGGACCTGCTGGATAAAATTGCGAAATCAGACAGCTTTTACGCACTGCTGAAAGCAATGTACCGGCAGGCAAATAAGTAACCAGTTAACAAAGACAGGACGGAGGGGTAAAGAAAATGCTAAAAATAGTTTTTGTATTTGCGATTGCATTTCTGCTTCAGGCAATTGCTTCCATGGCGCAGATGAAATATTTTGCAAGGGAATTTACAGAGTACAGGAAGCAGGGAAAAGTGGTTTGCGGAAGACAGGCGGGCGGTTTCCACGCAGGGGCAATCGTATTGTTTCTGATCGACGACGACGGGATCATCAGGAAAGCAAAGAAACTGGAAGGCGTTACATGCCTTGCGCGTTTTAAAGAGATGGAAGGATTCCATGGCGCGTACGTCGGGGCGCTTAATGGGGAAGAGGTGCCGAAGACGCACAGGAATCTAAGAAAGGCGGTCAGGGACGCGTCCCTTACCTATTGCAGGTATATTTCCGGTGAGGAGATTGAGAATCCGCCTACGCCCTTCCAGAAAGTGGGCCGTTCTGTCGCAGGACTTATGCAGCATAAGAAAGCGCTGCAGTAAGAAGGTATTAGAGTAAAATAATACAGTAGAAAGGTGGATTATTATGGATTTTATCGTAAATTTAGCCTCTGGCTTTATGAATTTGTTTAACTTGGGCGGAGCGCAGTTTGTAAGCTGGGTAACCGGGATCATTCCTACGATTGTAATGCTGCTGACTCTGATGAATGCGATCATCGCGCTGGTGGGTGATGAAAAGATTGAAAAGGTTGCGCAGGTGTGCACCGGAAACCCGGTTTTAAGATATATGGTTCTGCCATTCGTAAGCGCGTTTATGCTTGGAAATCCGATGGCGCTGTCAATCGGTAAGTTTATGCCGGAATTTTACAAACCTTGTTATTATGCGTCGGCAACGTACCACTGTCACACCAATAACGGTCTTTTCCCACATATCAATGCTTCCGAGCTGTTTATCTGGCTGGGCATTGCAAATGGAATTACGGCGCTTGGGCTTAGTACGGCGCCTCTTGCAGTACGGTATCTGTTAGTCGGTCTGATCGCGAACTTTATTTCCGGCTGGGCGACAGAGTTTACCACAAAATTAGTTGAGAAACAGCAGGGCGTAAAGCTTAGCAGAGAAATTAAGGTGAAATAATAAGGAGGATTTTATCATGGCAGAATATAGATCAATTCGTGTGGAACATGGCTCAGGTGGTTTCGGGGGTCCGCTTACGATTACGCCTACCGAGCAGCGCAATAAGGTGATGTATATTACCGGCGGCGGCGCAGAACCGGAATGTCTGGCAAAGATCGTAGAGCTTACTGGGCTTGAGCCGGTAAACGGGTTCAAGACAAACTGCCCGGAGGAAGAACTGGCGCTGGTTATTATAGACTGCGGAGGAACGCTTCGATGCGGAATTTACCCAAAGAAACGGATTCCTACCATTAATGTGATGCCGGTGGGCAAGTCGGGTCCGATGGCACAGTTTATTACAGAAGATATTTATGCGTCCGCAGTAACTTCTAAGCAGATTTCTCCCGCGGACGGGACAGAGGCGGCAGCGCCCGCAGTAGAAAACAAGCCAGAAACAGAGGAAAAGAAGACGGAAGGCGTGAAATACAGCGCTGACATGAAAGTTTCCGAGACGCTTGCAAGTCAGGAAAAGAAGAGCCTTGTAACGGTGATTGGGCTGGGGGCCAGCAAGGTGGTAAATACCTTCTATCAGGCCGCAAGAGACGCGATCCAGACCTGTATTACTACACTGCTTCCCTTTATGGGATTCGTATCCCTTTTGATTGGTATTATCAACGGTTCCGGATTCGGCGACGCCTTTGCCTCTATTCTGACTCCCCTTGCGGGAAATATCGGCGGGCTGCTGATCCTTGGTATTGTTTGTTCTATTCCCGGGCTTTCCGCATTGCTCGGTCCCGGAGCGGTTATCGCACAGATCGTAGGGACGCTTGTGGGGGCGGAGATTGGAAAGGGAAATATCGCGCCTCAGCTTGCGCTGCCTGCATTGTTTGCAATCAATACGCAGGGCGCCTGCGACTTTATCCCGGTAGGCTTAGGGCTTGCAGAGGCTGAGACAGAGACGATTGAGGTCGGCGTTGTATCCGTGATGTACTCTCGTTTTGCAACAGGCTGGATAAGAGTGCTTTTGGCTTATGCGGCAAGCTTTGGATTATATTAAAAATCGTTTGGAGGATTGGCAATGAAAGTGATATATGAAAATAAGGTAAAAGCATTAGGCGCATGTGTAAAGGAATTTCAGGATTCCAATATGTTTATCCTGTTCGGGGATAACGCTCCGGAGGAATTAAGAGATTATTGTTATTCAATTAATGTGAATCCGATTAACGGGACGATTGCAGCAGGGCAGATTCTTAAAATTGATGAGAATGAATATAAGATTACGGCTGTTGGGGAAGAGGCGCCGGTTACGCTGGCCGGCCTCGGCCATTGTACCGTAAACTTCAACGGAGACGCCGCTGCAGAACTTCCGGGTACCATCTGCGTGGAGCAGAGGCCGCTGCCGGATATTAAGGTTGGAACAGTTATCCAGATATTAGAAATATAAGTCTCTCATAAAGAAAATACCGCTGGGTTCATGAAAATGGATGCCGGCGGTATTTTCTTGCAGCAGCCGCTTGCAGTTAATGCAAGGAACAAGTATAATGTACTTCGGTTAAGTGTTTAGCAAAAGAGGTGAGGGATATGCCGAAACATACCGGAAATATCAAAGCGAACAATCAGGAACGGATTTTAAACCTCCTGCGCAGGCGGGAGGATATGACAAAACAGGAGATTTCCGCCGCTCTTCGGCTCAGCATGCCTACTACGCTGCAGAATGTAAATGAGATGATGGAGCGGGGGATACTTGAGGAAGGGGAAGCTGTCGAGTCTACCGGAGGCCGCAGGGCAAGGAAAATCAGGATAAACCGAAAAGCGGGATATTGCGCGGGGATTGATATTACTACCAGCCATGTAGAATTTGCAGTAGCGGATCTGATGGGAGAAACCGCGGCGAAAAGAAGCGTGCCTTTAAAGTATAGGGATGAGCCGGAGATTTACGAGAGGATTGGCGGCGAGCTGGAAATGCTGCTTAAGAAGGGGCGCTTTAAGAGCAGGATCCTTGGCGTGGGGATTTCCTTTCCCGGTATTATCGATATGGAAGCCGGGTGGATTGTGCAGTCTCATATTTTCGGACTGGAATATGTGAGTCTGGACCGGTTCGGCAGGACCATTCCCTATCCTCTGATTGTGGAAAATGATGCCAATTGCCTGAGTATTGCGGAGCTGTCTTTAGAATGCCCTGACTATATGTATATTTCACTGAACAAGACTGTGGGCGGCGCCTTGGTGCAGGACGGACGGCTTCTGACCGGAGAGGGGTACCGGGCCGGGGAGGTAGGGCACATGGTGCTTGTTCCAAAGGGACGGATGTGCTATTGCGGAAAAGCCGGATGTGCAGACGCGTATCTTTCACCGAATGTGCTGTCAGGAGAAGAACCGCTGGAACATTTTTTTCGGCGTTTGGAAAAAGGAGAAGCAGAAGCGGTTCAGATATGGGAGGAATATTTGGAATATCTGGCTATTCTGGCAACAAATCTTAGGATGGCCCTGGATGTGAAGATTGTAATCGGCGGGGAAATGGGAGCATATCTTAAGCCTTATCTGGAACGTCTGCGGGAAAAGGCGTCAAGGTATGACCGATTCGCAAGGGACATTGACTATCTTCATACGGCGGGTGCTGAAAGAGGGGAACAGGCGGGAGCTCTTGGAGCTGCGCTTCTGGCTCTGGAGAAATTCGGAAGCAGGGTTTTGGAATAGTTTTTTTACACAGGGAGAACAAACGGGATGAGCATTATAAATATTGAGCATGTCAGCAAGATATACGGAGATAAAACAATCTTTGAAGACGTTTCCTTTGGGATTCAGGATGGAGATAAGATCGGTATCGTCGGCATCAACGGTATGGGGAAAACGACCCTTTTGCGGCTGGTAATGGGAGAAGAGCATCCGGACGCGGGGCAGATTGTCAGGCAGAACGGGATAAAGATTGCTGCTCTTTCTCAGAATCCGGGATATCTGCCGGATCAGTCTGTGGAAGAATATGCCATGGCGGGAGCGCCGGATGCGGGATGGAAGGTACAGAGTATTTTAAACCAGCTTGGTATCATGGATTGTTCTGTGAAGATGGGAGAACTGTCCGGCGGACAGAGAAGAAGGGCGGCTCTTTCGAAGGCGCTTGCCGGAGAGTTTGATCTGCTTATTTTGGATGAGCCTACCAACCATTTGGATGAAGAGATGATCCGGTGGCTGGAGGATTATCTGCGAAGTTTCCGGGGGACGCTCCTTATGGTTACCCACGACCGGTATTTTCTGGATAAGGTTACAAATCGCATTTTGGAAATCAGTCATGGGAAATTGTACGGCTATGATGCGGATTATTCCGGTTTTCTGAAGCTTAAGGCGGAGCGTGAGGAAATGGAGCTAGCCACAGAGCGCAAACGGCAGAGCATACTGCGCATGGAGCTGGAATGGGCAAAGAGGGGCTGCCGGGCGAGAAGTACCAAACAGCAGGCAAGGCTTATGCGGCTGGAGGCGTTAAAGAACGGACAGGCGCCGGTATCTGACCAAACCGTAGAGCTGGATGCCGTCACTGCCCGCATGGGGAAGAAGACCATAGAGCTTCACCGGGTAACAAAGAAGTACGGCGGCCAGGCGCTGGTGAAGGAGTTTGACTATACTTTTTTGAAAAACCAGAGGCTTGGGATTGTGGGGCCAAACGGCTGCGGCAAATCCACGCTGCTTAAGATGATAGCCGGGGAAGCGGTTCCGGACAGCGGCAGCATTGAGATCGGCGAGACTGTGAAGATTGGCTATTTTGCTCAGGAAGAGCAGGAGATGGACGGCAAAAAAAGAGTGATTGATTATGTGAAAGACATTGCGGAGTTTATCCAGACCAGCGAGGGAAGGCTAAGCGCCTCGGCAATGCTGGAGAGGTTTTTGTTCACTCCGGATATGCAGTATGCGCCCATCGGGAAGCTGTCTGGGGGCGAGAAGCGCAGGCTCTATCTTCTGGGTGTGCTCTGCAAAGAGGTGAACGTCTTGATTCTGGACGAGCCGGGAAATAATCTGGATATTCCTACGCTTACGATACTGGAAGACTTCTTGGGCTCTTTTGCAGGAATTATCATTACGGTGTCCCATGACCGATATTTTCTGGATAATATCGCAGACCGCATCTTTGCCTTCGAGGGCGATGGGAAGCTGACCCAGTATGAGGGAGGATATACGGATTATCTGGAGGCGAGGGAGCGGAGATGTCTGGCGGAAGCTTCCCCAGAGGACGCGCCGGGGAAGAAAGGCTGCGGGGTTAAGGATAAAGCGCAGGAAAAGGAAGCTTCCGGAAAGGCATGGAAGCAGAACCGTCCCCAGAAACTGAAATTCTCCTATAAAGAACAGAAGGAATTTGAGACGATCGATGAAGTGATCGCCGGGCTTGAAGAGAAGGCAGAGGGGATTGATGGGGAAATCTTGAAAAACGCCACAAATTCTGCGAAGCTTTCGGAGCTTATGAAGGAGAAGGAACAGACGGAAAAAGAGCTGGAAGAGAAAATGGAGCGGTGGATGTATTTGAACGAGCTTAAGGAGCGCATCCAGAACGAGTCATAGTATGCATGGCGTTGGCTGCTGAAATAAAAGTTTCTCCAGATACTTGACAAATCGAAACTATATTGATATGATTTAAAAACAGAACGCACTCTGTTTTTGGATAAAATAAGATCAGGAGGTGCAGTATGCAAAGAGTTTTATCACTGCTGGTAGATAATAATCCAGGTATTTTGAGCAGGATCGCGGGATTGTTCAGCAGGCGGGGCTATAACGTGGACAGTATTACGGCTGGAGTGACGGCGGATCCCCGATTTACCCGCATAACGATTGTGACAAGCGGGGACGATCTGATCCTGTCCCAAATCGAGAATCAGATCCGTAAGCTGGAGGACGTAATTGAGATTAAGGTGCTTGAGCCGGACAATTCCGTATACCGGGAGCTGATCATGGTTAAGATCCGCGCCAATGGCTCTCAGAGGGCGGAGGCGATTTCCCTTGCGGACATTTTCCGGGCGAAGGTAGTGGATGTGGAGAAGGAATGTATGATGTTTGAGCTGACGGGAAACCAGTCCAAGCTGGAGGCATTTTTAAACCTTCTTGACGGCTATGAGATCCTGGAGCTTGCAAGGACCGGAATTACCGGGCTGGAGCGCGGCATAGAGAATGTAACGTTCATTGATTAAGACGCGGGCGGGGACAGTGTTTTGAAAGAGGTCTCTCAATGTATGCGGCTGTGGAAGCCGGATACATTTGACGATATATTTATATTTTATTAGGAGGAAGATACATATGTCAGCAAAGATTTTTTATCAGGAGGACTGCAATTTAGCAGAATTGGAAGGAAAAAAGATTGCAATTATCGGTTACGGGAGCCAGGGACATGCGCATGCTCTGAACTTAAAGGAGTCAGGGTGCGATGTGATCGTCGGCCTTTATGAGGGAAGCAAGTCATGGGCAAAGGCAGAAGCGCAGGGATTGAAAGTTTATACGGCTGCAGAGGCTGCAAAACAGGCGGATATCATTATGATTCTGATCAACGATGAGAAACAGGCCGCCCTTTACAAAAACGACATCGAGCCAAATCTTGAAGAGGGAAATATGCTGATGTTTGCTCACGGATTTAACATTCATTTCGGACAGATCGTACCGCCGGCCAATGTGGACGTTACTATGATTGCGCCGAAGGGACCGGGACACACCGTAAGAAGCGAGTATCAGGCGGGCAAGGGCGTTCCGTGTCTGGTAGCGGTAGAGCAGGATGCTACAGGCAAGGCTCTTGATAAGGCGCTTGCATATGCGGCGGGCATCGGCGGGGCAAGGGCCGGCGTTCTTGAGACTACCTTCAGAACCGAAACTGAGACCGACCTGTTCGGGGAACAGGCAGTGCTCTGCGGCGGCGTTTGCGCCCTGATGCAGGCAGGCTTTGAGACTTTGACAGAGGCAGGCTATGACCCGAGGAACGCATACTTTGAGTGCGTGCATGAGATGAAACTGATCGTAGACCTGATCTATGAATCCGGCTTTGCGGGAATGAGGTATTCTATCTCTAATACGGCTGAGTACGGCGATTATATCACGGGGCCGAAGATTATTACGGAAGATACCAAAAAGGCAATGAAGAAGATCCTTTCTGATATCCAGGACGGCTCATTTGCAAAGGAATTCCTGCTTGATATGTCCCAAGCAGGCGGGCAGGCTCACTTTAGGGCTATGAGGAAGCTTGCGGCAGAGCACCCGGCGGAGAAGACCGGCGAAGAAGTAAGGAAGCTTTACAGCTGGAGCGATTCCGATAAATTGATCAACAATTAGTATCACAAGGACTCGCAGGGATATGCATTGCGGCATGCCCTGCGGGTATACTTAGCGGGTGTTTCCTGATTCTATCCGCGTCTTCCAGTCAATAATGTGAACTTAACATTTCTACTGTTCTTAAAGTATACTACGGCATATAGATTGAGAGGTAAGTATATGGAGAATGTAAAGAGGATTCCATTTGAACATTTGTATAACTGCCGCGATCTGGGCGGCATATCTGTTAAAAACGATTGCCGAAAGGCTTGAAGAGGGAGCGGTGCTCTATCATTGTTCAGCGGGGAAGGACCGTACAGGCATATTGTCCGCGATGATTTATCTGTTATGCGGGGTGGATTTTATGGATATCATAGCGGATTACCAGGTGTCGTCTACATATCAGGCGGCAAACCATCTGTATGACATGATCCCAGAAGAGCTCCGCTGTTACTTGGCGTCGCCGCCGGAGACGATGGAAGGATTCCTGAAGAGAGCGGTGAAGGAGGACTATGTAGGACTGCTGATGAAAAACGGGCTGAGCGCAGAGGCAATTGACAGATTAAAAAAGAATTTAATCAAATAATTGTAAATAATAGGTTAAAATAAATGAAAAGCTCGTGCATTTTTTTTGATTTGTGCTATAATAAAATCAAAGAAAGCGGGATGTTCTTAGAAGAACGGAAAATATCAGGACAGCCCCGGAAAATGTAAGGGAGGTATTCATATGGATAATCAATTCATTCAGGAAATGGAGGATCTTCGCCAGCACAAGAACCCGAAGGTGCGTATCAAGATTATGCGAGGGCACTTTGCGACCAGTAATTCCCACCTGAATACATATATTGATATGTCTACTGTTAAAACGAGGCACAACAACGCCAGAGAGGCTGCCAAGGAGCTGGCGGACGAGTACGTGAGCGTACCGATTGATTCCATCGTATGTCTGGACGATACGAATGTAATCGGAGCGTTTATTGCAGAGATTCTGGCGGATAAGAACCAGTATTCTGTAAATAAAGGAAAGAATATTTCGGTTATTTCCCCAGAATATAATGCTTTGGGACAAATTATGTTTCGGGATAACCAGCAGAGAATGGTGCGCGGTATGAATGTGCTGATTCTGGCCGCGTCGGTTACCACAGGAAAGACCTTGAACCATGCGGTAAATTCAGTAAATTATTACCGTGGAAAGCTGGCGGGCGTATGTGCGATTTTCAGTGCGGCCAGCAGGATCGGCGATATTGAGATCAAGAGATTATTTACCGGAAGCGACCTGCCAAATTATGAGGCTTACAATACGGTTGACTGTCCGATGTGCAAGCGGGGAGAGAGAATCGAGGCGTTGGTTAACAGCTTTGGATATTCAAGACTATAAGTAGGCAAGATCTACATTGAAAGAAAGGGGACTATGAAAAAAAGTCTGTAAAAGTTATTTAAGCAATGAACGATTAGGTC
>CAJTYU010000004.1 GCA_910584095.1 uncultured Dorea sp. | reverse complement strand
TCACATCATTATCATAGAAGATCTGAATTTACAGAAAAATTTTCACACGTCCGAAATATCAGTGCCTTTCTCTTTTTCCGTTTGTCTGCTGTGCGGCCTGCCTAAAATCATATCTACATTGGAGCAGACCGTATTCAATTCTTTCTGGTAATCCCGGTAGTAATGGTATGTTTTCTGTGCCTCCTTTTTCTGTAGCAGAAGATTATCTTTTTCTGCTTTCAGGAGTTTCATGGAGGGAAGCCTGCCGTCTGCAGACGGGCCTTTCAGAAATTTTCTTGCAGCTTCATATAGGGCGATTTCTGCAGAATGTTCCTGCCGGAACTGCCCTTTGTTCTTTGCTTTACAAAATTGCTGGTAGACAGATTTGTTGGCAAGGTACTGGCCTGTGTAATGGATCTGTTCATTAACCTTTCGGAGTTTAAGCGGATTCAGGATACCCGTGAAGAGATAGCTGACGAATTAAATGAATTGGAAGACATGATAGCTGAAACAAGAGAAAAGAGATGGCTTTATTCAGTAAAAGTCCACGTTTAGCTTGTACTTTTTCTTGACATAGTACCATGCTGTAACAAAGGTAAATGAAAGTAAGAACGGAGGCTGAATAGAGATGAAGGCATTGGACGCAAACCAAACCAGTACAAATAAATTGAAATAGCAATAGCTATGTATTATAATGAAAAGAAAATGGAGGAATAATGAATGGCAAGTACAATTCAAGTGCGTGTTGACGATGAATTAAAAAGCAAATCAGATCAGTTGTTTAAGGATCTTGGCATAGATACCACTTCTGCGATCAGGATGTTCTTGACGCAGGCTGTTGCAAATAACGGTTTCCCATTTGAGATAAAAAGGGTAGAGCATAATCCGCATTTTGCCATGAATGAGGAAATGTTGCTGGAGAAACTTGAAAGATCAAGAGTATCCGCATCACAGGGGAACTATAAATCTGTAGATACTGTTATTGCAGATATGAGGTCAAAATATGGAATATAAAGTAGTAGTGACAGCAGATGCAGAAGAAGATTTAAATCAATATATCAGATATTTACTTTTTGAGAAAAAAAGCGAGCAGGCGGCGAAAAATGTTTTAGATGATTTTGAAGCGACTATTCAGAATTTAAAAAGTGCTGCAGGGAGTTTGAAGCTGTGCGATAATCCCCGATTAAAGAAACTGGGATATCGAAGGATAAATTTTCTTTCACATAGGTATTTTATGATGTATCGGATTGTTGAAGCTATTGTATTTGTGGATAATATTTTTCATGAATTGCAAGACTATGAAAACAAGATGATTTAATCGAATAAAATGATGAAGGGAAAATTAACGGAGCAACAGAAAATCTTTATATGCAGTAAAATGTAACAATAAAGATAAATATATCGCATTAAAGATGCAAAATGTTTAAGGAGGAGGTAATATGGAGGCTGTACGAGAGTTTGTTGATGCAAGCAAGCTCATGTAATTAATACCGCTTTCCGAAGCACTAAGAAATCAGTAGCTTGAAATTATTATACTTCCAGCAGAGGAAAAGAAAAAAATATCAAAATAATAAGCCTGGGATTTCAGCTGCTGTGGATTCATTGGCGAGGTACGTTCCTGATGATGGTATGGACTTGTCTGAATTTCGCGCAGAGAGGTTAAAGAAATATGAAATTACTGATTGATACAAATATAATTCGCGATGTGCTTTGAGGATATGGAAATTTGTACCAATTCTGTACCAATTTTGTACCAAATATATGCAAAAAATGTAGATATTTGGATAGAAATATACGGTGACAGATTTTGCAAATCGTTGAATTTAGGGCGTTGGAGAGATGTGGAGAGGTTTGTAAGTACATGTATTTTATCTCCCCACGATGAAGTCCTTGAAAGACCGAGTGATTTTAAGCGGTATTCGCGAGTATTATGAGCCGGAAGAACTGGTTGGAAAGACTTGTATCGCAATCGTAAATCTGCCGCCGAGAAAGATGATGGGAATTGACTCCGAAGGTATGCTGATTTCAGCCGTACACGAGGAAGATGGTCGAGAAGGATTGAATCTTTTGATGGTTGATAACCATATTCCGGCAGGTGCGAAGCTCTACTAAAGTTGATGTAACGATGTACCGTTTTACTAGATAAAACGGGATGTAATTCATTTGATGAATTTGAGAAAAAACAGCGATTTATATCAAACTTACATCATTTGATGCAGAAAACGATGCAGAGTGAAAAAAATCGCATAATCATCAGAAAGAATGGACAGTCCTGAAATCGGGATTGCCCATTTTCCTAAAAAATATATTTGAAATTGTGTAAATTAAAAATCTTTTGTATGGAGGAAATGATAGATGGCAGATACAAAAATAGCGTGAGATTAGGTGAAGGTGTAGCTGATAACTTAAAACAAAATGCTAATCAAGAATTATCAGATATAGGTAGAATGTTTATAGGCGTTATTTCGAAATACGTAAAAGAAAAAATTCAGGGAGTTAATATAGATGAATTATTTAGTAAGAAAAATGAAGAGAATTTAATAAATCTATGGTCAACGCAGCTTTCAGAAAAAGGACTTATCCCAAGTGGATATTCAGGTTTACCTGATAATTTATTGATAGATAACTTACATCAAACAGTTTATTTAGATGGTATGTATGTCGGATACGTTCTTGCTATGATGTCTATGGCAGATAATGATGCCAAAAAAAATTTAATTCTTTCAGTTTGTGATGATATCCGACCTAACCTTATGGGACATCATTATAATGACAGAAATGAATTTATTGAATGTTTCAAAAGCGAAAAATATAGCTATATTGATAGGCTAAATAAAGCAACCAACCATAGCGGCTGCTTCTTCCTTTGTAACAGAAGAAAAATAACTCATCATCAAAGAGGATTCAAAATAATCATAAAAATTATCTTTTTTATATCATTCAGAACCACCCTTACTAAAACCATAAAGCTCATTATCTTTTAATTCTACATAAATCACATCTTCTGTATAAAGATGAACGCTTTGAGAATTTAATATATCTTCTCTGGTTAATTGTCTGCTCATATTTCGCCTCTTAATATTGTCGCTTGATGGCTTCAATCACACTTGTCATATGATACTTAATGAGAAATACCTGATTGGAATACATCGGATACTCATTCTTTGCTTTCTGAAGCAATGGGTACACAACACTTTCTGTTTCCTTGATATATTCAACTAATTTTTCTTTCGAGAAGCCCGCTGCCATTCCGGAAACATTATTACAACGATCTAACAATTTAACCATTGTAGCAATCGGATTCTGAGAGATAAGTTGATAATACTGTTCTTTATCAATATTACTATCTTTTGTCAAAAGCGATACTGCTTCCTTTGTAAGGTAATTTACGGGTAAGTCATCAACTGCAACGCCACAATCCTCGCATACATCATGAAGTAATGCAGCCGAAACAATATTGTCATCATCTAATCCCAATGCTAATGCGTGACACGCAATCAATAATGGATGATATATGTAGGGAACTTTGTCTTTTCCTTTTCTTACTTGACCTTTATGGAGTTCTCTCGCATAAGGTAACACTTTGGATGTCTGATATAAGTTTTTTACATTCGCATAGGTTTTTACATAGGTATACATTCTATCTTCATTAAACAAACGGTCTGATAAGGAATCTTGAAAATCAAGTAACACTCTCTCTTCCGTTTTTCCGGTCAATAGCCAATCCACGCTCACCTGATAAAGCGAAGCAATATCAACTAATTTATCAATTTCAGGAGTGGTTTCTCCACGTTCCCACAAACTAACTGCCTGAAAAGAAACATTTATTTTCTCTGCTACATCACTCTGCGTAAATCCTTTATCTTTTCTTGCCTTTGCTAAGCGTTCTGCAAATGTCATTTGTATGTCCTCCTATGCAGCCTCTTTGTTACAAGATAAGTGTAAATCATTCCATTGACTAATAACAGCATATACACCTTGAATTAAATCTTTTTAATTCAAGCAACACTTGAATTGTCCGTTTTATATATCAGCATTTGCTCTCGCAATTTTTTGGTAGAATAGGGTGCTTCAAATAATTCTCAGCTTCTTTTCTATCTTGAATTGCATAGTTTTGAGCTGTGGAACTGTAACCCAATTCTTTAATTTTTGGAAAGATATACCACATCCAATGACTTCTAAATCGCTCCAAACTCATATACTTCAATCCCTAAAAGGTGATTTCACAACCACCAAATCCATCTAACAACCGGTTGTCGGCAGTATAAACCAACTGACGACAATAATTTGCTCCACTTTTGCCTGGACAACGATAATAAAATCTCACGTTTCCATTTTTAGCACTATAATCTCCACTACTGCAACAGCAAAAATCATAGTCATTAAATTTATTCCAAATTCGAAATCGTTTGTCGTGACTTAAATCAATGCTTGCCGGAGATACATAATTGTCCTTACAGAATTGATTTGCCATAAAAAGTCCTACAAAACTCGTATTCTTAACTTTCGCCCACGCTGCCATTTCAAGATATTCCGACATTTCTTGAGCATTACTAACACCATTTTTTTGCATTACACAATTCAGCACAACTTTTGCTGGGTCGTTAAGTTGAGAAATTAGTGTCTTTACATCGCTGATGGCCGGAGTTTTCGCTCCGATCAACATAGAGTTTCCAATATCATTGGTTTTATGGCGACTAATATGAACGCTTTCAAATCTATCTAACATTTTTAATTCAAGAACCTTGCTCAAAGCAGTTCCATTCGTAACCAAATCCAATTCAATGTTCGTACCCATAATATCCGTAACAGCCAACGCCGCTTCATCAACGAATTCTGGATATAGCATAGGTTCGCCGCCCGTAATAGAAACACCACAAACAAATGGGGAAACATTCGTTAAAGTATGTTTCAAAAGCTCAATCGAAAACGGATTGTTGCCATACTTTCTTGACGGATTAACACAAAACGGACATTTGGCATTGCATATATCCGTTATATTGATATACAACCACAACTTGTTATCGTTACGAGTAATATATTCTCCGTCAGAAGCAGCACAATAGTAATCTTTGACCTTTAATTTGCGATTTCCTATTTTTAACTCTTTCATCTTAACAACTTGGCACTATCATATGTGCTAATCTTTGTCTTTTAACCTTATTTTTTTGATATTCACCCGGCACGCCTGCATAATCAGCTTTATGACCTACTAAATATTCAAATTCTCTTTCTGCAATCATCATAGAACGGATAGTAATTGCATCTGCTTTTCCTGATGATTTGGCAAGTCCGAGAACAGATGTTAAAGCAGCTTTTGCTAAGGCTGCTGAACTGGCATTTTCCGGTTCAACCATTGTTAAAATCTGTTGTAAAAAAATCAAGAAATTATCCATTGACATAATTAAGTCCTCCGCTATAATCCATACTTCTCTTTAATTATTTTCTTTACTTCTTCATAGCGATTCAGATAATCGCCCGATAAACAAATATATTCTAAACCTGCGTCATCAAATAATTCCTTTATCTGATTACTATACTTTTCTCTATCAGCTTCGATTTTGATATTTCGTGTTCCGTCCTGAACAAAAGCTACGGTAGGTTCTAAGAAGAAAATCAAATCGAATGTATTGATTTGTGTTATAGCATCAGCTAAGTGTTCTGCGTTTTTCTTCTCTCCATCTAACAAGAATTGTGCAAAGAACTTAGTTGTCAAAGCATCGGTATCTACAAAAAACAATTTGTTGCTTTGCTTTATCAATTCCATTTCCTTTGTCTTGTGTTTCAGAAGTATCTCGTGAAAATCACTTACGGTCATCAAATCTTCTGCTCCGGCATAATCGCAAACCTCACGCCCAACTTCTTCTAAGAAATTAGTGTTGTATGCTAATGCCAAATTCTTTGCGATTGTTGATTTTCCGGTGCTTTCACCACCGACAAACAAAATCTTTTTTGCATAATACGGTCTGCATATCTTAGGAATATACTCCCAATTTTCAAACGGATTACTTCTGATGGCATTTGAACTTACCGGGATAATGGCTCTATCGAAATAAACTACTTTACAGTTATACAGACTTTCATATCTATTTGTGCCTATATAATCGCTTCCGCAAAAGACCACATCTACATTTGCTCCGATTTGACTTAGAACATAATCTCTGCCTTTTTCCCAATAATCATCTGTATCATAATCGGATTTACTGGTTGCGTTATCTTCTAATAAGATAATCTCTATGTTGTCCATATGGCGAAAGCTATTTCTTATCCAACGATAACGATATTCCATAGGAATGATATCTCGTTCTCTCGAATAACTTAAAACTACATACAGTTTTTCACATTGAGAAGCAGCTTTGATTATTACGTCTATATGCCCTATATGTAATGGGTCAAAAGAACCTCCATACATACCGACTTTATACTGCATTAGCTTTCGCCTCCTTTATCCACTTAACATACATCACTACTGCATTTCCGAGATATACAGTCCACATTAGCAAAGTAGCGATACTATCGTTTCCCTGTGCAAAAGCGATTGCCCACATTATCACAGTAACAATATCAACCACAATCCATAATATCCATTGCTCTGCGTACATTTTTATGGATACAATCATTGCAACAACAGAAACAACTGTTGATAACGCATCTATAAATGGCAATGCTCCTCCGAGCCATTTCAATATAAATCCGTAAGCAATAGTGGCTATAATTACACACCCACAAAGAATGAGTTTTCCGTTAAGGTTCATTTCTTTCTTTTCGACTTCATGTGTTTCGACGTTCATATGATTGCTCCACACATAAATTCCATAGAACTGCATCGGGAAGTAGTAAATCGCATTCAGCATAACTTCTCCATAAAATTGTGCCTTGTACGCAATAATGGCATACAGTAATGTGTTTATGATTCCGAAAATATAAGCGCTCAGTTTGCCTTTGCCCGTACAAACAACACAAGCAGCACCTGTGGTTGCAGAAATGATTCCCATAGCAGTATCTTTCCAATAAACAGAAAGTGCAAAAATGGTAACACAAGCAGTGATAAGCCACATTACTTCCCAGGTTTTCCAACCTAAAAATTCTTCTTTAATGTATAATTTTATATTTCTTCTCTCATTCATCGTTTCAGCTTCCTATAAAATCTGATGTAATATGCTTGAGGAGCTCAAAACGCTGCAAAGCTGTGACACAGAGTAATTGGTTAAGTTATTACAATAAAAACCACAATCTGTTGCTAGAATTCCAGCGTGTAAGATTTTTGTTTTTTGCCATGCTGAACATCTCCTTTTATCTTTCACTTGATAGTATAGATTATTCAACTTTTCCTGTCCACACTTATATACTAACACCAGTTTGAAGGCTTCTGCAATAGAAAGTATTCATACTGTTTTATATCAAATATTGAGTATGGCAGTTGATGATAATTGAAGCCAGATAAGGAGAAAATTCTGATCAAAACCAGAAGAAAAAATTATACCCAGAGTATAGGAAGATGGCAGAAAAGAGACTATTTGATATGTAAGTATTTTGTATAACTGCGTTGTGCTTTGTACATAATTCTGTTATAATAACGCACAAAAAACGGAGGCGTATAACATGCCGCAGATCAGGCCGATTACAGACCTTAGAAACACTACTGAAATTTCCGAGCTTTGCCATGCAAGACGCGAGCCGCTTTTTATTACAAAGAACGGCTACGGCGATTTAGTAGTTATGAGCATTGAAACATACGAGGAAATGATGGAAGCAGTGAGGACAGACGCAGCAATCAGCGAAGCTTAACAGGAAGACGCCGCGTCGGCGCATATAAAAAGTTTTCGTTAAATAAGGAAATGGGGAATCTTATGAAGAAGGACGATAGAGAAAGATGTTCGTGGGCAACTACGGAAATCTACAAGGAATACCATGACAGTGAGTGGGGAAAACCAGTTCATGACGATAGGAAACTATTTGAAATGTTAATTCTTGAAGGCATGCAAGCTGGATTATCGTGGATAACGATATTAAATAAAAGAATGGGATTTAGAGAAGCCTTTGATAAGTTTGATTATCAAAAAATCGTGTGCCCGAATAATTAAGTGTCAATTTGTGATTTTTATAGGAGCATCGACGGTGTGTAACGAATATGATAATGAAAAATTTTTTGAAGAATATGCAAAAATGCCACGCAGTAAAAACGGTTTAAGTTCTGCTGGAGAATGGAGCCAATTAAAACCTCTGTTTCCACAGCTTCAAGGAAAGCAAGTCCTTGATTTGGGATGTGGTTATGGCTGGCATTGTAAATTTGCAGCGGAACAAGGGGCAGCACAAATATTAGGGCTTGATTTAAGCCGGAAAATGATTGAAGAAGCAAAAAAGCGAAACACTAAGTCCTTGATTGAATACCGTATTTGCGGAATAGAGGAATATGAATATCCGGCAAATACATGGGATTGCGTTGTCTCCAATCTGGCTCTGCACTATATCGAGAATATTGATGAGATATTTCAAAAAATACATCAAACGCTGAAACCAGACGGAGTATTTCTTTTCAACATTGAACACCCGATTTTTACGTCTGGCGTAGGGCAAGACTGGGTTTATTCCAATGAGGGTAAACCTCAATACTGGCCGCTTGATAATTACTTTTATCCCGGAGAACGAAAAACAAATTTTCTCGGATGTGATGTAACGAAACAACATCATACACTTACACAAATCTTAATGGGTTTGCTAAATAGTGGTTTTAAACTTGAGGTGGTGGAAGAAGCACAGCCGCCCAAAGAAATGATGAATATTCCGGGCATGATAGACGAGTTGCGTCGTCCCATGATGCTGCTGGTGAAAGCAATCGCTTATAAGTCCAATCTTTAAAGTAAATCGAGCGGAAAATATACATCTGCAACGGCATATAATTCGGTGAACTGGATTAAATCCGATTGTTCTCTATCACTACACTCCTACAAGAGCCGGCAATAATGCAGAAGAGCTCTTGAAAGGAATGGAACATGGATTCTATTTAATGGTAGATGGTTTCCAGGGATACAACAAGATAAAGAATGTAAACTGCTGCACTTGTTGGTCACACATTCGTAGGTACCTGTTGGAAGCGATCCGCGGATTGATTTTGATGTGCTGACACACCTTTGACTTTTTGAAGAAAATTGCTGGTGCAAACAGAAAACAGAAATCGTGAAATGAAAGAGGGAGAGTGTTATGGGATTTAATTTAGGTCATACGATAAGTTCGCTTGCAAAACTGGTATTGCGTACAAAAAGGGAGGTAGATAAAAACAAGGAGCCGAATGAGCAAAGCAAAAAAACGGAGATTATGCGGATTTTTGTACTTGGCTTGATTGGGTGCTATCTTCCAAGGGTATAGAGCAGGCTCTCGCTTTTAATTTTAATATTTACGAGGATAGTAACAATCATTGGTCACTGGAGTTGGTCGGCACGAGCCAATTTTCAGCGATCGACTCGGATTGGGCGTGCGAAGAGTTGTTTGCTACCCACAGCCACCCTTTTGGGATAACCCATAGCGGCTCGTGGCAAGAGGTCACGCAAGTGAGAGAACAGGTAATATTAAATTCCTGCTTGAATCAGGGGCAGATATTAACGTAAAAAATAAATTGGGGGCAACGCCGTTGTTTGAAGCAGTAGGTGCTTTTCAATTCAACAATGTTAAAATCTTAGTGGAAGCCGGTGCGGATATAAATGTTATTTTCAGAGACATGTCCCTGATCGGCTATGCATTAAGAAGTACCTCCAACATTCACATTCCGGCCTGTGCAGATATTGTAGAATATTTGCTTGATAAAGGTGGGAAATTAACAGGTGAAGAAACAAAAGAGGTAAATCGTATCGGTAGAGATTTTGAATTTTATTATGAAAAAATCAATCCTGAATTTAGGGATGAATTAGAAGAAGACTTACATCGTTTATACAGATTATTTGATGTTCCGCCTGTTCCGAAACGCATAAAGCAAAGGCTATTGAAGTTGTTACTCAAATATTGAAGGTTTTCCATTCAAAAGAATATGGGGAGATTATGAATTATGTTGACGAATCAAAAGACGGTGATTTGGCATCTTTATTTGAATGTTTAGAATTAACTTTGTCAGAAAATGATTTTTACGCCTTATCAACTTCTGGCTCATGTCTTAGGTATTCCCGGCCGCAGAGGAAGAACTGCTTCATAAATACCATTTTGAGAAAGAAGCATTAGCCTATATGGGACTGCCGCTTTATGACGACGACGCGACATCCTTTACAGAGAAAATTATCACTGATATTACGGAAAAAGGAAGGAATGAGCCATGACGAAAAAATTATTTACGAAAAATTTGACAGTAAAACACCCTGCAAGTTCATAAAATCTTGCAGAGTGTTTAGCTCTTTAATTTAGCGCCGCCAATTATTTTTTATGGTACTCTAAAATCCTTCTGTTATTGGTTTCTAACAACTGCTTTGATGATAGATCCAATTTTAGGAGTTGTTCCATAAAGCAGCACGCCTACACGGTATATTTTTGCCGCAATAAACCCTACGCCAATCGTAGAACCAACCAAAATCGCAATCGAAACAACTATTTCATACCACGCAACCGTACTCATAGAAATTCGTGTAAACATTGCCATTGGTGATGTAAAAGGAATATAGGAGCAAACCTTAATCAATGCATTATCCACATCTCCTCTTGTCATAGAGAAGATAACAACAAAGAACGCAATAATGAAAAGGAATGTAATGGGCATGACTGAAGTATTTATATCTTCAAGCTTTGAAGCGGTTGAGCCAATTGCCCCATATAAAAATGCGTAAATAAGGAACCCTAACACAAAGAAAACAAGCATATATACAAATAGCTCTACAGGTATATTGAATATCGACTCAATAATCATATTATCACCCCAAGCACTCCTGTTGACATGATAGAACACAAGAGCCGTACCGAAAATCGCAACCAGCTGTACAAGGCCGGCTATACAGGAAGCCAACACTTTACCGAACATCATGCTTGTCGGTTTTGCGCTTGTAATCAGGACTTCCATTGCTCTTGAGCTCTTTTCAGTTGCGACATTGGTTGCGACCATCTGTCCGTAAAGCAGAATAACCATATACAGAGCAAAAATCATTATATAAGTATAAAAGAAGTTCTGCATTTGGTCTTTGCCGAGGGTTATGGTTTCACTTCCGATCTGTATAGACATAATTTCGCTTGCTTGTTCGGGCGTCATTCCGGTCCCGACCATTGCCGTGACTCTGTAAACGTCCTGCAAAACTGTATCGGCAATCGCCGTATTGGTGTCATACATAGAAAGGTTATTTACATAGTAGGTATAAGAAGAAGCGCTGTTCATTGCAAACGCACATTCCGCATTGCCGTTTGTAATCTGCTTTTTTAAGTCTTCAATAGTACCGTCTTTAATTATAATGCTGTAATCGGTAAATGCTTCGTCAAAATACTCTTTTATTAATGACGAAAGTTCATCGTTTTCTGCGTAAATAAGCATAACGGGAAGCTCGGCATTCTCGTCTGTTGTATCATCGGATTTGAAAAGTGAAGTAATATTGGGAATGAACATACATACAGCGATTGCAATTACGAGAAATGCTGTTATCCCGACAAAGATTTTATTTTTCAAATATCCGCTAAGTTCAAATTTCAGTATCTTACCAAATTGCCTCATTGTTTTATCCCCCTTTATACCTGTTCTCCTGCATATTCTACGAAAATGTCATTGAGTGAAGGCTCAAACACCTTTAATTCGTCTATATCGTAATTATCGACGAGCCGTTTCATAACCGCCTGCTTTTCGGCAGGGTCATTGAGCTTAATCATCAGCGATCCGTCATCATTTATTGTACAGGCGGCGCCGAAATCAGCCTGTATTGGAGCGGGCTTTATGGTATTTACAACCAGACGGTCACGGACGTAATTTCTTTTTATTTCATGCAAATCTCCGCGCAGAGCGACTTTGCCTGCATTGATAATGGCAATGCTGTCGCAAAATTCTTCTATGTAATTCATTTGATGGCTTGAAAACAGCACGATTTTCCCTTTTGAAATCTGCTCCTTCACAACATCCTTCAAAAGCATTGCGTTTACGGGGTCAAGCCCCGAAAACGGCTCGTCCAGTATCACAATATGCGGGTCGTGGGCAAGCGCGGTAATTAACTGTATTTTCTGTTGATTTCCTTTTGAGAGCGTATCTAGGCGTTTATTGCGATATTCGCTCATACCAAGCCGGTCAAGCCAATAATCAACGGCGTTCACCGCCGCCTTATGGCGCATTCCCTTCAACTCTGCAAAATACACAAGCTGATTAATAATCACTTTTTTCGGATACAGACCCCTTTCCTCGGGAAGATATCCAAAGCCAGTCTTCTCATAGTTTATTGGTCTGCCATCAACCAAAACCTCTCCGCTGTTCGCAGGAAATACATTCATAAGAATACGAATTGTTGTAGTCTTTCCGGCGCCATTTCTGCCGAGCAAACCAAATGCTTTTCCGCTTTCGGCTGAAAAAGAAATGCCTTTAAGAACTTCTTTTTCGCCAAATGACTTGTCAATAGTTTTTAATTCAAGTATCATATTAGCTTATCCTCCAATCAAAAAGTGCGTGACCGAAGCCACGCACCGAAAAGCGCAACTCCGATTGTCGCCAAACAAAGCTCAAACAGAAAAGGAAACCCTTATTACCATCCGAGTGGAGCTGCGTTTTTACTGAACTCATATCGGATGATAACCAAAAAAGGGTATATTATTCCCCTCGTAATTAAAGTGACGTTCCTTTCCTTGATTTAGCTTTGTTTGGCTAATACAGTATACCGCAGATAATCCGAAAAATCAAGAACTTAGAAAAAACGAAAATTAAATGGAATTTGGGTGGATCAATGGATTTGGCGCAGCCATTATAATGATAATGATGATTCCCAGTATCCTGTTTGCGCTTAAGAATAAAGACATGAGAAATCAGTGTGAAAACAGATTGATGAATGCAATTGAGCAGATAGGCAGATATGCCTGCTGTGTATTAATGTGGCTTCTGCATTACTTTTCGGCGTAGGTCATATTTATGTTATGGTGAAAAATCATAGTTGAATAAAGAGAATAAGTTTTGAATTGAGGCGTTAGCTAAATGGGACGCCTCTTTTCTTTTGCCCACGTACAAAATAAAAAAGAATATGGAGGTAACATAAGGACGTGTGAGAGCGAGATTGTGACCGAGGAAATTATGCTTGTTTCGTCTATTGAAATAGGTGAAAATAACGGGTATCTTTGCAGATGCCCGTTATTTTAAGTTATGGATGCTTTGTATTCTTCTCCCCAATCCCATAACGCATCAAGAATTGGCTTCAAACTATGTCCAAGGTCAGTAAGCGAATACTCTACCTTTGGCGGCACTTCTGCATATACTTTACGATTAACAAGACCGTTCGCTTCCATGTCACGGAGTTGAGCGGTCAGCACCTTTTGGGATACTCCGCCAATAGATTTTTTGAGTTCTCCAAAGCGTTTTGTGCCAGGGAGTAAGTCGCGCAAAATCAATACTTTCCATTTATCTCCAATAAGGGTAAGAGTTGTTTCTACAGGGCAAGATGGAAGTTCCTTTACGGTAGTTTGAGCTTTCATGTTCATACGCCTCCATACAATAGTTTCCGTTTGATACTTACAGCACAATTATACTGTATTATCCAAATAGTTTCAATGTATCTTGAGGAAGTGAAAAAAATTTGGGGGATAAAAAGAACTTGAAACTCTTGTAAATACACGTTTGTTTCCTTTTGGTAACTATCCATTAGTTTCTTTTTAGTGCCTATACCACAATATTGTGCTTACTTTACAGTAAAAAGAACCGCACATATAATATAGCCAAGAGGTTCGGGGAACGGCCGCTCCGATACTTCGGGAAAACTAAAAGTGAATAAAAAAGTAATATTTAATATTTGCAGAATAACAAAGCTAATATCAAGGAGGAAACAAAAATGACGAACACACAGAAAGCTCTTGCACTTATCAATACTTTTGCTAACGGAGATACAAAACAGGCAGAAAAATTGCTTGCATCGGATTACATTCAACATAATTTGGCGTATGAGACAGGAAGAGATGCTTTTGTCAATTCTGCAGCCTGCCTTGCAGCTGCTCCTGTCAAAACGACGGTGAGGAATGTCCGTGCTTTTGAGGATGGCGACAAGGTATTCTTGCAGACGGTTTATAATTTTGCAGGTGCGGGAGAACAAGCTGCTTTTGATATTTTCCGTTTTGATAAAGACGGTTTGATTGCAGAGCATTGGGATAATCTTGCGGCGGTTGCTGCCCCAAATCCGTCGGGACGGACGCAGATTGACGGAACTACAGAAATAGCAGATATAGATAAAACTGAGGAAAATCGAAAGGTTGTAAAGAATTTTCTATATGATGTTATGCTGGGGAAGCATTCTGAAAAAACCCCGGATTATTTCAACGGGGATGTATACATTCAGCATAATACAGGCATTGCAGACGGATTGACTGGCTTGGAGGCAGCGCTGGCAGCTTTGGCAAAACAGGGTATTCAGATGATTTATACTACGGTACATCAGATACTGGCACAGGGCAATTTCGTATTGGCTGTAAGCGAGGGGACTTTCGGCGGTACGCCTACGGCTTATTATGACTTATGGCGTGTGGAGAACGGAAAAATTGCAGAGCACTGGGATGTGATGGAAACAATAACAGACAAATCGACATGGCAGAACCAGAATGGGAAGTTCTAAAAATGCTTTTTCAGGAGTTTCGTAATTCTGGTTGCGGGGCTCCTGAATTTATAAGACGTCTGGAGGTGCGGTTTGGACTATTTATGTTTTTGGGAAAAAGAGATACATACAACAATTATTCGGAAAGGTAAGAAATGACACAAATAGAAAAAAGAATTTATTTGATTAAAGCGCTGTTAAGAGAACAGCCTCAATATATTAATTTGAAAATACCGACGGGTGAGCAGGAACAGAAAAATCTGCTTCGCTCGCTTTTTAATATCCGTATGCCAATATCCGTAAGTGACGATTTTTTAGATGTGCAAAATTCATACTTACAGGAGGAAACTGCAAGAAAAGGAATTGTTAAACTTACTGATTTGCCTCTTATACAAAAAGACATTTATTTATGGAAAGGCGATATTACAACACTTCGATGTGATGCGATTGTAAATGCTGCCAATTCACGGATGCTGGGCTGTTTCTGTCCTTGTCACGGCTGCATTGATAATCAAATCCATACTTTTAGCGGAATACAACTTCGTCTTGCCTGCAATGAACTTATGAAAGAGCAAGGATATGATGAGCCGGCAGGAAGAGCAAAAATGACACCGGCCTATAATCTTCCCTGCCGCTTTGTGCTTCATACAGTCGGACCGATTATCCAAGACAGGGTAACAAAAAATGATGAAAAGCTGCTTGTGTCCTGTTATAAATCATGTTTGGAAGCAGCGGAGGAAAATAGCTTAAAAAGTATTGCTTTTTGCTGCATTTCAACGGGAGAATTTCATTTCCCAAATGAAAAAGCGGCTGAGATTGCAATACAGACGGTAAAGGAATTTAAGGAACGGACAAAAAGCAAAATAGAGGTGATATTTAATGTTTTTAAGGAAAGGGATTACGACATCTATAGAAGTTTACTCAGAGAAGATAAATAAACTGAAAAGGGAAATAGAAACCGCTGACGCGGTTATTGTCGGCGCAGGTGCAGGCATGTCAGCAGCCGCAGGATTTACCTATGATGGGGAGCGGTTCTATCAGTATTTTTCAGATTTTTATCAGAAATACGGTATTACTGATATGTATTCGGGCGGATTTTACCCTTATAATTCTCTGGAAGAATATTGGGCATGGTGGTCAAGGCATATTTTTGTAAACCGATATGAAGCTTGTGTTGGACAACCGTATACTGAATTGTTGGAACTTATAAGAGATAAGGACTATTTTGTTTTGACTACGAATGTTGATCATCAATTCCAGCGGGCAGGGTTTGATAAAAAACGCTTATTTTACACGCAGGGTGACTATGGGCTGTTTCAGTGCTCAAAAGCCTGTCATGACCAGACATATGACAATGAAGAAGTTGTTCGTCAAATGATAGATACGCAAAAAGATATGAAAGTACCTACAGAACTGATACCAAAATGTCCTATGTGTGGTTCTCCTATGACAATGAATTTGCGATGTGACACTCTTTTCGTGCAGGATAAAGGTTGGTATACAGCGGCAGAACGTTATCGTCAATTCATCTGTAATCATAAGAACCTGCACGTCCTATTCTTGGAATTAGGCGTGGGCAGAAATACGCCTGCTATTATTAAGTATCCTTTTTGGAAAATGACTGAAGAAAATCCATATGCTGTTTATGCCTGCATAAATATGGGAGAAGCGTTCTGTCCAAATAATATTTTGAAACAGTCTGTGTGTTTGGATAAAAATATAGGGACAGTTATTTCGGATGTAAAAAGCATCAGCATGCGTGTGTGATGAAAGTGAATGGAAAGATTAACATCCCGCCATATAAAAACCAAAGTTATGGTGGGGCGGTTAGTCATGTCTTGTACCTTCCGAACTTTGCTTTAGAGCTTGGAGGGATTGTTTATGTCCTTCTTTCGGGCAGTAATATATCTGCTCATGCAGCGAAGGGTTAATCCATATATACCATATCGGGAAATGGCAGCGTTTCCAAGTAGGCTTTATAAAGCCTGCTTGGAAAGCTGCCATCTATTGTCGTCAGCGAGGACTATTTTATATTGAACCGTCCCAGCAGGCCGTTCAGCATTTTTGCCTGCTCAGACAGTTCTTTTGAAACTGCCGCGCTCTTTTCAGCAGCGGAAGAATTCATTTGTACTACGTTTGAAATTTCTTTAATTCCCTTGTCTACCGAAGCAATCATTTCAGACTGCTGAACGCTGGCAGATGCGATTTCGTCCATCAGTCTCTTGATTGATTGGATGCATTCGGTTATAAGCTGCATGGCAGATACGGCGTCGCTGGTAGATTCTGTTCCGGTTTTTACATCCTGAATGGAGCGGCCGATAAGGGCGCCTGTATCCTTTGCTGCTTCAGAAGATCTTGCCGCAAGGTTGCGGACTTCTTCTGCCACCACTGAAAAGCCTTTTCCGGCGGCGCCTGCGCGGGCGGCCTCAATGGAGGCGTTCAGCGACAGGATATTTGTCTGAAAAGCGATGTCCTCAATGGTTTTAATAATACTGCCGATCTGGGTGGAGGACTTATCGATATTTCTGGTGGCCTCAGTCAGCTGCGTCATCTTTTCATCTGCAGAAGTGGCGTATCCCGCGGCTTTATCCACCAATTCGCTTGCATCGCCGCAGCGTACCGCGCTGGTTTGAACTTGTGAAGTGATGGAGGACACGTTAGATACAAGCCCATCGATGGAAATCGTCTGCTCCAGTGTTCCTTGTGACAGCGTCTGTGCTTCCGCAGACACTTGATCTGCGCTGGTATCCACCTGATTTGCGATCTGGGAAATATCTCGCAGTACATTGGTGAGATTTGTCCGAATCGTTTTCAGGCTTTCGGCAAGCGCTTGAAAATCGCCAATATAGTAAGTTTCATTTTTTGCAACGTCAACGGCAAAATTACCGTCTGCCATTTCACCCAGAATCCGTCCGACATCATCAATGGTCTTGCGCAGGCATCCGCAGACATGATGGATGGCCTGGGCGATCATGCCGATCTCATCAGTCCTTCCATAAAAAGGCATCAAATCCCGGTCTGCCTGAAGATCCAGCTCGCCGAGGTATCCAATGGAATTTTCCAGAATCATCAGCTCTTTTCCTACCCGACGCAGAATCAGCAAGGAAACAAGGATGATAACGGCCGCTACCGCTGCGCACAGGACTCCTACTATAATTTTTACCTCCGACACCGTCCGATAGACTTCGGCAGCGTTGTCCCGGACCATGAATATCCATCCGCGGTCCTTCAGATATTTGTAAACGGTAAGCTGTTTCTCCCCATGTTCATCCTCATAAGAATATGTATCCGCCTCGCCGCTTTGGCTTGTTTGAATCTTTTTTATGATCTGAAGATATCCGCTGTCAGTTGTCTCTGTATTCAGCAATTCTTCATCCTGATGATAAAGATAGACGCCCGTATCTGCATTCAGAAATACGTATTCGCTGTCTGGCAGTCCTTTTATTCCAAGGTTTAACAGCGCGTCCATTAAATGGCTGGCGTAAACTCCGGCTCCTACGTAGCCGATGCATGTGTCATTATCAAAAATCGGATAGTACATAGACAGGATCATGCTTCCGGTTCCCGGGGATTTCATAATCCCCAGATTGGTCAGCTGCTGCTGAGACAAGATCGTATTCTGAAATTCAGTCAGCGAGTCCCCTGTCCGCGTAGTTATTCCGATGGCGCTCTGGGAAGTGTGCGTTAGCACATGGGTATCCGGGGTGGCAATATACAGGCCTTCAAAGATACCCTTTACAGCCGCAAAATCTTCCGTGTATTTCTGAGCTTTGCTTAGCAGATCCGGATTCTGCGGATCTTCAAGAAGTTCATGGACCTCGCTGCCCAGCGCAAAGGCAGCCATATATTCCTCTGCCGAAGCCACATAGTCATTGATAATGGATGCTCTGGATTCTACGGCGTCCGTCATCTGGTTGGTGATGTCGCGCCGGACTATGGAAGCCGCATTCGAGGATACCGTAAGCCACAGAAGAAGCATTCCTACAAGAGTAATTAGAGTGGTAATGATACTAATACGGGTAGCAAGTTTTTGGTTGGTCAGAAGTTTCATTTCAATTTCCCCCACAACAATATTTCTTTAAAAGATTTTATCATAGGATATAGGTAATTTCAATTCTCTGACTCAATTTTCGCCGTTATCCGGCATGAAAAAATTCATTTGCAGAGTGAATATTAAATAGATCTGAGGAAGCCTTTGCGCACAGTAAAATTTTTTTATAAAAAGGAATAGTGGCAGATAATAGGGCAGATACTATTTGTTAAAAAGATATGTAATTATTATAAGGAGGAGTCATCTATGAAAGCGACTGTAAATGAAGGCTGTATTTCGTGCGGTATGTGCGTAGCCACATGCCCGGAGGTGTTTCGATTTAATGAGGATGGTGCGGCGGAGGCATATGCGGAGGTGGAACCACAGTGCGTGAGTACGGCAAAGCAGGCAAGGGACGATTGTCCGGTGTCGGTTATTGATATTAACGAATAGCGGGCCGGCTGGTCTGTACAGCCGACGGCATAGTATGATGGGTATGCGGCAGCTCAATCATTCAGATTATATTAAAAAAGGAAGCTTTTTTGAATTAAGAAGAAAGAAAAAAGTTATGGCGTTATATATTTAGTGTCTAGCCGTCGTGTGTATTTTGCCGCTATAAAAATAAAGAATAATCCCCGGACTGTGATGGAACACGATTCGGGGATTTCCGTCTTTATTCGCATGAAACTATGTGATCGATAATGTTCACTTATTATCTTCCGGTTCGAAAATTCCGTCGATGAGATAATCGTAGGATACCTGAAAGACCTCTGACAGGGCTTTTAGTTCTAGGTCTGTGACAAACCGCTTGTTAGTTTCGATTCTTGTGATTACGTTTTTATCCATATCATATCCGGCAAGCTGAAGCTGGTAAGCCAGATCGCGCTGGGAATAATCGTTCCGTCTGCGGAGTTCAATCAATTGCCGGCTGATAAGATTTTTCTCACCGGTTTTTGTCCTTGGTTTTGGCATCGTATCATTCCTCCCTGAATTGTGTCTGTGCTCTCGTCTCACTTTCTGCATTTTTTATGATTTTACAAGTGAAAGTACAAAAAGTCGGTTGGAAAATTGAGACAAACAGACAAATCCTCAGAGAAATGCCGTGCGCAGGTATTGTCTTGATTTGATGCTGAGGCGGATTAAGAATCTTAAAGAGATTTTCTTGGGATTAACGCCTTATTTTATTGTGATGTCCAAAATGCGTGTAATATACGCCCTAATTCCGTTGGAGCATCAACATTTACTTCATGTCCGGAGCCGCTGACAAAAGAGAGCTGCGCTCCGGAGATCCGTTTTGCTAATTCCATAGACGCGGGTTTGTTTCCACGGTCCTTTTCGCCGCATAAGACCAGCGCCCGGCAGTTTATTTTGCTAAGGTCAGGGCTGAAATCCAGATGCATCATAGACTTTGAAAGGCTGATAACTTCTGACTTGCCTAATCCTATCTTGCGGAATGATCGGCTGGGCAGCAAGCTCCCGGTACAAATCGGGATAAGTCGGAGTTGCCCCGCATATCCATTCTGATAGTTCGGGACAGAGAAACTCAAGTCCGCATCCTGCTGCCTCCAGTGTTTTTCCCCAGCTCTGGGAGGTTTGCCCCAGCCCATGAAGTAGTATATATCTCATGTTTGTTTCTCCTTGTATGATGATTCGCGTAATCGTAAGAGGATATTCTTAGTATATCCCTTTGTGCGCGGAAGGTAAATTCAGAATTTATTATATCATCTTTTTCATGGATGTCTATGGATAACTTTTCTGTCCGCAGTGGTTACAGGACAGTTAGGCGGAAGCGGCTTTTTAATAGAACTGCGGAGCCGTCAGATGTCTGATTAAGACAGAACTTTGTCATCCTGCAACAAAAGCAAAGCTTTTCACAACAAGTGGATATCTGCGTCCCGCATTGTCCGAAGCAAGAAATAGAAGGATAGATTTTTTGCAGGCTGGTGCATATTCTTCCCGGAAATACAGAATTTAAGGAGACAGGCTTATGACGACGGAAATGAACGAAAACCGGATAACGAAGAAGGAATACCGGGAATGGGAATATACCATTTTCCGGTATTCTGCTTTTCAAATGTTTTGTTTACAGAGCAGTTATTCCGTGATAAATTGAACTTGTACAGGAAATCGAAGCCAATTTAGGATGGAGCGGACAAATCCGGCGGTTTTAGCCGATGGCAATTCGATAAATGCCTGAGTATATGGAGGAACAAAAATGGTATATACAATAATTTTAGTCGGCGTATTTATGCTTATCCTTATTTTGGTAATAGTATGGAATAAATTTTACGAAAGGCCGGAAGTAAGGGCGGGAAAGCAAGGCGAGAAAGAGGCAGTTAGAATTATAGAGCGGGTTTTGCAGGAAGGAGATATACTGCTGTCTAATATCTGTGTTCACTATAAAGAAAAAGAAACGGAATTAGATAATGTTATTATTAACAGCAGAGGCGTATTTATTATTGAGGTAAAGAATTACAGCGGAGTGCTCATAGGCGGCGAGGATGATTATGAGTGGACAAAATACAAAATCAGCAGGGGTCTAAAGGTCTATGAAAAGCAAGTGCGTAATCCAATGAAACAAGTTAAGCGCCAAGTATATATTCTATCGCGATATTTGAAATGTTATGGGATCAGAGTCTGGATTGACGGTTATGTATTATTGCTCAATAACAATAGTCCCATACATAATAACATGATTCTGGAATCATCGAAAGCGATTGATAGGGCGATACATTGGCGATCCCGGAATACACTGAATAAAAAGACGGTGGCCGCGATTAAAGAGCTGCTGATGTAATTAGTTATCCGGCAGGAGCCTTTAGCCGGTATGAATGTTGAGAAGAGAAATGCCTGCTGCTGTGTAGTGTGTTCACGGCAGCAGGCATTCTCTTTTACTTGTTCTATCTATGTCTTTACTTAGATCTTCATTGCAGTCTCATAAGCGCCCCAAATTACGCTCCGCAGATTTCCGATCTTCTGGCAGTCGCCTACCAGATATACATTTTTCTTCTTCTGATCCGGAACTAACGGTTTTGAGATATAGCCGGCCGAGGAGATTACGCTGTCGCAGGGAATCGTAACAGGCTTTTTCCATTTGTCGATGCATACGACGGCGCCTTCCTTTACTTCCTTCAAGCTGGTCTCCAAGTATACCGGAACCTTATGCAGCGCGAACCATTCCCGCAGGTAGGAGCTGTTTGCCAGGCAGACGCCCTTCTGGGATACCAGATCATCCTTCATCTCGATGATGATCGGTTCTTTGCCCGTCAGCGCAAGCTCGTAGGCGATCTCGCTTCCGGTCAGGCCGCCTCCGATGACGGCTACCTTCTGCCCGACTTCTTTGCCGTTCAGAAATTCGCAGGCTTCTATCATCCGTTCGTGGCCCGGAATGCTTTTCAGAATGCGCGGCGTGGAGCCGGTAGCAATAATGACCGGTTCACCGTTGAATCGGGATAAGTCCGTTACTTCTTCATTCAGGCGAATGTCGATGTTCAGAACCTCCATCTGACGGCGGTACCAGGTGAGCAGATCCCGGAGCTTGCCCTTGTAGGATTCTGCGCTGGCGGGGATAAATGTGCCGCCCAGCACGCCGGCTTTCTCATAAATGACCGGGGTATGGCCTCGCTTTTTCAGTACGCGGGCAGCTTCCATGCCGCCGATTCCGCCGCCGATAATGTGAACGGTTTCCGGCGCTTTGGCCGGAATGATCCGATGTTTGCCCCACTGCATCGTCTCGGCGTTGACTGCGCAGCGCGCCAGATGCAGGCTGTCGCTTAAATCCTGATCATTTGGAACGCCTTTATAGTGGCACATATTGAAACATCCGTTGTGGCACAGGATACAGGGACGGATGTCCTCTTCTTTGCCCTTCATCAGCTTGGTCACCCATTGCTGATCGGCAAGGAACGGCCTTGCAAAGCCCGCGCCGTCCAGCTTTCCGGCCGCGATAGAGTCCGCGGCGGTATAGGGATCTAAGCGTCCCGCGCATACCACGGGAATATCGACAAATTCTTTGATGTGTTCTACGTCGGCCAGATTGCAGTTTTCCGGCATGTATATCGGCGGATGCGCCCAGTACCACGCGTCGTATGTGCCGTTGTCGCAGTTAAGCATGTCGTACCCGGCGTCCTGAAGATATTTAACAGCCCGCTCGGATTCTTCCATATCCCGGCCTGCTTCGGTATACTCCTCGCCCGGCAGCGCGCCCCGGCGGAAGCCCTTGGTTTTGGAAAGGACGCTGTAGCGTAAGGAAACCGGGAAATCGTCTCCGCAGGCCCACTTGATAGCCTTTACGATCTCTGCGGCAAAGCGGTAGCGGTTTTCAAATGAACCGCCGTACTGGTCGGTTCGTTTGTTTACATATTTTAAAGTAAACTGATCCAGAAGGTACCCTTCGTGGACGGCATGGATTTCTACGCCGTCTACGCCGGCGTCCTGCAAGAGCTTTGCAGTCTTGGCGAAGGCCTCTACAAATTCATGAATCTCATCTACCGTCATCTCCCGGGAAGGAACCTTATCCGACCAGCGGTTGGGGGAAGGGCTTGCGGAAGCAGTGATCTTGTCCAGATCCATAAACGGTTTGGAAACCTTCCTCAGCATGGGATTGGTGTAGAGCTTTTCCATCAGCTCGCTGATGGTGAAAGAGCGGCCGAATCCCGCGGTAAGCTGGACGAACAGTTTTGCTCCGGTCTTGTGGAATTTAGGCATCCATTTTTTCAGATCCTGATACATCTTCTTTTCCTTGTGCAGCCACTGGCCGCCCATGGGATTGTAAACAGGCTGGCAGCCCGGCAGTACCAGTCCGGCGTTATTCTTTGCTACTTCCATGATAAAACGCGCGCCGGCTTTGTCGAAATGGTGTTTCTCCATCCATCCGAACAAATCTGTGCCGCCCATGGAAGTCAGGACAATACGGTTCTTGATTTCGCAGTTCCCGATTTTCCAAGGGGTAAACAGCGGTTCTAATTTTGTGTTCATACTCGTTCATCTCCTCTCGCAGTATGAGGCTAACAGCTGCAGGTTACTGCTGGCTGGAACACCTGATTGATATATTTGACATGTATATATAATAAACTTATTATAGCAAATTATTGTGTAATCTGCAACAAAAGAATGTCGAAAAAAGCAGAAAATTTGTTGCAAATAAACAAATTGTGTGATAAAATGATAGAAAGATTGATACTATGAGCGGATTTTTGGGCCGTGATAACAGCGGATGGCCGCATATTTATGAGGAAAGGAAGGTGGGACCATTGCACAAGACAACAATCATTGCCGCAGCAGGCAAGGGCGGCGTGGGTAAGACCTCCATTTGCGCGGCTATGGTACGCCTGCTTGCAGAGAGGTATCCGGAAGCAAGGATTCTGGCGATTGACGCAGATCCGGCCGTAGGGCTGGCCGCAGGGCTGGGTGTGGAAGCGGAGTCTACGCTGGATGATATCCGCAAGCGCATAGTAGCCAGTGTAGAGCGGGGAGAACCCAAGGAAGCGGTGGAGCTGCTGGGCGAAGCCCGATTTCAGATTTTTGATACCATGGTGGAAAAGAAGGGATTTTCATTTCTTGCCATCGGCCGGCCGGAGAGCGCCGGCTGTTACTGCAAGGTGAACGCCTACCTGAAGGAAGTGATTTCCTTGCTGGCGAAGGATTTTGATTATGTGGTCATTGACGGCGAGGCGGGGATTGAGCAGATTAACCGCAGGGTTATGGAGGAAGTAACGCATTTGGTTTTGGTCACGGATTCCAGCCGTAAGGGAGTACAGGTGGCGAAGACGATCCAGAAGGTAGCGAAGGAGCTTGTGATGTACAGGCAGTGCGGCGCTATTGTGAACCGGGTACCGGATCCGTCTGTGCTCTCGCTGGTAGATTTATCTCCGGTTGAGATGCTTGTCAGCATTCCGGCCGACGAGGAACATGCGGCAAATGAAGTCAGGGGGTTCAGTGTTTTTGAACTGAGCAGCGGCGCGCCTCTTTTGCAAGGGGTTAAGAAAGCGCTGGAGCGCTGGGAGATCCTGTAGGGCATAGCCTTTTTGCGGATGGAAGAAGCGGGAGATAAAAGGAGATCAATTTAAGAAGAACGGAGAGAGGTGTGATAGTTGAAAGACCTAAAACATTTGATTTATTTTGAAAAACTGTTGGAAACAGCGGGCAACACCCTCATTGAAAAGGCGAGGAAGAGTGGGAAGCTGGCGATTGGCTATACCTGTTTTCATATGCCTGAGGTACTGCTGAATCTGGATAATTGTTTTTCCGTGCGTCTGAGAGCGCCGAATACGGGATCTATGGACATTGCTACCTATTATATGTCCAATTATACCTGTGAATTTTGCCGGGCATTGGTGGAACGCGCCTTTGAGGGCGGATTTAATTTTCTGGATGCTCTGGCGGGAGTGGATGCCTGCGCAGAGATGAACCGCTGTATGGAGAATATTGAGATTCAGAAGCTGATACCGAATGAGAAGTTTTTTGTGACTCATGCGGATATTCCATACAAGGTAGAGGATTTTACGGTCGAGCATTATGTGCGGCAGATTAAGAACCGGGTTCTGGCCCGGATGCATGAGGTATACGGCGTAGATATTTCTGATGAGGCTATTCGGAAAGCGGTGGAGGAGCACAACGAGATCTGCCGGATTATTACCGAGATTGGGGAACTCAGGAAGCTTCCGAATCCGCCGATTACAGGATATGAGTTCCATGTGCTGAATATGGTGACATTCTGCTGTCCGAAATATCTGATTCTGGATAAGCTAAAGAAGACTCTGGCGGAGATTAAGACCCGCAAGCCGGATCTGGAACCGTGGTACCGCGCCAGAGTGGTGCTGGTAGGCAGCGAGGTGGATGATCTGGGGCTGACGAAGCTGATCGAAGATACGGGAGCGTTCATCGTGGCGGACCGGTTCTGTTTCGGTTCGACGCCGGGCCGGGAAGAGATTCCTTTAAATGATGAGGAAGACGCGCTTACGCAGGTGTGCCGTCATTATCTTGAGGTGTCTGAGTGCCCGCGGTTTATGAGCAATGAAAAGATTACCCAGCGCAGGGAGACGGCAGACCGTCTTGCCAGAGAGTACAACGCAGAGGGAATTATATTTGAGCAGATTAAGTTCTGTGATTTTTGGGCGTTTGAGCGTGCGCTGGCCAGCTATATTCAGGAGACAGAGTATCATCATCCGGTGCTTTCAATTGATCGGCCCTATAATGCAAGGTCTTCCGGACAACTGCGCACCCGGATGCAGGCATTTGTAGAATCCTTGGAAATTAAGCGTATCCAAAAGGGAGGAGGCAGCCGCGATGTTGAAAAATAACCTGAAATGGGCAAAGAAGAATGTGCCTCAGGATCTGAAGATCTGGAAAGAACTGATTTCGGAGGTTGACTGGAAGGAAGCGGGAAGAAAGGTTAAGGAAAACTTTAAAGCGACAAGAGAGCGGATCGCCGACGAGGCAAAGACGGTTGCATCCATGTCCGGCAAAGAACGGATTGATCTGGCGGTAAATGGGGAGAAGCATCTGGGACGGCTGTACCGGTCGGGAAAGATTGCGTTTGCCAGAAGAGAATGGAAAGGAATCGAGGGCACCGCAAGGGATTTTGCCGGCTGGTTAAAGATCTGGAAGATCATGGCCGGAATGGTGATGAAGGATCCTGTTTCCATTGCGGAAGGTTTGTTTGAATACCGGTGGCTTAGTTCCTATCTGGCGCTGCCCGCTTTTGCGGATCGGAATAATCTGGGACTCAGGGGGCCTCATGTGACGATAGGAAATGAACTGTTCCTGCCGGTGTTTCAGTATGGAGCAGACATGATTGCGACGCTGCTTAGGGCGGATGAACGGCTGGGAAATAACCAGAAGATCCGAAGCAAAATGATGCTGTTCGATGAGATGACCATGAGCCAGATGATGGCGGGTTTTCCGAATCTGGAAGGAGTTCCTTACCAGCTTATGCCGGTATTCCTCGTATCGGAGATTGACCAGTTAGTGTGTATTCCTTACATAGATGCGGTAGAGAGCTTCGGCCTCCCGTCGGATACCTGTCCGGTGCCTACGTCTGAGTGCGGCGCGGCGATTATTGACGCGCTTCCGCATTGCGGGCTGGGATTTATTTCCACATCGACCCCATGCGACGGGTCGGATATGGCTACTTCTTATCAGGACCGCCGGTTTAAGATGCCGACCTATCCGCTTACGCTGCCGGTGCGGTATGACGACGAAGATACGGTGGACTGCGGCGCGGAAGACATGAAGCGGTGCATCAAATGGGTAGAGGAATTGACGGGCGAGACTTGGGACTGGGATCATTACTTTAAGGTAATCCGCCGGTTCAATGAGCAGACGAATTATGAAATGAATAAATGGGAAGTGAATAAGACTCCTTATCCGCAGGTGATCGGTCCGGCTTACGAGTTGTTCCGCAAGTGGAGTTACGAGATGGACGGAGGGTTGAATCCGAAAACGATGAAGACCTTTCAGCGTGTTGACAAGATGATGATGAAGGCTTATGAGAAGAGGATGGAACCTTACCGGGCCCCGATCCGCCACAGGGCGATTGTGTGGAGCTGCCCGGCTCACTATTATGCAAATTTCTCCAATTGGCTTCAGAACTGCTGGGGAATCGGCGTACTGGTGGAAATGGAGAGTCTGAATTTTACCAAGATGCTCAATACGGATGATAAGGAAGAGGCGATCAGAGATCTGGCAAGACTGTATGAGCGGATGGTTATGCGCAAGCACACCAACGGCGGCCACGTCCATGTGCTGGAGGAATTGTGGAAGCAGGTAGAAGAGTTCAACGTAGAGATCGTGATTATGTACCAGCATGTGTGCTGTAAGACGATGAGCGGACTGCAGGGACTCTTTGACGAGCAGGCAAGAGAGAAAGGCATCCATCTGATCTGGGTAGAACACGACCTGATGGATCCGCGTACCGTATCCCGGAGAGACATGCGCAGCAAGGTAAATAATTATATGGTTAATGTATTCCAGGAGGAGCCGTTAGATCCATCCCTGGTAGAATTTGAAGATGATGTGACTTGGTAATACTGTTACTGGAAAGGAGTTAGAATTATGAAATATTTCGGGGGATGCGACGTAGGTTCCACCTATACGAAAGCGGTGATTATCGATGAAAACGGCAAGCTTGCAGCCCACACTACGATGCGCAGCAAGATCAATTCAGAGGTTTCCGCGAAAATGTCCATGGAGGAAGTGTTAGAGCAGGTGCCTGAGTTGAATACTCCGCAGGATTTATGCTATCTGATTGGAACTGGGTACGGGCGGAATAAGGTTCCTTTTGCGGATGAGAATATTTCTGAGATTTCCTGTCACGCCATGGGCGTTCATGTGACGGATCCGGATGTAAAGGCGATTATTGATATCGGCGGTCAGGACGTAAAGGGAATCAGCATTGACACGGACGGAACGGTAAAGAATTTTGCTATGAACGACAAATGCGCCGCGGGTACGGGACGGTTTTTCGAAGCTATGGCCCGGAGCTTTGAGATGTCATTGACAGATTTTTCTAATCTGTCCCTGACCGCAAAGAATGTGATACCGATTACGGCTCAGTGTACGGTATTTGCCGAGAGCGAGGTTATTACTCTGGTGGGCGAGGGCAAGCCGATGAACGAGATTGCCGCGGGCATTCAGATGGCGGTTGCCAAGCGCTGCTTTGTTATGGCGAAAAAGGCGGGAGCTGCGACGGCGATTACACTGACAGGAGGCTGCGCAAAGAATGCCGGCTTGAAGAAAGCGATCGAGCATGTGCTGAAGCTGAAGGTGATCGACTTGCCGATCGATCCCCAGCTGATGGGAGCCTTGGGCGCCGCGGAATATGCGAGAAAGAAAGGATTGGCGAAATCATAAGCGGAAAAAGGTTGCTGTGAACAGTAACGGAAAAAGAGGGGATTGACATGAAAAAAGCACTGAAAATTTTGTTCAAGGTCATTGGGATAGCGTTTGGTGTGTTATTTACGATCTATATGCTGAATCTGGATATGAAGCTTGTGGGATTTATTTATACCTGGCTCAATAAGTTCCACGACAAGAAGGATTCCCTGAGAGATATCCAGTTCTGATGAAGCTGTATGATTCTATCATCACTGCGACAAAGGAGCAGCTGGCTTTGCTAAAGCCCAAGGTCTGGAACTATGAGGAACGGAAAGCATGGCCGGACGCGGGGGCAAGCGAGCTGGTACTGCAGCGGGACGCCGCCTACGAGCTGGGAGGCGGCGGTCTGCCGGCAGTGAATTTTACCTGCGTGACGACGGATGATCATTTAATCGAGAATAATCAGGTAATACTCTGCGGCCCGGATCTGCGGGAATTAAAGAGGGACGCTCCCTATGCCAGAATCGCCCTAATTAGGACGGCTGGGCTTGGAGAAGACGACGAGGCGGCCTACAAGGCGATTCGGGATATGGAGTTTGTGAAATACCATGTATTTCCGAAAGGGTATATGTTCCGGATTTCTTCGGGAGATTTTAGAGAACAGGTGCGGGTGAGTAAGGCGGCGCTGAAAAAGGGGATCTCTTTTCGGAGCGTGGGCTTTGATTTTATCCGCCAGTATCTGAAGAACCCGAACGTGCTTCAGGTTCAGGTGATATTTGTTACGGATCCGCAGGCTCCGTATCAGGGCTTTTTGGCCGGCGCGAAAAAGTCGGCGGATATAACGAGGACATTGACGCATATTCTGGACGGGATGCCGACGGATTGCAGCAGCTGTAATTTAAAGCCGGTGTGCGACGAAGTAGAAGGAATGCGTGAGCTGCATTTCGGAAGAAAGAAGAAGTGAGAGAGCGGCTGTGAGGATTTGCGGAACCTGAATCCTCGCAGCCTCATAAACTGCAATTTACTCCGTTACATTCCCGGCATTACTTACGATGATTTTATTTTCCATCAAATCCAAGCTGCAGAGCCGGCCCTTATAGTCGGTTTGGATTCCCATAATATCGATAAAGGTCAGCTTGTCTGCCTGTATGCGGACGTTTGCGATATTGCGGCACAGGAGGGATTCTCCCTCGGGCCGGTGTTCATATACTGCTGACAGGCACATGGTCTATTCTCCTTTCATCATGGCCAGAATCTTGGCCAGTTTTTCGTTGCCCCGGTTAAAGTCTTTTACGGCATCGTGGAGCAGCGAGGCTTCCGCGTCCGGAAGATTATGAGCCAGTTCGTGAAGTTCTTCCGCGTGATGGCGGTTGTGGCCCAGCATATAGTTCAGCAAGGCCAGTGATTCTTCCGGAGAACCGGCTGGTCCATGAGAATGATTGTGTTCATGCATGGCAGTTTCTCCTTTGTTTATTCTTTGTCTGTATCATTCCGCCATTTGTTCGTTTCTGCAAAATCCTTGGCGGACATCACATCATAATGGTATTTATTTAAAATCGGCAGAACCGTTTTGCATATCATGATCTGTTTTACTTTCCGGTTTGGTATACGATAAAATATGATACTTCTATTATATATGTTTTACAAAAAAAGTCGAGTATTTTACAAACAATGTGAAAATTGAAATAAAATATCTGTAATTAGAAGACGGCGGAGCTTAATGCATAACAAATCGGCGCGTATATGGGTTCGGACTCTTGAGTTTTTTGGCATATTTATCAGAGTATTCTTTTATTATAAATTATAACTGAAAAGTTTTCGCCCGTGCAGGCGAAAAAGTTTTTCAGCGGTTTCATTCTGACGCAGCTTTATTGGTGAAATGAAAGGAAGGGTTGAATGATAATATCGAAAGCCCGGAAAAAAGAGAATGAAAGAGAGGAGAAAGGGACAAAGCAAAAGGCTGCAGGCCGTGCGCGGCTCCTTATGTTTCTTATTATAATAGCCGCAGCGGGGGGTCTGATCTGGAAGGCAAGTCATACGGCAGGCTCTGATCTTGCAAAGAAGGGAGATCGGTTTTTTACCGGGGAGGAAGGAGAGGTTGCCACAGTGACGGAGAGCCTGCTGGAGAGAAGTGTGAAGCGGAGCAGACTGTATACAGCGGAATATCCGTATAACGGTTACACTGCCGTATATGATGAGAATCAGGAAACGGTGAAATATTATGTGGCTTATGAGGGAATAGTGAAAGCCGGTATTGATGTGAGTAAAATAGAGGTGTCACTGGAAGAGGAAACAGGCACGATATACATTTGGCTGCCGGAGGTCGCGGTGGAGAAACCGTGGGTGGATCCCGGCACATTGGAGTATATATTTGAAGATGATAAGTACAATACAGAGACAGTCGCGCAGGAAAGCTACAAGGCGGCGGTTGCGGATTTAAAAGAGCGGGTGTCTGCCGATACAAAGCTTATGGATGCGGCGGCGGAGAATGTAAAAATTTCTGCAAAAGCTTTGGCAGAGCCATGGCTTGACGATAGGGACGACGGGGTGGAATATACCGTGAGGGTTTTGATTGCCGGGGAGGAGAAAGATGGGAAGAAAGAAGATAAGTAGATTAAACAGGCTGGCTATGTTATTGTGTATCACAAGTGTCGTCTTCGCATTAACAGGCTGTGGGGCCGATACTTTGGCAGAGACGAAGTCAGGCGGCGAAACCGCTGCAAGAATATCTCCGGAAAAGGAAGAAATCCGAGCGCCGGAGCTCAGCAGGATACAGGGGATCTGCGAGCTGGCAGTGCTGGAATGCTATTATCACAATGTGGCAAAATCCGTGAAAGAGCCGGGAACAGGACTGCTCCATTTTGGAGAAAAGGAGCGTCCGTTTTGGATTGAGTATACAGGCGTTGCCGAGATCAGTTTTCAGTCTGATCTAATAGAAATGGAGCGGCATGGCAGAGAGATTACTATTACGCTGCCGCCGCCGGAGGTTACCTGCAGGGTAGATCCGGATTCGTGGAACGAAGGCTCCTATGTGATTTCAAAGGATCAGTGGATTCAGAAGAATCCTATTACGGCAAAGGACCAGATCCGTGCGGTGGAAGCGGCCCAGGCGGATATGCGAAAGCTGGTGGAAGGGAATCCGGCAATTTTGGAAAACGCACGGGCGCAGGCGAGGGCTTTGATTGATACTTATATTGATCAGACGGGCCGGGCCGCGGGAGTGGCATATCATGTTTTGTGGAATGAGAAGGCTGCGGAAAGAGCGGAGTGTATGTAGCGAGGCGTATTGCGGGGTGCGTCGGATAATTTTTAGAGAGAAGCGAAGTATTTACTGGCAGTTATTCGAAAATGAATTGATTTAAGGAGAAAGATTGTTTATAATAAAAGCGTGGCAGAGATATGACTGCCACGCTTTAGCTATTTCTGGAGATTTTCTTGAAATAATGAGGGAGATGTAAATATATGTTTAAGCAGACGAAAAAGTTTTTAATTGCCAGTGGATTCTGTTTGGTAGTTTTATGTATAGCAGTTTTTTTATGGCTCGGTAATACCATGGGGGATAGGAGCCAGGAGGCAATTAGTAAGATTGGAACCATCTATATGTCCGAGTTGAATCGGCAGCTCCAGCAGAAATTTACGGCAATTGTCGATCTGCAGATGTCGCAGGTAGAGGGAATTCTAAAAAGAACTCCGCCGGAAACAGTGAGCTATGGAGATGAGATGATTGAAGATCTGAAATTGAGCGGCAGCGTGCGGGAATTTTCCTATCTGGCGCTTTATGCGGCTGACGGTGAGTTTGAGATTATTCTCGGACAGCCGGTTACGATGTATGATGAGACGGAGTTCAGAGATGTATTGAACAATAGGGAGCGTAAGGTAACCAGCGGCTATTTCCCAAATGGGGAGAAGCTGTGTCTGTTGTCAATGGATGTGGAATATCCTATGAAGAATGGTAAGAAGAGCGCACTGATTGTAGCCGGCGTACCGATGACATATATGGAGGAGGCGCTGGTTCTGGATGAGGAGGGAGCCGTTGCTTATTCTCATATTATTCGTGAGGACGGAAGCTTTGTGGTTAGGAGCGGAGGAGCTTACAGGGATAATTATTTTACCAGAATCCATGAAGTGTTTTCAGAGGTTAACGGGAAAAGTCCGGATGATTATGCGTATGAACTATATGAAGCAATGCAGAAGGAGGAGACTTATTCGGCAATGGTTCTGGTGAACGGGGAATTCAGTCAGCAGTATTGCTCGGCGCTTCCAGATTCGGCATGGTATCTGGTGTCTGTTATGCCTCACAGTAATCTGAATGATGCGATTATTCAGTTGAGCAATGACCGTCAGACTACGATGGCGAAGGCTTTCGGCGTGATTTTGGCGGTTATGGTCATCATCTTTTTCCTGTATTACAGGATGTCTCAGCAGCAGCTCCGGGAGATAGAGCGCGCAGAACAGGAAGCTGTTCAGGCGAATCGCGCAAAGAGTGAGTTCCTGTCGAATATGAGTCATGATATCCGTACGCCGATGAACGGTATTGTAGGAATGACGGCTATTGCGATGACAAATATTGACGATCCGGCGAGGGTGGAGAACTGTCTGAAGAAGATTACTTTATCCAGCAAGCATTTGCTGGGACTTATTAACGATGTTCTGGACATGTCTAAGATTGAGAGCGGGAAACTGTCGCTGAATATGGATATGATCTCTCTGCGTGATACTATGAATAGCTTGGTTAGTATTGTGCAGCCTCAGATTCGGGAAAAGGGACAGCATTTTGATATTTTTATTCAGGAAATTAATACAGAAGAGGTGTTCTGCGACAGTGTGCGCCTGAACCAGATACTGATAAACCTCTTGTCCAATGCGTTGAAATTTACGCCGGAAGGAGGCCGTGTGAACGTTTATCTGAATCAGGAGATTCTGCCGGATAAAGAGGGCTATATCCGCTGTCATTTTCGGGTGAAGGATACCGGTATCGGTATGACGAAGGAGTTCCAGAGCAGGATATTTGAAACATTTACAAGGGAAGAGTCCAGCTTGGTGAGCAAGACTGAAGGAACAGGACTCGGCATGGCGATTACAAAATATATTGTCGATATGATGGGCGGCAGCATTACAATTCAGAGCGAGCCGGGAAAAGGAAGCGAGTTCCATGTGATTCTTGATTTGGAAAAAGCTACGATTCAAAAGGAGGATATGGTGCTTCCGCCATGGAGAATGCTGGTTGTGGATAATAACAAGGATCTTTGTCTCAGCGCGGTTGAAGCTTTGAAGAAGATTGGCGTGAATCCGGACTGGACGACCAGCGGGCTGGCGGCAGTCAGGATGATTCAGGATCGCCACGGGAAGGGCGACGATTATCAGATCGTTCTTTTGGATTGGAAGATGCCGGATATGGATGGCTTGGAGACTACTAAGGAAATCCGCAAGATTGTGGGAGACAAGATTCCAATTCTGATTATTTCAGCTTATGATTGGAGCGATATCGAAGAGGAAGCTCGGGAAGCGGGCGCTCATGGATTTATTTCGAAGCCGTTGTTCAAATCAAATCTTTATCTTGGGCTGACAAAGTATATGGAAGGAGGTTCCGAGGAGAAAGAAGAGAGGAAAAAAGAGAACTGGGGCTTTACCGGAATGAGAATACTGCTTGCAGAGGATAATGAACTGAACTGGGAAATCGCAGAGGATATCCTTACGGATGCAGGTTTTGAAGTAGATTGGGCTGAGAACGGCAGAATTTGTGTGGAGAAGTTTGAACGTTCTGAGCCGGGAACCTATGACGTGGTTCTTATGGATATCCGGATGCCTGTTATGATGGGCTATGAGGCGGCTGAGAGGATACGTATGCTTGAACGTCCCGATGCCGGACTGCCGATTTTTGCCATGACGGCGGATGCATTTTCGGAGGATATTCAGAGGTCGCGGGAAGCCGGCATGAATGAGCATATAGCAAAACCAATAGATGTAGACAGATTAATGATGCTTTTGAAAAAATATTTAAAGAAAGCATAAGAGGATTTAAAGGAGTAAGTTTTATGAATCAAAAGGAAAACGGCCATATACGGAAAAAGATATTAATAGTGGATGACTCTGAATTTAACCGTTCTCTTTTGTCGGATATGCTTTCTGACGAATATGAAATTTTAGAAGCGGAACATGGAATGGAAGCAGCGGGGATTCTTCATAATCAGGAGCAGGAGATTGCTCTGATGCTTTTGGATATTGTGATGCCGGTGATGGATGGATTTGAGACGCTGGCAATTATGAATAAGAACGGATGGATTAAGAGCATTCCGGTAATTATGATTTCTGCAGAAACGGTTCCTACATATGTGGACAGAGCGTATGATCTGGGCGTTAAGGATTATATCAGCAGACCATTTGACGAACGCACGGTCCGCCGGCGCGTTGTCAATACTCTGATTCTTTTTGCAAAGCAGAAAGAGTTGGAGCATATGGTGACAGAGCAGATTTTGGAGAAGGAGAGAGGCAATAAACTGATGATTGAGATCCTCTCCAACATTGTTGAGTTCCGTAATGGAGAGAGCGGCCTTCATGTGCTGCATATCAGAACTTTGACAGAGCTGTTTATGAGAAGCCTGTTGGAGAAAACAGACAAATATGAGATTTCTAATAAGGATATTCCCATTGTATGCAATGCGTCCGCTTTGCATGATATAGGGAAGATTGTAATACCAGAAGAGATATTAAATAAACCGGGAAGGCTGACGAATGAGGAATTTGCAATTATGAAGACTCACTCGGAAGAAGGAGCTAAGATGCTGGAAAGGATTCATGTCCAGGAAGACGAACCTTTGCTGAAGACTGCTTACCAGATCTGCAGATGGCATCATGAGCGGTATGACGGGAGAGGCTATCCGGACGGCCTGAAGGGGGATGATATTCCGATTGTCGCTCAGATAGTCGCGCTTGCAGACGTGTATGACGCGCTGACCAGTAAGCGGGCTTATAAAGATGCTTTTTCTCATGATAAAGCGGTCAGTATGATCTTGAATGGGGAATGCGGTACCTTTAATCCGCTGCTTTTAGAATGTTTGAGGGATATCGAGGGCAGTCTCGAAAAAGAATTTAAAGAACTATCAGAAAAAGGTGATTCCCAGAAAGAAATTATGAGTACGGTAGAGCAGATGATGGAGGGCGGCGAGTTAAGCGTATCGGAACACTCGATCAGGCTGTTAGAGCATGAACGGATGAAATATCAGTTTTTTGCGACGCTTTCGAAAGAGATACAGTTCGAATATACAAAGACGCCGGAAATGCTGATTTTATCTGAGTGGGGAGCGAAATATCTGAATATGCCGGAGACGATTCTGGCTCCGCGGGAGGCTAGTTTCGGAATAGAGGTATTTAGTAAGGGTGATTTTGAACAGCTGCTTATGGCTCTTGAAGCTACAACGCCGAAGGAACCTATGGTAGAAGAGGTTTATCTTCTGAACATCAATGGGCAGGGCAGATGGAGCAAAGTGATTGCAAGGTCTATGTGGGGAGAGGAAGAACCGCCGGAGTATGCGGGAGCGATAGGCAAGATTGTGGATATCCATGAGGATATGGAGAAGATGAATCGTCTTGAATCAAGGGCGGCCCATGATTCACTGACAGGTCTTCTGAATCATAAAGCGGCAAAGGGTCAGATTTCTGAGATCCTGGCAAAAGACGGGGAACAAAAGTTTATTCTGCTTGTGTTTGATTTGGATCACTTTAAGGATGCGAATGATACTTACGGACATTTGTTTGGGGACGAGGTGCTGAAATATGTGGCAGAGACATTGAAGAACAGTACTCGAAATGCAGATATCTGCGCCCGTATGGGGGGCGATGAATTTTTGGTTTTCATGCCTTATAAGGAAGAGGCGGAACCTCAGGTAAAGCGTATTTTTAACCTTCTGTGCAGTAAATATAAAGATTTTCAGATTAGTGTCAGTATCGGCGTGGCATATGCTAAAAACTGCGGAAGGGATTATGATACGTTATTCCATATGGCGGACGAGGCTCTTTACGAAGCAAAGAGAGGCGGGCGTAATACCTATCGTTTTTATGAAGAGGCGATGAAAAACTAAGAACAAATAAAAACCGGACAGACGATTATATAAATAGTAGAAAGGAAAGAAGAAAATGACAGTAAAAGAATGTTATGATGCGATGGGAGCAAATTATGAGGAGATAATTAGCAGGCTTCGGACGGAAGAGAGGGTAAAGAAGTTTGTTCTTAAGATTTTGAATGACAAGAGCTATGATCTTCTGATAAATTCTATGGAGGAAAGAAATATGGAAGAGGCATTTCGGGCGGCGCATACAATAAAAGGAGTCTGCCAGAACTTGGCTCTGACCCGTCTCTATCAGTCTGCTAATGAATTAGCGGATATGCTGAGAGGACGTCTGGAATATGAAGAGCAGATGGGGCCGGCGTTGGAGAAAGTGAAAGAGGATTATGCAGATATGGTTGAACAGATTCAGAAGCTGGAAGCCTAAAGCATTGCCGGGTTTGCCCGGAATACAATATTTATGGAAAGAAAAGCAGCCGCCTAATCAATACCGGGGCGGCTGCTTTGCTGTTTGTTTTTAATCTGTTTTGCTTCCATCGGTTTTCCGTTCAAAGAATTTGTCAATTTTCGATTTGATTTCATCGTGCTTTAGGTATTTTGACAGGTATCCTTCCGGCTTAAGGGAAATAACTTTCTTTACGCTTTCAGGATCGGTCCTTCCGGTAAGGAAAATGACCGGAAGGTCAGCAAAACTTTCCTCGGAACGTATCATTTGCAGAACCTGCCTGCCGTCGCAGACCGGCATCTCATAATCCAAAAGAATCAGGTCTGGCTTATCCAGTGAAATAGATTGAAGGGCAGACATTCCGGATTTGGCAAGAGCTATCTCATAATCGTTACTCAGAAGCTCCTTCATTCCTTGCCGGATGGTCATAGAGTCATCTACAATCAGGATTTTCGGTTTCTGCGGCTCTTCGCGTTTCATAAGGTATTTTTCAATTTCGTCTAAGGCGTTGCCGGTCTCGATTGCTGTTCCGATGCCTTTGTGCAGGAGATGGGGCGCGGCCACGCAGTAGGAAAAATATCCTTCGCCTGTATCGAATAGGAGGCTTGCCTGCAAGGATTCGCGCTCAAAAATATTGCGGAATTCTTCGTATGTAAGAAGATTCTCTTCTTTTAATTCTATTAATTCCATATCCGGCAGCAGTTCCCGGACGCGCTCCACGAACTGGCGGGCGGTATATCTGGTAGCGTTGATCAGCATGCTGTCAAGCTTGTTAGTTTTAAGACCAAGGGCTTTTCCCACGGTGTTTACAAGGAGCTTTTCTTCAAAGACGAGAATAATCTCACATTCTTTCTCTTCTTCGCTCTCGTCGCTTCCCGCGCTGTAAAGAAGGCGATAGTATACGCCTCTTCCAAATTTCTCGCCGCTGTATGTTTCGCTTACAACGTGGGATTCCAGTTTAAACATATCGTACAATAGCTGGAGGATTACCTTCTTCATGGCTTCGTGCTCTTCTTCCGGCAGAAGATTGACCCATTTGCTAATTCCGTCTCCGATAATGGCGCGATCCTCCGTTAAGGTATGGCCGATCAGCCATCCGGCGCATACGCCGAGAAAATGGTCGACGGATTCCGGTGCATAATTCGTCTGCTCCAGTTCCTGTTCCAGAGCCGGCAAAGTCTTGCTGCGGAAGTCCTTATGGAGCTGTCGATGCGTCTTAAGCCCTTTGTAATTAATGGATACCATGTAGTTCTCTTCATCGGAAAAGTGTTTCATGGCATGCTCCTTGAAATATTTGATTCCTTCCTGACATGCCCATTGGCTTTTCTTATCTTCTTCCCCAAACGCAAAGAGCTTATTGATAATCTTAAAAAGTCTCTTGTGTTCTTTATCAATAATGTCTACTCCGATGTTGTATTCGTCAGACCATACTAGTTGAGTGTTCATAATGAAAATCCTCCTTTGCTGCGGTCAGGATTATCCTGCCTGTCAATAAATAATATATCATATCATATTATAGATGTAAACTGCAATCATATCTGAAAAGTAACCTATAGTTACTTTGTGCGGGCAGCAGGCGTATTGTTAAATTTTTTCAAGAGCCTTGTTGGGGCCGATGAGCATGAGTATCATCCCGGTTTTCAGAGGCATGTCTGGGTCGGGTGTGATTTCCACATGGGCGCCTTCCTTTATGCCGGCCACGTTTACGTTATAGTTTTTCCGGATGTCGAGCTCCTTCAGCGTACTGCCGATCCATTTCTGAGGGACGGCAATTTCAATGATGCTGTAATCCGGTGATAATTCAATCCAGTCGGCAAGGTTTGCGGACAGGAGATTCTTGGCAATCTTCCGGCCCATTTCTTCCTCGGGGAAGACGACGGCGTCTGCGCCGACCTTTTGAAGCACTTGGGCGTACCGTTCGCTGTGAGCCTTGCACAGGATATAGGGGATTCCCATTTCCTTTGCAGCCAGAGTGGCGAGAATGCTGCTTTCGAGATTCTCCGAGGAAGCCACGACGATTCCGTCAAAATTTCTGGAGCCAAGAGACTTCAGGAGATCGGGATTGCCGATATCCGCCTGCATAGCGTAGGTTACCTTGTCTGCGATCGCGTCGATCTGTTCCATATTCTGGTCTACGGCCACAACGTCGCAGCCGAGCCGCTGAAGTGTGACGGCGACGCTTGCCCCGAAGCTTCCAAGACCCAGTACGATAAATTGTTTCTTCATAATCATTCTCCTTTTCTATCCGACCATAATTTGTTCTGAAGGGAGTCTGCGGATCTTGTCCCTTGGATGTGTTTTGTCTGCAAAGGTCAGCGCCAGAGTCAGCGGTCCAAGTCTTCCGATATACATCATGCACATCAGGACAATCTGGCTTCCCCGGCTCAGATGAGGAGTGAGATCCGCCGAGAGGCCTACGGTTCCGATGGCCGACGCGGCCTCATAGATGATGTCCGCCAGCGGGATGCTGTCGGGCTCCATGGCAAGCAGGAGAAGCGTTCCGCTGATGAATACTGTAAATGCCGCCATTACGACACAAAAGCCTGTGCGGAAATTCGCGGGGGATATCTGCCGTCCCATGCATTCCGTATCGCTGCCTCCCCGCACGAAGGTCAGGCAGGACAAAAACAGCATGGCCAAGGTGGTGGTTTTTACGCCGCCGGCTGTTCCTCCCGGAGAGCCGCCGATAAACATTAGTATGGAGCAGAACAGCTTTGACTCCTCGTGCAGCGCGCTTTGGGAAACCGTATAGAACCCGGCTGTTCTTGTGGTTACCGACTGGAATAAGGATGCCAGAATTTTTTCGCCCAGATTCATTGCGCCGATGGTTTCCGGATTGTGATATTCAGCGGCAAAGATAAAGGCAGTTCCAGCGGTGATAAGAAGCAGGGTTGTCAGGATGACCAGCTTTGAATGGAGCCGAAGCCTTGTAAACCACCAGCGGGCAGGAACCTGCCGGTGAAGCAGTTTTTTAGCATTGTCTAAGACGTCAAACCATACGGTGAACCCGGCGCCGCTTATAATGATCAATAATATCGTTGTGATATTAAACATCGGATATCGTGCATAGTCAGCGAGGCTGCTGGTTCCTAAAATATCAATTCCCGCATTGCAGAAGGCAGATACGGAATGAAATATGGAATACCAGAAGCCTTTGACCGCCCCGTATTCCGGTATGAACTGGAACATATACAGTATGGAACCGCATCCCTCTACGGCAAGAGTTCCGGTAATTACGTTCTTCACTATTCTGACGATGCCCCCGGGGCGCTGCGCGCCGTAAGTTTCCTGAAGCACCATCCGTTCTTTCAGTGTGATCTTTTTTCTAAGAAGAAAGAAAAAAACTGCAGCGCAGGCAATTACGCCGAGTCCTCCAATCTGAATCAGCAGAAGCAGGACGATTTTTCCGAAAAGAGTAAACTGGGAAGCCGGCGTGATGGTTACAAGTCCTGTTACGCATACGGAAGTGACCGAAGTGAACAGGGCGTCTAGGAATGGCAGAGGCTTTGTATTGCTGATTGGAAGGTATAGCAGCGCGGCGCCCAGCAAGATAACGCCAAAAAAACCCGCCGCGGTTATCCGCAGGGTATTCCATCGGACATGTTTCTTTAATTCCATAATTAATTCTCCGTTTAAAAGTAGATACTATACAAAGTATATCAAATTAGTTTTAAATAGCAAGAGGTTATTGGTAACTATCTGTATTGCCTGTTTTCCGCGGGTGTGATAGAATGTTACTGTTTTCAAATTTAGGGATTAACTCGGCTGTTTTTTATAAAGGAGTGGGAAGATGCTAAAGGGAAAGAAGATTGTTCTTGGAATAACCGGAGGAATTGCGGCATATAAGAGCGCGGCTCTTACGAGTCTTTTGATAAAAGCGGGCGCAAGCGTGCAGGTGATCATGACAGAGCACGCGAAAGAATTTATTGCGCCGCTTACGTTTGAGGCATTGACCGGCAGACGGTGCCTGACCGATACATTTGACAGGAACCATGAGTATAGTACAGAGCATGTGGCTCTGGCGAAGGAGACAGATGCGGTGATTATAGCGCCGGCAACTGCCAATGTGATAGCCAAGCTTGCACATGGCATAGCGGACGATATGCTGACAACGACAGTGCTGGCATGTGACTGTCCAAAGATGATAGCGCCCGCGATGAATACCAGAATGTACGAGAATCCCGTAACACAGGAGAATATAGAGACGCTTGAACGGCATGGCATGACAGTAATAAGGCCGGCAAAGGGACGGCTTGCCTGCGGCGACGTAGGAGCGGGAAAGATGCCGGAGCCGGAGGAACTCTTGCAGTATGTTCTAATGTCCTGTGCATATGAAAAGGATATGACAGGACGCAAAGTGCTGGTGACGGCCGGACCGACTCAGGAGCTTTTGGATCCGGTGAGGTATATTACTAATCACTCCACAGGGAAGATGGGATACAGCATTGCAAAGATCTGCGCGTTCCGGGGAGCTGAAGTAACGCTGGTCAGCGGAAAGACCTCGCTCACACCGCCGCTGTTTGTAAAAGTGGTTCCGGTTGTAACAGCGGAGGATATGTTCCGGGAAGTGACTGCAAGAAGCGCGGGGATGGATATTATTATTAAGGCGGCCGCCGTTGCGGATTATAGGCCGAAGAATGTCAGTGATGAGAAGATGAAGAAGTCCGGCACGGAGCTGACCATTGAACTGGAACGGACAAAGGACATTTTGGGGCATCTGGGACATCATAAGGAAGATGGACAGTTTTTGTGCGGATTTGCTATGGAGACGCAGAATCTTTTGGAAAACGCAAAGGAGAAGCTTGTCCGCAAGAATGCGGATATGATTGTAGCAAATAATCTAAAGATACAAGGCGCCGGATTCGGGACGGATACCAATGTAGTTACTATTATTACGGAAGACGGGATACAGGCGCTGGAGTTAATGTCGAAGGAGATGGCTGCGGAGCAGATTCTAAATGAGATTCTGAAGAGGCGGGCATGATTATATGAAGATACGGTTAGAAACTAAAAAGGGCTGCGCATAAAGCGCGGCCTTTTAGCAATCTGGAGATTGGACTTGAACACGGTTCGGGGTTACAATCTAATGATTGTTTGTGTTCTCTATACAATATAACATGGAATGAGATATTGCGGTATAGCCTTATGATACATAATTTCCCAAAAAAATTGTGCTCTAAGCACATTTGTGGTAATGTATACTTATTGGACTGCTAATGTTCAATGAGGTATACTTATTGGACTGCTAATGTTCAATATAAGGTATAGTTAATGGATAAATATTCGTGGATGGCGATAATAGACGCGTGCAGTAAAGGAGGGGCTTTTATGGCTGTGGCATTGGAGGAGCTGTACCGGGAAATAGAACCGCTGTATGATATCCGGCTGGTAACAGAGAGCTGCTTTCACAAAATTATTGAATGGACGCATATAGTGGAGAATCCTGATTTTATTCAATTGCTTCACGGGGACGAACTGATATTTAATGCCGGGCTGCAGTATACTTCCGCAGACTGGATGATGGACTTTGCCAAGCGGCTGATTGATGCGGGAGCCGGAGGGCTGGTAATTTCCCTGCATGACGGTAAGGGATATTCTAAGGAATTGCTGGATTATTGCAATGAGAAACAGTTTCCGCTGTTTACCGCCGGCTGGAATACGCCGTATATGGATGTCATGCGTCTTTTTGCAGAAGTATTGCTAAAGAACGAACAGAGGGAAACAAATCTGAATACTGCGCTTAAGAATGCGATTTACTATCCCGAGAATGAAGCGGCATATATTCCTTATTTTGAGTACAATGGTTTTTACCGTAATATGGAGTATATTATGGCGGTATTAAGCTGTAACGCTTACTGGGAAGAAGGAGGGAATAAGCGTATTCAGGAGATTGCAAGGGAGCTTGGTTACTCTCTGGAGCATGGGATTGTAGTCTATGAGAATAACATATTGCTTATCATGGTATCGGAACAGGAAAAAGAGCATTTAAAAGGCGTATTGCAGAAAATATGCGGCTCGGACTGTCAGGTATATGTAGGAATCGGTACGGAAGTTCCCAGACTGCAGGAACTTCGGGAAAGCTACGAACATGCAATGACTGCTTATCAGCTTACTAAGACGGCGATTGAGACAAATATGCTGATGTATGAGGAACTGGGCGTATATAAAATTTTGTCGGATTTGCGTCATCCGGAGCTGGGAGAGAGTTTTATGGAGGAGGTATTGGGGGAACTGCTTCGGTATGACGAGCAGAACGGAACGGATTATATGGAAATACTAAAGGCATTTTTTGAGAATGACTGCAGTATTCTGCATACGTCAAGGGTAATTTACTGTCATAAAAATACACTAAATTATAAGATGAATAAGGTGAAAGAAATCCTTGGATATGATATAATGAGTAACGAAAACCGGGCAAGAATTATGGTGGCTCTGTATTTTATGAAAATGCGGATATAAGGCGTTCGTCTGCCTGCGCCTTGCCGGAATCGTCCGCTTCAGTGCGGGAAATAGGGCAGAAATGAAAAAGGAGGATGGATATTATGGATGAGAGAAGAACGATGCGCAATGGATTACTGGCAGAGAAGATTATAAAAGGATTGGAGTCCCGTAATATGGAGGGATATTATGCAGAGACAAAAGAGGAAGCTCTTAAGACTGCATTGAAACTGATCCCGGAAGGAAGTTCCATCGGCTGGGGCGGGTCGGTGTCTGTTGATGCGGTTGGCCTTAAGGAGGCGGTCTGTTCCGGCAATTATCGGATCCATGACAGGAATGCCGCGGGAACGGAAGAAGAGAAAAGACAGATTGAGCTTGAAGTGCTGGGAAGCGATTTCCTGCTTTGCAGTACGAATGCAATTACAGAAGACGGCATTCTGGTAAATATTGACGGAAGAGGTAACCGGGTGGCGGGAATTGTCTATGGACCGAGGAATGTGATCATGGTTGTAGGGATGAATAAAGTGGTAAAAACATTGGAGGACGCATGGTCGCGCGCCCGGAATGAAGCGGCTCCGATTAACGCGCAGAGATTCCCGCTGCAGACACCGTGTAAAAAGACAGGTTCCTGCGCGGACTGCAAGTCGCCGGATACGGTATGCTGCCAGTTTCTGGTAACTAGATTTTCTAAAGTCCCGAAGCGTATCAAAGTGATTCTTGTGAATGAAGATCTGGGATTCTAAATGCTGAAAGGCACATATACATATGGATAGTACCGTGGAGAATTGCAGGTTATTGTTTACACAGTACTTTGCATTTACTGCAAAGTACGTGAGAAAGTGATTCAGGAGTGCAAAATATTTGTTTTTTTGTTGATTAATTTTTGTTGACTTGAGGTGGTACATTTGCTATACTGTATAAGTGCACAAAGCAAGGCGCCATAGCCAAGTGGTAAGGCAAAGGTCTGCAACACCTCTATCACCAGTTCAAATCTGGTTGGCGCCTCTTATGAAAAGCCTTGGAAAGATGATTTCCAAGGCTTTTTAATTGAGACAATGTATGCCGCGGATTTCCTGCGCGATGAGAGCTTTTAAAGTTTCCATCCGCATTTCGGCAGCAGCTTTCGGGAATCAGTCAAGCCTGATTCTCGAAAGTGCGTCTGCAAAGGCAGTATTTACCGCTTCTTTTTTCTGTTTTTTCATGTAATTCTGTACATCTTTTTTGGTCACCCCGGCGCCTTCTTTCTGTCGTCTCGCCTTAAATGCGGAAAGCTTTTCCTTATAGCCGCAGGTGCAGACGAAGGTTTCTTCTTCGCCCCGCTTTATAAGTTCCATTTTCTTATGGCAGCTAGGGCATCTGGCGTTGCTTGTACGTGCGATGGTTTCCCGATAGCCGCATGCTCTGTCCTGACATACCAGAAGCCTTGCGTTCTTTCCGCTGACGGAGAGCATCCGTTTGCCGCAGCGGGGGCATTTGGAGTTTGTTAAGTTATCGTGGCGGTAGGAGCCGTTAAAAGTCTTGATCTCACTGATCAGGGTCCTTGTGTACTGTTCAATCTCGCTGATAAATGCAGCTTCTTTCCGGGAGCCTTCGGCAATATCCGCCAGTTTCATTTCCCACTGTGCGGTAAGCTCCGGCTTTTTTAAATCTTCCGGCACAAGGGTCAAAAGCTGCCTGCCCTTGGAGGTTACGAAAAGTTCGTTTCCCTTCTTTTCGATGAGGAAAGAGTGGAACAGTTTCTCAATGATATCGGCTCTGGTGGCAACCGTACCCAGTCCGCCGGTTTCATTCAGCGTTTTTCTTGCTTTCTGATCTTGCGTTTCCATATATTTTACCGGATTTTCCATAGCGGAGAGAAGGGTGGCTTCTGTAAACCTTGCGGGCGGCTTTGTTTTTCCATGGGTGACGCCGGCCTTGGTAACGGGAAAAGCTGCTCCCTTCTCGACTGCCGGGAGAGACTGGGGCGGCTGGCGGAAGGCTTCCTTGGCGTCGCCGAAGGACTTAGCGCCGTCATCGTCGTCATCAAAGCTGCTTAGGAGACTGTCTTCGTATATGACTTTCCAGCCCGCGGCCTTGACTTGCTTTCCTGATGCAGTAAAAGATTCCCCGGCGGCTTCTGCCCGCAGGGTAGTCTGCTCATATTCGAATGCCGGATAAAGGACGCTGATAAAACGACGAATTACAAGGTCATAGATTTTCCGCTCCTCATTTGTCATATGGTCGAGCTGGACATATTCTTCGGTAGGAATGATCGCGTGGTGATCGCTGACCTTCTTATCGTCTACAAAGGATTTATTTACCCGGAGGGGATTCTTGATAAGCTGTGGGATATATTTTTTATACGGCCCGATATTGCAGGCGCTTAACCGTTCTTTTATCGTAGGGATAATGTCAGTTCCAATATACCGGGAATCGGTTCGCGGGTAAGTTAGTACCTTGTGGTTTTCATAGAGACGCTGCATGATATTCAGGGTTTCCTTGGCGGAGAATCCAAAGCGTTTGTTGGCGTCCCGCTGGAGCTCTGTCAGGTCGTAAAGCCCTGGGGCGTAGGTTTTCATGGCTGTTTTTTTCACGGTTGTTATGAAAAGCTGCTGTCCTTTCAGCCGGGCAAGTATTTGATCGGCTGTTTCCTTTCGGAAGGTACAAGAAGAGCCGCCTTTTTTATTCTGCCAAGTCCAGGTGACGCCGCCGGCTTGACAGGTGATGCCATAGAAATCCTTAGGCGTAAAAGAGCGGATCTGTTCCTCGCGGCTGGCAATAATGGCGAGGGTCGGGGTCTGGACACGGCCGCAGGAAAGCTGGGCGTTGTGTCGGCAGGTCAGCGCGCGCGTGGCGTTGATGCCTACCAGCCAGTCTGCTTTGGCGCGGCTTCTTGCCGCCCGGTAAAGATTATCATAAGCGCGGCTGTCCTTCAGATGGGAAAATCCTTCGCGGATGGCCTTGTCGGTCACAGAGGAAATCCAGAGCCGTTTAACCGGCTTATGACAGCCGGATCTGTCTAGGATCCACCGCGCCACCAATTCGCCTTCGCGGCCGGCATCGGTGGCAATGATGATTTCAGAGACATCCTTCCGGAATAGCTGGGCCTTTACATTGTGATATTGCTTTGAGGTCTGCTTCATGACAACAAGCTGCCATTTCTCCGGGATCATGGGAAGATAGTCTATATCCCAGTTTTTGAATCGCTTGTCATATTCTTCCGGGTCGGCTAGGGCTACTAAATGGCCGAGAGCCCATGTTACGATATACCGGCTGCCCTCGACAGCGCCGGAAATGTTTTTCTGACAATGCAAGACGCGGGCAATATCCCGCGCCACAGAAGGTTTTTCAGCAAGTATAAGTGATTTCATTACATGTATCCTCCTCCGTAATATCCCGGTCCTCCGCAGCACATTCCGCCTCCGCAGCAGAGATTGCAGATTAAATTGGCGATGCACAGCTTTGTACAGTAATTATTGCCCGCCATAGGGTAAGTCTGATAGGAACCCTGCCTTGTCTGGTACCAGCTTCCGCCGCTCTGCAAACGCTGCAGCAGCACCTGATACCGCATATCGTCCGGATTCATCTGATAAGCAGTCCGGGCATGTTCAAGGGCGATTACATTATTGCCGAGACCAGAATTGGCAATAGCGCTGTAGTAGTACCATCGGTCAGAACGTTCTTTGATAGTATTCAATACATTGAGCGCTTCATGATAATGCCGGCTGTTAATGTAATTGGCGGCGGCGTTAAGGTGCAGATTTTCCTCAGTATCTGCCGAGGAGGAACTTGACTGCTGGTAAGAGTTGGAACCCATTCCCCAGAAGCTTCCGAAGCCCCCGAAGGGATCATCTGCCCCGTATGAGCCTGAGCCGCCGTAAGGGCCGGAGTTATAGCCGGATTCCCGTTCTTTTATGATCTGCTGGTACGCCTGATGTATCTCTTTAAATTTGGCTTCGGCATAATCTTTATTTGGATTGTTAATATTGGCGTCGGGGTGGTATTTCCTGCTTAAACTCCAATATGCTTTTTTGACTTCGGTGTCGCTTGCGTTTCTGGAAATGCCTAATATTTGATATGGATCTGTCATGTTAAATCTCCTGAATGCTGCTAAGGGAAACTGTCCCTTAGATTATCTTAAGAAGTCTTCTTGGATTCTTCCGTTTTCTGGATCCTTTTTTGGCATACGGCCTCATATCTGGACCATACGCCGGAATAAAGAATATTGCGGAGAATTTCTGCGTGGGTGAGAATTGGAAGATTTTCAAATTCTCTGGAGCATTCTGCAATCATCATTGTCAGAATCTGTTTGCAGTAATCATTAAAATCAGCGCGTTCACAGACTTCTATTAAAGGATTATAGCACCCATTTGCCAAATCGTCATCAATATCTTCAAATGCATCCATTAAATATATGAATTTTCCCAGAAAAAAACCTAATTTTCTGAGTGAGTTTTCCCATTCATCCTGTTTGTATGCAAAGATTTCAGCCATGATTTTACCAAAGAGTCCGGCCATTTTGTCCAAATCCAGTTCGTTCTGTTTCTCCAAAGCAGAGAGCTGATGCAGCCGGTTTGCGATGAGCGCGGTTTTTTCCGGATAGCGGTTTTTAATTGTCCCAAGCTTATGGCGGAGGAGTCTGGCGTTTATGTACGCCTTTTTTTTGCGCTCGTCCTTCCAGTCGTCAATACATTTGTAATAAGAAAGAATCAAATTCATATCTGCGGCATAGGATGTGAAGGAATTTATTCTGGCGGCGTGCTTTTGAAATGGATGGGCAATACAGTTTATACGCATATTTTCTGATTTTGGCTCGTACAGGCCGGAGAGCAGGATAATCAGAAACGTCATATCATAGGAAAGGGTAAGCTGCCCGGCTTTGCCGTACTCTTCCTTTAAGGCCTTGCAGAGTCCGCAGTAATATGCGTGGTAAATGTCAAAATCCTTGAACTTCATCTCTGCTTTATTGATTGCAATATAGCCGAACATAGAACTGCTCCTTAGCTGTTTTTGATAAATTTTGTATTGCATTTGGGGCATCGGATTTCAATTCGCCCTTTGCCTTTGGGAATGCGGATCTTCTGCCTGCAGGAAGGACATTTGTAAATGCGGTGCGTCTTTCTCTGAAGAAATAAATTCTTCTGAGTGTAAAACCACCGGCAAAACTTTGCCGTGCGGTTTAGATACTGCTGGTTTTCCGCCGACCGTTTACAGACATTTCTAGAAAACATCCGGTAATAGGTCAGGATAATGCCCGCCCATGCAAGAAGGGGAATCAGCCTGTTTCTGGAAAAATAATTTAAAACAATGAACGCAAGCGTTAAACCCATGGTAAAGCGTCCAAGGGAGTCCATACCATAGCGTCCAGCCATAAAACGTGCGAATTTCTCTCGCATAATCATCACCTCTGTAAAAATCATACGCTATCCTTGGGTAAAGTCAATAAACTTCCTCTAAAAAATCTATAAAAAATCGAGAGGATGTGTTATTCTATACATAACGAACTGCTAATGTTCGTTATGGTATAAAAAGATGGCAGATCGATACTGCTGAGGAAAGAATAAAGAACAGGCAGGGGGAAGATTATGGGAAATGATAAACATTACCGGAGAGGACAGCGAAAGAGAAAGGGCGGCGTGATAAGTACAATCATTTTTATTGTGGCGCTGGCAGTGTTTTGTTTTTCAGGTTATCAATTATATGGGATTTTCAGCGGATATTCCAAGGGGCAGAAGGAGTATGATAAGATTAGAGAGATGGCCGTTGACGAGAAAGATAAGGATAATTTCCGGGTAAACTTTGACGAGCTCATGGCTATTAACCCGGATACGGTAGGATGGCTCAGGTTCTATCCGGAACCGGCGCAGATCAGTTATCCGTTGGTACAGACAGACAACAATGACTTGTACTTGAAAAAGACATTTTCTGCAAATGAAAATACGGTGGGCGCTATTTTTCTTAATTATATTAACCATCCTGATTTTAATGATAAAAATACGATTATTTACGGACACCGTATGAAGGATAATTCCATGTTTCATGAACTGGAAAAGTATCAGGAGAAATCATTCTGGGAGGAAAACCAGTACTTTTATATCTACACGCCTGATGGACGGGAGATTACTTACCAGATCTATTCGGCGGGTATAGTGAAAGATATTTCAGATTCCTATAAGACAGAGTTTCTCTCAAATGAGGAATTTGACGACTTTCTTGAAACTACCAAGATTGCCGGAGCGTATGATACGGGCGTACAGGTGAACGTCCACGATCTGGTTGTGACGCTTTCCACCTGTACGAAAGAAAGCGACGATAACCGTTTTGTGGTCAGAGGCGTTAAAATAGAAGAAAAGAATCTGGATTAGAGGGGGCTCCGTACGATGGCATCATATACATATGAAGTGGGAGATATCGTGAAATTGAAAAAGAAGCATCCCTGCGGCAGCTTTGAGTGGAAGATCCTGCGCGTGGGCGCCGATTTCCGGCTGAAATGCATGGGCTGCGGGCATCAGATTATGATTGCAAGGAAGCTTGTGGAAAAGAATACGAAAGGACTGCGAAAGCCCGAGTAAATATTTTGCAAAATGCTTGCGCGGGCAGAAGATTTATGGTATCATATCAAATTGTGATATATTGTTTTGCCCGGTTGGGCAAAATCCTTGCTCCTGATAGAAGCGGGGGCCAAAAGACCAGAAGGAGGTGCAAACTACATGAATAAGTATGAGTTAACTGTTGTAGTCAATGCAAAAATCGAAGACGACGAGAGAGCACAGGTAATCGAAAAGGTAAAAGCTCTAATTACCCGTTTCGGTGGCAATGTGACGGACGTTGATGAATGGGGTAAGAGAAGACTGGCTTACGAAATTCAAAAGATGAAAGAAGCATATTATTATTTCATCCACTTCGAATCTGACGCATCAGTTCCAGGCGAAGTAGAACAGAGAATTCGCATTATGGACAACGTGCTCAGATATTTATGCGTGAAAGACGAGGCATAGAAGAAGAGAGGGAAAAGAATGAATAAAGTAATTTTGATGGGACGCCTGACCAGAGACCCGGAGGTCCGCTATTCCGCAGGAGAGAGCGCGACTGCTGTGGCAAGATATACGCTTGCGGTAGACAGAAGATTCCGGCGCAATAATGACGGGGAGCAGAACGCGGATTTTATAGGATGCGTAGCATTTGGAAGAAGCGCTGAGTTTGCGGAGAAATATCTGCGCCAAGGACTGAAAGTTGTTGTTACGGGACGTATTCAGACCGGAAGTTATACCAACAGGGACGGTCAGAGGGTCTATACTACCGACGTGGTGGTAGAGGATCAGGAATTTGCGGAAAGCAAGGCGGCAAGCGAGTCGCATATGAGCGGCGGGTATCAGGCGGCACCAGCGCCGGCGCCGAGCGCACCGGCAGGCGACGGTTTCATGAATATTCCGGATGGAATAGATGAAGAATTACCATTCAACTAGAGTGCTTAGCAAATGCGAGTCAAAGATGAGGCAAGAGCTTAGTACGAAGCTGGTTCTGCGGAGTTTAGCGAGATGTTTTCGAGCTTAGCCGCGCAGGATCTCCTTAGAAAAAAGTATTTAGGAGGGAAAGCATCATGGCTTACGATAAAGGCAATCGTCCGGAAGGCGGCTTCAAGAGAAGAGGCGGCGGACGCAGAAGAAAAAAAGTATGTGTATTCTGTGGCAAAGAGAATAACGAGATTGATTATAAGGATGTAGCAAAGCTGAGAAAGTATATCTCTGAGAGAGGGAAGATTCTTCCAAGAAGAATTACCGGTAACTGCGCAAAGCATCAGAGAGCCCTGACAGTAGCGATTAAGAGAGCAAGGCACATTGCATTGATGCCGTATGTTCAGGAATAATCAGCAGACAGAATATAGAGTGTGAGTAAGAGTCTCTGGATACGAAAGTATCCGGAGGCTCTTTTTGGGTGCGCGGGTTATTTATATTCCATACCTGCCGATATTTACTATATAAGTGTTGGGTGAACGGAATAACAGTAATGAAGAGGAGGCGGCTCGAATGAATTTCTTTACGATGCAAAGTATGGGTAATTACACAAGGAATCTGGAGATGCAGATGAAGTGGCAGAAGAAGAAGACCACAGGAGATTTTACGGCAGATGGCAGTACGAAGCTTGGCGACCCGGTAAGGCAGCAGGCGGAAGAGATCCGCAAGTCAAGACGGGACGGTTCGTCCAAGATGTCCGCCCAGATTGACATGAAGCTTCAAAGCGGCAAGAAGCTGACAGCCGAAGAGATGGATTACCTGCAGAAGACGGACCCGCAGAAATACCAGAAGATAAAAGCCATGGAAGCGGAGCAGGAGAATTATGAGAAGGAACTAAAGAGATGTAAGACTAAGGAAGAAGTCCAGCGCGTCAGGATGGCTCATACAGCTACATCCCTAAATGCGGTTAACAGCATTTTGAATAATCCGGTTATTCCGGAAGAGAAGAAGTTTGAACTGATCATGCAGGAGCATTATAAGCATATGGCTCTTGAGACCTCTACGCAGGAATTTGTAGAGAGCGGCAGATACGCGGCTCTTCCGACAGAGGCGGAAAAAGCAAAGGCCGAAAAGGATCTGGAAGAAGCGAAGGAAGCAGAACTTGGTATTGAGGAACCGGAAGAAGAGACCGAAAAAGCCGAAACAGACGAAACCAAAGATGCAGAGACGAAGGAGTCCGGCAGTACAAAGAAAGAGGCAGAAGCAGAGAAGATACTAAAAGATCATGCGGCTCTGGAACTGGCCAAGATCAGGAATGAGCGGGAAATGAGCCGCATGGAAGCAGAATCAACCCCGGAAGCAATGAAAGTAAAGCGTGCCAGAGCGCAGGCGGCATATAAAGAAAACCAGCCGGAGATTATTTCCATCAGGCAGGCTCTGGATGTGAAAGTCGGCGAAGAGAGATGAATATCAAGTCCCTCCAAAATGGAAATCCGTCAATGCTTATATCAACGCTATTGACGGATTGTGCAAATTATAGAACCAATGTGTGCTTGATAGGCTGTACCGTACGTGCTATAATTTCAGATAAACAGGGAGGTATGCATGATGAATTCAACTGATATTCAGAAAAAGGACAGCAAATATATTGCGAATACTTATAAACGTTTTCCGATTGCTCTTACGGCGGGCGAGGGGGCTGCGGCCCGCGACCCGGAGGGAAAGGAATATATAGATTTTACCAGCGGCATCGGCGTGAACTGTCTTGGATATGCGGATAGGGGCTGGGCGGACGCAGTAGCGGCGCAGGCGCATAAGCTGCAGCATGTGTCGAATCTTTACAGTACGCAGCCGGATACGGAGGTTGCTGAGAAGCTGTGCCGATACACAGGCTTTTCGAAGGTATTTTTTGGAAATTCCGGCGCAGAGGCGAATGAAGGAGCTCTTAAGGTTGCAAGGAAATATGGAATAGAAAAGCATGGAGAGCAGTGCAACACGGTGATTACCTTGAACAATTCATTTCATGGGCGGACCATTACAACGCTGTCTGCAACAGGGCAGGATTCCTTTCACCAGTTTTTCTTTCCATTCACAGAAGGATTTAAATTCGTAGACGCCGGGGACATAGAAGGGCTTAAGGATGCAGTTGATGAAACTGTATGCGGAATCATGATTGAACTAATCCAGGGAGAAGGCGGCGTAGTTCCGGTAGACGCCGAATTTGTGAAAGAAGCTGCGTGTCTCTGCAAGGAAAAGGATCTGGTTTTTGCAATAGATGAGGTTCAGACGGGAATCGGCCGTACAGGCACATTTCTGTGTTATGAGCAGTTTGACGTGGAGCCGGATGTTGTATCGCTGGCCAAGGGAATCGGCGGCGGACTTCCCCTTGGCGCGGTGATGATGAACGAGAAGACTGGCGATGTGTTAGGCTTCGGCCAGCACGGCTCTACATTTGGCGGGAACCCCGTGGCCTGCGCGGGCGCGTCTTATGTACTGGATCAGGTGATGAAACCTGAATTTCTGGAAGCGGTAAGAAACAAATCCGAATATATGAGGAAAAAGCTGCTGGAAATTCCACAGATCAAATCGGTAACGGGACTGGGCCTTATGCTGGGAGCAGAGCTGGAGGAAGGCATGGCGGCAGGAGAGATAGCGGGAAAATGTGTGGAAGAAGGACTTTTGGTGCTGACAGCTAAGACGAAGCTTCGTTTCCTGCCGCCGCTTATTATCAGCCATGAAGAAATAGACAGAGGCATAGAGATTCTGGCGCGTGTCCTTAAGGGATAGAGCCGGATAAGAGGACTGGGCATTGCGTTTTCTGTAGAAGGGCAGAAGCGAGCCGATATAGGAGGTAGTGTATGAATAAACCAGTATTAGTAATTATGGCGGCAGGTATGGGAAGCAGATACGGAGGGCTCAAGCAGATCGACCCGGTAGATGAGGACGGCCATATTATCATGGATTTTTCCATGTATGACGCAAAGCGGGCAGGATTTGAGAAGGCGGTATTTATTATCAAGGAAGAAAATGAGCAGGATTTCCGCGAGGCAATTGGGGACAGGGTGTCCGAGTATATGGAAGTGAGTTATGCGTATCAAAAGCTTGATAATCTTCCGGAAGGGTATCGGATACCGGAGGGAAGAGTAAAGCCGTGGGGAACCGCTCATGCGGTGTTAAGCTGTATCGATCAGGTAGACGGACCTTTTGCAGTGATTAACGCAGATGATTATTACGGGGTAGAGGCTTTTCGGCTGATCTATGAATATCTGACCAGCCATCAGGATGATGAGAAATACCGTTATACCATGGTAGGATATCTGCTGGGTAATACGATGACGGATAACGGTTACGTTTCGAGAGGAATTTGTGTTACAAACGAAAAGAAGGAGCTGGTTTCCGTTACAGAGAGAACCCGGATCGAGAAGAGGGAGGGCGGCATTGCCTTTACAGAGGATGACGGACAGACATGGACGTCCCTTCCGGCAGATACGATTGTTTCACTGAATATGTGGGGATTTACCAGAAGTATTTTAGAGGAGATACAAAATGGGTTTCCGGCGTTTCTAGACGAGGGAATAAAGGTGAATCCTAAGAAATGTGAATATTTCCTTCCGGCTGTGGTAAGCAGGCTGGTGGAAGCAGACAAGGCGTCGGTGACCGTACTGAAGTCCCATGACAAATGGTATGGCATTACTTATAAAGAGGATATGCCAATGGTGTCATCGGCGATTCAGAGGATGAAGGAAGAGGGAGTCTATCCGCGGCATCTGTGGAACTAAAAATAGAATCTGATTTTTTATGAGCGCATAGCAGGTTGATTCCGTTTGGTAAAAGTGATATATTTTTATTAGGAACATATATTATTTGTATACAAGGAGGCAGGATACAATGGCTGTATTGATTACAGGAGGAGCGGGCTACATTGGTAGCCATACGGCTCTGGAATTGCTGAATGAGGGCTATGAGGTTGTAGTGTATGATAATTTGTATAATTCTTCTAAGGAATCTCTGCGCAGAGTGGAGGAGCTGACTGGGAAGGAGATTGCATTTTACGAGGGGGATATTCTGGATGAAGACAAGCTCCGCGGTGTGTTTGAGACGGAGAAGATTGACGCCGTAATTCACTGCGCGGCATTGAAGGCGGTTGGCGAGTCGGTAAGAAAGCCGCTGGAGTATTATCATAATAATATCACTGGAACGCTGACCCTTCTTAAGGTGATGAATGAGACGGGAACAAAGAATATTGTATTCAGCTCGTCGGCAACGGTGTATGGAGACCCGGAGGTGATTCCAATTACGGAGGAGTGCCCAAAGGGTCAGTGTACGAATCCATACGGATGGACCAAATCTATGATGGAACAGATTATGTCAGACCTTCAGAAGGCGCATCCGGAATGGAACGTGATTCTTCTTCGCTATTTCAATCCGGTAGGCGCTCATGAAAGCGGACGGATTGGAGAGGATCCAAAAGGGATTCCGAATAATTTGATGCCGTATATTTCTCAGGTGGCAGTCGGAAAGCGCGAGAAGCTGGGTGTGTTTGGAAATGATTACGATACCCCGGATGGAACCGGCGTGAGAGATTATATCCATGTGGTAGATCTTGCGGTCGGCCATGTAAAGGCGATCAACTATATTTTCACCAATCCGGGGCTGGATATTATTAATCTGGGAACAGGCGCAGGATATTCGGTGCTTGATATGGTCAAGGCATTCTCTAAGGCGTGCGGAAAGGATATTCCTTATGAGATCCAGCCGAGGCGCGAGGGCGATATTGCTATGTGTTATGCTGATCCGGCCAAGGCGGCGAAGGTTCTGGGCTGGAAAGCAGAGAGAGGATTGGATGAGATGTGTGCGGATTCATGGAGATGGCAGTCGCAGAATCCGGACGGATATGGAGTTTAATATTTCATTTATAGAAGATGAGGCGCTGTGGTATGCATACTATTTTACCGCGGCGCCTTTTTGTAATGCATGTGAGCGCCGGCGCGTTCTTTTGGGCGCAGGAGGGGCTCTTTAGGTATGAAATTTATTATCTTCCCTTTCTGCAGAAAAGGTAGTATAATGGATGCATAGTGCGGACGGAGGCTTAGAATGTACGCAGGTGCAATGGAGGGGCGATTATGAGCGAGAAGCAGGATATACACCTAAAGGGAGCGCTGAAGTTATACATGCAGTGGCCGATGGTTATGACGGTTATTCTGATTGTTATGACTGGATGGATTTATTATACGGACCGCAAGGCCGGGATGCTGACGGCGGCATGCGTGCTGCTTTATCTGGTTGTTGCCGGATTTTTGTATTATTATAACAAATCAACGCTTATGCGTGCTTTGGTGGAATTTGCGGCGCAATACGGCGCTATGCAGAACCGGCTTTTGAAGGAGCTGGAGATTCCATACGCTATTTTGCTGGAGACAGGTAAGGTTCTCTGGATGAACGATGAATTTGAAGAGATTCTTGGAGACAGAAATAAACAAGATGTGAATTTGGCAAAATATATGAAGGAAATCAACCGGGGGATTTTTCCGAAAGAGGAAGGCCGGCATACTCAAGTTGAGGTCCAGTTTGAAGAGAGGGAGTATCTGGCAAAGCTTCGTAAGATTCCGGTAAAAGAAGCGGGCGGTATGCAGCTGTCGGTGAAGATTCCTGTTGAATCGGAATATTTTATTGCGGTTTTTCTGGAAGATGTGACAGAGCTGAATGAGTATATTCAGGCGAATGAGGAGCAAAGGCTGGTTGCGGGACTCATTTATATTGACAATTACGACGAGGTGATTGAGAGTGTAGAAGAGGTAAGGCAGAGTCTGCTTCTTGCGCTGATCGACCGCAAGATCAATCAGTATTTCTCTAAGGTAAATGGAATTGTTAAGAAGGTGGAGACAGATAAGTATTTTATCGTAGTTGCCAAGCAGTATTTCAAATTACTGGAGGAAGACAGGTTTTCGCTTCTCGAGGATGTCAAATCAGTAAATGTTGGAAATACAATACCGGCAACGCTGGGTATCGGTCTTGGAATCAGCAGGGAGGGATACTGCCAGAGTTATAATTATGCCCGGATTGCCATTGACCAGGCGCTTGCAAGAGGCGGCGACCAAGCGGTTATCAAGGATTGCAGCGGTATTACCTATTATGGCGGCAAGCGCGAGATGACCTCAAAGAATACCCGCGTAAAGGCCCGCGTAAAGGCGGAGGCGCTGAGAGAATATATGATGACCAGCGATTATATTCTGGTTATGGGACATAAGATGACGGACGTGGATTCGCTTGGAGCGGCAATCGGTATTTACCGAGCGGCAGTTTCGGTTGGAAAGACAGCGCATATTGTACTGAATGATCCAACAATGGCAGTGCGTTCTCTGCATGAGGACTATGTGAAGAATGCAGATTATCCAGAGGATATGTTCGTAACCTCTGAGGAGGCAAAGGAGATGGCCGGCGAGGCCTCTATGGTAGTAGTTGTGGATACTAACCGGCCGCAGATGACGGAATGTCCGGAGCTTCTGCAGATGACAAAGAATATTGTGGTATTGGATCATCACAGGCAGGGGAGCGACAATATTGAGAATGCCAGATTGTCTTATATTGAGCCATATGCGTCTTCTGCCTGCGAGATGGTTTCTGAGATTCTGCAGTATATCGCAGAGGATATTAAGCTTCCGGCTATGGAGGCCAGCAGCATGTTTGCCGGTATGATGGTTGATACGAACAGCTTTACAAACCGGACAGGCGTCAGGACCTTTGAGGCGGCCGCTTTTTTGAGAAGATGCGGAGCTGATATTCCGTATGTCCGCAAGATATTTAGGGATGATATGGATTCATACTGCGCTAAGGCGTCGATTATCAGCAACGCTGAGGTTTATCGGCATCAGTTTGCCATTGCGCGCGGAGAGAATCTTAAGGTGGATTCTCCGACGATTATCGGCGCGCAGGCAGCCAATGAACTGCTGGATATCGATGGGATCCGGGCTGCATTTGTTATTACGATATATAATGGAAGATGTTACGTAAGCGCCCGCTCGATTGACGAGGTGAATGTACAGGTGCTGATGGAGAGGTTAGGCGGCGGCGGACACATGAATATGGCGGGCGCGCAGTTTGATCATACGAATGTGGGCGAAGTGATTTATAATATCAAGGTTCAGATTGATAAGATGATTGAGGAAGGAGATATATAGAATATGAAAGTGATTTTATTAGAGGATGTAAAGTCTCTGGGCAAAAAAGGCGAACTTGTAAATGTAAACGACGGATATGCGAGAAACTTTCTTTTAAAAACGGGAAAAGGCGCAGAGGCGAATAATAAAAATCTGAATGACCTGAAACTTAAGAAAGCAAATGCAGATAAGATTGCGAAGGAGAATCTGGAAGCGGCAAAAGCGCTTGGGGATAAGCTGAAAGAAGGGCAGGTAGAGCTGTTAATTAAAACAGGAGAGGGCGGCAAGGTATTTGGCTCTGTTTCGTCTAAAGAGATTGCGGCGGCTGCAGAAGAGCAGCTTGGTCTTAAGATTGATAAAAAGAAGATACAATTGAAAGAACAGATTAAAAGCCTTGGCGTGCATCATGTTCCGGTTAAACTCCATCCGAAGGTGACGGCAGAGCTTAAGGTGTGGGTAAAGGAAGAGGCATAAGACAGGTAAAGGGATGTATTCCAAAAACAGCCGAAACGGAGGAATAGGATGGAGGAAGCGCTCATAAAAAGGGTACTGCCTCATAGCATAGAGGCGGAGCAGTCTGTGGTTGGCGCTATGCTGATGGATAAAGATGCGATTGTGGCGGCATCAGAAATAATAAGCAGGGAAGATTTTTATCAGGCTTCCTATGGGATTATCTTTGAATCGATGGTAGAGCTTTTTAATGAAGGGAAACCGGCGGATCTGATAACGCTTCAGGAGCGTTTGAAGGAGAAAGATGTCCCGGAGGAGATTTCCAGTCTGGAATTTGTACGGGAGCTGATTACCGCGGTGCCCACCTCGGCCAATGTGAAATACTATGCGCAGATTGTATATGAGAAGGCCATGCTGCGCAGGCTGATCAAGCTTAATGAGGAAATCGCCAATATTTGTTATGTAGGCGCAGAGCCGATGGAAGAGATTCTGGAGACTACAGAGAAGCGGATATTTGAATTGCTTCAGAACCGGAATACCGGAGATCATGTCCCCATTAAAGAGATCGTTTTGAATGCATTAGACAGAATAGAGAAGGCGTCCAAAAGCAAGGGGACGGTGACGGGTATACCTACAGGATTTCTGGATCTGGATTATAAGCTGTCCGGCCTGCAGCCTTCGGATCTTGTGCTGATCGCAGCGAGGCCGTCCATGGGAAAGACGGCGTTTGTACTGAATATTGCCCAGCATGTGGCGTTTAAAGCAAATCACAGCGTGGCAGTTTTTAGCCTAGAGATGTCAAAGGAGCAGCTGGTAAACCGTCTCTTTTCATTGGAATCGCAGGTGGACTCACAGAGCCTTAGAACCGGCAATTTGAAGGATTCAGATTGGGAGAAGCTGATTGAAAGCGCGGGAATCATCGGAAAATCAAAGCTGATTATTGATGATACGCCAGGCATTTCGGTGACAGAGCTGCGGAGTAAATGCCGCAAATATAAATTGGAGTATGATTTGAAATTAATTATTATTGATTACCTTCAGTTGATGAGCGGAAGTATAGGAAAACGCAGCGATTCCAGACAGCAGGAGATTTCGGAGATATCCCGGTCCCTAAAAGCGATTGCAAGGGAATTGAATGTTCCGGTGATTGCGTTGTCCCAGCTCAGCAGAGCAGTAGAACAGCGTCCGGATCATCGGCCGATGCTGTCGGATTTAAGAGAATCAGGCGCAATCGAGCAGGATGCGGACGTGGTTATGTTTATTTATAGAGATGATTATTACAATAAAGACACAGACACGCCCAATCAGGCAGAGATTATAATAGCCAAGCAGAGGAACGGCCCAATAGGAACGGTAAATCTGGCATGGCTTCCTGATTATACGAAGTTTGCGAATTTAAAATGGCAGGAATAGGGGCTGGTATGCAGCCCCTATATTCTATGCTGCTAAGTAAGAGAATCTGGCAGCAGCAATTTCTTTAATTTGCCTACGGCGCTTGTCTGGGATGATTCTTTGCGGAAGGCCTGCTGCTGGCGGATAAGCTGGTCAATCTTGCGGAATTCTTCTTCCTGCTGGCGTTCCTTTGCATCCAGAAGGAAGGACATTTCCTTTGTGATCATTGATACCAGCAGTTCATTATTGTTTTCCAGCATTCTTTTGATGCGCAGCTGCTCCCTGGTGCGCTTCATATCTGGAATTAATGCTTTCAGTTCTTCAAATGGAACTCCCTGTTCGTATAATTCCTTGATGCAGTTATATAACTTAGTGTCCTCTTTCGTGGCATTACTTAGTGTATTTAATGCATTTCCCATAGGAATACCCCCTTATTTTTGTATGCAGAAGTATAGCATGTCCCCGAAAGAGATATTGTCAAAAATGGTCGCCGGTATTTAAAATTCGTGCGACACCTTTCGCCTGAGCGGTTAATATAATAAAAAAGACAACCTCGCAATGGGGTTGCCCTTTTCTTTTGTTATTAAGAGTTCATTTGAATTACTCTGCAGAGATAGCCTCTACTGGACACTGATCTGCGCAAGCGCCGCAGTCAAGGCAGGCATCAGCGCTAATCTCAAAATGTGAATCTCCCTCAGTAATAGCCTCTGCTGGACACTGAGCTGCACAAGCACCGCAAGAAATGCAGTCATCGCTAATTACATATGCCATGATAAGTACCTCCTTATAAAGTTTATGTGATAATCACAAGGCTGATATACATCAGCTTTTTTCTATCATAATACAAAAGCGGCAAATATACAAGCAATTTCATGCTTAAAAATAGATACAAAATTATCTATCAGAGGAAAATTTTAAGATTTTTTTCAAGACTTTTTCACAGATTTATTGTATAACTGTATGTAGTGTGTTACAGGGCCTGGTTGGATATAGGGAAGCTGTAACAGAAGCATAAATATAGGGAGATTGATATTATGAAAAAGAAATGGATTGCGGCGCTGGTATGTGTCTGCATGGCAGTTCTTACCTGTGCCTGCGCAGTGGAGCCGGAGAAGCCGGACGTTCCCGCTCCGGCAGAGAAGAAGGAACCGGCGGAGGATGAGGCAGAGCTTGCAAAGCAGGCGAAGCTAGACCTTATAGCGCCTTCGGCGTATGGCGATACAGAGGGACTTGACGTGGAGCCGGCGACTTATTTTTCGCTGATTGGAAAGGGAAGTTCGGAAGAATACTGGAGGATGGTAAAAGCAGGAGCGGAGGCCGCCGCCGCCGACCTGAATAAAGCGCTGAATTATGAGGGCGGAGACAAGGTAAAGGTAGTGTACAGCGGACCTGGCGAATCAGATAATGTAGACGAGCAGGTGAATATTCTGGATGAGGAGCTGGCAAGATACCCGTCAGCGCTGGGGATTGCAGTCATTGATTCCCAATCATGTAATGTACAGTTTGATTTGGCCGTACAGAACAGTATTCCTATTATTACCTATGATTCTCTCAGCAGCTATCAGGGAATTATGGCGAATATTACAACAGATAACAAGAAAGCGTCAATGGAAGCGGCGGCGCATATGGCGGAAGAATTAGGGGAAGAAGGACAGGCGCTGATATTTGCTCATGACAGCAGATCGTTAACCTGCAGACAGCGAGCAGAAAGCTTTGCCGCAGAGATTAAAGAAAATCATTCTGAGATGTCAACCACAGAAATTTATTATATGGACAGATTGGATGAGCTGAAAGAGAAGATGGCGAGGGAAAGGGCCGGACTGCCGGCTGACGATGGGGCCGGAGAAGAAGAGCCAAAGGACAGCGGACTGACAGAAGAAATTTCGGGCGGCGAGCCAGAATCGGCTAAAGAGGAATTAGACGTGGAAGAAGCGGTTCAGGAGATCACCGACGAGGAGGTTCTAGCATATATTTTTGAGAAAAATCCGGAAATTAAAGGGATTTTTGCAACGAACGGACAAGCCGCAATGCAGATGGCAGACTTGTGTAAGGATCAGGAAAAGGAAAATATAGCGATCATCGGTTATGATTCAGATACGGAAGAGATCGAGGCATTGAAAGAAGGAAGGCTTGCCGGACTGGTCGTGCAGAATCCATATGGAATGGGTTATGCAGCTATTGTGGCGGAGGCAAGATGTGTGTTAGAGATTGGAAACGAAGCGGAAATCGATACCGGATATATCTGGGTGGATGCGGATAACATAGAAAGTAAAGAAGTACAGCGGCTGCTGTCTATCAAGTAAATCATGTAAAAAAGGTTTGCAGTGTTCGTACAGCGTTACTATTCGCAGCCTAGGAGGCCGCTCATAGCAACAATTCGGGGCGATATTTATACTTAAGGACATTAGCAGTCCGCGAAGTGTGAATATCGCCCCTTACTTCGGAATCAAATATTAGATGGGGAGTTCTAAATAGATATCTTTCCCTTCCTTGATGGAAATTACAACCTTGCCATGCTTTACAGTAGTGATGACGCCTTCTGCGCTTCCGCTTACAGAGGGAACTTCTGTCTCTGCCGGAACTTCTGGTGATGCAGGTTCATCTGACGCGCCGGCCTCCTTATACCCATCCACGTTATCTGCGGTCAATGCGCAGAGAGAATCGCTTGTTTTTGTTAATTTAGCGCCGAGAACCTGTTCGATGGTCAGGCATCCGTCCAGATTCAGAAGACCGGAATCCACCAGTTCGTCAAAGATAGCCGGATCCTCAAGATTTGCGGGTTCGATTGTAATGCCAGCCTCTGCGCGGCAGCATAATACTGCAGGATCTTTTGCATGCGCTTTTGCTGTTTCTGCTGTAATAGACATGTTACTTACCTCCTTTATTCATACCTATAACCAGTATAGTCTTCGTCAATTGTAAAATCCAATCGATTTTTCCAATAAGAGAGTATGATTATTCAACGCGTCTATAATCTGGGATCAGCCTTTTGGAAGAGAAAAAATAAATTCCGTACCGACGCCTTCTGTGCTGATTACATTAATATTTTCACCGTGTGCCTGTATGGATTCTTTGACGATAGACAGGCCGAGACCGGTTCCCTTTTTGTCTTTGCCCCGCGAGGCATCCGTCTTGTAGAAGCGTTCCCATATTTTATTTAAGGCATCTCTGGGAATCCCAATGCCATTGTCCTTGACGGAGGTAATTACCTTGTCTCCTCGATCCGTGGTCTCAACGGTGATAATGGAATCCATATCGCTGAATTTAATGGCATTATCGATCAGGTTGTATAGAACCTGCTGGATTTTGCCTTTATCAGCAAATACAGTTAAATGCTTAGTGGCAAGAACCAGTTCAATAGAAATCCGTTTTGCGGTGCAGGTTCCTTCAAAGGAAGCCGCGGTGTTTCGGATTATTTCGTGGATATCAAAGGAAGCTTTATCCAAAATAAGATTCTTTGTGTCAAATTCATTCAGTTCCAGAAGATCTCTGGTCAGATCGGTCAGACGTTCCGTCTCGAACAGAATGATATTCAGGTATTTATCTTGAAGCTCCGGAGGAATCGTGCCGTCGGCAATTGCCTCAACATAGCCTTTGATGGAGGTCAGTGGAGAACGAAAATCGTGGGATACGTTGGCTACAAAGGTTTTCTGATAGGTTTCCATATCCCGGAGCTGGGAGGACATATAGTTCAGGGATGCGGATAAGTAACCCATTTCATCTTCAGCGTCGACTGGGATTTCATAGTCCAGATTGCCAAGGGCATACTGGGCCGCCGCATCAGTAATCCTTCGCAAGGGAAAATAAACCATCAGTTCGAATGCGAAGAAGATGAGGAAGGAAAACAGGTAAATCACGGCGATAGTGGTATAAATCCTGTGTATTAGATGTCCCTGAAGTCTTTCGATATCCCGAAGGTCTTTGTGGAGCAGAAAATATCCGTTGGTATTAAAGCCGTCTACTACAGGAGCCATAACCGTAATGACTTCTTCCTCAAAATAATCATGATAGGTGCCCCTCTGATAGGTCTGCCCCGCGTTTTCCGTCGGATTAAAATCTTCAATATAAGCCGGGGAGGATGGATAGCCTTCCGGATGGCTGCTGCATAAAAGATTTCCGTTTGTGTCGGTAAACCATGCGGCGGCATCCGTGTAGGCTTCAATTCCCTTTAGCTGGAGCCTTACGTCAGAAAGGGAAGCGTCTTCTGTAAAATACTTGGGGAGATACCGGTTAGCCAGAATGTTAGCGCTTTTGTACAGATCGTTTGCGGCAGTATCCAGCAATTGGTCATAAATAAAGCCGGGAATTACCATTGCAGTAATGAAAGCGGCTAGAAAACCGAATATAATATATACCAGTATAAATTTTAAATGCAGTGTGCTGCTAAAGTGAAGTTTTCCCGTATTCATGAGTATAACGCATCCTTATTTTACTTCAAATTTGTAACCGATTCCCCATACGGTTCTTAGATTCCATGAGCTGTGGTCGCCTATTTTTTCCCGGAGCCGTTTGATATGGACGTCTACGGTACGGGTATCTCCGATGTATTCATATCCCCAAATATGGTCGAGAAGCTGCTCTCTGGTAAAAACTTGATTAGGAGAAGCGGCAAGGAAATATAAAAGCTCCAGCTCTTTGGGAGGCATATCCACATTCTGTCTGTTTACAAGGACGGAATAGTTGGTCAGGTTAATGGTCAGTCCCGGATATTCTACCAGTTTAGACTGGCTTTTGGCGCGTTCCTCAGGCTTTGCCGGCTGATATCTGCGCAGGACTGCCTTCACTCTTGCAACCATTTCCTTGGAATCAAAAGGCTTCATAATGTAATCGTCAGCTCCAAGTTCCAAGCCAAGCACCTTGTCAAAGACCTCCCCTTTTGCAGAGAGCATAATGATAGGAGTCTGGGAGCGGGCGCGGATTTCCCGGCATACCTGATAGCCGTCTATGCCCGGAAGCATTACATCTAAAAGTATCAGACCGGGCTGATAAGCGTCAAATGCTGTAAGTGCGGCCTCTCCGTTATATACAATTTTAGTGTCAAAACATTCTTTTGTCAGATACAGAGAAATCAGTTCTGCAATATTTTCATCGTCGTCTACAATTAGGATTTTCTGTTTGCCTGCCATAATTATACGTCCCCTTTATTTAAATTCTACAATGGTTACACCGGCATCGCCTTCACCAAAGGATGCCAGATGAAATTCTTTTACATGTTTTTGACGCCTTAAATAGGTATGGATGCCGTTTCTCAGGGCGCCGGTACCCTTGCCGTGGACAATACGGACAGGGCTTAGGCGAGCCATATAGGCGTCATCCAGATATTTCTCAAGCTCGGCGACTGCCTCATCTACCGTTTTGCCCAGAAGATTGATTTCAGGGCTTACAGATAATGCTTTGCCCATCTTTAACTTACCCTTCGCAGTGCGCTGCATGGATTTGGCAGAGTAAGAAGGCTGGCTGTCTACAATCTCAAGGTCGGAGATATGCACTTGGGAATTAAGGATGCCCATCTGTACATGGAGATTGCCTCTGGAATCAGGAAGAGAGGTGACGGTGCCCGTCAGGTTCATGCTGAGGACCCGGACAGACTCTCCCAATTTAAATTCCGAAGGTTTATGCCTGCGTTTGGGGGCGGCGGACTCCATCGCCAGTTTGGAACTGGTTGATTCCAGCTTTTTCCGCAGCCGTTCCCGTTCTTTTTCCATTTCCGCGGCAGAGATGCCTTCTTTGCCGAATTTGCGAAAATTCTTTATGGTTTCATCGGCCATTTCCTTTGCTTCAAGCAGAATGGCATGCGCTTTTTCATTTGCTTCTTTAATCATGCGGTCCCGCTGCTGGTCTAGTTTTTTCTGTTTGGCGGCGGTTTCAGATTTTAAGCCTTCCAGTTCCCGCTTGTAGGCGGCAATCTGCTGCTGTTCTTTCTCGATGGTTTTACGGCTGGTTTCCAGATCAGTCAGTACATCTTCGAAGGACTCTGCGTCGCTGGAGAGATGTGTTTTTGCTTCCTCGATAATATAATCCGGGAGCCCCAGCTTCTTAGAGATGGCGAACGCGTTGCTCTTGCCGGGAATCCCAATCAGCAGATGATAAGTGGGACGTAAGGTTGCAACGTCAAACTCACAGCTTGCATTCATGACTCCGGGAGTCTGAAGTGCAAATATTTTCAGTTCGCTGTAATGGGTGGTTGCCATGGTGCGGATTCCCCGGCCGTGCAGATGGTTCAAAATGGCAATTGCAAGCGCCGCGCCTTCTGTAGGATCTGTTCCGGCGCCCAGCTCGTCGAAGAGTACCAGCGAGTCGTCCTGTATTTTCTTTAGAAATGAAACAATGTTAGTCATGTGGGAGGAAAAGGTACTGAGGCTCTGCTCAATACTTTGTTCGTCTCCGATATCTGCATAGACATCTTCAAAAATGCCAAGCTCTGAACGATCCAGCGCCGGGATATGGAGCCCGGCCTGCCCCATCAGTGTAAAAAGCCCGACTGTTTTCAGGGATACAGTTTTTCCGCCGGTGTTCGGGCCTGTGATAATCAGCAGGTCGAATTCATCCCCAAGTGTTAAGGAAATAGGAACGACCTTGCTCTTATCGATCAGCGGATGTCTGCCCTCGCGGATGCGGATACGCCTGTCTTTGTTAAACAAAGGTTTACTTGCGTTCATGGATAAGGCAAGAGCCCCTTTTGCAAAGATAAAGTCCAGTTCTGTCAAGGCGCGGTAGTTGCTCCGTATCGGTTCGATATATTCGGCTGTATCCGCGCTGAGACGGGAAAGAATTACCTGAATTTCTTCCTGTTCCTTTCCATATAGTTCCTTTAAATCATTATTCAGTTTTACTACGGCCATAGGTTCTACGAACAGGGTGGAGCCCGTAGAGGACTGGTCATGGATCATGCCGGGAACCTGTGAACGATATTCGGATTTGACCGGAATACAGTAGCGGTCTCCGCGCATGGTAATGATCGGATCCTGAAGATAAGAGCGCAGAGAACCGTTTACCATATTGTTTAATGTGGAATGAACCTTGTCGTTCATCTGCCCGATCTGTCGGCGGATATGCTTTAAAGTACTGCTGGCATCGTCGCTGAGTTCTTCTTCGCTGATGATACAGCGGTCAATTTCGGAAGACAGTACCGTCAGAGGTTCAATCTGTTCAAAATAAATATCCAGACAATCATCTAGGTCGGCGACGGTATCGTGCCGTCCGTAAGTTTTTGCCCTTGCGGCAGCCGCCAGAAGCTTGGCAATGCGCAGAAGTTCGGCCGCGTTCAAAGAGGCTCCGATTTCCAGCCGTTTCATAGAATCTTCGATCGGATAACATCCGCTGAAGGAAGGCTTTCCTTTCCGGACGATTCTAGTAAACGCGGCAGCAGTCTGCTCCTGCATAGTTTCAATGAGTATCATATCGGTAGAAGGCTTGAGATTCCTGCATTTACGTTTGCCGCCGGGAGTGGAGGCATCCTCCGTTAACAGATCGGTGATTTTGTAAAATTCTAGTTTGGTTAATGTTTTTCTATTCATATAAATTCTCCTGAAATGCATACTATATGGACAGTAACTATTTTACAGTATTTGAAGCTGAAATAAAAGGATAAATATTGAACATTCACGGGCAATATTGTATACTAATAGCAGGTTTATCAGAGGAGATAACGCATCATGGAATATCACGAGGAGCCAAAGGACAGGAAGCATACTCCGGATGTAGAGTCTGAGGAAGAATACGCATTCCTGCAGGAAACCTTTAAGGATGAAAGAGGCAGAGGCAGGATATCAAGAGGTATGGTCGTTAAATATGCATGTCTTGGACTGGTGTTTGGATTGGCAGCCAGTCTGGGATTTTTTGCGCTAAAGCCATGGGCAGAGAGTATGAACCTTGATAATCCGGATCAGGTGACAATTCCAGAAGAAGAGGATGTGAACTCGGAAGAGACGGAGGAAGTGTCAGGGGAAATACAGGAGCAGCCGCAGCCGCTTACAATTGACAATTACCGGGAGATGAATAAAGCTCTCTATGATGTTGGGAGCGAGACGGCTAAATGCGTAGTTGAGATGCAGGGCGCGGGAGCAGAGGAAGACTGGCAGGAAACGGAGTATGATAAAGGCGGCAGCGTGTCCGGGATTATTGTGGCGGATAACGGACCGGAGCTTCTGATTTTTGCCAGCAGCCGCGCGGCGGGTAATAGAGAGGGCATTCAGGCAAAATTTGCAGATGGAAGAACGTACAGCGCCGGACTTAAGCAAAAGGACGAGAATCTTGGATTTGCGGTATATGCGGTGCAAAAGAATGGACTGGCGGAATCTACCAGAAGCCGGATCGGAGTTGCAGAGCTTGGGTCATCGGCGGTTGTTGCGCAAGGGGATACGGTGATTGCATTGGGAAGCCCTTTCGGCTATGCGGGCGCGATGGGATTTGGCGTGGTGGCGTCGCCGAAGAATACTATTTTAAATCCGGACGGGGAATACCGGCTGATCTGTACGGACATTTCCGGGGCTCGGAACGGAACAGGCGCGCTGGTGAATATAAAAGGCGAGATTGTGGGGATGATTGACCAGTCTATTTCGGATGAAGACAGTATGAATCTGGTGACCGGCTATGGGATCTCTGATTTGAAGGGAATCATAGAGCTTCTCTCAAACGGGCTGCCGGTTCCTTATCTTGGGATTACCGGGGTGACGGTGACGGAGGACATTGCCGAGCAGCAGGGAATACCCGTAGGGATGTACGTACAGGAGGTTCAGGCGGATTCTCCGGCGATGACGGCCGGTATTCAGAGCGGCGATGTGATTGTGGGCATTGGAAAAGAAGAGATTATTTCTTTATCGGCATATCACTTGCTTCTTATGAAACAGGAAGCAGGAAGCGATGTGAAATTTCAGGGAATGCGTAAAGGGATGGACGGCTATGTAGCCATTGATTATACTGTGACAGTTGGAAGCTGTAATTAGAATAGAAAGAGGAAGTTATTATGAGATATATTAGTACGCTTTGCGAGGGCGAGACCATACGGAACATTTATTTATGTAAGGGGAAGCGCTCGGCGGAGACAAGAAACGGGAAACCATATGATAACCTGATCCTTCAGGACAAGACGGGAACTTTAGACGGCAAAGTATGGGATCCCAATTCCGGTGGAATCGCAGATTATGAGGAGATGGATTTCATAGAGGTTTTCGGTGAGGTGACCAGCTATAATAATGCACCGCAGCTGAATATTCGCCAGATTCGAAAGGCATACGAGAATGAGTATAATCTGGCAGATTATATGCCGACGACAGAGAAAAATGCAGACGGTATGTACGAAGAGCTTTTGAGATATGGAGCGCAGGTTAAGAATACCTATCTTCGGCAGCTGATAGAATATTATTTTGTAAATAATCAGGCGTTTATTACAAAATTTAAGGGACATTCTGCAGCGAAAAGCGTTCATCACGGCTTTGCCGGAGGTTTGCTGGAACACACTCTGAGCGTGGTGAAGTTCTGTGAGTATATGGCGGGGGCATATCCGATCTTAAATAGAGATCTGCTGTATACGGCAGCCATGTGTCATGATATAGGGAAAACCAGAGAGCTATCGGCATTTCCTAAAAATGACTATACGGACGACGGACAGCTCTTGGGTCATATAGTGATCGGGGTGGAAATGGTAAATGATGCAGTCAGAGAGATTCCGGATTTTCCGGATAAATTAGCCAGCGAGTTAAAGCACTGTATTATTGCGCACCACGGCGAGCTGGAGTATGGTTCGCCGAAGAAACCGGCGCTGCCGGAAGCATTTGCCCTGAATTTTGCAGACTGTACAGACGCTAAGATGCAGACCCTGACAGAGATATTTAAGGATAAAAACACGAAAGACTGGATAGGGTATAACAGGCTGTTTGAAACAAATCTGAGAAAAAGCAGTCTTGACAGATAGGAGAAGGCTGGGATTTATAGACAGGGAAATATGCGCGGACAAAAGGCGGCGGGTGTTATAGATATTGCGGGCAGATGGGGCAAGGCTCCATCTGTCTTTTCGGTATATCAGCATATGAAAAGGAGAAGTATATGAAGAAGAATGATGTGGCAACAGTAACAATCGAGGATTTCGGTATTAATGGAGAGGGGATAGGAAAAGCAGAGGGTTATACGCTTTTTATTAAAGATGCAGTGATTGGGGACACGGTGGAAACGAAGGTCATGAAGGCAAAGAAGAATTACGGTTATGGGAAGCTGGTCAGGATTCTGAAATCTTCCGAATACAGGGTCATGCCGCGCTGCCCTATTGCCCGCCAGTGCGGCGGCTGCCAGATGCAGGCGGTAAGCTATGACAAACAACTGGAATATAAGAATCGGAAGGTCTGGAATAATCTGAACCGGATCGGCGGAATACCGGAGGAACGGCTGGAAGCTGTTATGGAGCCGCCCAGCGGGATGGAAGAGCCATATCGGTACCGCAATAAAGCCCAGTTTCCAATAGGCAGGGATAAGAATGGCAGGCTGGCGGCGGGCTTTTATGCGGGGCGTACCCATCAGATTATCCCTTGTGACGACTGCTGTCTGGGGATGAAGGTCAATCAGGAAATTTTGGACAAGATCCTTTCGTTTATGGAGAAGTATCATATCGAGCCTTATGATGAAGAAGAGCATAAGGGGTTGGTGCGCCATGTGCTGATCCGCTATGGATTTGCCACCGATGAGATCATGGTGTGTCTGGTGATCAATGGCAGAGAACTGCCCCATGCAAGGGAGCTGACAGGAGAACTTGCAGGGATTGCCGGCATGACGAGCATTTCAGTTAGCAAGAATACAGAGAAAACCAATGTAATTATGGGGAAAGAGATCACGGTGTTATGGGGACAGGGATTTATCACAGATTATATAGGGGAAATAGAATATCAGATCTCGCCGTTGTCCTTTTATCAGGTGAATCCGGTGCAGACAAGGAGTCTGTATGAGACGGCGCTGGAGTATGCGGGACTTCATGGGGCGGAGACCGTATGGGATGTATATTGCGGGATTGGGACGATTTCCCTGTTTTTGGCACAGAAGGCGGACAGAGTCTTCGGCGTGGAGATTGTGCAGCAGGCGGTAGAGGATGCGAGGAAGAATGCGGAGATTAATGGAATCGGAAACGCTCAGTTTTTTGCGGGGAAGGCTGAGGAAATACTGCCCGGATATTATAAAGAATATGCGGCAAGCCATCCAGGGCAGCAGGCGGGAGCGGATGTGATTGTAGTGGATCCGCCGAGAAAAGGCTGCGAGGAGTCTGTGCTGGAGACGATGGTGCGGATGCAGCCGAAGCGGATCGTGTATGTGAGCTGTGATTCGTCAACGCTGGCGAGGGATGTGAAATATCTGAGGGAGAATGGGTATGAAGTGGAGAGGGGGAAGGTGGTGGACATGTTTCCACAGACTTGCCACACAGAAAGTATCGTGTTGCTTTCAAAACTTAAATCAAATAAGTTGAAGCATATTAATGTGGAATTAGAGATGGATGAATCTGATCTGACGGTTGCGGAGAGCAAAGCTACTTATGCAGATATTAAGGATTATGTATTGAAACATAGCGGATTAAATGTAAGTAATCTCTATATTGCACAGATAAAGCAGAAATATGGAATTATTGAGAGGGCAAATTATAACCTGCCAAAATCGGAAAATTTCAAACAGTCGAAATGTCCGCCAGAGAAAGAAATGGCGATAAGGAAGGCGTTGGAGCATTTTGGGATGATTTGATGAACTTTAGAAATGATAGGACAGTTTTTCATTGATTTACGATTTAGAGTGTTAGCGTCAGTTTCTTGGTAATGAACTAAAAAAATGGCAGGCAAATAACATCTGAATCCTGAGAATGATCAAAATTTTTATTTTTTATGGGCAATCCTTTTTAAGACATCTGTAGAAGAACTTCAAAATAATAGGCAGGAAGAATTTGAGAGAGTATCTAGAATTTTTTCTGTTATTCAAAAAGCACCTACTGATTATACAACAGAAAAATTTTTAAATGAATTACAGTAAGTTTGCGATAGATTATTCTATTTTATGAATATGAGAAGGAAAGCTATATTTAATTACTTAATCCTAATAGATGGTTATCATTAAATTTTGTAATGAGATAAATTTTGATGGAGAAGACCTTAATTTTAAGGATAAAAAATCCTCTTGGCAAATTTACAACTTAGAGTGGTTACTGGGCGATTCAATTTGTGAGGAAAGAGTAGATTCTTTGATGTTGATAATTTCATTAGCATTAGAGTATGAAAGATACAGAGAAGTAATTGGATGATAAAAGTGCAACGAGTGTTGCACAATTTAGAAAAGAGGTGTATGAGTGAATAGACGAGAAGAAAAAGATCAGAAATCTAATATCATTATTTATACAACACAAGATGGTTTGACAAAAATTGAAACGACTTTTGACGAAGATACCGTATGGTTATCCATTGACCAGATGGCTGAATTGTTCCAAAGAGATAAATCGACGATTTCAAGGCATATAAAAAATGTCTTTTCTGAGGGTGAACTAGTGAGAGAATCAGTTGTTGCAAATTTTGCAACAACTGCGGCGGATGGGAAAACCTACCAAGTTGACTATTATAATTTGGATGTCATTATTTCTGTGGGCTATCGTGTGAAATCCAAACGTGGTACGCAGTTCAGAATTTGGGCAATTAATATACTGAAAGAATATATGCGAAAAGGTTTTGCACTGGATGATGAACGATTAAAAAATCTGGGTGGCGGTGGTTACTTTAAAGAATTGCTTGAACGGATCAGAGACATTCGTGCTTCTGAAAAGGTGTTTTACAGACAAATTCTTGAGATTTACGCTACTAGCATTGATTATGATCCCAAAGCAGAAATATCCATTCTCTTTTTTAAAAAAGTGCAGAATAAAATTCATTATGCTATTCATGGTCAAACGGCTGCAGAGGTTATTTACACAAGAGCAGATGCTGAAAAGGAGTTTATGGGTCTTACAACATTTGTCGGAAATCAGCCAACATTGAAAGAGGCTGTTGTTGCGAAAAATTACCTGAATGAAAAAGAACTTCGTGCTATGGGACAACTTGTTTCTGGATATTTAGATTTTGCAGAACGTCAGGCAGAACGTGAACAGGTAATGACTATGAGGGATTGGGCAGAACATCTGGATCGTATACTTACAATGAGTGGAGAACAGTTGTTACAGGGAAATGGAAATATTTCTCATAAGCAAGCTGTTGATAAGGCGACAGATGAATATAAAAAATATAAAGCAAGAACCATCAGTGATGTAGAAGAAGATTATTTGAACTCTATAAAACTATTGGAACAAAAGACAGATAAGAAATAAAAAGGTATGTGATTTGGTTTGGACAACGATAATCATGTGGAGACGGTAGTAATGCTTTACTGCAAATAGGAGAAGACGAATGAAGAGAACATTAATGCATCAAATCCCGAACGAAATGCCGCAAGATATTCGGCACGTTATTTCTGGGGCAAATATTTACGATAGTTCCTGCTCGCCCGAAGCAAAAGTATATTTCATTGACAAGGGGAAGGGGTACTATTTAAAATGTTCGGGCATTGGAAAGCTCGAAAAAGAAGCAAAAATGACAGAGTACTTTTACTCAAAGGGACTTGGTGCAGAGGTATTAAGTTATATTTCAAATGACTGTGATTGGCTTTTAACAACCGCCGTATCGGGGGAGGACAGCGTACACGAAGAGTATCTTATGAACCCCAAACGCTTATGTGACACTATCGCATACGAATTAAGAAAACTTCACGAAACAGATTATACTGACTGCCCAATTGCAGATAGAACAGCAGAATACCTTGCCGGAGCTGAAAAAAATTACTACACGGGGAATTATGATAAATCACAATTCCCTGACAGCTTTGGCTATCGCTCGGCTAAGGAAGCTCATGATATTTTGATTGCAGAGAAAGATGCTCTGCAAAGTTATATATATTCAAATTACATTAAGTTTTACATTGAAGCATATAGGGATATGTGGGAAGATGAAGAAAATGAATTTATCTCATTAACGGATATTGCAACATAATGAAGCGGGGTTAAATCGACTGGTAATGACACCAGCAAAGCGGATTACACAGATGAATGCTATCAGTTACATAAGGAATCCTGTAAATGTTGATATCACACCTTCGCATGGTTATAATTGAGATAGTTTTAAAAATTACAGGAGGTATATCATGAAAGTCATTCAAATCGTTTTTAGTCCAACCGGAGGAACTAGGAAGGCTGCAGAAACCATTACATCACAGTGGGATATCCCTGCTAATGAAATTGATCTGACTAATGCACAGAATGATTTCTCTGCCTTTGATCTTACCGGGGATGACGTTGCAGTAATTTCTGTCCCGTCTTACGGCGGGCGGGTACCTGCCCTTGCGGCCGAAAGGATCAAAAAAATCCATGGAAACGGAACCCGCTGCATCATCGTTTGCGTATATGGCAATCGCGCATATGAAGATACGCTCGTAGAATTGAATGATATTGCGGAGCGGAGCGGATTCCATGTGGTTGCCGCTGTTGGGGCGGTTGCAGAGCATTCCATCATGCATCAGTATGCCGCTGGCAGGCCCGATCAGCAGGATAAACGCGAACTGCAAAGTTTTGGAGAGAAAATCTTTGACAGGATCAAGAAAACGGGATGCACATCCGCGCTGCAGATACCGGGTAACCGGCCCTATAAAAAAGCGGGAGGAGCCGGTCTGGTTCCTAAAGCAGACCAGCGCTGTACAAGCTGTGGGCTTTGTGCCAAAAACTGCCCGGCACAGGCAATCAGCGTGGCAAATTTGAAAACGGCGGACAGTAAGAAATGTATTTCCTGTATGCGGTGCGTTATAGAATGTCCTGAATCGGCCCGTAAAGTAAATGGCGCCATGGTTTCAATTGCGGCGCTGGCAATAAAAAAGGCTTGTTCAGAGAGAAAGAGCAACGAGTTATATATTTAAATGCAAGTTTAAAAATAATATTAAAATAGATGTCAAAGTTAAGTGCGGAGAAGAACAGGCCGCTTAGGCAGAACTTGCCGAGAAGGTTGGTATCTTTTTGTCATATGTTAACAGACTCATTAAGAACTCTGTGAAGATTATAAATAAGACTTTCGTCCGCATGATGGAACAACACGGCTATGACTTTGAACTTACATATATGAAAAAGTGATATCAGGCTGATCGAAAAGGAAGAATAACTGTATGAATAGCGAAATTAAACTCGAAACAAAGTTGGTCGGAGACATAAAAGGAAATTTTTATGTTTCATCATACCAGCGCGGATATCGTTGGGAAGAAACGGAAGTAGTTCGTTTACTCGATGATATTTATTCTACCGAGGGCAAAAGGAATTATTGTCTTCAGCCGGTTGTAGTAAGAAAAAATGGCGATAGGTATGAGCTGATCGACGGGCAGCAGCGTTTAACAACGATTTATCTTATCTATCGTTTTATGAATGAGAAGAGCTTCGGCTTCATTGATGAACCGAGATTTACACTTTCCTATGAAACCAGAGAGAAATCAGAAGATTTCCTAAAATCAATCGATGAATCCCGCAAAGAGGAGAATATCGATTTCTGGTTCCTTTGTTCTGCCTATGAAAGCATAAGGAATTGGTTTGCTGAAAGGGATAGAAAATCTACGCTTACAAATGTAAATAAGTATCTTGATGAAATCGTAAAAATTATCTGGTATGAAGTTGGAGAATCAGAAGATGCTATCGGATTATTTACGCGTCTGAATATCGGTAAAATTCCGCTTACGAACGCGGAACTTGTAAAAGCCATGTTCTTAAGTAAAGATACCGACGAGGATATGGATGAAAAGAAGCAGAAGGAAATATCCCTCCAGTGGGATAACATGGAGAAAGAACTGCATAGCAATTCGCTGTGGTATTTTCTGACCAATAAAACTAATGCAGATGATCAGACGAGAATTGACCTTGTTTTGGATCTTATTTCCGGAAAGTCTGCTGATAACAGAGAGAAGTATTATACTTTCTTTAAATTCGATGAGATGCGTCAGACAGAGCGCCTTGAGGATATTTGGCGTAGTATTCAGCAGACGTTCCTAGTGCTGAGGGATTGGCGTGGAAACCATGAGTTTTACCATAAGATAGGTTATCTTATTGCTTCCGGCACACTTACGCTGCAGAAGATTTTTGACATTTCCAAGGAAAAAACAAAAGATGCCTTTAAGGCTTCCCTTGATGAACACATCAGAGATAGTATCAAGATTAAGGGTAACTATTCGGATCTGAGTTATGAAAAGACCTTAGATCAGAAGAAGATTACAACGTTGCTGTTATTATTCAATGTTGAGTCTGTCCGTAGGAATGGTGAGCACTCACAGTGGTTCCCATTTGAAAAGTATAAGCTTGGCAAGGGTGGAAAAGTAACTTGGAGTCTTGAGCACATACATGCGCAGCACTCTGAAGGTTTACGTACACAGGAAATGTGGAAAGAGTGGCTTACGCTTCATATTCCTTCTGTGAAAACGGTAAGCGAGGATTCAGAAGAGCTTATTGATCTGATGAACAGCGCTATTGCTAAAGATAAGCTTGAACGTCAGGAGTTTGATGGTATTCAGCAAAAGGTAATCGAATTATTGTCTGTGAAGGGAAATACAGAGTACATACACTCGATAGCAAATATAGCTTTATTAAAATCAACAGACAATGCTGCTTTAAACAACTCGACTTTTGATGTAAAACGAAATGAAATCATTAAAATGGATAAAGCCGGTCAGTATATTCCGTTCTGCACAAGAATGGTATTCCTGAAGTATTATACGCCGTCCGCTGACAATCAGCTTCATTTCTGGGGCCATGCGGATAGAGTGGCATATGTAGAAGCTATGAATACTGTACTGGCAAATTATCTCGAAGAGCCAATCGTTCTGGAAAAGGAGGAAGAATAATATGGCGACAACACTTCACTCCTTTATGGATATTTTTGATACAACATTCGGAGAGGATCAGGAAGCCGTACAGCTTAAAAAGATCATCATTCCAATCATACAGAGAGACTATGCTCAGGGCAGAAAAGGTCCGGATGTAAGCCGTGTTAGAAGCAGATTCCTCGAATCTTTATATAAGGCTGTAACAGAGAAGCCTATCACCCTTGATTTTGTTTACGGCGATATCGACGATGAGGGAAACATGATACCTCTGGATGGACAGCAGCGTCTTACAACCTTGTTCCTGCTTCATTGGTACGCTGCAAAGAAAGGGAATATCCCGGAAGAAGAGTATGAGTTCATGAGAAGATTCAGCTATGAAACAAGGTACAGCGCGCGTTATTTCTGCACTGACCTTGTTAAGTATACGCCAGAATTTAAGGGCGCTATTTCGAAGGAAATTGTGAATCAGGCATGGTTCCCGCTTGACTGGGAAAATGATCCTACGATTAGCTCTATGCTGGTGATGCTTGATGCAATCGATAGTAAATTCAAGAACGTACCTGATATCTGGAATAAGCTAAAAGAGAATTGTATCACATTCTATTTTCTTCCAATCAAAGATATGGGATTGACCGACGAGCTTTATATTAAGATGAATTCTCGTGGAAAGCCGCTGACTTTGTTTGAGCATTTTAAGGCGGAACTTGAGCGGGAAATCCGCAGCATGGATGAAAACTTGGCCAATCGTATTATGGGTAAGATAGATCGGGAATGGACAGATCTTTTGTGGGAATATCGCAATAGCGGCGGCGATTCTTCTGAGGATAATATTATCGATGATGAGTTCCTTCGTTATTTTAAATTTATCTGTGACGTAATTTGTTATCGCAAGGATGAATCTCCGCTTGGCAGGAGCAATGACGAGTTTGACCTTTTACAGAGATACTTTTCGTCAAAGTGTCCGGATGCGATTAAGAATATAGAAACAATGGAGAAGTTCATGGACTGTTGGTGCAGCATTCCAGGCTATGGCTCGCCGACAGACTTCTTGAAGTCTTTCATGTCAAATAAGCATGAGAAGGGAAAGATTCTGGTCGAGTCAAGATTTAATCTCAACATCTTTGAGGATTGCCTGCATGCATATTCTGATAAGACTGGCCATATTAGACAATTCCCGTTAAATAGAATTGTGCTATTATATGCGATTACAACATATCTGCAAAATACTGATAAGGTAACGGAGTCTGACTTTACAAGAAGGATTCGTATTATTAATAACCTGATTCAGAATTCTGAAGATGAAGTCAGCGATAGAACTGATCGAAACAGAATGCCGGCAATCTTAGCTGAAGCAGATGCAATAATACTTACAGGCGCCATTGATGAATCTATTGAGAATAACTTCAATGTTAGCCAACTCTCAGAAGAAAAAGAGAAGATTGCATTCTTAGAGACGAATCATGGGATGGCAGATACTCTGTTTGAGCTGGAGGACCATTTCTTACTTAGCGGCCAGGTCAGCATTGTTGGCCTTGAGAACCTTGCTTATACAAAGAGATTCGAATCACTGTTTAAGTGCAGCTTGGATAAGATAGACTGTGCGATGATGGCAGTTGGAGACTATGGCCAGGCAGAGAGAAACAAGTGGCGGTATCAGTACGGTTCTACATTCCAATTTGCGTGGAAGGAGCTGTTTCATAAGAGCGCGAATACTGGCTTCGATAATACAAAGAATATACTCATTTCGTTGTTGGCTGCGAATAAGGAATTTTCAAATGAGCTCCTGAAGAAGATAGCGGACGATTATTTACAAAAATGCGAGAGCGATAATCAGTATCCGTTCAGATACTATTACATTAAGTATCGTGAATATCGTCCTGGCGCATATGGAAAAATGCATAACAACGCAGCTGCAGAAAATCCGTATATGTTTTTGGTTATGCAGACAAAGACGCAGATGTCGCAAAATTCATATTACCCGTATTTGAAGGCCGCTTCTGACGCGCATCTCTCTAAAGATGATATGGGTCAGAGATTGATCTTTGGCGACGAGCATATAATCTGTACAAACAATTCGTATTTGAGAAGGAAAAACGAGGATAAGGCAATAGTCGATACTATCAGCATAGCTCAGAACGATGACGGCATTGATACCGAAGACAGAATCGCTCTATTAAAGAATTACATCAAAGCGAATTTTTAGTTGAAATCTTAAAGTAAGGAATCTGGCAGGCGGTTTATATTACGGCATGGCTGCCGGCTCAGCGGGGAAGAAACTAAAATTTCAGCAAAAAGCGATACTGGTATATCCGCCGGGTGAGGCGGAGGAGACGGCTTGGGAGATTTCGGGCCGTCTTTTCAATGGGTTGACGAAATTCTCTTTAACGATTATGATATAGATTGAGTTGTCCGGGGAAACAGGTGAGATTCCTGTACGAGCCCGTCGCCGTAAGGCATAGATGTCGAATGAAAAGACGATAGATGATATTAACCTGACCCAAAGCCACAGCAAGGGGAACAGTCATTGGAGCATATCTGAGAAGGCTGGTTAATATGGATGTCAAGTCGGAATATCCGGACAGTGAAAACCTCCCATTCTAACTGCGAGAGCCAGTTTTGGAGGAAATACAATCAAAGGAGATTAAAGAGATGAAAGAGAAATGGAACAAAAAATTATCGTCATTCATCCTTTGTATGGCGCTTACTGTGGCTATGGCGCTGTCTACATACGGCTGTAATGGCAAACAAGAGGAAACTTCTTCCGGCGGAGGGGATACGAAAGTCCAGATGGAAGACAGCGGACAGAAAGAAGAGGATGCACAGTCCGACGATCATGTGCTTGGAACCGGCGGGGTGCAGTTTCCATTTACGGTAACAGATCAGGAAGGAGAAGAGACAGAATTTGAGATTCACACGGATAAGGAAACCGTGGGGGAGGCTCTTTTGGAGGTCGGCATGATCGACGGAGATGAGGGCGAGTATGGCCTGTACGTGAAAACGGTAAATGGGATAACGGCCGACTATGATGCGGACGGCGTGTATTGGGCATTTTATATCAATGGAGAGTACGCCCAGACAGGCGTAGATACGACGCCGATCACGGAGGGCGAGGAATATTCCTTCCGGATCGAGAAGTAGTGATATGAGACTGACAACCAGAGAGACTGCCGTATTTGGAATGCTTGGAGCGCTGATGTATGCTTCCAAGGCTCTCATGGAGGTTGCGCCGAATATCCATCTGCTCGGAGTATTTATTGTTGCATTTACTGTAGTTTATAGAAAGAAGGCGCTGTATCCTATTTATATTTATGTATTTTTATGCGGTATTTTTGGCGGATTTGCGGCATGGTGGGTCCCATATTTGTATGTGTGGACAGTTCTATGGGGAGCAGTAATGTTCCTTCCAAAGAACCTTCCGAAAAAGATACGGCCGTTCATATATATGGCGGTATCTGCGGCCCATGGCTTTTTGTTTGGAACCTTATATGCCCCGGCGCAGGCGCTGCTATTCGGAATGAGCTTGAGAGGGATAGCCGGATGGATCATTGCGGGTCTGCCATGGGACTGCATTCACGGGATTAGTAATTTCTTTTGCGGGATTTTGATCGTACCGGTAATATCTGTATTAAGGATCATAGAGAGAGGGACGCGGGACGATTCATAAATTTTTAAGAAGTTTTTTCGGATTTCTTTCAGAACTGCAATTTCATTAAGGAATAATTAAGGGGCTTTGATGTTTCTTAAGCCGGTGAGGGATAGGAAAATGTATAAATATGTGGTAAAATAAATTTACTGCAAAAATAAAAAGGCATCTTAGACTGTAAGAAAAGGAATGAAACGATACATGAAAACGATCTATATTCTATTGACAAAATCAGATTCCATATTATCAAGGATCATTCATTTTATAACGATGGATTCCTATACGCACGTTTCCATCGCATTTGACGAAAGCCTGCAGCTTTTGTACAGCTCGTCGCGGAAGAATGGACGGACGGTTCTGCCGGCCGGTCCGTGCGAAGAGAGAATCAGCTATGGCTATTATCGGAAGCATGCTTCAAGGATTCCCTGTCTGCTCTATGAGCTGGAGGTTGACGAGGAAACCTATGCGCAGGCCAAGAGAGAGGTACAGCGGATTATGGAAAATTCTGAGGAGTATCATTATAATATATTCGGTCTGCTGCTTTGCCAGTTTAATATTCCTTATCACAGGAAACGGCATTATTTTTGTTCCCAGTTTGTCAGCGAGGTTCTGGATAAAAGCAGCGCGATAAAGCTTCCGAAGGATGCGTCGCTTATGAAGCCAAGCGATTATATGCGCCTTCCGGAGCTGAGTTACCGGTATCAGGGGCAGTTGTGGGACCTTGTGATGAGACAGAGGACTATGGCGATGATGTGAAAGGTATCGTGGCATAAACAAAGGGAAACAAAGTTCGGCATGGCAGCGTGATGAAAGGCAGGATTGTTTTTATGCTGTTAGAGAAACTGAAGGAAGAAGAGATTTTTACTGGTCATGAGAAAGAGGCGGCGCGTTATATATTGGAGCATTTGGATAAGGTGCCGGGGATGTCCTCTGGGGAGCTGGCTCGGGCGGCATATACCAGTAAAGCAACGATTGTGCGGCTGAGTCAGAAGCTGGGGCTCTCCGGTTATCAGGAATTTCGCCTGAAGCTGGTAGAGGAAATCAATCAGAAGAACAGACTTTCTCAAATGCTTGCGGGAGAGCCGATTACTGACAAAAGTACTTACATAGATATCATTCGCACGCTTCCGGTTCTCTATGATAAGGCGGTGACCAATACTCGCCTTTCTCTTGATAAAAATATTATGAACCGGATTAACAATGTGCTGCAGAGCGCGGAATGTATTGATATTTACGGAGCCGGGATCAGTTATATTCTGGCTCAGTCGGCGGCTTTTAAATTTGCCACATTAGGCGTGGAATGCTCTGCATACGAGAGTATTAATGGCCATTATCTGGCGGCAAGAAAGAGTAAAAGGACTATTGCATTTGTGATCAGCTTTACCGGGGCGAATCGGACGATGATTCGTGCAGCCAGATATTTGCGCGAGGCGACGAACAACTATGTGGTGGGGGTTGCGGGGCCGCACAATGAGGTCATGCGGAGATATTGTAATGAAGTTGTAGAGATCGCGAACAGGGATTCCCTTTTGAGCCTTGACGTTATTACTTCATTTTCAGCAGCAACCTATATGATGGATATCTTTTTTTCACTGCTGTTATCCAGACGCTATGAGGAACATGCAAAGTCTTCGCTGGAAATGCTGCTGCACAATAATCTGCTTTTGAATAAGGCGGATATGGGAAAAGAGGAATAAATAGAATAAACGGATATTGAACCGCTGTTACAGATACAACGGTTCTTTTTTTGCCTTTTTTGGAACGGAGGACCTACTGCTTTTCCATACATTGATGGAGAAATACCATGATGCTATATTGGGGATAGTTAAAGGAAAATGATAAAACGAGGAGGAAAAACAGATGGGAAAATATCAGGCGCTGGCAAGAGAGATTGTGAAAAATGTCGGCGGTAAAGACAATGTTTCAGGTCTAGTTCACTGTATTACGAGACTTCGGTTTACACTGAGGGACGAGGGAATCGCAAAGGATCAAGCATTGAAAGACATGGAAGGTGTTGTAACGGTTATGAAAAGCGGCGGCCAGTATCAGGTGGTCATCGGGAATCATGTGCCGGAAGTATTTGAGGACGTGATGGAGATTCTTGATCTGAAAACAGGAGAGACGCCGACTGAGGAAAAGAAGCCAGGGAAGCTTCTTGACCGGGCTATTGATATCGTATCCGGGATTTTTCAGCCGATTCTTGGAATTATGGCGGCATGCGGTATGCTAAAGGGATTGAATACGCTGCTTGTGACCATTGGACTCTACAGCGCAGATTGCGGCGGATATTTGATCATCAATGCGGCGGGAGACGCTCTGTTTACGTTCCTGCCCTTATTTCTGGGGTATACGGCGGCAAAAAAATTTAACTTAAAGCCAATGATTGGCCTTGCAATAGGAGCGGCCATGTGTTATCCGGGAATACAGGCGGGGACGCTGTCGACAGGGGCGAAGCCGCTGTATTACATTTTAAGCGAAACTATGTTTAGTTCCCCGGTATACATTGACTTTTTTGGAATCCCGGTAATCTCAGTTGATTATACTGGAACGGTCATTCCGGTTATTCTGGCTGTATGGTTTGCGTCCAAATGTGAAAAAATATTTAGTAAGTATATACCAGATTTGGTAAAGTTTTTCTTTGTGCCGATGCTGACGCTGCTTATAACCCTTCCGGTATCCGTGATTTTCTTGGGGCCGGCTGCGACTTTTGGCTCTGCTCTGATTTCGGAATTTACGCTGGCCATTCGGAGTTTCAGTCCAATGCTTGCAGGAGGAATCGTAGGACTGACATGGCAGGTTCTGGTTATTTTTGGAATGCACTGGGGATTTATTCCGGTTTATATCAATAACGTAATGACGCTTGGATATGACAATGTAATGATGCCGTTCTTTGCCTGCACCTTTGCAACATCGGCGGTGGTATTTGCAATTTTCTTTAAGACAAAGGATAAGAAGCTAAAGGAAATGGCAATTCCAAACTTTATTTCAGGTATTTTTGGAGTAACAGAGCCGGCGATATATGGTATTTTACTTCCGCTTAAGAAACCGTTTATTATAAGTTGTATTGCGGGAGGTATCGGCGGCGCGTTTTACGGGCATTTTAATTTCCGCAAATTTATTTTGGGAGGCATGGGAATCTTTGAACTGCCAAATATGATGAACCCGGACGGAACGATGGGAAATATTCTGGTTGCTTTTGCGGGTATTGGGATTTCTATGATAGTAGGATTTCTGCTTACTATGATTTTCTATAAAGAAGAGACGGAAGATTCAGGAAAGGCGGCAGGCGCAGAGATTTCAGAAGAAGATAATGAGGTAGGAAAAGCAGGTGGGCACGGAAAGGAATCGGGACTGGCTGCGGGAGAGGTTAAGATTTACAGCCCGCTGAAAGGTAAGACGGTGAAGCTGGAGCATGTGGAGGATGAAGCGTTTTCATCAGGGCTTCTTGGAAAAGGCGTTGCAATTATGCCGGAAGAGGGCGTGCTGTATGCGCCGGCAGAGGGGACGATATCAGCTCTGTTCCCAACAGGTCACGCAATCGGTATGGTTATGGATAATGGGGTAGAACTGCTGATGCATGTGGGCATGGATACCGTGCAGCTTGAAGGAAAAGGGTTTAAGGCGTTTACTGCAGTTGGTGAGAAGGTGAAGAAGGGGCAGAAGCTTCTGGAATTTGACCGAGAGCTGATTCGGGAAGCGGGTTATTCGCTGGTGACTCCCGTACTGATCGTGAATGCGCCGGATCATGCCGCTGTGGTTCCGGTTGAGGAGGCAATACAGGTTCAGGCGGGAGAAGAATTGATTGTTATGTAGCGGCTGGACAATATTTCGTTCAGATCCAAAATGGCATATTTGAAAGGGTGGAACCTTCATACAGGGACGGAGAATACAGAGGTATAAGGAAAGGAAGAAAAAGGATGCGAAAAGGGTTTTTGTGGGGAGGCGCTACGGCGGCAAACCAATGCGAAGGCGGATGGAAGGAAGGCGGAAGAGGCAGTTCGGTGGTGGATGTGATACCCCATGGCAGTAACCGCATGGCGGTTATGAAAGGAACGATGGATTACCATGATCTGCCGGAAGGATCAAAATATCCCGGAAGAGAGGCTGTGGATATGTATGAGCATTATAAAGAAGATATTGCGTTATTTGCCGAGATGGGTTTCAAATGTTACCGTTTTTCCTTCTCTTGGTCACGGATTTTTCCAACTGGCGAGGAAATGGAGCCGAATAAAAAAGGTTTGGAATTTTACGATCGGTTCATTGATGAACTTTTGAAATACGGAATCGAGCCAATTGTTACGCTCTGCCATTTTGACGCGCCTCTTGGGCTGGTGGAAAAATACGGTTCATGGAAGAATCGGAAAATGATTGACTTTTTTCTCAGGTATTGCGATGTGGTTTTCCGGCATTTCAAAAACAGGGTTCGTTATTGGATCACTTTTAATGAGATTAATATGTTGATGCATTTGCCTTTTATGGGGGCTGGAATCCGGTTTGAGAAAGGAGAGAATGAGCTTCAGGTAAAATATCAGGCGGCCCATCACGAATTGACGGCATCAGCGCTGGCAGTAAAGCTGGCTCATGAGATTAATCCGGATTTTCAGGTAGGCTGTATGCTTGCGGCGGGGAGCGTGTATCCTTATAGCTGCAATCCGGATGATGTGTGGGAGAGTATGAGAAAGGACAGGGAGAATTATTTCTTTATTGACGTGCAGGCAAGAGGGGAATATCCTTCTTATGCGAAGAAATTTCTTGAACGGCATGGGATTCGGATCCAAATGGCAGAGGAGGACGAGAAGGTTCTAAAGGAATACACAGCAGACTTTGTTTCGCTGTCTTATTACAACAGCCGTTGTGTGCGGGCGGACGGTCAGGGAGAAGCGTCCGGCGGCAATGTATTTGCATCGGCGAAGAACCCTTATCTGGAATATAGTCAATGGGGGTGGCCGATTGATCCCAAAGGATTTCGGATTACGTTAAATGCATTGTACGACCGTTATCAAAAGCCTCTGTTTGTGGTGGAAAACGGACTGGGGGCTGTAGATACCTTGGATAATAAAGGAAATATTAATGATGATTACCGGATTGAATATCTTAGCTCTCACATTCGCGCGATGATGAATGCGATGGAGGAGGATGGAGTTGACGTGATTGGCTATACAGCATGGGGGTGTATAGATCTGATTAGCGCTACTACCGGGGAAATGTCAAAGCGTTATGGTTTTATCTATGTGGATAAGGACGACGAAGGAAAAGGAACATTAAAGCGGATACGGAAGAAATCTTTTGGGTGGTATCAGGCAGTTATTGCTTCTAATGGAGAAATTCTTTGATATTAAGTCTCCGTAAACGAGTTGTTGACTGTAGGGGCCGATTATTATAAGATAGATGTAGTGAAAATTGCAAGCATTTTCTTCAGAAAGGGGCATATTATTATGAAAATCGGTATAGGAAACGACCATGCGGCGGTTGATATGAAGAACGAGATCAAAGCATATCTGGAAGAGAAAGGCTATGAAGTGATCAATTTTGGGACAGATACGGATGCAAGCTGCCATTATCCGGAATATGCAGAGAAGGTTGCTTTGGCAGTGACAGGCGGAGAAGCTGATCTTGGGATTCTGATTTGCGGTACGGGCGTGGGAATTTCGATTGCAGCAAATAAAGTAGAAGGAATCCGGGCGGTTGTCTGCAGCGAGCCATATTCAGCAAAGCTTTCCAGAGAGCATAACAACACGAATATTCTGGCATTTGGGGCAAGGGTCATTGGAATTGAAACGGCAAAGATGATCGTAGACGCATGGCTGGACGCTGAATTTATGGGCGGGAAGCACGGCGCTAGAGTAGATATGATTATGGATATTGAGAAACGGAAGATTCATGGGAACTACTGATTGACTTTACAGCAATTATTGTCTATAATTATTGTCGCATGGAGAGAAATGATCTTTATGCATAGGGAGAGTTATCGAAGTGGTCATAACGAACTGCACTCGAAATGCAGTTGTCCTGTTTTGGGGCACGTGGGTTCGAATCCCACACTCTCCGCCAGAAATCTACGTCCGCAAGTGGGTTTGCCCCTTGCGGGCTTTGTTCATTCCGCCGCTTTTTGGGGGAGTATATCTTTGGTTTTCTCTCCTAAAAACGGCTTGTTCAATCCCTTCTATTCCGCACAAATCGGCAATAAACATTGATTTTCTTTGTACTTTCGGCATAATTATATTGAAATCAAGCAGCTCTTGAAAAAAGCGCTAACTATTGATTGTGCTTATAATGAGATCTAACGGAGGAAAAGAATTGTATGCAAAAAAGTGAAAGCCGCCATAAAGAACAAAGGTAAAAAACCAGACGTTCTCATTGTTGATAGCTCTAGAAGAGTTATTGCTTATATCGAGTGCAAAAGGCCGGATGAATTTAATACCGACAAAAAAATCGAGGCGGCTATTAAGCAGGAGATTGATGCTGCCAAAGAACTGGAGGTTAAAATATTCGTAGCGACTGACGGTTCAAGGTTTGTATGGGTAAATGCTCTCACTTCTCAGCCGGTTCTCGACGAGCAAGGCAATGAAATCATAGCCGAAATCAAACCCAAAAACGAAGAGAGAAAGATTGCAAAATTAATTGGACGTTTGATAATAGATCTTTCTGACTCGAACAATCAGCTTCAATTAATAAAGTATTCAGATCCTACAAATCTTGCGAAAAAGATTGGCGGATTGCTTAAGAATATTAAATTTACGACTCCCAAAGATAGTTTATATACTTTTGTCGAGTTGTTCCTGTTCAAATATTTGTCTGATATTAACATTCTTGGAACTACAGAAAACTTTGACTATATATGGAAGCTTTATAGTGAAGATGGCAGAAGCGAGGCTGAGGTGCTCTATAGATACATTCACGAGCCAAGAGAAAAAATCAGCAGATTATTTCCCAAAGCCCCGGATAGGACCTCAGTTATCAATGGCTTTGTGTTTCACGCTGAGAAGGATGCAGATGGCAATTGGATATGAGAAAGAAATGGATGAGAAAGGTTCGACGAGCGGCTATGATTTGACGACTATTCTTGCCAAAGCTAATACTATCATTTATTTCTCATCTTTGTTTAAAGACAACAACACTCTTTCGACCATAAAGACCATTTCTCAAGAACTTCTAAATGATACTGTTATATTGAAGCAATTATATCGCTGCCTATTAATACCTTTTTCAATACTCCCAAAAAAACATACATTATGACATTGAGGAAAAAACGAGACACTGCTAAAAAGCAGGATTTCCCCATATTTGCTTATTATTGTGCTTCTATTGGAGAAACTCTTGATGTTTATAGGTTTGATAGTGAGGATAACGACTTTCAAACCGCGGTAAATAAATATAATCTCTTTCGCAGCTGCAAAGACAAAAATAAAATTGATGATTATTTGAAACCGATTTTTGAAGACGATCTAAAACTAAAACTTCTCTCAATAGACTCGTTTGCAGAACACTCAGCGTGGGATATTGAGAAAAGGTGGACGGATGAAGAAAAGGTTAAGATGGGGGTAAAAAAGGCGGATGTAATAATGAGCCTTGATGAGTTTGGCGAATATTTATCTGAAATCGTTGCGGATATAAATAATTATGGGGAGGCAATAAAATGCCTAAAATCGTAGGCTTGCAGGTATTTATAGTGAAATAGAATATCAGAAACAGAAATTATTGAACAGGATTTATGATATTCAGGAATTATTGATACATATCGATAAAGAAGAGAGCGTCGAATATACGGATGAGCTGTTGAATAAAATAGTGACATATCATAACGGTAATGCTTCTTATACAAAAACATGGTGTCAAAAGCACAAAGGCGCGTATCCTATATATTCTGCTAATAACCTTGAACCGATTGCCCATATAGACACTTATGATTACGACGGAGAGTATCTTACCTACTCAAAAAATGGGTGTGCTGGATACATCACAATTATTAACGATCGCTTTTCTATCAATGGCGACAGATGTGTTATGAGCATTAATGAAGAGTATGCGGACAAGCTCAGCCTTTTATATTTAAAATATTATTTGGAGCCAATCTTCAGAAAAAACAAAAAAGGCAGACTTGGCACATTTGGCAAAAACGAATTTACAAAACTTAACAGCACCATGATTAAAAACCTTAACATTACTGTTCCTATTCCGCTTGCATCCGACGGTTCATATGATCTTGAGAAACAGCAAGAAATTGCGGCAAGATACAAGCAAATAGATGAAATAAAGCAAGGGCTAATTAATAAGATTATCCAGCTAACATCCATAAATGTTGTCCAAGAGACAGCAGAGAAATAATTTATATCGTTAACAAAATTACCGCTTTTTCACGTGGATGATAGCAGCGGCAGAAAGACAGAGCAGCAATCCTGCGCTTATCATCAAACAGATTTGGAGGATCCGTTTCTGCTTCGCCTGCCGCAATTTTTGTTCGGCGGCTTTTTGCTCAGAGGCAATCCGTTCTTTTGCAAGATCCGCAGTCTCGGATTCGGCCTGCTCGGATAGCTCCAAAGCCTGAATGATCTGCATATCCAGCGTACTTTCGATTAAGCTTCGGATTAACTCCTGCCCTTTTTGGTCAGGATGCAGTCCGTCGGACTGGGTATGCTCTGCAATGCCGGAATCTAAAAGATCCACGACCTGATAATGATATTCGTCTGCGTGGTCATAGATAATTTCATTCATTTTGGCGATCAGGCTTTTGATCACCGCGTTCAGAGTGCCGGGAAGTTCGGCTTTTTCTACCGGATTATAGATAGTTGTTACCGCCATCTGGCTATCGGATTTTCGGAGGTCATGGATGGATTTCACAGTAAGCAGCCATTGTTCCTCGAAGGAATCGTAATCCCAGCCGGTGATTGCGCCAATAACGTCTACAAGCAGAAGGGGATTGTCTGAGATTCCCTTCTGGAGAGCTTGCAGCGCTTCGTCGGCAGTGTGAAATGCAGATTCATTGCCAAGGATTTCCCGGGATACCTTTTTAAATTCATTCATTAGGTCGTTGGCGCCAATGGTCAGAGTGATGACATCTGATGCCGCCAGTGCTTCCTGAACTTCGGACTGGGTCAGAAAGGAGGCGTTTAATTTGGCGGTGGTAAGGCCGTTTTTTGTAAACTGCATGAGCTGGACGGGAACCTGATTGATGATCTGCAGGTCTTCTGTAAGGAGAACGGGGTAATTCTCAATCTGCATGGCGCCGTCGGCGGAATATCCGTTGGGAATGCTGTCGCCTAACGCGGTGTAATAGAGGATTTCATCTTCCTGTTTGGGCGCAGACCCGGAGACTAGAAGACCAGGCAGTATGAATAATATGAGCAATAAAGTAAGTAAAAATAGTGAAATAGATTTCAGGGAACATTTGCGGCAGAGATGCTTCATTCCTATCACCTCCTGAAAAATTCTTTCTGTACGGCAAGGGGATTATTCCCTTCCCCTTATTTGGTATTACGGTTCATTATATTCTATCCAATAATAATTGCGAAAATCAAAGAATAGACCAAGAAAATCAGCGGCATACCCGCTGGGTAATAAACCAGCGCTTTGTTGTTTAATATTGTAGCATATTTATGAAGTAATGTCAGTTTGATTTTGCCGGAACAGCCGTCCGCTTCGTACATTGTAATTGATTATAATAAGTTAAAAAGGTAAAATGAGGGATAATTGGAGGCGGAACGATGGAGGAACACAAGAGAACCGGGACTATCCCCGGCGGATCAATTACTGATAAGGTTAATACAATTTGATACCAGTACCGGAATCAATTCTGAAAAACCGGCCATAGATTATGTGCGGGAAATTTTGGAAGCAGAGGGGATTGAGACCCGAACTTTTGCAAGGGAGGAAGAGGGGGATTCGCCTTCCTTTTGACGTAAAGCTTTTGATTGTCAGCGATGAGGAAGGAACCGGCCGATATGGCATGGGATATCTGGTTTCAGAGCATCCGGAGATTTTTGAGGATGTGAAAAGTATCATAGGAAATGAATTTGAAGTAGAAGTTATTGAGTATGATAAAGGTTCGGAGTCTGTGGATATGACGCTGGTTCCAGAGTTGTTTGCCGCTCTGAAACGGAAAGATGGGGAAGCGCTGCCGGTGCCGCTGGCGGTTGCCTTGTCCTATGCCATGGGCTGGGACGCGCTGCTTGGGCTGGGGATGAGCGTGCTTGCGGTATGCTGCGGCTTTTCTCCTGCAGTTGGGAATCCATTTACTGTTGGAATCGCACAGCAGCTTGCCGGGCTTCCAATGTTTTCCGGAATGTGGTACCGTGCGTTGGGATTCCTTATTTTCTTTGGGGGCTGACTTTCTTTCTGGTCTCGTATGCGAAGAAAATAGAGTGGGACCCAGAGGAATCCCCGGTCTATGCTCCGGAAAAGAAGAAAGAGTGGAAGAGCCTGCAGACGGAGGCTTTTAGGGAGAAAAAATGGATCATGCCCTGTATGCATTCGGCGGCTTCCTTGGTATAGGGATTGGCGCAATTATCCTATCCACTGTTGTGACGGCCCTTCAGGACTATTTGATGATTATTGTAGCGTTTGCCTTTCTCTTGGCGGGAACCTCTTCGGTATTGCTGTCTGGTTATGGCTTCGGGAATTATCTGAAACAATTTTGCGGAGGGATCGTCAGGTTCCTGCCGGGCGTTATGGTGATCCTGATGGCAAGCTCTGTTCGGTATACACTGGAGTATGCGAAGGTGCTGGATACCATACTGGACTCATTCGCAAGGGTGACGGCGGGCATTTCCAGCGGCGCAGTTGTGCTGCTGCTCTATGGGCTGGTGCTGTTTATGAACTTTTTTATTCCATCGGCTTCCGCAAAGGCATTTCTTCTGATGCCGCTGATCACGGCAGTCATGCTGCCTGCGGCAAATGGATTTGGATATTAATATTATGGAAAGGATGGAAAGACGTATAGGAGAAAGAGTGGGGAAGAGCGAAAGCATAGGGGACGGCTGCAACAGATTTACCGTCCGGCTGTTTGTCAAAATGGAAGCGGATGCATAGTATGGTATAAAAAGTGTTAGGAGTATTTTATGCCTTATTCGATTATGATGGATGCCGGACACGGGGGACGCGACCCGGGAGCAGTGTATAACGGCAGGCAGGAAAAGGACGATACGTTAAGGCTTGCGCTGGCAGTGGGAGAGATTTTACAGAATAATGGGATCGATGTGGAGTATACCAGAACGACGGATGTCTATGAAACGCCGTTCCAGAAGGCGACGGAGGCCAACGAAGCGGGGGTGGATTTGTTTATATCAATTCACCGCAATTCCTTTCCGACAGAGAATACGGCTTATGGCGTAGAGTCTCTGGTCTATGATCTGTCTGGATTAAAATATGAGATTGCCGAATCCATCGACCAGCAGTTGGAAACAGTAGGTTTTCGTGATTTAGGTGTAAAAGCGAGGCCAAATCTGGTGGTACTGAAACGTACAAAGATGCCGGCGGTATTGGTAGAGGTTGGTTTTATTAATTCCGATGTGGATAATGAGTTGTTTGACGCTAATTTCGAGGATATCGCGCTGGCCATCGCAGATGGGATTCTGGATGTGTTAAGGAGTCAGGGACTGGTTCCGGAAGAAGGAACCGGCGGAGGAAATATGCCGGGCGGAAGTACTGCTCCGGGATACCGGGTACAGGTTGGGGCGTTTCGCAATCAGCAGTATGCGGGACGGCTCCTGAATGAGCTTTTAGAGCAGGATTACCCGGCGTATGTGATCGATTCCGGGGATTATATCCGGGTACAGGTCGGGGACTATGCGGATATGGACCAGGCGGTAGAAATGGAGCGGAGATTAAAAAGAGACGGTTATCAGACTGTCTTAATCAGAGGTTAAAAGATTTCATAAATGAGAAAGAAAAGCGGAAAGCAAGTTTCTTTCTCATTTTCTATTTAGTAGAAAGAATTGTATTGAATTTTTTGTAAATGCATGATAAAGTGATAAAAAGTGTTAATTAGAGTGATACATTATTGCGCAATTATGTATCGGGAAGATGGCATGTGGTTTTAGATACATTATGTTTTAGGAGGAGAATATGAGAATTGTAAGGTCGGCCATAAGTATCGCGTTGGCAGTTATGCTTGTGTTTCTGGAGATAGGGATTTCATCCTATGCGGCGGAGGTATCTTCGGATACGTCTGCTGTTTCGCGGGAAGAGCAGGCTCAGGAAGAGAAGAAAGAACCGGATCAGGGAGCTGCGGTATCGCCTGCGCAGGAGGAAGATATCAGCGGGAGTGAAACAGAAACAGGGATATCACAAGAGGAAGCAGAGAGTTTTCCGGCGGAGCAGAGTCTGGAAGAGGAAACAGCAGCTTCAAGAGCGGTAAAAGCAGATACGTTAAGTGTCGAGGCAACTGGGATAGATAATATTAAGTGCGGAACGCCGACGACTTTTACTCTGAATGCGAGCGGAGGAACGGGCCCTTATAAATATAGACTTCATTCTATATATGATTTTACTGGTTGGACGGTGTATGACGGAACTTGGCCGGATAGTCCGGGAAATATTAGTCTCGGTACCTACAGAGACAGCAATCAAATCGATTTTACATTTTATGCTTCCGGACCATATCGTATCCAATTTGAAGTTATGGATATGGGGGCTGTAGGAACGGGGGGGACAGTGTCTAAGAGATCGCAGCAATATGTGCTTAATATTTCGGATCCGCAGTTTCCGTCTGTAGAACAGAAAGTGGAGCAGCTTGTGAAAGAATGTAAAGAAAAATGCTCAACAGATTTTGAGAAAGCAGTGTGGCTGCATGACTGGATAGTAGAGAATGCGGATTATGACGGTAAATTTAGATATTGTGCGATTGAAGGCGTGCTTGCCAGAGGTGTTGGAACCTGTGAATCATACCATCGCGCGTATGAGATGCTTTTGAATAAGGCGGGGATTAATACAGGACGTATTACGGGAAACGGACATGTATGGACAGCGGTTCAGATGGATGGAAATTGGTATCAGGTAGATAGTACATGGGATGGGGACGCAGCGAATAAGAATACATATAAGAAACATATGTATTTTGGATTGACTGATGAATTGATGGGTTTAGCTCATTCGGATCATAAAACAGCTAAGCCGGGATATGAATCAATATCTTTAGAAAACAATTATTTTATAAAAACAGGTGATATTAAGCAATGGTCTGATCCGTTTGTTTCGCAGGTTAAGCAGAAAATAAGTGAAGGAAAAACAGAATTTGCATTGGCCATACCAAGCAATATGTATGATACATACGATACGGATATTCTTTACCATCTTGTGGCTTACCAGCTATCGAAGCAGGATTGGGATGGCAGTAAGGTATCGGCATCTTATACGAACAATTCAACTTCGGACAGACATATATCTTTTAAAGTAACATTGGCTAAACCAGATCCTAAGCCCGATCCCACGCCGGATCCAGATCCAGAGGTTACCGCTAATAAGCTTGAGATCCAGAAGGATAAAACAGAGTCGGTTATTACAGTCAGACTGACAAACGCAACTGTATCAGGCAGTGATCAGGTACAATTCGCGGTATGGGGAGAAGCGGGCGGCCAGAATGATATTGTGTGGTATCCGGCGAAGAAGACGGCGCCGGGCGCTTATGAGGCGCAGATACCAATATCGGAGCATAAAGAGGCCGGGAAATATAGCATACATGCTTATGTAAAACATAATGGTACGTTAAAGTACCTTGCCGGGGGAGGAACGACGATTACCGGGATTACGGCAGATAAGATAAGCTGTAATGAGAGTAAGTCTTCCGTGAAAGACGGCAAATACCGGATAGAGCTGGAGAATTTGAAATCGCCGGCCGCAATTAAAACTACGCAGATAGGCGTTTGGAGTAATGCGAATGGGCAGGATGATTTTAAGTGGTATACGGCAAAGAAGGATGGAAACAAATGGTATGTGGATGTGGAGGTTAAGAACCACAAGTATGACACTGGAACTTATCATGCTCACGCATACGCTACAGACAGCCGTGGAATCCGCCAGTGTATAAAGACAACTAAATTTACGGTTGGAAAGATGGATGTTAACCGGCTTAAGATTCAGAAGAATACGGCGGAGTCAACTATCACGGTGACATTGTCTAATGCGACGGTATCAGGGAATGATCATGTGCAATTTGCGGTATGGGGAGAAACGGGCGGCCAGAATGACATGGCGTGGTATCCGGCGAAGAAAATAAGTACGGGGATCTATGAGGCGCAGATACCGATATCCTCGCATAAGGAGACCGGGAAATACAATATACACGCGTATAACAGGCATAACGGCGCAGAGCGGTTCCTTGCGGCAGGCTCAGTGAATATAACGGGGATTTCGGCGAAAGAAGTGAGACATAATGCGGGAAAGTCTTCTGTGAAGGATGGAAAATATCGGCTGGAGGCGAATGGAGTTACTTCTCCTTCATCCATTACGAAGGTTCGGATGGCAGTATGGAGCAGTAAAAACGGTCAGGATGATCTCCGGTGGTATGAAATGAAAAAGAGCGGAGATATCTGGTATGCAGATGCGGATGCATGCTATCATAAGTTTGATAACGGTACGTATCTTGCTCATGCATATGCGGAGGACAGCCGCGGGATTTCCCAATTTATAGGAGCGGTGAGTTTTAATGTGGAAAAAATAAAGCGTAACCTGCTGCAGATATCGATGGACAAAGAACAGAGATATATGACAATTATTTTAAAGGCGGCGTCAACGAATGGGACAGTTTCGTTCCCGGTATGGGGAGATTTGGGCGGCCAGAACGATATCGTGTGGTATTACGGAACACGTACGGCGCCATATACATATAAGGCAGTCGTGGATGTATCGAAGCATAAGGAGGCCGGCACCTATCGGGTGCACACATATGCCGCCGTCAATGGGAATTTGTCATATTTGGCAGGAGGTTCGGTAAAAGTAGAAGGAATTACAGGCGGAAAGCTGGAGTCAGTTGTTAACAAAGATACTGCTTCGGTGGATGTGAAGATATCGGGAATCACAGGACCGTCAGCTATAACAAAGGTTTCCGTTGCTGTATGGACTACGGCGAAAGGTCAGGATGACCTGCGGTGGTATGAGGCTGGGAAACAGAAGGATGGATGGAGCTTTCAGGTAGATACGGCTAAGCATAATTTGGAAACCGGAACCTATAACATTCACGCTTATGCGACGGATAAGCGAGGGATCCGGATGTTTGTAGGCGGCGTAACTGCGGTGGTGAATAAGGCTGATTCGGTTAAGTTTTCAGCGAAGCTGGCGTCAAACGGAACAGATGTAGATATTGTTGGAACGGGTATTAGAGGCGCAAGGGACGTCCGGGTTGCCGTATGGGGAAAGACGAACGGTCAGAATGATATTCGATGGTATCCAATGTCTAGAAGCATTGGAACGAAGTATCAGAGGAGAATTAATCTATATGACCATGGGGAGACTGGAACCTACTACTGCCATGTGTATATTACAGGGTTGGACGGAGTTCTGCGTTTTGCCGGGGCAGCGGAATTTAAGGTGGATAAACTGAGTACGAATTACCTGAAAGTAAGCAGTATAAATAATACAGTGGGGAAATGCAGCGCACAGCTGTATTTCCCAAAAACAAAGAAACAGATTTCCGGGATCCGGATGGCGGTATGGACGCAGGAAAACGGTCAGGATGACCTATATTGGTATAACGCCTCCCACATAAATAATGTCTGGACTGCACAGGTGGATTCTTTGAATCACAAATGCAGGTCCGGACTTTATTTTATACATATTTATGCGGCGACAATCGATGGAAACATGGAGTTTCTGGCAGGCAGTAGCTTTCGTATGTCAAGAACGGACAGCATTGATATAGCGAGCGTTATCAAGAACGCAGGAAAGCCGCTCGGCAAAACTTTATATGTATGGGGCGGCGGCTGGAATGCGGCGGACAACGGCTCTGGGGAAACGGCTGTCAATGTAGGTCTGTGGCCGGAATGGGAAAACTATTTTAATCGTAACCGACAAGGCTATTCTTTTCGGCCGGGACAGAGCGCTTGGCGGCGGGGAGAGAGGCAATGGCGTTTTTATGGTCTGGACTGTTCAGGATATCTCGGATGGACGCTTTACAATTCCGTTCATAAAGGAAGGAATGCGGCCGGATACGTGGCGGACGCGGGACAGATTGCATCATCTTTAACGGCGTATGGTTATGGAACTGTAACCGCATGCTCTCCGAGCAGTACGTTTAGACCGGGAGACATTATCAGTATATCGGGACATTGTTATCTTGTATTGGGTCAATGCAGCGATAGAAGCGTTCTTCTGATTCACAGTGCGCCAAACGGCGGCGTTCAGGTAAGCGGAACTGTGAATGGAGGTTCGTCGTCACAGGCGTCGCGTCTGGCGAAGTCCTTTATGCAGCAGAATTATCCGACGTGGTGGGCAAGCTTTGGCGGAGAAGGAAAGCAGAGCGTTAGCGCGTCCTCTTACTTAAATGGAAGAAAGTTTTCATGGACGGCAAACGGTCAGGTAGGAGATTCTGCCGGAATTCAGAGTAAAAGTCCGGAGCAGATTCTGAATTACCTTAAGATATACGAATAGAGAAAGATAGAGAAGATGTGAAAAGGAGAACCCGGATGGATTCTCCTTTTTACTGTCGGAGTACGCTGCAGATACCAGCAGGATTCTCCGAAACAGATACTATAATCCAAAACTAAGAAGGTATGCGATAAGCACAGCCATAGGTCCCGTTACTAATCTGGTGAACAGCATGGCCGGAACACCGACGGACGTAGTGGTATCGTCTGCTTCTGCCAGCGTCAGCGCTACAGGAACGAAGTCGCAGCCTACCTGTGAGTTAATGGCAAACAATGCAGGAAGCGCATAGGAAACTGGGATGACGCCCTTGCCAATCTCATTTCCAAGGATGACGCCGATAATCTGTGCGATAACAGCGCCGGGCCCCAGTACAGGAGACAGGAACGGAATACCGCAGAAAATGGATAATCCGATCAGTCCGGGCAGGCTTCCGGCCAGAGGTTTGACCAGATTGGCAAGAATCGTGCCGATTCCCGTGTAGTTTACAATACCAACAATCACGCTGATGAACATCATAAAGGGGATAATGTTTTTAATTACAATATCCAGGGTATTTCTTGCGGCTTGGTTGAAGGTCTGAACAACGCTGCCCACAGCCCGGCCCATGCGGGTGATGATTCCGATCGTTCCGCCGGCTGCGGGAGCGGGCGCTGCAGGTGTTTTTGGCTCAGCGTCTGCCGTCTCTGCCTGCGCTTCGGCCGTGAGTGCAGCTTCGCCCTCTGCCAGTGTAATCGTATCCAGAGTCACGCCGGAGCAGAAATTATTCTCATTGATAAAGCTTGCAAGAGGACCGGAAGGCCCGATTGGAAGTACGTCTACGGTCTTTACGCCCATTTTCGGGTAAACGCCGCAGCGCGCGGTCCCTCCGCAGTCAACAAAGGCAACGATGATATTGTCCGGCTCAACCTTGCTGCTGAAGCCGTCTACGGCCTTTACCCCTAGAAGGTCGGCGGCTTTTTGCGCAAGCGGATGGATTCCGCCGCCGGTAACGGATGCTACCACATGCTGCGTTTCGGTTTCAGATACAAGAAGCGGTCCGCCCCAGCCATTAGGGCCGCGTTCAATCTTTACAACTGGCTTCATATTACTTTCCCTCCTTTTTCTTGCGGGTCTCGCGTCCAAGCATCGCTTTTGTTACAAATTCTGTGATATTTCCGCGCAGGAACATTACGATGATACCTACGAGGAAATAGCGGATTGCAAGCGGGGTCGTTGAAACGCCGAGGGTCGTAAGCCCTGCGGAGATTCCCAGCCATACAAACAGCTCGCCGGAATTGGCGTGAGGGAAAATGCCGGTGATCGGGTGTGCGAAGGTGAACAGGGAGTCGATGACCGCGGGTTTACAATCCTCGTCCACAAACCGTCCGATGGTATAACACATCGGGTTGGTAAAGAAGAATAAGCCCATAAAGGGGATTACCGTATATCGAAGAATACGGAAACGGGTAATCCGTCTTGCCGCGCTCATGACCTTTTCTTCGCCCACCAGAGCTACGAGGGCGTTAATTAGCGTCAGCAGAATCAGTACATTTGGCAATACTCCGGTTATCAGGCCAACCAGATTTTCTGCGCCCGCACTTACTATACCGGTAAGTCCGTTTGCAAGAGAAACTAAAAATTCCATACAAGTCTCCTCCTCTTAAATGTAAATAGTATATTTATTATTGCGCGCAGGCGCTGGAATGCGGCGCCGCGTCAGCAGCCTCGCGCAGATAATCAAGTTGTCCTGCCGCTATGTCGAAAGCGGCCAGATAGCTGCTCTTTGTCAGACGCTTCCGTACCTCGTCGAGGGGCATGCCGATATAATCGGAGTTCTGTTTGGGAGTGATGAAAACAGAGTACCCTTCCATATCGTAGTAATCGACGACATTACCGTCAAAATCCACGACAAGGATCATGAATACGCCTTTTTTAATTACAAAGAAGGCTTTTCTTCCCGAACCGGTTACCAGATGGCAGTTTTCGCCTTTGTGCTTCTTTTTTACCGTATCGATTAGGCTGTATACTCTTTTAAGCTGGAACCATGAAAAGATACTCTGCAGTACATAAGCGGCAAACAAAACGGCCAAGAGTGATGTGAGCATAAAGAAAGCCTCCTTTTAGCTAATATTTCTGAAAAATCTGTTTGAATTGCACTTATCCTATACAAAATGATGGAAAAATGCAATATAATAGCATAAAGCGGAACATATTCTACGCCGGAGGGAAAGAGGGGGCCGGACGGGCGTAACATTTGTTCCAAAGACTGTCAGTTTCTTGACAATTGATCTGCGCTGAGATTACCATACAGGGTAGTACCATAGTACAAGAAAGAAAAGAGAGGAACAAATTATGAAAACAACAGCGGTTCGCCTTTATGGAGAGAAGGACCTTCGGTTGGAAAGTTTTGAACTGCCGGAGCTGAAGGAAGATGAAATGTTGGTGAAAATTATCTCGGACAGCGTCTGCATGTCGACTTATAAGTTGGCGCAGCAAGGAGACAGACATAAAAGAGTGTCGGAAAGCCTGTCGGAGCATCCGGCGATCATTGGCCATGAGTTGTCCGGAATTATCGTGGAAGTGGGGGAAAAGTGGAAAGACAGTTACCAGAAAGGGATGAAGTTTACCGTTCAGCCGGAGGTTACCGTGGACGGGGTTTCAAGAACTGTCGGATATAACTATGAGACCTATGGCGGCGACAGTACTTATTCCATACTTCCGGCGGAAGTGATAGAGACGGGAAGCCTGATCCCGTTCAAGGGCGAATCTTATTTTGAGGCGTCGCTGTCGGAGCCTACATCCTGTATTATTGCCGGGTATCACAGGATGTACCATACATCAAAAACTAATCATCAGCACATAATGGGAATAAAGGAAGGCGGGAATCAGATCATATTGGGAGCCTGCGGACCTATGGGGCTGGAATGTATTGATTATGCCCTTCAGATAGAAAATGGAGCAAAGCTGATCGTTGCCGTGGATGTTTCCGATGAGCGTATCGAGCGGGCAAAGAAGATGCTGAAGGTTACGGATGGCAGTAAAGAACTGATTTTTGTGAACGGCTCTGGTTTAGAGAATCCGGTGGAGGAACTGCGGAAGCTGACGGGAGGACATGGATACGACGATGTGTTTGTGTATGCCCCGGTAAGAGCGCTGATCGAGCAGGCGGACGGGCTGCTGGCAGAGGATGGCTGTTTGAATTTCTTTGCCGGCCCGGTGGACCAGACGTTGTCTGCAGCGGTGAATTTCTATAATGTGCATTATGCGAGAACCCATACGGTAGGATTTACGGGAAGCACCAATGATGATCTGTATGAGGCGCTGAAGCTGATGGAGGATGGACGCATTCATCCGAATGTAATGGTTACTCATATTGGGGGACTGGAAAGCGCAGTGGATACTACGCTGAACGTGCCGGGGATTCCGGGCGGCAAGAAGCTGATTTATCCCCATATTGATCTGCCGCTTACGGCGATTGAAGATTTTAGGAAGCTGGGAGAGAAAGATCATCTGTTCAAACGTCTGGCGGACTCCTGCGACAGGCATCAGGGATGCTGGAATGCGGAGGCTGAGAGAATTTTACTGGAACACTATCAGGTTGATCTGACAAAATAGTATTAGGGTCTGGAAAGCCTCCGGGTACTGGCAGATGTTACGGTTCATTCGGTGACTGGCAGATGGCAGATAACAGCGGGCCTTGAGGGAGGAACAATGGAGTTGGAGTTGTTAGTTCGGGTTGCTCATTTATATTACGATGAAGAACTGACGCAGCAGGCGATAGCAAAAAAGCTAAATATGAGCCGGTCGCTGGTTTCAAAATTATTGGCGAAGGCAAAGGAGAAGGGAATCGTGAAAATAACGATTTCCGATGAGGTGAACAGGCCGCATCAATCGCTGGAAACCCAGCTGATGAGGCTGTTCGGACTGTCCGAGGTGATTATCGTTCCGTCGGATTCGGGAGCGGATAATCAGAGACTGGCGCAGGAAGCCGGCCGATATTTAAGCAGGAGACTGTCTGAGGTTACGAAGGTGGCAGTGTCCGCCGGAAGGACGACGAGAGAGATAGCAGAGCATTTATCTGTGCCCAAATCTTATTTTCACGTGACCTTCATCCCCATGTCCGGAGGCTTAAGCGAGGAATATGCCACTATAGAGGCAAACAGTGTCAGCGAGGTATTTGCGATGAAATGCGGCTCAAAGAGCATGCGCCTGCATGCTCCGATTTTAGTAGACTCCGCGCAGGCGAAGGAAATCTTAAAGAAGCAGCATTTTATTAAAAATACGATGGACGCGGCGAGAACGGCGGATATTGCGCTGGTGGGCATTGGCAATACATTCCGGTACGCGGAGATCAAGGAGGCTTACCTGCATGGCTATAACGCGGGGGAGCTCCCGGACAGCAAGCATATCAAGGGAGATTTATCCTATAACTATTTTGATAAAAATGGAAAGGCAGTCGATAATACGTGGAACAGCCTGTTGATCGGGCTGAACTTGGAGGAGATCCGGAAGATTCCGGAGGTCATCTGCGTGGCGGACGAGGTGGTGAAAGCGGAGAGTATTTATATTGCCGCAAAAAGCGGATTGATCCATACGTTGATCACCAATGAGATGGTGGCGCAGAAAGTGCTCTGGTATTATGCGAAGTGTTATGGGCTGAATACGAGACGAGGTGAGGAAAGATGTTAGTTACATTGAAAGAGATGTTGGATGAGGCGAAAAGAGAAAAAAAGGCGGTCGGCGCGTTTAACGGAACGACGCTGGAGAGTATTCAGGGAATTATCCGGGCGGCGGAGGAGCTTGGCTGTCCGGTTGTTTTACAGCATGCGCAGAGTCATGATACGATCATTTCGCTGGATGAGATCGGACCGATTCTTTTGCATTATGCCCGGAGGGCTAAGGTTCCGGTAGCGGTTCATTTGGATCATGGCAGTTCCTTCGAACGGTGCATACAGGCAATTCGGCTGGGATTTATGTCCGTGATGTACGATGCGTCGGGGAAGGATTTTGAGACGAATGTCAGGGAAACGGCGGAGATTGTAAGGATTGCTCATGCGGCGGGCGTTGGCGTAGAAGCGGAGCTGGGACATATCTTTACGTCCGAGATTGTAGTGGGCGAGGGGACTGACGCTGATTCGGCGGCGGATTATGAGGATGTCTGCGATATTTATACAGACCCACAGACGGCGAAGGACTTTGCGGCGCAGACGGGAGTGGATTGTCTGGCCGTGGCCTTCGGAACAACCCATGGCGTGTATCTTACGGAGCCGAAACTTGATCTGCCAAGGGTTGCCGCGATCCGGGATGCGGCAGGAATCCCGCTTGTAATGCACGGCGGATCCGGGGTGTCAGAGGAGGATTACAGGACGGCGATTGAAAACGGAATCTGCAAGGTGAATTATTATACCTATATGAATACCGCAGGCGGCAGAGCTTCTAAGGAATACTGGGAAGATGAGGAGAAACCGCTGTTCTATGACCAGATGGCGCTGGCGGCGGCGGAGGCAATGAAGGAAGATGTGAAGAAGGCTATGAAGGTATTTCAGAAGAGATAAGGATAGGTGGGGGAGCGCGCTAAAACAGCGTGCTGTGAAACCGGAGTGTGTACATATCAAGAATAAAGGGGAAGAGGACGCCTCTATCAGGAGTCCTCTTCCTCTTCTGCCGGTTCCGGCAGATACATGTGTACCCGCTCAATGCGGTTCTTGTCTAGTTTTTCAACCACCATGCGGATGCCGTCCGCAGTGGTAATCTCGTCGCCGGCTTCCGGAAGCCGGTCTAAATGTTCGATGATCAGACCGCCGATGGAATCATAGTCGTCGGAAGAAAGCGCCAGGTCTAATTTGCCGTTGATTTCTTCCAGATTAACAGCGCCTTCTACGCTGTATTCCCGCTCGTCAAGTTCGATGATAAAGTCTTCTTCGTTCTCGTCATATTCGTCATGGATCTCGCCGACAATCTCTTCTAACAAGTCTTCTAAAGTAATGAGACCGGCTGTTTCCCCGTACTCGTCTAGGACGACGGCGATGTTAAAGGACGCCTGCCTCATCTCGATCAGCAGCTCGGCGGTATTTTTATATTCATAGGTAAAGTAGGCTTCTCTTAAAATATCCCTTACATGAAAATCATGTTTGTTGGTATCATACAGCAGAAGATCCTTCATGTTGATGGTACCGACGACATGGTCCGTGGTTTCCTCAAATACAGGAAGACGGGTAAACTTGTCTTCGCGGAATATTGCGATTAGTTCGTCGTAAGTGCTGTCCACGTCCGCAAAGGTTACATGAACCCGGGGAACCATAACGTCCTTGGCTTTGGCGTCGCCTAAGTCAAATACGTTGTAGATCATCTCTTTTTCTTCGGATTCGATGACCCCTTCCTCATGGCTCACATCTACGATGGTGCGGAGTTCGTTTTCCGTCATAAGGGTCCGCTTGGCGTTGGGGTCGACCCTGAGCAGCGTCAGGATACCCATGGCCATGCCGTTTACAATTGCGATTAGCGGAGTCATCAGCTTCATAAAAATGCTGACGACGGGCGCGTAGGCAAGAGAAATCTTTTCTGCATGGATGGTAGCCATGGTCTTTGGCGTGATCTCGCCGAACAGCAGGATGGCGAGCGTTAAGATACCGCTTGCAAACGCGACAAAGGATCCGCCGAGACTGTAAGCCAGCGTGGTAGTCAGCGAGGCGGCGGATAGATTCACGATATTATTGCCGATCAGGATGGCGCTCAGCATCTTGCCGGAATTTTCCGTAATATGCAGAAGCGTCTTTGCACGCTTGTTTCCTTCTTCGGCTAAGGTTCGGATTCGAATTTTGTTAACAGTTGTCATTGCAGTTTCCGCAGATGAAAAAAAAGCGGAAAGAAATAGTAATAACAGTAATACAATTAATTGTATGGCGTCACCCGAGTCCAATGATATGTTCACTCCTTTTTATCTTTAAAATTATGCATAGCAGCCTATGCACTGCGTTGGAAATAATATAACGTATTTTGGGAAATATTGCAAGTGTGGAAACATGGGATTGCTTTACATTAAATGTAATTTAGTGTATGATTGTTTACAGTTTTAGAAAGAATTATAAAAACGGGGTAAATGTCTATGAATCAGAGGCTATATGAAAGACTAATTTCTGTAATTTCAGAGGAGAGGGTGCTTCTGTCGGAGTCTATGAAGAAGCATACAACATTTCGGATTGGAGGACCGGCAGACTACTTTTTGATGCCGCAGTCAGAAAAGGAGGCGGCGGATGCGGTGGCTGTCTGCAGGGAAGAGCGGGTGCCATACAGTATTGTGGGAAATGGAAGCAACCTGTTAGTATCCGACGGCGGTTATCGCGGAGTGGTGATTCAGCTATATAAAGAAATGAGCAGAGTACAGGCAGAAGGAACTCATATTTATGCTCAAGCGGGCGCATCGCTGGCTAAGGTAGCTGCCGCCGCTATGGAGGCAGGGCTCGCGGGCTTTGAATTTGCGGCGGGAATCCCCGGAACGCTGGGAGGCGCCTGCGTGATGAATGCAGGGGCGTACGGCGGAGAGATGAAGGATGTACTGGCAAATGTTACTGTGCTGGATGAATCGGGCAGAATCAGAAAGCTTGCAGGTTCAGAGCTGGAACTTGGTTACCGCACCAGCATAATTGCAAAGAAAGGCTATATTGTTCTGGACGCGGAGATTGAGTTAAAGCGGGGCAATCCGGATGAGATACGAGGCTTGATGAATGAACTGAGGGATAAGCGTGTTTCCAAACAGCCGTTGGAGTACCCAAGCGCGGGAAGCACCTTTAAGCGTCCGGAAGGTTATTTTGCTGGAAAGCTGATTCAGGATGCGGGCCTTAGGGGGTTTCGAGTGGGCGGCGCTATGGTATCTGAAAAGCACTGTGGGTTTGTGATCAACGTAGGAGAGGCTACGGCTGCAGAGGTTGATTCGTTGATGAAACAGGTGGCGGAACGTGTGCAGGCGCAGTTTGGCGTAGCGCTGGAGCCGGAGGTTAAGAGACTGGGAGAATTTTAAGATGAGATTTGTAGTTGTGACAGGCATGTCGGGAGCGGGCAAGAGATCGGTGATCAAAATGTTGGAGGACGTAGGATATTTTTGTATTGATAACCTGCCGATTTTACTTGTGCCAAAGCTTGCCGAGCTTTTGGCAGTGCCGAACGCAGAGATCAACAAGGTTGCCCTGGGAATGGATATCCGAAGCAGATACGGGTCGGAGGATTTGATTCAGGCGTTAGACGAATTGGATAAGATGGGACTGGCCTATGAGATGCTGTATATGGATGCTTCGGATGAAGTGCTGATCAAGCGTTACAAGGAGACTAGACGGAATCATCCCCTTGCGGGGAACGGCAGGGTAGATCAGGGCATTGTAAAGGAGCGGAAAACGCTTGTGCCCTTGCGCGGACGCGCAGATTATATTCTGGATACCAGCAGGCTTCTGATTCGGGAACTGAAGCAAGAGGTAAATCATATATTTGTGGAGAATAAGGAATATAAGAATCTGTATGTTACGGTATTATCCTTTGGATTTAAATACGGGATTCCCAGCGACGCAGATCTGGTATTTGATGTGAGATTTCTCCCTAATCCTTACTATATAGATGAGCTAAGGCTTTTAAGCGGCAATGATAAACCGGTTCAGGATTATGTAATGGACAATGATAAAGCGGGCAAATTTTTGGAAATGCTGACGGATATGATACGCTTTTTGATTCCGAATTATATTACAGAGGGAAAGACCCAGCTTGTAATTGGAATTGGGTGTACCGGGGGAAAACACCGTTCGGTTACGCTGGCTAACGCATTGTATGGAGCTCTGTCAGAGGCAGAAAGCGATTACGGGATTAAGATTGAACACAGAGATATTGAGAAAGATACGATTACAAAGGCAAAGTAGGGATGGGCGATGTCATTTTCGGGTAAAGTAAAAGAAGAATTAGCCGTGAGATTTCCGGGGGGAAGGCATTGTCTTCTTGCCGAGCTTTCAGCGATCAGTACCATGTGCGGAACCTTCAGTGAAGATAGAGACGGGGAGGAAATCCTTACCATTCATACGGAAAATGAAGCTATTGCGAGAAAATGCTTTACATTAGCTGAAAAAACATATAATATAGGGGGTGAAGTTTCTTCGTACACTTCTATGCGGAGTAATCCGGAGACAGGCAGTAAGATGTATTATTTCCTTGCTCAGGGCAAGGGCCTTAAGGCCGTCCGGAATGCATCTGTGCAGGCAGTATGCTGTAAAAGGGCATATCTCAGAGGGGCATTTTTAGCATCCGGTTCTGTCAGCGATCCAAGGAAGTCTTATCACTTCGAGATCGTATGCGGGACAGAGAGGATAGCACAGTATCTGCAGCATCTGATGTTAGGCTTCCAGATGGACGCCAAGATTGTCAGGAGGAAGAAGAGCTACGTTGTATACCTCAAGGATGGAACCGGGATAGTGGATATGTTGAACGTCATGGAGGCGCATGTGGCATTGATGGAACTCGAGAATGTAAGGATTCTCAAGGAGATGCGCAATAGGGTGAACCGTAAGGTGAACTGCGAGACGGCTAACATTAATAAAACCGTGTCTGCTGCGGTAAAGCAGGTGGAAGATATCATTTATATCCGCGACAGTATTGGTTTTGACAAGCTTCCGGAAGGATTAAAGGACGTTGCCCTTACACGTCTTGAGTATCCGGAGGCGACACTGAAAGAGCTTGGGGAGCTCTTGGAGACGCCGGTTGGGAAATCCGGAGTAAATCACAGACTCCGGAAGTTAAGTGAAATAGCAGAAAAGCTAAGGGACAATCAGGGAGGGACAGCATGATTAAGAAACCTATCACATTCAAGTTGAACGAGGGTCTGGATGCCAGACCGATTGCTTTGCTTGTTCAAGAAGCCAATCAATATGCCAGTACTGTTTATATTGAGCTTGAGAATAAGAAGATCAATGCTAAGAGTATTATGGGGATGATGAGTTTACAGCTTGGCAACGGAGAGAAACTTACGGTAGTTGCTGACGGCGAGGACGAAGAAGCGGCAATTGAGGGCGTGGAGAATTTCTTAGCATCCAAAAATTAGTACATAAGTCAGAGGCATGCATAGGGGACATGCCTCTTTATTTATTACATAGGAAAGAGCTTTTTTATGTATTATTAAGAAGAAATATGCAGCTATGCAGGCAGAATAAGAGCCGAACTGGGCGAAGTATAATAATGTGAAACTGGACGAAGTATAATAATGCGAAACTGGTCGCGGTTTTATTTGAGGAGGTATCGAGATGAAAAAAATGTTGTTTGTGTATAATCCCCATGCAGGAAAAGGTCTTTTGTGCCAGAAGTTGTCCGACATTGTGGATATTTTTGTGAAAGCGGGGTATGACGTAGTAGTTTATCCTACGCAGTCGTATAAGGATGCCTATCGGAAAGTTTCAGAATTTACAGAGGAATATGACCTCGTAGTATGCAGCGGCGGCGACGGAACTATAGACGAGGTGGTTACGGGAATGATGAATAGGGAGAAGAAGATTCCCGTGGGATATATTCCAACGGGTACTACCAATGACTTTGCTAATAGTCTGAGGATTCCAAAAGATCTGCTTGCCGCGGCTGATAATGCAGTGAGCGGAACCGCATTTCCCTGCGATATCGGCCAGTTTAACGATGATGTGTTTGTATATATTGCGGCTTTCGGATTGTTTACAGATGTGTCTTATGAGACTAGGCAGGAGCTGAAGAATGTGCTGGGGCATCTGGCATATATTCTAGAGGGTGCAAAACGCCTGTTTAATGTTCCTTCTTATAAGATTAAGGTAGTACATGACGAAGAGGTGATAGCAGATGAATTTATTTATGGCATGGTGACAAATTCAAGGTCTGTGGGCGGTTTTCGCAATATGATTGGGAAAAATGTGAAATTTGACGATGGGGAATTTGAAGTAACATTAATACGCAAGCCCTCGAATCCGATTGAACTTCAAGAGATCATCGCGGCTCTTTTGATAGAGCAGGTTGATACGAAACATATGTACACCTTTAAGGCAAGGCAGATATCTTTTGAGTCTGAGGTAGAAATCCCGTGGACCCTTGACGGGGAATACGGCGGGTTTCATGACTATGTAGAAATCATCAATCAGCAGTGCGCTATGAAGCTGATGGTTCCGGCAAAATATGTGGAAGAATTGTCGGTGAACTGAAATATTCTTTCTAAGACGCGTTAGAAGAAAGCGAATGTTACTGTGAACACTACGGAAGCGTGGAGAAAAATTAAAAAAAATGAAAAAAATACTTGCTTCCTGCCACTTTTTTTGCTACAATAGACAAGCACGAGATAAGTAAGTGATATGGCTCCGTGGTCAAGCGGTCAAGACGCTAGCCTCTCACGCTGGAATCCGGGGTTCGATTCCCCGCGGAGTCACTGGTTAAATCGCTGATATCCTTTAAAAAAAGAGATTCAGCGATTTTTCTATGTAAACAGGCCAAAATGATACCGGGGTTTGTAAACTACAATCACAGAATAAAAAATAAAAAAAGTTGTTGACAAGCAGAAAGTGTTCATATATAATATGTCTTGTGTCGCGGAAGTGAGCAAAACATAATACTGTCGGGGTGTGGCTCAGCTTGGCTAGAGCGCCTGGTTTGGGACCAGGAGGTCGCAGGTTCGAATCCTGTCACCCCGATTTGGGCCAAAATATATGCGGGTGTAGTTCAATGGTAGAACACCAGCCTTCCAAGCTGGATACGTGGGTTCGATTCCCATCACCCGCTTTCTTAAACCCTTATGGATTAAGAGCATGAGTCTGTAGCTCAGCTGGATAGAGCAACGGCCTTCTAAGCCGTAGGTCGAGGGTTCGAATCCCCCCAGGCTCGTTGGCACGTACATTCAAGCGGACAGTTATACTTGAAGACGGGTCAGTCCCACAGCCTTGGCGGTGGATGGACTTAATAGAATATGGTGGGTATGGTGCAGTTGGTTAACGCGTCGGATTGTGGTTCCGAAGACCGTGGGTTCGAGTCCCACTACCCACCCTTTTTTCTTTTAATGGGCTATCGCCAAGCGGTAAGGCACAGGACTTTGACTCCTGCATTCGTTGGTTCGAATCCAACTAGCCCAGTTAATAAGGGCGTGTAGCTCAGGTGGTAGAGCACTTGACTTTTAATCAAGTTGTCCGGGGTTCGAATCCCCGCACGCTCAGGTGATGAAAATACCTGGAAATCTTTAATATCAAAGGTTTCCGGGATTTTTTGATATATGGGGGTGTACAAATGACGATGGGAGATAACAAAACTGTAGAAAGAAATAATTATATATCAGGAATTGACGGGCTGAGAGCCGTTGCGGTTCTATTGGTAGTTGCATACCACTTGAAACTGCCGGCTGCAAAGGGCGGATTGATTGGCGTTACGGTATTTTTTGTGATATCGGGTTTTTTGATTACACGTATATTAATGTCAGAAATAGAAAATACGAATACAATTAATCTGAAAAATTTTTGGACAAGACGTATTCGGAGACTGCTTCCGGCTGTTTTAACCATGCTTCCGGCATTGATATTTGCAAGCGCTGTAATCAATAGAGTATTGTTTACTAAGACTTGTCAGGATCTGCTTTCGGCGGTTTTTTGCTATAATAACTGGTGGCAGATTTTTAATCAGGTTTCTTACTTTGAAAATGCAGGCGCGCCGTCTGCGCTTACCCATTTTTGGTCTTTGGCGATAGAAGCGCAATTTTACGTAATATATCCTTTAGTGCTTCTGGCTGTTGCCGGATTCAAGAACAGAAAAAGAATGTTTGTGGGAATCACTTTTACATTAGCTATTGGATCACTGGGATTGATGTGGCTCCTGTTTGATCCGGCAAAGGATCCAAGCAGGGTGTATTACGGGACGGATACGAGGGCATTTTCGCTGCTGTTTGGGAGCTTTCTGGCAATGATAGGCGAAGGGGGAGGCGGAGAGGGAAAGATTCCGTCTTTTTTGCGTGATATTGTGGGAGCAGCGGCTTTTGCAGGTATTATATATATGGCGGCGGCAATTGACGGCTATAGCAGTTTCTTATATAAAGGAGGGCATGGACTTGTGTCTGTGCTTGCCGCTTTTGTGATATATGCTATGATAAATGAAAATAGTATTATAAATAAAAGCTTAAGCTGTTATCCGCTTAAATGGATAGGCGTGCGTTCTTATGGCATATATTTGTGGCATTATCCGATTATATTGTTGGTTAGCGGCGGAAAAAAAACTACATGGTGGATGATACTTGTTGATATTTTGCTGACAGGAATTTTGTCTGCGTTATCTTATCATTTTATTGAGACGCCTATACGACGCGGAGCTATCGGGCGAAATATTAAGATTATGAAGAGTAAGCCGGAAACGCCTTGGGAGAAAAAGAAGCGGAAACGAACGATACAGAGAAATATTAAGGTGATTTGCGGGACGGCTGTAATAGGCGTTGGCGCGATTCTATGTGTTGCTTTTGTGCCGAGGGATACCGCTCTTAGCGACATTAATGCGATGAAGAAGCGGGCTGAAGACGCAAACGAACTTACAAGCCGGAAGGCGTCTGAACTAAGGGATAAGAATGCAGACTCTGAGACGGGAGGATTAAAGAGACGGAAGAATTTGTCCGATGAAGAAATACTTGCTGATTTGAATCTGCTGCTGATTGGGGATTCTATAGCGCTGGATGTTACTGATTATTATTATGAAACATTTCCGAACAGCATCAGCGATACGGAAATAGGAAGACAGACGATGGAGAGCGCTGAAATATACGATTCCTATGTTCAGGAAAATAATTGGGATGGAGATGGCGTAATCTTTGCGCTTGGTTCGAATGGACCTCTTTATGATGCTCTGCCGTTGTTGAGGGAAAAGATGGGACCTGACAGACCATTATTTATAATTACGGTTAAGGTACCAAATAATGAATGGGAGGCTTCAAATAATGAAGAAATCTCTAAATTTGCAGAAACAACAGATAATACTTATCTGATAGACTGGTATCAGGCAAGTGAAGGGCATGAAGAGTGGTTTGATGAGGATGATACGCATCTGCTGCCTGAGGGGGCAAAAGCATATAGAGATAAGATAAGAGAGGCTGTTCTCGATGTGTTTCAAAGATAGTTATTGACTATATATAGATGGAACTGTGCCAAAAGAAAAGAGAAAAAAGAGTTCGTATTATTACAATAAGGAGGAGTTGATGAAAAAGAGTCAAAACTATATGAAAAGCGGTCTGGTTGTTTTATTGTTATGCGGCGGCCTGTTTGCCGGATGTGCCGGCGAAGACAGCAAGGAAACGATGGCGCCGGAGGCGGGTTTGGGAAAGGCAGAACAGGAATCGGCAGAAGCAGACAGACAAGGACAGCAGGGAGAGGATAAATCAGAGAAAGAATTAGAGAAACTGCGCTTTGTCGATTCGTGGGGGGAGTGGCATAGCATGACGGTGAATCCAAATGTGGAAAGACATCCGTATGACTGGTCCTGTCTGACAAATATAGAAGATGAAATTAAGTATGAAGGTGATGAACGTTACAGTATACGCAAAGGGATAGACGTATCGGAGCATCAGGGGATAATTGACTGGGAAAAAGTGAGTTCGGATGGCTATGAATTTGCTATGCTTCGAATTGGCTACAGAGGATATGGAACCGCAGGCAGCCTGCACGTAGACGCGGTATTCCACGAGAATATTACCGGTGCAAAAGCGGCTGGTCTTGATGTGGGAGTCTATTTTTTCTCGCAGGCAGTAAATGAGGAGGAGACGCTTGAGGAAGCGGCGCTTGTGTTGGAGAATCTAAAAGGATATGAATTGGAGCTTCCGGTTGTATTTGACCCGGAAAGAATCCGTAACGATACGGCCAGAACAGACGATGTGCCAGGCGAACAATTTACAAAGAATACAGTGCTGTTCTGCGAGAAGATGAAAGAAGCCGGTTATCAGCCAATGATATATAGTAATCTGGTGTGGGAGGCTTTTGAGTATGACATGGAACAATTGGCGGATTATCCTATCTGGTATGCAGATTATGAAGCAGCGCCGCAGACGCCGTATCGCTTTACATTTTGGCAGTATTCAGAGAAAGGACGGGTAGATGGTATTGGCGGAGCTGTAGATTTGAATGTGCAGTTCTGCGAAAAGCAGTAAAAAGCAGCAGTGAAAAGAGCGGTAATTGACAAGAACGAAAAATTGTGATAGTATACACAATGTCTTGAATGAAATCATGGAAATCATATTCAAGATATTTTACAAGCGGATATGGCGGAATTGGCAGACGCGCTAGACTTAGGATCTAGTGTCTCAGACGTGCAGGTTCAAGTCCTGTTATCCGCAGTGGATAAAAAGTACCGGATGCCTGTAAATACAGCGTTTCCGGTACTTTTTTGTTGCTTAAATATTGGAAAGGTGGCAAAAAGGTGGCAAATTATAAAATTGTGATTTCCTTGACTTGATCCATATCCTTTTCCTTCATCCTCTTAGTTACGTGGAAATAGATGTCCAATGTGATCTTACTGTTGGTGTGGCCGAGCCTTCTTGAGATCACTTCTATCGGTATGCCCTGTTCGGCCATGAGGGCAACATGGGTGTGGCGCATGAAATGGGATGTAACTTTTTTGTGGAACAGCCGCTCTGCGTTTTCGCTGAGGTATGCGTTATAGGAGTAGTAATTGACGTGGTTGCCGTTTATGTCGCTGATAAATAAGTCAGATGCATATCCTAGCGTAAAGCGTTCCTTTTTCATATACAGGCTTATCCTTCTGCACAGGCGGTGAAGTTCGTCCTGCATCTGGATTTCCCGGTTTGACGCGGATGTTTTCGGCGGCCCGGCAATGCGGTTTACCGGGTCGTAGGTCTTAGTGACTTTGATTATGCGCTGCTTAAAATCAACATCGGAAGTATTAAGTGCGATTGCTTCCCCCGATGCGCATGCCTGATAAGGCGGTCAGTTCTGCAAGGAAGCGCCATTTCGGTACTGTCATGCTGCTGATCAAGGTCTTTAATTCATCGCTTTCAAGATATTTCTCTTCCAGTTTTTTGACTTTTTCATCGTCTTTAAATTTTTTCAGTTTGTCCAGCCAGCGTATATCATCGATATAATCATTTGCATACCCCCCAGCGGATCAGGGCCTTGAGCCTTGTGATCCGTTCGTTGGTGGTTCCCGCTTTCTCATTCTGCATTGCAAGCTGTTCCCTAACGTATCCGGCAGAAAGGCGGTCAACAAGGGTCTCTGCTCCAAGGATCTGGATGAGGGAGTTTGTGGCGAAATAGTTGCGCTGGTAGGTGGATTTGGATACGGTGGACAGCTGGTCTTTTCTATACAGTTCCACAAGCTCTGAGAAGCGCAGGTTTTCTCTTTTGGTGGTGATGGATATATTCCCAAGCAGTTCATCTATCTTGTCATTTAGGGCTCTCTGCGCCTGTTTACGGGTACTTGCAGTGTCCCTGTCCATTGTTATGAATACTCGCTTTGTTTTGCCGGTAAGCGGATGTTCGTACCGCTCTCCGAATCGTACCTTTCCGTTTGGCCGTTTTTCACACCACATGATATCATCCTCCTTTATTTTTGGGTACAAAAATAGCGCCTGCTTGCAAGACGCTCCCGGAAATGATATAATTCTCTTGTCGAAGGAGATATTATCGTTCCGGAATATCCGGCAGGTAGTGTCTGTGAAACCGTCTCATAAATGGGGCGGTTTTGTTATTATACTAAATCAGAAATGCGGATGCTGAAATTTTCATAAATGCATACCGGGATATCATCCTCAAAGCTGTACTGCCATGTCTTTTCCTCATGCTCAAAATCGTATACATTTACAGTACGTGTTACGGGATTTACAATCCAATATTCCCTGACACCAGCGGTACGGTACTTAAATAACTTGATGCCGTAGTCCATTCGCTGGGTTGACGGTGATACGATCTCTATGATCCAGTCAGGGGCTCCGGCGCATCCTTTATCGTTAATTTTGTTCTTGTCACAGATGACCGATATATCCGGCTCTACGTAATTTCGATCGTCCTCATTCAGAAAGACAGCAAATGGAGCCGGAAATACCTCGCAATTACCATTATTATTATCAATATAGTCAGAGATTTTTCTGGCAATAGAGTAAGATATCCGCTGGTGCATTGTGTTCGGCGGCACCATATCATAAATCTGTCCGTCAATTAATTCTGCCCGTTGTCCATCTGGAAGGGCGTAGATATCTTCTGTTGTGTAAATTTTTTCCTGTGCTAAAGCCATATAGCCACATCCTTTCGTTAGATAGTTTTTATTTTATTCATCCCAATTGATATTTTCTTTAGATGTAAATTCATGGCGTTCGGAATCTGATTCAATAGCTTTTAGCATCTGCAGATCAAATTCATCAAGCTCTTCTTCTTCAATACTGTCCCAGGAAGGCGTGAAGTGCTCTGAGATAATATTCCAAAATTTTTCTGCTTGCTTTGAATAGCGAATCTCCAATAATATACCTCCGTTCTGTATTTTATTTATATACTAAAGTGGTTATATCGTTTCCGACACTCATCCGACAAGGTCTATCCTTTTGTCATTGGGAAGAATAAATTAATTAAAGGGTAATTCTTCATCTATTCCATCTGGGATATCCATAAACCCCTGTTCTTTATAATTCCATTCATTAAGAAAACCATTATCAAGGAAAGTTGATCTGCTTCCGCAAACAGGACAATATCGTGCATTAGAAGGTAAAGGATCAGAATTGGAACAATTGTTGAATGAACAAAAATTTACAAGGTTGTCACCACAAATTTGACAATGATTTCCTTCAATATTGGTTTCTTCATTTTTACATGTCGGACATTCGATAAGCTTTCCGTTTTCATAGGTTTCTAGTTTTGGATAAATCATAATTCCATCTCCCCATTCCAAAGTATTTTTTGAGCCACATATAGGACAATATTTCCCATTTTCTTGAATTAGGTGTGCATTACAAATTTTACATTTTTTCTTAAAAAGATAGTTATAATAATGAAAAAATAATAGTTTATCATAAGGATCATTTTTGTTTGTATTTTGAAGCCATTCTCTATATGCTCTAAAACGTCGGTTAGCAGCAGGACCTGAAATCTTGCATAGTGTTCTCAAACTTCTTTCGTTTTGTATTTTGAAAACGTATAAAACTACATGTGGTACAAGGATAAGTTGTGCAAAGTAATCAGCTTCTTCTTCAAGGTAATTATATTCACTATGTGTAAGAGAACAACGGTAGATTCGAGTGTTTTTATTCGTTTTATGATGCTCTAATAATATGTGACCTAGTTCGTGTGCGATATTCCAACGATATCTGTTGGAGTTTATAATATTGTGATAATCTATATCATTATAGTAGATGATATATTTGTCGTGGTTAGCAGAATAGTCTGCACAAGAATCAGAAGTTCCACAATATATTTTCATGTCTTCGTAGCTAAGATTATATCGTTTCATATGCAAGCTATAAGGAATCAGTCTAATGTTGGAATATGCTTTACATATAGCTTTTATTTTTACTGGTAGTGAATCATTAGGAAGCTGTTGCAAAGCAGAAAGAACGATATGCTTAATTTCTTGTCGACGTTCAGGGCTAATCTTTGTCTTCGTCAATATAATCATCTCCGAAATATTCTTCAAAGGAAGCCTCTAGTATTTTCATCATCTTATCACGGCTTTTTTGATCCATGTTATTTCTTGCTCTTTGAATCCGTCTAATATCTGGATCATCCTGATTAGAGTTAATATCTTCGATAAAAGAAGGAGTACAACAATTATCAATAAAAGTATTTTGCGTTTCTAATATTTTATATTTAACATAGTCTTCATAACTACCTTCATAATCTTTTGGTGGATAAATCCCTTCTTCATTTCCAATTTGTTCCCAATCGTGTGGATCATCGGTCCACCCCATGAGATAAGCAGGGGTTGTATAGAGAGCATCTGCTAAAGGTTCTAAAACAGTTGTCGGCATATTTTCAATATCGCCATTTTCATAGCGATAAATAGTAGCACGGGATTTCCCTACTCTTTCTGCAAGGTCATCTGCTGTTAGTTCTAAATCTATTCGTCTTTGTTTAATTCTATCGCCTATAGCCATCAGATTCCACCTCCTATATCTTAATTGTATAATAGCACAATATTCGCAAATTTGCAACTGCACAATTAAAAGAATAAATGAAAAATTCGCATAAGTGAGATTATTGTGTTGGCAGGATAGAGCAATGATGCTATTATAATTGTGTCGCACATATGAGAAAAGGAAGGAGGGGAAATATGGTCAATGTAAATAAACTTAAAGGTAAAATTGTAGAGAATGGTATGAGCATAGGAGATTTGGATAAAAAAATTGGAATTGATAGGGCTACAATGTATCGAAAAATTAGCTCAGCGAGGGACAAAATTAGTATAGCAGAAGCAGATAAAATTGTAAGTGTACTTAAATTATCTGTAGAAGAGGAAAATGCGATTTTTTTTAGTCAATTAGTCTCATAAATGCGAATAAACAAAAAGAAAGAGGTGTAAAGAATATACAAAAAATTTGTCGAATTGCTAAACAAAACAGGCAAAACGGCATATCAAGTGGCAAAAGATACAGGTGTATCCACAGCTACCTTATCGAGCTGGAAATGTGGAAGATATTCGCCTAAAGTCGATAAGCTCAAAAAGCTTGCTGATTACTTTGGTGTACCCATTAATTATTTTTTAGAGTAGGAGGAAAAATTTAATGAATAATTTAATTAAAATCGGAAATCAAGAGATTTCTATAAAAGAATTTAATGGTAGAAGAGTTGTAACATTTATGGATATTGATATGGTGCATGAAAGACCAGAAGGGACAGCAAGAAAGCGATTTAATGATAATAAGAAACATTTTATTGAGGACGAGGATTTCTATACCTTAGACCAGCCGTCCGAAATTCGGACGCTTGGTATTGAAAGACCGCAAGGTGGTACGCCAGATAAAGTATTACTTCTCACAGAATCCGGCTACCTCATGCTTGTAAAATCTTTAAAAGATGACTTGGCTTGGCAGGTACAGCGGCAGCTAGTGAAATCATATTTTACAGTGAAGGAATTTAAATCGCAGGAGCTTAGCCCACAGCTGCAGCTGCTTATCAACATGGAGCTGGAGCAGAAGAGGCAGGCTGAGAAACTGGAGGAGGTTGAAGGTAAGATGGACTCCATCAGGGAGGTAGTCGCACTCAGCCCGACGCAGTGGCGCAAGGATACTTCCAACCTTATTAATAAAATCGCCCTGTCCATGGGTGGGTATGAGCATATTCGTGCGATCAGGGAAGAGAGCTACAAGTTATTGGAGCAGCGGATGGGCGTAGCGCTCAACATCCGGCTTACCAATAAGAGAAAGACAATGGCCCTGAACGGCATCTGCAAATCAAAGCTGGACAAGCTGAACCAGCTAGATGTGATAGCAGATGACAAGAAGCTGATTGAAGGGTATATAGCCATCGTGAAGGAACTGGTCATAAAATACGGCACGGCATAAAGGAAAAGGAGGGAATAAACCGCATGGGAATCATCAAAGACATTAAGACTTCTGTAGGGATATATAAAAGGCTGCGTGAGGCGGGGAAAGAGGGGAAGAAATTGGAAGTAAAAACCTCCGTGGTTATCCCGCTGATCAAAATGGGGCCGGGGCTTCTGGATACGGTGGAAGGATGTGTGATTGCAAACGCCAGCTGGAGCCTATTTGACCTGATCGATCCAATATTCAGTAGCCTCCCCTATGAGGATAGGCACAGACTTGCATTTTCCCCTGTAAACGGCGAGTATGCCGACAGGGCGCTGCTGTGGAAAGCTTTGATTAAACCTGTACTGCCGCATGGACAGTACCATAAGGCTATGCGGCTGATTTTAAATAAGTATGTGCGGCTTAAGCGCCGTGAAATAGACAGAAAGGAGGACGGAACGGTATGAGTTTGATTATTCCAAGCATGGAAGAACGCTGGGAGATGGATAAGACGAGGATGGAAATCATCAACGCTATTATGCATATTCAAAATGCAAAGCACCTGCGTATACTTGCAGTTATAGCGAGGACGTATTATGGCGAATGCATTTATGACTTGCCGCTTCCCCTTAATGAGTTCGTGGATATGTTGGATCTTCCGATAATCGTTAAGATGATGGATCTGTTTAAAGATGAAGACCCAGCTTATTACGCGAACAGGCAGATCAAGGAGCTTCTCGGCAACGCGATAGATTTGTATACAGGCGCAGCGGAGTACGAAGAGGAACCTTAAGTCCGGACATTGATAAATATGCAGGAAGGAGGCGGCAGCCAGTGTATGCAAATAAATCAGACATAGCAAAGATATTCGGCATATCGCCCAGCACGGTGTACCGCAGGATTGAGGGCATAGAGGCCGAAATAGGGAAGCGGTATAACAAGTATGCGGTTCTGGAAGGCAATAATCTTGTGAGTATAGAAGTATTTGCAGATTATCTGAAATATAATAAGCGGCTGGCAGACAAAAATCTCAGGAAGTCCGTACCGCCTTTCAACATGGCGGACGCAAGGATGTACCTGGTGGAGAATGGGATGCTGCATATAGTGTGCAAGAAGGTGAGGACAACATGCTGAGGCGGTTAACGGCAGGCAGAAAGAAAACCATGGAAACGGTTGCAGACGCATTTGTTTTTGTTGGAATTATGGATATCCTTGGCTCAACAGGGGCATGTGAATGCGGGAACTATTCCATGCCGGAATATATGATCTGCATTACGATCGGGGCTGTTCTAGTATTTACCGGATGGGGCATAAGAAAGGAGTGAAAGCGTTGGGATACATAAAAAAGAAAAAGAGCACCCATAAGAGCCGGCAAGCTCAGGCGCTCAGAAAATAAACCAATTAAATTATATCGTAGAAAAGGAGAAACGTCAAATGAAAGTCAGCAATTATGAGATAAAAGAAACGGTTCTGACTCTGCCGAAGGAAAAGGAGACAGACGTATACCATAAGGAACTGAATGTGATCAGCTGGTACGGCGGGCCGGACAAGCTGGATATCAGGGGATGGTCGGATGACCATGAAAAGATGACTAAGGGAATCAGCCTCACAGAGGATGAATTTCATAAAATTGCTAATGCGGGATTAAAAAGAATTGGAGGGACTGAGTAATGAAGATTGTATGCGAATTTTGTGACTATGAGGAAATGATGGGATTTGCCGGAAATCTCCTGCAAAGGGAAGGCCCGGCGCAGGCAGCAAAGGACACCGGGCAGAAAGCACAGAAGGAAAGCCCCGGGAAGCTGGAACCTGAGGATGTGGAAATACCCAAAGGGGATCCGGAACCGGCGCGGGAGGAAATAACCTATACTCTTACAGATGTCCGGGCAAAGCTTGCAGAGCTCCAGAAATCAGGGAAGCGGGAGCAGGTGAAGGGACTCTTGGCAGATTTCGGGGCATCCAAGCTGTCAGAAGTCCCAGAAGAAAAATATGCGGAGCTTATGCAGAAGGCAGGTGAGCTGTAATGCCTGAAGCACATGCCAGATTGAGCGCAAGCGGCGCGCACCGGTGGATGGCCTGTACGCCGTCCGTAAAGCTGGAAGAACAGTTCCCGGATAAGGGGTCGGAGTATGCCGAAGAAGGGACGCTGGCACATAAGATTGCGGAACAGATCATCCGTTATAACAACAAGGAGATGACAAAAAAAGCATTTTCCATCCGGATAAACAAACTCCGGAAAGAGGAACTGTATAGTAAGGAAATGGAAGAGTGCATAGCCGGTTATACAGAGAACGTATGGGAGATATTCAATGAAGCAAGGAAATCCTGCCCGGATGCACAGCTCCTTGCAGAGCAGTGGCTGGATTTTTCGGAATATGTCCCAGAAGGGTTCGGGACCGGGGATGTAGTGATCATTGCGGACGATATGGTTCAGGTTATTGACCTGAAATACGGCAAGGGTGTAGGCGTATCTGCTGAAAGGAACCCACAGCTGAGGCTTTACGGCATCGGGGCATACTTGGAGCACAGCATGCTGTATGATATCCGCCGCGTAAAGATGACCATTATCCAGCCACGGCTTGAGAATATCTCTACTGAGGAGCTGACAGTGGAAGAACTACTGGACTGGGCAGAAAGGGAAGTAAGGCCGAAGGCTGAGCTTGCCATGAACGGCGAGGGGGAATACCTGCCGGGAGATCACTGCCGTTTCTGTAAAGCCAAAGCAGTATGTAGGGCAAGGGCCGAAAAGAACCTTGCGCTTGCAAAGCTGGAGATGCGGGATCCGGATATCCTTGAAGAATGGGAGATCGGAGAGGTCCTGCAGAGGGCGGAGGAACTGAATAGCTGGGCGAAGGACGTGAAGGATTATGCCTTTGAACAGGTTCTGAACCACGGCGTGAAATATGAAGGCTGGAAACTGGTAGCAGGAAGAAGTAACCGCAAATACTTAGACGAAGAAAAAGTAAAAGAAACACTTATAAAGGCCGGTTACCGGCAGGAGGATATTACAGAGACAAAGCTCCTTGGTATTACGGCGATGGAGAAAGCTGTTGGAAAGAAGACGTTCGGGGAGGCGCTGTCCGGTCTAGTTATCAAGCCGGAGGGAAAACCCGTACTGGTGCCAGAGACTGATAGCCGTCCTGAACTGAATACTGCCGATGCAGCTAAAAAAGATTTTGAGTAATGGACTCATTGAAGAACCATAAAGATTATTTGACAGGAAATTATAAGAACAGGAGATTTGAAGATATGAGTAAGAGTATACAGCCAACGAAAGTAATTACAGGGAAGGTAAGATTCAGTTATGTAAATATTTTTAAAAGCAGGAGCTTTCAGCCGGGGCAGGATGAAAAGTTCTCCATCTGCCTCCTGATCCCCAAAAAGGATAAGAAGACCGTACAGGAGATTAAGGCCGCAATCAATGCCGCCGTTCAACAGGGGGTAGCTGAAAAGTGGGGTGGGAAAAAGCCGGGAAACTTGAAGCTCCCATTGCGTGACGGCGATGACGAAAGGGCGGATGAAGCAGAGGAATATACAGGGATGTATTTCCTGAATGCTAACAGCAACCAGAAGCCGGGGATCATTGACATGTATAAAAATGAAATTCTGGATCCGACAGAGGTTTATTCCGGATGCTGGGGAAGGGCTTCTATCAATTTCTTCCCGTTTAACAGCAACGGAAATAAAGGCGTCGGTGTTGGATTGAACAATATCCAAAAACTGGGTGACGATGAAGCGTTGGGCGGCGCGAGGGCATCCGCAGAGGATGATTTTGAAGAAGATTTTGAGGATGATGACCTTTTAGGATAGGAGGATGTTCATATGCAGCATTATATGAATGTGGACATTGAGACTTACTCCAGCGTAGATATAGCAAAGGCAGGGGCTTACGCATATGCGGAAAGCCCTGACTTTGAAATACTGTTGATAGGTTACCGGATTGACGAAGGTTCTGTAAAGGTTATAGATCTGAAGAGCGGAACATCCCATGAAAGGACTGCATCATCAAAAGACATGGAAGAATTTTATAACGCATTGCAGAATCCGGATTACATCAAGACGGCATACAATGCAAATTTTGAGAGAACCTGCTTTGCAGCTTATTTGAAAAAGCCGATGCCGCCGGAACAGTGGAGATGTACAGCAGTCCATGCCGCCACGCTGGGGCTTCCCGGGAATTTGGCCGGAGTAGGAGCCGCACTCGGCCTTCCAGCGGATAAACAGAAAGACAAGATAGGAAAATCTCTGATTAGTTATTTCTGTAAGCCATGCAGGCCCACAAAGGCCAATGGCGGCAGGACAAGGAACCTGCCAGAGCACGACCCGGAGAGATGGGCTCAGTTCATAGAGTACAACCGGCAGGATGTGGTCACGGAGTCAGCAGTCAGAGATAAAATTGTAAAGTACCGTATCCCGGAGAGTGAGCAGGAGCTGTGGGAACTAGACCAGAAAACGAATGATGAGGGCATCTGCCTGGACATGGATCTTGCAGAAAAGATTATCCGGTATGATGAAACCTACCATGAAAGGCTGATGGAAGAGGCTGTGGGGCTTACAGGGCTGGAAAACCCAAACAGCCTCACGCAGCTTAAGGCGTGGTATCTTAAGCAGTACGGCCTGCAGGCAGCCAGCATTACTAAAGACTCCATTCCGGGGATCATGGAACAATTAAAAGATATGGCAGATATCTGTGATACAGAGCTGGGGATCCGGATGCTGGAGATCCGGCAGGAGCTGGGGAAAACCTCAACGAAGAAGTATACGGCCATGACACAGGCGGTGTGCGGGGATTCAAGGCTGAGGGGCATCCTCCAATTTTACGGGGCAAACCGGACCGGGCGGTGGGCAGGGCGCATTGTACAGGTGCATAACCTGCCGCAGAATAAAATCCCGGACTTGGAGCTTGCAAGGAGTTTGGTAAAGGAAGAGCGTTTTGCGGATCTGGAACTATTATTCGGCGGTGTGCCGTTTGTGTTCAGCCAGCTGATACGTACTGCTTTTATCCCGTCAGAAGGATGCAGGTTTGTAGTCTCTGATTTCAGTGCTATCGAGGCAAGGGTGATCGCATGGCTGGCTGACGAGGAATGGCGTTTAGAAGTATTCCGGACACATGGGAAAATATATGAGGCTTCTGCCTCCCAGATGTTCCATGTTCCGATTGAGAACATTAAAAAGGGGAGTAAGCTGAGACGGCAGGGGAAGGTAGCCGAGCTTGCATTGGGTTACGGCGGAAGTTTCGGAGCGATCAAGGCAATGGACAAGTCCGGCAGTATCCCGGATGAAGAGATCCCTATGCTGGTACAGAACTGGAGAAAGGCGAACTTGAGGATATGTAAGTTATGGAGGACTGCAGAGAGCGCGGCCAAAACTGCCATACAGGAACACCGGAGTATCCAGATACGCCACGGACTAGTTTTTTCTTATATCAATGGGATTCTTTTTATTACGCTGCCGTCCGGCAGAAAGCTGGCATATTACGATGCAAGGATTGAAGAGTATGAAGGAAAGGAATCGGTTACGTATGCAGGAGTAGAACAGAACACAAAGCGGTGGGGGCGGCTAGAGACATGGGGCGGAAAACTGGTGGAGAACATCGTACAGGCCGTTGCAAGGGACTGTCTTGCTGAGACAATAAAGAAGGTTACGGAAGCAGGATACCATATAGTCATGCATGTCCACGATGAAATTATCGTTGATGTTCCCAAAGATGATATAAACGCACTGCAGAGTATTACAGATATTATGAAGGTATCTCCGCCATGGGGGCAAGGACTTCCTCTAAAGGGAGATGGATATGAAACCGAGTTTTATAAAAAAGATTAACTACGGGGGGGCCATGGAAAAAATAGCTGAAATAAAAGAATACAGAAAGAATATCCGGTATGACGGGATGCTTCCTCTTGCAATCGGAAAAAGCCGTATAGAGAAAAAATGGAGGAATAAACAACTATCGTGGTCCCAGATTTTAAAGAAACTGGAAGAGCCAATAAAAACACCTGAAACCTATACAGAATATATGAAGATGTCTAAGATCAGGCAGGATCAGATCAAAGATGTCGGAGGATTTATTGGGGGAAGCCTCAAGGATGGCAGGCGGAAAGCGGAGAATGTCAGGATACGGCAGATCGTTACACTGGATGCAGATTTTGCACCAGTCTACATGATGGAAGATATGGAGCTTCTTACAGATTACAATTATGCCGTATATTCCACTCATAAACACTGCCCGGAGAAACCGAGACTTCGTATTTTGATCCCGCTGAAACGTCAGGTGACTCCGGATGAATATGAGGCGGTGGGAAGGAAGCTTGCAGAAGAGATAGGAATTGATTATTTCGATGACACTACATATCAGGCCTCAAGGCTGATGTATTGGCCAAGCATATCAATAGATGGTGAATATATCTTCCGGTATCATGACAACCCATGGCTGGACCCGGATGAAGTACTGGCCAGATACCCGGACTGGACGGATACAAGCTACTGGCCGGAGAGCAGCCGTACTGTAGAGAAGCGGAGAAGGACAGCGAAAAAACAGGGAGACCCTTGCGCGAAGCGGGGACCGATCGGTGCCTTCTGCCGTACATACAGTATCGGTGAAGCGATAGATACTTTCCTTATGGACGCCTATGAGCCTTGCGCAATCCCGGGGAGATTGATTTTGTCAAGATTAGTTGACACATTTTCTTCAAGGATTTTGTATCCTATG
>CAJTYU010000003.1:41880-164380 GCA_910584095.1 uncultured Dorea sp. | reverse complement strand
ATTTATAAAATCAGAAAAATTTCTTGCAGACAAGACCGTTTTCATGTAAGATAATCTACAAATCCGCAAAAAATAGGAGTGCCGAAGCACCCCCATTTCCTAAACCCTCTTGCAAAATTCGCAGTGTTGGTTTATAATCATCTTAGAAGCCGAAGGATATTAGCGTGTCCGACGGTTGCACAATCGGAAACTTATAAAGCGTAAAAAATACGGATTACAAGGCTATCCTCTATGGCAGTAGAAGATAGCCTTTTCCGTTACTTGCGGTTGTTTCTGTTGTCTAAGTATGTTAATGCTGCGAAAATGACCAACAGCAGTGTAAGTATCTCAAGTGTGTTCATACCGACCTCCTTTCCGTTTCCAGAAAGGACAACCGCAGACTATCCCTACTTGCTCTAATCTGACTAAGAAAATTATAGCACGTTATGTCGAATAATGCTATAAAAGATTTACGTTAATCACTCCGCCGCTTCCAATGCCAACCTCATTAAACTAATATCTCATTATCCTTACCCTTAAGATTGTTTTTTTCATCCTCACTATCAGTTTCATCCTCTCTCTTAGCTGATGTTTCCTTTGTTAAGGTTTCTTCTGAATCATTTGATATCTTATTGACTCTTGTTAAAGTTTCACCCGCTTTTTTTGATAGTTCTGCCGTTCTATTGTCAATTTCTTCTATCCTCTGCCTTTTTATTTCAGAATCTCCTGACTTCAATTCTGCTTCTAATACTCCCTTCTCCCCCTCTAATCTATTTTTAACTGAATTTATCATTTCACTTTTCCTAAACTCGGTTGACATCTTCGTAATATCAGCCATTCTTTTATTATTAGCTTCCTGTTTTGTCAAAGATTGGCTTTTTTTGTATATACTGTTTGAGCCATCTTCTTCCATTCCATCTGTTTGCTTTGCCATTTCCTTCGCAATTTGCTCATCAAGTGAATCCAATTGCTTTTCATACTCTTCTATTTTCTTTGTTATATCAGCAGAGCAATATCCAGATTCATTATTCGTCATCTGTTCAAGCAATGAGGCTTTACACTCTTTTATAAAATCCTTTTGTTTTATTAGCCTTTCTATTGTATTCATTGCTTTTCCTTTTGGCGATATTGTAGCAATGTCATTACGTAAAAAACCCTTTTCTTCTTCATTCGTTGTATTTCGATTGAATTTACGATTTATTGCATCTACATTAAATAAATTATTTACTTTTCCAATAAACATCTCAAAGTCCTCCTAATATAAATCTTAATTGAATATTGTAATGAGTTATATTAGAGTATCGGTCAATGTATCATATAAATTTATACGAATGTTGTGAATGGACTGTTTTTTGGTGCTTAAGGCAGCGGAAACATAGCATTGAGAACGAAACATGTTTCATTCTTTAAGTCAAGTACCCCTTCATACTGCTCAACAATCGTCTTAATATTTTGCAGTCCAATTCCACTTACCGGGATCTGTTTGGAAGACAGAAATCTACCTTCGTGTGATTTCACTGGTAAATAAGTACTATTTGAAATTTCAAATACCCAGTATTTGGCATGTATCTGTGATTTTATTTGTATCCATCCTGCCGGATACCCTGCTGTAATTCCCCGTTGACAAGCTTCTATTGCATTATCCAGCGCATTTGCCAACAGACAGCAGAGATCGACAGGAGCAACCAGCTCCTCACTAGGCACACTCATCTGAATCGAAATATCGATTCCAAGTTTTTTTGCTTGTTGGTATTTCGGATTCAACAGGGAATCAGCAAAAATAGAACCTGTCCGAATAACAGTCTCTCCCTCTTCTATGACGGTATTCCATTGTTTCAAATACCGTCTGGTTCCTTCTACATTTCCTTTTTCCAATAACTGTGCAAGACATAAACTGTGATTTTTCATGTCGTGCCGAATCTTCATCAGTTGTTCATACTGCTCCTTTAAAACTTCTAAGTGTTCCCCCAGTATCTGATATTGCTGTTTTGCCAGTCGTTCCACCAGACGTCGTTCTAACATGATAACGGAATAGACATTCAGCATTTCTCCGCCAATTACGATCAGTCCGCTTGGAATCACAACTGTATGTATATATCTGGCATCCCAATTATTTACTTCCTCAAATGTCATTGGTGTCATACTGACTGCAACACAAATAAATGTAATAATACACATAAGATAAAGGCCATCGCGATCCTCGAAATCACGTTTAAGCAAATGCAGTTTACGTTTTAAAACCTCCATCATAAAAAAAAGCACAAGACCTGTCATCAGGTTAACTGCATTCAGTACCATATCAAGACAGTCTTCCCGCCCGGTTAAATCTACTGCAACCATAAACAGTTGGTAAAATATACCGCTTGCCACTTCCTGAATCCCATACATCCACAAAGTAAAAAAACCTCTTTTTATGACGCTTCCATGAAACAACAATGTATTCAAAGTAAATGCACAAACGCATAAATAAATCATATTTCCCCATGCAGTGCCTACAATATCGAACCATGCATTCATGTGTCCATATAGCCAACTTCCCATATAAAACCAAAGATAAGTATAACGATACTTTGCTCCAAGCATTTCTTTTAAAAAGAGATGTTGATAAAAAGTTAAGAAAATTCCCCAGCCTGTTGTCCATATTGTTAAAACACTCAAAAGACATCTCCCCTTTTTTTCAGATAATACATGAATGCCAGACCAAATGCCTGATGCCGGCGTCTGGATAACGGCACAGTATATTCATTGTCTAACCAAATCGTTTCCTTTTTGTAATATTTCACATGATCAAAATTAACAATATAACTCCGATGACAACGAAAAAAACTATCTGGTAACATTGGCTCAATTTCATTTAATTTACCGTAAAATGGAACAGACTCATCATTCTTATGCAGATAAATTTTTCTATTTATAACCTCCAGATATAATATTTGTTCAAAAGGAATTCTTCTTCGCATTGTTCCCTGACAAACTGAAAGCGCTTGTTCATTTTCTCTTTTGAGAAAGGAACACAACTTCAGGAGTATAGCTTCAAGCTTCTTTAAATCTACAGGCTTAATAATGTAATGAAATGCCTGAACATCATATGCATCTATCGCATATTGCCGGTGTGCTGTGATAAAGACCATTTTACTTTCATCGCCTCTGGCTCGCAGCCTTCTTGCCAATTCCAGACCATTGATGGGTTGCATGGCAATATCCAAAAATAAAATATCAAATTCCTCATGCGCCAAAAGTGCATTTCCATTTGCATATGTCTTGATGCTGTATATAACAGAATGCTTATTCAATATATTTTTGATATCGTCCGTCAACTGTTCTAAAAGAATCTGCTCATCTTCGCAAACCGCAATCCGAATCACTTTTATCCGCTCCCTTTTCTCTTTACGATAATATTTTCTATTATAACGAAGAAAAGTTTGGTATACAAGGATATCGTCTGAACGGTTTGATTTTTGTTGTAATCGGTTTTTAGCCGAAATATTCTTTTATTCACAAGGATAAAGTGGGACGCATTCACTTTTGACATAGCAACAGCCTCGTTAAAAATGCCAACAATAAAGTATATCTATGCTTCTTCATATATTAGGGACAGCCTTAAAGACTGCCCCTTTCACTCCTTACCTACTCCAGTTTTCTAAACTTCCTGATACACTTTAGCGTTTCCAGCATTCTTTGACCCTTCCAGCTTCTTGTCTGTCTTCTTTTCTGCTACTTCACTTAAATGTCCTCGTCCATTAAGACCTTGAACGGGTGGTCTGGGAACTCGCCGTGGTGCAGGACTTTCTTGCCCTGCTGTATGAACTGATTTTTCAGCTCCACAAGGCTATGTAAAAGTAATGTCTTCTCCCTGCTGTCTACATATAGATGGGTTTTCTTTTCCCTCATACCGTCCACCGTCCTTTCTTGGCTTCATTATAATTAAAGACGGCTTGATATTCAAAGGTGCAAACGAGTGAAAAAATAAGCGTACCACTATTTCTAATGATACGCTTATCCTAATTCAGTTCTTAATCAAGGTCGATATATGCCGTTACGGTAGTTTCTCTCCATTGATTTTTTCTTACATACTGTCCGTTAGCCTTTCGGAAAGCTGCCGACTGCTCGAAAGACAGCGGTAATTCAAAGGAAAGAAAACTCCTACTTACTTTGTATAGCCGCCTGAGCCGCTGCCAGCCTTGCAATCGGTACGCGGAACGGTGAGCAGGATACATAATCCAGTCCGATCTTATGACAGAACTCCACAGAACTCGGATCTCCGCCATGCTCGCCGCAGATACCGATATGGAGCTTCGGATTTGCCGGCTTGCCAAGCTTGATACAAGTTTCCATCAGTTTGCCTACGCCTGTCTGATCAAGTTTTGCAAATGGATCGTTCTCGTAAATCTTAGCGTCATAGTATGATTCCAGATACTTGCCCGCGTCGTCACGTGAGAATCCAAAGGCCATCTGTGTCAGGTCATTGGTACCGAAGCAGAAGAAGTCTGCTTCCGGTGCAATCTCATCAGCTGTAAGGGCTGCCCTTGGAATCTCGATCATCGTACCTACCTCGTACTTAATCTCAACGCCTGCTGCTGCAATCTCGGCTTCCGCAGTCTCTACTACAAATTTCTTTACATATTTCAGCTCCTTCGCATCGCCAATCAGAGGAATCATGATCTCAGGTACAAGATCCCAGTTTGGATGAGCCTTCTTCACATTGATCGCCGCACGGATAACAGCCTTTGTCTGCATCTTTGCAATCTCAGGATAAGTAACTGCCAGACGGCATCCTCTGTGTCCCAGCATTGGATTAAATTCATGCAGGCCGTCGATTACTGCCTTGATCTCCTCCACCGTTCTTCCCTGAGCCTCGGCAAGTTTCTCAATATCGGCTTCCTCGGTAGGAACAAACTCATGAAGAGGTGGGTCAAGGAAACGGATGGTAACCGGATTTCCTTCCAGAGCTTCATACAGCTTTTCAAAATCTCCCTGCTGATATGGCAGAATCTTGTCCAGAGCTGCCTCTCTCTCTTCTACGGTATCTGCGCAGATCATCTCACGGAACGCGGCAATTCTGTCTTCCTCGAAGAACATATGCTCTGTACGGCAAAGACCAATACCCTCCGCACCAAGCTCTCTTGCCTTTCTCGCGTCATCCGGCGTATCCGCATTCGTACGAACCTTCAGAACTCTGTACTTGTCGGCCCATGCCATAATTCTTTCAAACTCGCCGGCAATTGTAGCGTCAACAGTAGGAATAATTCCGTCATAAATATTACCTGTAGTACCGTCAATAGAGATTGCGTCTCCTTCATGGAATTCTTTTCCTGCCAGCGTAAACTTCTTATTCTCCTCATCCATAATGATGTCGCCGCATCCGGATACACAGCAGGTACCCATACCGCGGGCAACTACTGCAGCATGGCTAGTCATACCGCCGCGGACTGTCAGGATACCCTGCGCAGACTTCATGCCTGTGATATCCTCCGGAGAAGTTTCAAGACGAACCAGAACAACTTTTTCTCCCTTTGCCGCCCATGCTACCGCATCGTCAGCCGTAAATACAACTTTACCGCAAGCCGCTCCAGGAGAAGCTCCAAGGCCCTTGCCCATCGGCGCTGCAGCCTTAAGAGCCGCTGCGTCAAACTGCGGATGAAGCAGCGTATCCAGGTTACGCGGATCGATCATTGCAACTGCCTCTTCCTCTGTTCTCATGCCTTCATCAACCAAATCGCACGCAATCTTAAGGGCTGCCTGAGCGGTTCTCTTACCATTTCGTGTCTGCAGCATATAGAGCTTGCCGTGCTCTACCGTAAACTCCATGTCCTGCATATCTCTGTAATGCTTCTCCAGTGTATTGCATACCTCTTTGAACTGGGCAAATGCTTCCGGGAACTTGTCCTCCATCTCGGAAATGTGCATCGGTGTACGGACGCCGGCAACCACGTCCTCACCCTGCGCGTTGGTCAGGAACTCGCCGAACAGTCCGTTCTCTCCCGTAGCAGGGTCGCGGGTAAATGCAACTCCTGTACCACAGTCGTCGCCCATATTGCCAAATGCCATAGACTGTACGTTCACTGCGGTTCCCCATGAATATGGAATGTCATTGTCACGGCGGTATACGTTAGCACGCGGGTTATCCCATGAACGGAATACAGCCTTGATAGCGCCCATGAGCTGCTCCTTTGGGTCATCTGGGAAGTCCTCTCCAATCTTAGCCTTATACTCAGCCTTAAACTGATTAGCCAGCTCCTTTAAATCGTCCGCCGTAAGATCTACATCCTGCTGTACGCCTCTGTCTGCCTTCATCTTGTCAATCAGCTCTTCAAAATACTTCTTGCCAACCTCCATAACGACGTCGGAATACATCTGGATAAATCTTCTGTAGCAGTCCCAAGCCCAGCGCGGATTGTTAGATTTCTCAGCGATTACGTTCACAACAGTTTCATTCAGTCCAAGGTTCAGAATTGTATCCATCATACCCGGCATAGAAGCTCTTGCTCCTGAACGGACAGATACGAGAAGCGGATTCTCGTGATCGCCAAACTTCTTGCCAGTAATTTCTTCCATTTTTACAATGTACTCATTGATCTGAGTTTGAATCTCATCATTGATCTCTCTGCCATCCTCATAATACTGAGTACATGCCTCTGTCGTAATCGTAAAGCCCTGCGGTACAGGAAGTCCGAGGCTTGTCATCTCTGCAAGGTTCGCGCCCTTGCCGCCCAGAAGTTCACGCATATTCGCATTGCCTTCACTAAACAAATAAACCCATTTTGCCATTTTCAAATGACCTCCTAAATAAATATTTTTCAAATCAAGTCACATAAATATTTTACTGTTTTTGACAATGTACGTCAAGTGCCAGACCTCATGAATTACCATATTTTTGATAATCTATTATTTATCAATCCACGCACCTCTTCGTCCGGAACCGATGCGCAAAATTCCCTCAGCCATTGGTCGCGCAGCTGAGTATCCACTATAAATTCCGCCGATGCCATATCTTCCGAATCCTCCGGAAGCTGATTTTCCAAATCCTCAAGCTGTGCCTGAAACTGCGCCGAAAACTGATTCCATATTTCCAGACTCAGACGGTCGAGTCCCAGAAATTCCGTAATAAAAACAAGTCTGTCGAAATCCTGAAACGTCATTTTTACTTTCCCCTGTATTAAACATTTGTCTCTCTGTCCGCACATATATAAAAAAGCAAATCTCTCAATATCTTTTTGATACATAGTTATCTTCCTTCTTACAAACAATCTGTTATTACGATGCTACAAAACTCATACCCTGTAAAATAAATATCATCTTGCTTTTACAACCGATTTTACCTGTTTCAAATAGCAAAATCAATAAATATAGTGTAAAAAGTGAGACAAACCCTAAAAAACAAAAAAATTCTATAGAAAAAAGCTATGGGATATATAACTTATTATCTATCTCATAGCCTTTAATAACTTTGCGCTTATTCTTTTGTCTACATATATTTTAAGAACGCCTGATAGCCTTTATATGCCTCGTACACATCCGCCTTGCTGGTAATTTCCCAGGGCGCATGCATGCACAGTACCGCCACGCCGCTGTCGATCACTTCCATGCCGTAATTTGCCATAATATAAGCGATGGTTCCTCCGCCGCCTTCATCTACCTTGCCAAGCTCGGCAAACTGGTACGCCACATCGTCTGTATCCAGCGCCCTCCGGATTTTCGCAAGATACTCTGCGTTGGCATCGTTAGAACCGCTTTTCCCACGGCTCCCGGTGAATTTATTAAATACCAGTCCTTTGGAGAAAAATGCGGAGCTTCTCTTTTCAAATGCCTCTGCAAACATCGGGTCGTAGGCCGCGCTCACATCGGAGGAAAGCATATGGGAAAACTGCAGCGCCCTTCTCACTTTAAGGTCGGAATATCCTCCCATCAGGTTCAAAAGCTCCGCCACTGTATTTTCAAAGAATCTGGAATGCATTCCGGTTGCTCCTACGCTTCCGATTTCTTCCTTGTCCACCAGAATACAGCAGGCGGTTCTCTCTACAGACTCCGTGTCCAGCATTGCGAAAAGAGAGGTAAACGCACACACCCTGTCGTCCTGTCCATAGCCGATCACCATGCTTCTGTCCAGACCGCAGTCTCTGGATCTTCCGGCCGGAACGATCTCCAGCTCTGCCGACACAAAATCTTCCTCAGCCATGCCGTAATATTCCTCCAGAAGCTTCATGATATTCTGTTTAACCGCTTCCTTTTCTTCCTTGTCCAAGCCCTCCAGCTTCTCAAGCGGACGGCTGCCGATCAAAAGGTCTAACTTCTCTCCTTCAATGACCGCGTTTGCTTTTTTCTCCATCTGCTTGCCGGCCAGATGCACCAAAAGATCCGTTACCGCAAATACCGGATCGTCGTCTTTCTCTCCAATGCTGACTGTAACCACTTCGCCATCCGTCTTTGCAACCACGCCGTGAAGAGCAAGCGGAATCGCTACCCACTGGTATTTCTTAATTCCTCCATAATAATGCGTATCCAGATATGCAAATTCGTCGCTTTCATACAAGGGATTCTGCTTCACATCAATCCGGGGAGAATCAATATGAGCCCCAAGAATATTCATACCTTCCTCAAGAGGTTTTGCCCCAATATGAAAAAGCGTGATACTCTTATCCATGCACACCGCATATACCTTGTCCCCGGTTTTTACCTGCGCCTGCGTCTGAATCAGTTCACGGATATCCCGATATCCTTTCTCCTCCGCCATGCGCACGGCGGCCTTTACACATTCGCGCTCGGTCTTACCCTCGTCCAGACAGGCTTTGTACAGCGTATTAATACGGTCTAATTCCGCAAGCTGTTCCTGCCCGTAAGCAGACCATACATTCTTTCTTTCCATCTGAAATTACCTCCCAAATCATGATACTATACCCTATTGAACATTAGTAGTTCAATAAGTATAGATTATTTATAATTCCATAAAAATCAGTATAGCATACTCAAAATATACTTACAATATCCGAATATGCCCAAGTTTCCGCAAGCCGCACAACCCGCTTTTTCCATTTGGATACACTCTGCTATTGAGCCGACCATTTTCGCATATTATTGTCAAAAACAGCTTCTAAGCGGCCGCTGTCCTTCATCCATGACAGATAGGAGCGTATAATACTTCCAACCAAGACATACTGTTTAAAATTCATATTTATCCCATACTCGTCAAATATATGTTTCAGGAGGGTTTCAAAGCACATAGGCGTTTTCAGGATCCTTTGTATCTTATCTGCAATATCGAAAATTTTCTGACGGTTCAGCTGTACCAGTTCTTTCACATTTTCAGAAACCTCTGCGTGGGAGGGAACAAATACAGACGCCTTCATAGCCTCGATCTTATCCAGCGTGTTCAGATATTCGGCGATATCATAGACAAAAGGAATCGGAATCTTTTTCAGCATAGAAGCGCTGAGAACAGAATCGGCAAGGAACACAACATCATCCGGCGTGCGAACGCCGATCATATGGAAGAAATGCCCCCGCAGAGAAATAACCTTCAGCTCTTTTGGAAAATCACAGTCGGAGATGTCGGAGACATCGCTGGCCTGAGTCAGCTGTGCTTTATGCTCTAAATAATCCCTGCCAGGATACCCTCCATACAAGAAGGATGGTTCTATAGCAAGATATTTTGCCAACGCCGCTTCAATCCCATCCGCAAATATTTTACATCCGGTCTGCTCCTGTAAATATTTATTTCCCCCAACATGGTCTCCATGGGAATGCGTATTAACGATGCCCTTTAAGTTCCAATTATTTTCACTAAGAATTTCCCAGACTTTTTTTCCGGCATTTCTATTATCTCCGCTGTCAATAAGGTAGACGTCCCGGTTGTTCGTCCTGTAAATCCCTACTTTTGCGGGACAGTTGATATAATATGTCCGTTCGGCAGCCTGCTTTAATTCATACATTTTAAATTCCTCCTAAATACATGACAAAGTGTATTTCTGCCTCAAATATAGCATACGCCTGTCCCTTTTTCAATCAGATATCCCTATATATGTATCACAAACATTCATCTTGCATACACATATTAATACACAAAATCTTGACTGCATCTTCCGCTTCTGTTAATCTTATTGTATTTCCAGTCTGTAATGACGGTTAGTTTTTCCGATATAGAGGCAAAGCTTCCATAAGTCCCGTCAGTTCCGCCGTGCTTTCCACTATAATATCCGCCTCTTTCAGCAGTTCTTTGCTTCCCACTCCGATAGAATGCATCCCGCCCGCTCTCGCCGCTTCAATTCCAGCCTCTGCATCCTCCACAACGATACAGCTTTCACATGGGATTTTAAGCAATTCTGCCGCTGTTACAAACACCTGCGGATCCGGTTTGGCACGTTCCACAAGATTGCCGTCTACTATCGCGTCAAATAATCCCGCCAGCTTTAATTTCTCAAGAATCATTCTCCCGCTCTTACTTGCGGAGCCCAACGCGATCTTATAGTTTCTTTCTTTCAATCCCGCAATAAATTCCGGTATTCCGGGCAATATTTCAGATTCGTCAATATCACGGATCATCTGCAGATAGTACTTATTTTTCCGATCTGCAAGCTCCTTTTTTTCTTCCTCCGTAAATCCCTTCATTCCTCCTGTTTCCAGCACAATACTTAGGGATTCCATACGGCTTACCCCTTTCAGCCTCTCGTTATTGCTGATATCAAATTCAAACCCTAGTTCCCCGGCCAGCTTTCTCCATGCCAGATAATGGTATTTAGCCGTATCCACAACCACTCCGTCCAAATCAAAAATTATTGCTTTCATTTTAAGCCATCCTTACAATCCAGTTTTATTTCCAGTTCACCCCGAAAGGCATATGCTTTCCCGCTGACCCATATTTTTATTTCAGGCTCTGTCATCCGTTCACAGGCCAGATAAATCAACGATTTTGATATCTCGAATGCAATCTGCATGCCATAAACCATAAGTGTGAATTTCATCTTCCTCCAATGTTTCGGCAGATGCGGTTCCAGAAAGATATGCTCGCCGTCGCAGCTAACTCCTGCAAATCCAAAAATCAGACAGTTCCAAATCCCTCCGAGCGAGGCGGAATGTATTCCGTCTCTGCTGTCATGCGGATTGTCGTCAATATCAATCATCAGACAACGGTCAAAGAAACCTGCGGCCAGCTCCACTTCCCCAATTGCAGCGCAAGCCTGCGCATGGGCGCAATAACTCAATGAAGAATCATGGATCGTTCTTTTCTCATAAAAGAGTACGTTCTTTTTCACGATTTCTTTTGGAAACAGGCGCGGAAATAAGTTCATAAGCATAACGGCGTCCGCCTGCTTTAGTACCTGCATATTCACAACCTCTTCCCTTGAGTAATCTAGGAGCACTGACTGCTTCAGCTTAGAATTTTTATATTTTTCAATATTTTTCAGACAGGACTTTGCAAGAAAGGTATCGTCCTGAGGAAGAATCCCTTCCGGATTTGGATTCGGCAGATATAGCTTCTCAAGGAACTCGCCCCATTTTTCAGCCTCTCCATCCATCCGAAGCCGTCCGGACAATATCCGGTACTGCTCCGGACGCCTTTCCTTTAGTTCCTCTGCATAACGGCGGGCAGTCTCCACACAATATCCGGCCATATAATTTGTGTAGGCATTGTTATCCACATGTTCCGTATATTCGTCCGGTCCTATCACATCACGAATCACATACCGGCCGCCCGCATCGTCCCACTCTGCGCAGGACACCCAAAATCTTGCCGCCTCAAAGGACATTTCATAGCCGCATTTCTCCATAAAATCCTGATCTTTCGTGACCTTATAATACTGATCCACAGCATAGATAATATCCGCTGTCACATGGTATTCTTTGATCCCGGACCAGACTTTATTGGCTTTTCCGGTATAAATATTCAGCGCCGCATAAAGAGGCGTCTCCTCTTCTCCTGTTTTGGCCGCTTCCCAAGGAAACATCGCACCCTGAAATCCATAAGCGCGCGCCTTCTTTCTGGCGCCTTCCAGCCCTCTGTACCTAAATTCCAGCAGTCTTTTTGCCGCTTCCGGATAAGTATACAAAAGAGAAGGCAGGATAAATATCTCTGTATCCCAGAAAACGTGCCCTTTATACCCCTCCCCGGTCAATCCCTTCGCGGCAATGCTGCTCTCGCCGGTATGCCATGGAGTCATCCCCAGAATATGATATTGCGCAAAACAAATTGCCGCCTCTTCCTCTTCTGTAATTCCTAAAATCCGAATGGAACACCGATCCCAGAACTCCTCCATACGCTTACGATGTTTCCTAAATAATGAGAGATATCCCTCTTCTGCGGCCTTGGCAAGTATGTTTGTCCTCTCGCCCGTATCCAGTCCTTCATCTGCCAGATCAATCAGGCATATCTTTTCCAGCAGGATTTCTCCGCTTTCATCCGGCGCGATCACATACTCTCCCTGAATCTTGCGCCGTACCAGAGAAAAGTCCTTCTTCCTAAGCGTTCCCTTGCACACCTTAAGTCCTGCCGTTATCCGCACTGTATTCTTTGTAAGCTCTCCGGCAAGTTCCATTATTTCTCTTTCGTACACCCTTGCCTTTACAGTACGAAAATGAGAAACTCCGCTGTTGGTCTGCTGTCCGTCGATTCCGGTTCTCACCTTCACTTCTGAAATGCTTCCTTCTATAACTTGGATTCTCACTGACTGCAGAAATAGATGTATATTATCCTTAGAAGCAAATCTCCTGCATTCAACCAGCAGTTTCTTTCCTTCTTCTGTCTGAAACACATATTTCAGCGCCAATTCTCCGCTCAGCATATCAAGCTTTCGGTTAAATTCCAGAAGCCCTCCCCGTTCAGGAAACAATTTCCTGCCGTCTGCTTCTATTTCCATCCAAACGATATCCGGGCAATTTACAAGCTCTGTAACCTCTTCTTCATATGCTTTGTTGAATACTCCGCTGATATACAGTCCTCTTTTTTCTTCCATAAGGCGAAACGGATGCGCTGCACGTACCCCCATATAGCCATTGCACTGTGCAAAAACAGATTCTGTCTTTTGCTCAAAATCCGGAGCAAATTCTCTTTCCATAATCCAGAATCTGCCTTGTTCTTTCTGTGTCTGATAATGAACCATCCTCTTTTCTCCAATTCTATTTCATGATTACCGGCATACCGGTATCGGCAGACTCATATAATGCGCATAAAACCCGCTGTACATAAGTTCCCTGCTCTGCGGCAGCCAAAAGTCTGCTTCTGCCCATACATGCCTGCACAAAATTCCGGTCCGCATCCATATGCCAGTCCTTCATTTCCATAAATGGAAACTGCCTGTCCGTCAGCTGTCCGTCTTCTGTCCCATACAATTCCAGCGGAAACAAATCTGCCCCTTCCTTTGAACCATAGAGCTTTACGCTCCTTGCGTCCCGTTCTTTCTGATTAATTGCAAAGGCCGTCTGCAGTTCAAGGCTGGTTCCGTTTTTAAATCCAACAAATCCAAACAGGCCGTCTTCAACCGTAAATTTTTCTGGATCCCAGCCCCCCATTAATCCGATGGATTCCTGCTTTCCAATCCTGCTGCTTTTTGCCGCGCATACATAGGAAATCTCCGGATAATCTAGAAGATATAAGGCACAGTCCAGCATATGGGCGCCGATGTCAATCAGTGGTCCTCCCCCTTGTATCTCCTTATTCGTAAAGCAGCCCCATCCCGGTATCCCGCGCCTTCTGTTCCACTTCACCTCTGTGTGGTAGATTTCTCCCATGTATCCTTTTTCAATACGGTTCTTCAAAAATGACACTTGGCTGCTGCTTCTAAAATGAAAACCATACGATAAAAGCTTTCCTTTTCTTTTGGCCGCATTTTCCATGCTTACCGCTTCTTCTACCGTAATTGCCGGCGGTTTCTCACAAAAAACATGGCATCCGGCCTCCAATGCATCCAGCACGATCCGGCAGTGGAATTTATTGGGTACGCACACAGTAACCGCGTCCGGCTTCAGTTCCTCAAGCATCTTTCTATGAGAATCATAATAATGCTTTATCCCAAATTTCTCTGCGGCGCTCCTTGCCGCTTCTATCCGCGTATCGCAGATTCCTGCGATTTCAACTTCCTCCATGGACCGGTAATTCGGTATATGGGTCACCTGGGCAATCTGGCCGGAGCCTATAACCGCCATTCTCAATTGCTTCATATCCTGCTAATCTCCTCTTTCTTTACTCTCCTGTCCGTATCTTTTCACAAGCCGAGCCTTTCATCCCGCGCACATAGCTGCGTATACGACCAAATACTTAAACCGCTTTACAGAAACTGCTTCATAAAATAAACCGATTCCTGATAAGCAGCCAGCGGGTCTCTGCCCCGTATTCTTCCTTCATTTACAACAGGTCCGTCATATCCGATTTCTTTCAGCGTCTTCATATGCCTCTTCCAGTCGATAGAGCCGGTTCCCGGCTGATAACGGTGATTTTCGGCAATGTGGATATGCCCTACATAATCCCGGTACTTTCTTAATGTATCCGAGATATCATCCTCCTCGATCGCCATATGATAGAAATCTGAAGTAAGCTTTACCCGCTCAAATCCTCCCTGCAGGATGATATTCACAGAATCCTCCTGCAGGTTCAGCATATGATCCTGATACCGGTTCAACGACTCCAAATACAGGTAAGTTCCTGTCTCCTTTGCTGTTTTTTCCAGTTCTGTAAGGGAAGCCAGAATTGCCTTCACATCTCCTTCACGGCTTCTTGGAGATACCATCGGCGGAAGACGAAAGGTAAACATTCCCCACGCGGCCGGAACTACTACTCCGGTTCCTCCCACTTCACTTATGGCCCGCAGAACCTTTTTCAGGTCTTCGATACCATTCAGGCGCTTTTCTTCAATAAAATCGCCAATCCATCCTCGGTAGCCGCCGCAGGCGGTACACACGAAAAGTCCGGTAATCTGAACCGCCTTTTTCACTTCCTCAAGGTTCTCGGTCAGAACCCTTCCGTCTATCTCAAAGCAGTCAAACCCCATTTCCTTCACAAACTGAAATTTTTCTATAATATTCTTTGGAAAAAATTCTTTATCCTGTGTTCCTAACAGCATCTTTGCTCGCCTCCCGCTAAAACTCTACGCCCATTTTTATACTCTTTTCCGGATGTCTGTCCACATACTCACAGAACCCTTCCGCACATTCAGCAAAGGGCACCACCGGATCGATCAGTTCCTCGCAGTCCAAATATCCGTTCATCAGAAGCTCCCAGCACACGTCCTCAATCCGCTTCCTGTTCCAGCGGGGATATTCCGGGTTCGGCTCGCTGCAGGCACGGGAAAAGATAATCTTCCCATAATTAAAATGTGCCTCCTGCCCCAGCCACAGACCCGCCGGAAATGGCTTTGCAAACGCCACGTAGGCAATCATTCCATGATAAGCAAGACCTTTTAGGGCAGACTGCAGCGCATGGATATTCCCACTGGTCTCAATGATAACGTCCACCCCCTGTTTTCCAGTCAGCCGTTTCATTTCTATTCCTGCATCGCAGGCGGAAGAATCCAGAGTATAATGCGCTCCTGTTTTCATGGCAATCTCCCGCCTCTTTTCAATCGGATCAATACCTATCACCGTTGAAGCGCCGATTTTTACGGCAATCTGAAGCGCAATCAATCCGATTGCGCCTAAACCGATCACCGCCACCCGGTCTCCCGGTCTTACATCCGCATCCCGGATCCCGCTCAAAGCAAATTGTGCCGGATCGTAGCACACAGCATTTTTGGCAGAAGCTTCCCTGCTCATTTTCCGCAGCTTATAATTATCCACTGCATTCACGATCTGCGTTTCCCTAATTGGTCCATAGGAGCATACCCTGTCGCCGAGTTCGTACTCTGTCACATCGCTTCCTCTTTCTATAATGGTTCCCACAAACATATTTCCCAAAGGAAGATCTCCAAACTCAATTCCCCTCGGCTCATCTGCTTTCCTTTCGGTAAAGACTCTCCACTCCTCATCGAATTTTCCATCAATAAAGGGAGTCGTCCCACGGAAATCCGCCAGCTCTGTCCCGTGCTTCGGCGCGGCAAATTCCACCTTTATTTTCACTTCATTGCTGTTAATTTTTCTGTCTTCATACTCTTTCAGTTCCGCAGTCCTTGGAGCTGTTGCTACTAATTTTTTCATAAAGCTTCTCACCTTGTCCTTTTTAATCTTATCCTTTAACGCCGCCGTCCGTGCTGCCGCTTCTAATTAAATGCTGGCTGAAGCCATACATAATGACAATCGGCAGAGACGTTACCAGTGAAGCCGCCATCATACGTCCCCAGATATAATCCGGCGTGTTAAACAATGAGTTCAATCCGATCGGTATTGTCATCAGATCCGGTGAATCGATGAAAATGGATGCAAATAATACATCATTCCACGCAATCATAAATGCATATACAAATACCGATATGATTCCCGACATAGAAAGGGGCACTACAATCCGGAAAATAATCCCCATTTTACTAAGTCCGTCTACCTTTCCCGCCTCTTCCAGCTCCTTTGGAATCGTATCAAAATAGCTTCTCGTCATATAGATGGCCGTAGGAAGCGTCTGCACGATCATACAGATGATAACCGCCTCCCTGCTGTTACTTAAGCCCACTGCCGATAACATTTTAAACAGAGGAACGATCAGCAGGATGCCAGAAAACATATATACCAGAAAGAACATCTCGCTGACCGCGCTTTTCCCTTTGAATTTCAGTCTGGAAAGAGCGTATCCGCCTAATATTCCCAGCAATACCGCAACAATCGAAGTCGTCATCGCAATATACAGGCTGTTCTTAATGTATTTGATAAAGGGAAATATCCTCGCGTTAAAAATATCTACAAAATGCTCCATTGTCCATGTTCTTGGAATAATGGTCGGCGGATAGCCGATGGTCTCCGCCGTCCCCTTTAAAGCAATGCTGAGCATAATGATAAAGGGAAATAAAAGCGCCAGCACGAGCAGAATAACTCTTGCATAGAACCATGCCTCTTTTAGAGCTTTTTTATTCTTCTTCAACTCTCAGCACCTTCTTTCTGATCAATATAATAAGAGCAAATATAAATACGAACAGGATAATGGAAATCGCTGCCGCCTTTCCGAAATCATGGGTTGCAAACGCCATATCATACAGATATACGCCCAGCACATCCACCTGCTTCGTAAGCAGATACACCTCGGTATAGATGTAGAATACCCAGATGGTCCGCAGGCTCACAACCGTAACCAGCGTAGGCTTGATCGCAGGATAGGTAATTGCCTTAAATTTGTCCCACGAAGTCGCCCCGTCGATATCCGCCGCCTCATAGAGCGTGTTGTCCATGGACTGCAGTATCGCGTTAAATGAAATATACGCATAAGGAAAGAATTTCCATATCGCAAAAACCGCTACCAGAATAAACGCGCTGACCGGCTTGTCAAACCACAACGGCGGCGTATCTACAAAATGAAATACATCTTTTACAAAATAATTGATAATTCCATAAATATTGTTAAACATATACCTCCATGTAAAAATCAGACACACGGAAGGAACTACATAAGACAGTATGATAATGGAATTTACCAGCTTCTTCCCCGAAAAGGACCGGTTTAAAAATACCGCTATCACAAGGCCCAGTACGGTACTGATGATCGTCACTGCCGCCGTAAACAGCAGCGTAACCAGAACCGATTTGTAAAATGACTGATCGGTAAAAACTTCTGTAAAATTCTGCAGTCCCACAAATTCCGAAGGAAGCCTTGGATTCAGCGGAACCTCCTGACAGCTAATTACAATATTATAGATAAGAGGATAACCGATCAGCAGAACCAATAATATTAAGCTTGGAGACAGGAGCGCATATGCAAATTTCGTATCGCTTCCTCCCAGTTTTTTTCCTTTTATTTTCATGCTCATCTTCCTTATAAACAGGGAGGAAAAAAACCTTTCCTCCCACAATAGAATTTACTATTTCATCAGACCCTCTACTGCGCTCTGGGCAGTCTCAAGTTCTGAATCAATATCCGCCTGCTGTACTACTGCATTGTTTACCATCTTGCTGATTGCGCCGGTATTGGTCACATCGCCCATCTCCGTGAAGTTCTTTCCGTCGACAGCGCCGAACAGCTGAAGGTTCTCCACTGCGTTGGCAATTGCGTCGTTCATATGGACATAAGCGGTTCTTGCTTCCAGCTCTGTATATTCCGGCATTTCATCTACTGATTTCAATACTGGCTGTACTCCGCCGGGAGCCATATTCAGCCATTTAACATTTGCTTCATTTTCCAGCATATAGCTTACGAATTTCTTTGCGGCCTCTGTTTCTTCCTCGCCCATTCCTTCTGCGATTCCCAGAACGATGATGCATCCGTAAGCCGCCTCCTGCTTCTTATTCGGAAGAACCAGAGTCAGATCATCCGCAAAGCCCGCGTCCTTTACGTTGCCAAGGATATAAGTAGAGTACATAGCCATCGGCGCATTCTTTCCTACAAAGGCATCGTTAACGTCTGCAACCTCCGTAGAACCCGGCATAGAGTAGGAAGCCAGCTCTGTATAATATTCAAGCGCTTCCTTCATCTCCGGCGTATTTACGGTTACATTCTTGTCTCCGTCAAATACATTTGCGCCGTTAGAAATTGCAAACTGTGAAAATACCTGCTCGGTAAACGCGCTGTCCGACGTTGGAAGCGCAATACCGTACATTCTGTTGTCCGGATCATAGAAAGCCTTAGCAACCTCCAGAACCTCGTCCCAATTAGTCGGAACTTCCATTTTCTTTTCTTTCAGCATTGCGGTATTTACCCAGATTCCCTGTACCCAGCTGCTGATCGGAACGCCGACGTAACTCTCTCCATCCTCGGTCTTTGTTACGTTCAAGGCGCCTTCATAGAACTCATCCAGTCCTTTGCCCTCAATGACTTCCTTTACTGCGTCTACATTTGTAAACTGATTTGCAACACTGGTCTTTGCCTGATCCTGACTGTACTCTACCACTGCCGCCAGCTCGCCATTTCCGCCCTGAGTTGTAATCTTTGCATCGTAGTCGTCCTCATTGACCGGAATGGATTCAACCACAATATCCGGATTCTCCTTCTGAAAATCATCGATAATAGACTGCACCACATCCTGTCTTTCCTGCTCTACCTGCTGATGCATAAACTGGATATGTACCTTTCCGTCTTCAGAAGAATTCTTTTCTTCCTTCTGTCCGCAGCCTGCCGCCATGGATACCGTCATTGCTGCAATCAGCAGCGAACACATAAACTTTTTCTTCATAACCTTTCTCTCCTCTTTTCTTTATTTATTGTTAACAGGAAATGCTTCTCTGTTACAATCGCTCTTCTTTCACCCACGCGCATTCCCATGGGTCTAACCGGATTCTGCCCAAAACCATTCCGCCCTTTATCAGCTCCCGCCCTTTTAGTTCTTCATAGGCGGCCTCCTGCGCCGAACCGGAAACATTAATCAGCACATGGATTCTTTCTTCCGTACGCTCATTCTCCCTCACAAATGCAAGTATCTCCGGCCGGAGCCTTTTTACCTGTTGTATTGCCTCCGGAGAAAAGGCGCTTTCTTCTCTCCGGATACGCAGTCTTGCAAGCACCGCATCGAAAATCCTCTTTCGGTTGGTATCCTCTGTCAGCATCCTTTCCAAATAGTCATAAGGCAGGCGCTCCCTATTAATCCTTCTGGGAATTCCAGAAACAGCCTTTCCATAATAATCGTTCCTAGATCCCAGAAGACTGTGGATATAGATTCCCGGAACCCCCCGCAGAGACAGAAGCAGAGTCTGGGCCGCAAGGAATTTCCCGATCCGTTCCCCATCGGAGGCCTCTGGACCTGCCAGCGCGTCCTGATAATTAATATTCAACTCATACGGGCTCTTCGTTCCGTCTCCATTATCTTTATAAGATACTTCTCCTCCATGTCTCAGGGCCGCTTTTACAAGATTTTCCTGTTCCTTTTCCGTCAAAAGCCCTTGCGCCGGACGAATCCCTATCCCATCATGGGAACTTAAGAAGTTAAAATACGAAACTCCCCCGCCCGGAAAATCCAGCCCTTCCAGCCAGCCGGAAACCGCCTCTGCATTCCCGGTCAGAAAGGTATGCATAACAAGCGGCGGCAGCGGAAACTGATAAACAAGATCCGCCTCATCTCCATGCTGTCCAAAATAGCGGATGTTATCCTTATGCGGCACATTCGTCTCCGTGATAATCCTCGTATCCGGCGCGTATACATTAAGAATATCCTTCGCCAGCTTAATAATCTCATGGGTCTGGGGAAGATGCATACAGGACGTGCCAAGCTCCTTCCACATAAATCCCACCGCGTCAAGGCGGATAAACTTCGCCCCCATGCTTCCGTAAAACACCAGAAGCTCCATAATCTCTGCCAGAAGTTTTGGACATCCGAAATTCAAATCTATCTGATCCTCACTGAAGGTTGTCCAAAGATACTTCTCCCCGGTCACCGCATCAAATTTCGTAAGAAGGGGCAGCGCCCTCGGTCTGGTAACCGCACTGTAATCGGCCTTTGGGTCGCAGGTAATAAAATAGTCCCTGTAGGGTTCCTGATTCTGCAGGTACCCTTGAAACCATGCGCTGCTTTTGGAAATATGATTAATCACCGCGTCAAACATCAGTCCATAGCTTCCGGACAATTTCCTGATATGCTCCCACGTCCCCAGCTCTGGATTAATCTCCCTGTAATCTGTAACCGAAAATCCATCGTCTGAGGTATACGGATACATGGGAAGCAAATGGACGCTTTCTATTGTATTCCCCACAAACCTCTCAAGGAATTTTCCAAGACTCTCAAGCCCCGGTTTTCCTTCCTCAAAAATGGTATCCCCATAGGTAATGAGAATACTGTCCCTCTCGGAAAGGCCGGTATTTTTTCCGTCTTTTTCCCCGTATTTGGACAGATATTCCTCCAGCTTCTCAGCCGCCTGACGCTCCCTTTTACCGTCACTGTAAATAATCCGCAGTCTTTTCTCTATTTTTTCTTTTAGTTCTATTTTCATATGCGTCTCCTTTATGACAACGTTGTCATAAAGGGTAAAAATATATATGACAACGTTGTCTTATAAAAACATTATAGCAACATGCCGTAAATCACTATGTTACTATGCCGTTTTATTTCTATACTAGCCTGGCTGCCCTGAGTCAAGCGCAATCATGTAGACTGCCGTTCCTTCACTCTGCAGGAAAACTTAAATACCTGCTTATCCGTATTATCCGGATTCTCGATTTTATTCATCAGATAATCAATACAAGTCTTTGCAAGCATCTCAAAATCCTGTTCTATAGTAGAAATCGGCGGATAATAATAATTCCCCAATGTGATATTATCGATACCCAATACCGCAATGTCCTCCGGTATTGTAAGTCCTTTCTCGTAAATTGCCCGGTAAACGCCAAGCGCTCTCTCGTCGCCGGATACAAAGAATGCTTCTGCATCGTGGGAATCCAGTACCTCCTTGGCCTTCCGGTATGCCTTCTCTACGGTATCAATCCCGGAAAACACATAATACTGCTTCCCTCGCTCCTTCATCGCCGTCTCAAAGCCCTTGATTCTGTTGTGGGTAGACAAGAATTTCTTCTCGCCGATAAACAGGACAATCTTCTCAAATCCTTTATCGGCAAGATATGCTCCCCCCCGGTAGCCTACGTCGAAATTGTCCAAACTGACGGAGGGAACCTCAGGATTGACTGGCTCTCCGAACACTACGTAAGGAATATTGTGGCTCTCAAAGTAATCCACCCTTGCATCCTCTACTATGTTCTCCAGCAGAATCGCCCCATCGGCGATACCGCTTGCGATCAGATAAAAACCATCGGTCTCGTCTTCCTCAAACCGCTCGCTGCTGGAAGGAGAAAGGACAACCTTCATGGACTGCTTCTTGGCATAGGTAAACAAATGCTTCAGCATAATCGTATGCCAGATGCTTAGATGTTCCTCGTGGTGGCGCTCTGCAAATACAACAATGATGTTGGTCCGGCTTCCTTTCAGTCCCCGGGCAAGCATGTTAACCTGATATCCCTGCTCCTTAATGGTATTCATAACCTTCTCCCTCATGGAATCACTCACATTCGGGCTGTTATTTAATACCCGGGAGACTGATTTAATGGATACCCCGCATGCATTGGCTATATCAACAATTGTAACATTTCCCACTGGTTTCACCTCTTTGTCCTACGTTGTCATTATATCCTCCAACTATATTACTTGCAAGGACTTTTTTCACTTTCATGATTATATCTAATTTGTCCTATTGGTTTTTGTCTATTATTCACAAAGATAAAAGCCTATCTTTATCTTTTTTTCTTTTCCTCCGCCAGAAGCGCCGCTCCGATCGCCCCTGCAAACCTGCCGTCTGCCGTAGGCTCCACCTTCCTTCCCAGCTTCCGGGAAAGGATCTCTGTAAAGTACGCGCTGCTGCTGATCCCTCCGGTAAGGATAATCCGCTCCGACAGGTTCTTTCTTCCCGCAAGCTGCGCCACCTTCGCGGCTACGGAATCCACCACGCCCGCCGCGATATCTTCGCGCTTCTTGCCCTCGCCGATGTAATTAATCACCTCAGACTCAGCAAAGACCGTGCAGAGAGAGCTGATAGGCAGCACCTCTCCGGTTCCGGCCATGTCAAACAGCTCCTGTATGGTCACGCCCAGCCGGTTTGCCATAATCTCTAAAAATTTCCCGGTTCCGGCAGAGCATTTATCATTCATCAAAAAGTCCTGAACCATACCGCCAAAAACCACTATCACCTTGGTATCCTGTCCGCCCACATCGATGATTGTGCAGTCGTCCCCGGCCATCTCTCTGCCGCCTCTGGCATGGCAGGTGATCTCCGTAATCACATGATCGGCAAAATCCACGGCGATCCTTCCGTATCCGGTGGCCACCACCCGCGTTTCATCGGAAGCCACGTCGATTCCCTCCGCAAGAAGCTTTTCCCGGATCGTCATTGTGGTCTCCTTGCTGCTCCATCCCGTCGGCAGTACAAACATAAGCTCCTTATCTCCCCGTACTGCCGTCTTAGAAGCCGTAGAACCGATATCTATTCCTACATAATACATGATATTCTCCTTTAGTATCCTATTTTCTATTCTGAAACAGGCTTTGTCAGCCTTAGCAGTACCTGTCTCTGCGGGGATTGAAATCCTTCTCCACTTCCGCGATTTTCAAAATCTCAATCTCTTTTTCCTCTGCTGTTTCCTTGATCTGGCCCAAGTCATTTTCCTCTACCATCAGTGATACGCCGCAGCATTTGCTCGCACTTCTGGGGGTAGGGGCAATGACCGCCCGAACCCCCAGTTTCTTTAGCTCTCTGTATAGCCGCATGGCATTATCATGATTGGGAAACAACACATAATGCTGAATATCCTGCATGATCTTTCCCTCTCTCATCAATCCTTTACCGACATGCTTATCATCTAGTAAAGCTGTATCTTTAATTATTCAGCATTTCTACAAACGCGCTGACTCTGGTGCGGAGCTGCTGCGCGTCGCTGTCTGTATAATCCGTCTCAATTCCAAGAACCGGAATGCCTTCTTCCTTCAACGCCCGCTCTACAAAATATCCTTCCGTATCATACAGGCTGCAGAACTTCAAATTCACGTCAATAATACCGTCAACCTTGTATTCTTTTGCCAAACGGATGATATCATCAATCCTTGCATGGTTCGGAGTAAAGCATGCGCAGTTAATACCCATATAGCGCTCTGCGATCGCGTCAATCTGGTCTTCCACCGTTTCCTTTGTCTCGTCCACGTAACGCTCAAAATAACGCGTTCCGGTACACATCTCTTCACAGACAACCACTGCGCCGCTGGTCTCAACGATATTATGAAGCTTCCAGTTAGGAATCGCAAGAGGCGTTCCGGTCAGCATGATCCTCTTGGTTCCCGCCGGCGCTACGCTTACGCCGTCCGCAATCCGCTTCTCCAGCTCGTCGCAGAGCTTGTTGGTCATCTGGGCAAATCTTGCCGGATCGTCATAGAATGCGATCTGGGAAATAACCAGAGCGTCCGTTCCGCTGATCGGCACCGTCTCGCTCTTGCGGCACTCATACAGCCTTGCAAGGGCCTTCCTCTTATGATTGATCAGCTTAATACTCTCCGCCAGATTCTCAGCTGTTACTTTATTTCCGGTAAATTCCTCTACTGCGTTCTTAAGCGCGGCAATCTCCTCAGCCCACGCTTTCACATCCTTCGCCCGCTTCATCTGCGGCAGATCCATCACATGAACCGGTACGTCTTCTGCAAGGATCTCCCATGCCTTCTTCTTGCCGTCGCAGGTGGTCTCGCCAATATACATATCTGCAATCCTAAAGAACGGACAAGTACGGTCCAGTCTCGCGCCTACAGAAGCCTTGATTAATGGGCATGTATTTGTCGGAAGAACCTTTTCGCCGCCCGGCACCCAGAACTGGGATCCTCCGCAAAGGCCAGTTGCAATCGCTCCCGCCGCAAAAATCACCTCGTCCGGCACATAAACGCAGAAGGTTCCGAACACCTTGCCTCCTTTTTCCTGATGGGCGATCAGCTCTGACGGACGAATGCCATGGATGTCCGCAACTACCATATCATAATAGTCCATTCCTTCCGGACGGTTTTCCTGTGTCAAAAAAACGTCTCCTACCGCCTGCGGAAGCACTGCGCATAATTGATCGTGCAGCTCAAGATTCATCCCCAGTTCTTCCCACATTTTGTGATTATCAGCCATGTAATGTTACCTCCTAAATTGATATATTTCCTATAATTTGCTCCTTTAAGAGTAACATTTTTATGCAGATTCAACAATGTGTTCGCCATTTTTTCCTATTCAAATCATCTATAATCACACAATCTTATAAATTGTTTCTATACATCGGTCTACTTCTTCCTCCCGGTTGGCGGCGCTGAATGCAAACCTCACGGTTCCTTTCGGAAATGTGCCGAATGACCGGTGCGCCGCGGGCGCGCAGTGGAGGCCTACCCTTGTCATAATCCCCGCTTCCTGCTCCAGCTCAAACGCCGCCACCGCATTATCCTTCGTCCGGAAATCCAGCGACACCACCGCCACCCGGTCTTCGCAGGTCTTTCGCCCCACTACCCGGACCTCGGGAATTTCAAGAATCCTCTCCAGAAAATACGCCGTAAGCTTCATCTTTCTCCTATGTATCTTCTGGATTCCTTCCTGTTCCAGATAGGTCAGCGCCGCATGGAGCCCGGCAATTCCCGGAAGATTCATTGTTCCGCTCTCGTATTTGTCGGGAAGACTCTCCGGCATGATAAGAGAGTCTGACAGGCTTCCGGTTCCTCCCGCGATCAGAGGACTCATTTCCTCATCCAGACGCTCAGAGATCAAAAAACCGCCGATCCCCTGCGGACCAAGAAGCCCCTTATGGCCTGTAAACGCCAGAAAATCAATCCCGCATTTCTCCATATCAATATCCAGAGTCCCAGCCGTCTGGGCAGTATCCACCGCAAATATCAGTCCGTGTCTAACGCAAAGCTCTCCGATTTCCTGAATCGGGGTCGTGGTTCCGCATACATTTGACGCGTGGGTCACCAGAACCGCCCTTGTATCCTTTCTAATGCACGCCTCGATATCCTCCGGTTTCAAATTTCCCTCTCTGTCAACCGGCGCGGCGGTATAAGCCGCGCCGCTTCCCTTTAACTGCTCCAGCGGGCGCATCACCGCATTGTGCTCCATGCCGGACACCACAATATGACCGCCCGAACGTAAGAAACCCTTCAAAAAGAAATTCAGGGAATAGGTTACATTCGGCGTAAACACTACCCCCTTGGAATGGCGCGCATGAAAAAGCTTTGCAAGCTGCTCTCTGGTATCCAGCACCATGCCCTCAATCTCATACGCGCCCTCATAATTGCCTCTATTGATATTAAATCCGCCCTCTAAAAGCAGATCCGCCATGGCCTCCGGCACCCCCGGTGCCTTAGGCCATGATGTACTGCCATTATCAAAGTATATCTTCTCCATGGTTCTCCTCTGTTTTCTTATGAACGCACTTCGATTCCGCTTCGCTGATGCTTCTTCCTTCTTACAGACGTCGCTTCGATTCTCTTCCTATGAACGCACTTCGATTCCGCTTCGCTCCATCTCAGTGTTCGTTTCACTCACATAGCCCTTATGAATGATGCTTTTGTCTGTTAACAGACAACGCATCTTCCATAAGGGCTGCGTTCATTCTACCATTCAAATTTTTTCTCGAAGTAGGCGCTTAGGTCTTCAATCTTTACGCGCTCCTGCTCCATGGTATCCCTGTCGCGGACGGTTACTGCGCCGTCTTCTTCCGAATCAAAGTCGTAGGTTACGCAGAACGGCGTACCAATCTCATCCTGACGGCGGTAGCGCTTGCCAATATTGCCCCGCTCGTCGTACTCGCAGTTATATTTTTTAGAGAGCTGCGCGTATACCTTCTCCGCGCCGTCCTTTAATTTCTTAGATAAAGGCAGCACGCCGATCTTCACCGGCGCAAGAGCCGGGTGGAAATGAAGGACCGTCCGCATATCCGGCTTCTCCTCGGTTCCGATATTTTCCTCGTCGTATGCGCTGCAAAGGAACGCCAGCACCATACGGTCCGCTCCCAGAGAAGGCTCGATAACATAAGGCACATACTTAGTCTTTTTCTCGTCGTCAAAATAAGTAAGATCCTGCTTGGATACCTCAATATGCTGGGACAGATCATAGTCCGTACGATCTGCAATTCCCCACAGTTCGCCCCAGCCGAATGGGAACAAAAATTCAATATCCGTAGTGGCCTTGCTATAGAAAGATAATTCCTCTTTATCATGGTCGCGGTAACGGACCTCCTCATCCTTAAGCCCCAGCGCGCTAAGCCAGTCCAGACAGTACTTCTTCCAGTAAGCGAACCATTCAAGATCCGTATCCGGCTCGCAGAAGAACTCCATCTCCATCTGCTCAAATTCTCTGGTGCGGAAGGTAAAGTTACCCGGAGTAATCTCGTTTCGGAAGGATTTTCCGATCTGGCAGATGCCGAACGGAATCTTCTTTCTTGAGGTACGCTGTACATTCTTAAAGTTTACAAAGATGCCCTGCGCCGTCTCAGGCCGCAGATATACCACGTTCTTTGCATCCTCTGTTACCCCTTGGAAGGTCTTGAACATCAGGTTAAATTCCCTGATCTCTGTAAAATTATGCTTGCCGCAGGTAGGACAGGGAATCTTATGCTCCGCTATAAAGTCCTGCATCTTCTCATGGCTCCAGCCGTCAATGCTATCGCCGATATCAATTCCATTCTCATGGGCAAAATCTTCAATCAGCTTATCCGCGCGGAAACGTTCATGGCATTCCTTGCAGTCCATCAAAGGATCGCTGAATCCTCCTAAATGCCCGCTGGCAATCCACGTCTGGGGATTCATCAGAATCGCGCAGTCAACGCCCACATTGTAGGGAGATTCCTGAACAAACTTCTGCCACCACGCCTTTTTCACATTATTCTTAAGCTCCACGCCCAGATTGCCGTAGTCCCATGTATTTGCAAGACCGCCGTAAATCTCAGAACCTGGATATACAAATCCCCTTGATTTCGCAAGCGCTACTATTTTTTCCATTGTCTTTTCTGCCATCAGTTTATCCTCTTTCTTTTTTATTATAAATTATAATGATATGGTTTCGAGAAGCCGCCTGAAAAATATGCTTTTTACCGCGCCTGCCCTTGAGTTAAACCCTTAACGGATATTATAACTTCTGCGGTATGACTTTTCAAGTCATCATTTATATTTCCAGACGTCATCGTTTATAAGGATACTCTGGATGCTATTCAAAAATAAAGATTTCCTCAATCGGCGCCTTAACCGCCCTTGAAATATCAATTGCCAGCTTCAGCGACGGATTGTACTGAGCCTTTTCCAGCCGCATAATCGTCTCTCTGCGCACCCCGACCTGATTTGCCAGCTGTTCCTGGGTCATATTTTTCAACTGTCTGTACTGTTTCAGCCTGCATTCAAAATCGGCCACGTTCTATTCCCCTCTTTCTTCTATCTGCTCATCATGGTCGTAACGATACAAAAGATACTCTCCCAAAAATAGTTCCAGCGCCAGAGACAGCGCTACCACGATCACAAAAGCAATCAGCGTATACTCCAGATTCCCCATAAACTTTCCCTGCCCTAAAACCAGCGTGGCAAAAAAAATAATTGAGAGCGCCGTCCGGCTCGCCTTCATCCGGGCTTTTATCTGATTCTCCCGAAAACGCTCATCCATAAAGGTACCCGACAGCTTCCCTTCATAGAACAGTCCGAAAAATCCGAAAAACAGGAAGAACACAAAGGGATAAACCGTCTTATCCACATGGTACGTCCAGAATCCAAGGAAACCGAACAGGCCGAAGAATCCAAATAAGCCGTACTTGGGATTAATCCTTCTGGTCGTCTGCGTCTCTGTCTTTCTGTTCTTTTCAGCAAAAATTGACCGGATCAACAGCAAAAATAAATACCCGGCATACGCCAAGATAAAAATAATGGAAAGAATCTCCGGCAGATCCTGTATCTGGAATCTATATTCTGAGAAATCCATCGGCTTTACCAGCCTTGCATCATTAAAGGTTACGGAATACCATGCGGACGCCAGATTAACGGCCACGCACAGCGCTCCCAGAAACACAACACGTTTTACATTTGTCTTTTTCATAAGCACGCTCCATTCTATTTTCTGCCTGCAAAATCTTCCGTTTACAGTTTCCGGCTTGCTATTTACCGCTCACAATTTCCCGGATGCCCTCACGGGCTGCATCTCGAATTCCTCTTTACCGCATCGGACTGCACAGGCAGAAACAAAGTGATATATTTATCTTATTACAAGACAAATATATCACTTTTTATTTCCCGTGTCAACAGAAAAGTTACAAATATATCACTTTTTATAATTTCATGCTCTCTATAATTTCCAGCGACTTAAATCTTTTATCCACATACACGTCCAGATACCGCTCCATTACCATCTCAAATTCCCGGAGCACAGCCTCCGACACGGTAAAAGTATACAGCTTCTCCAAGCTGGAACTGACGATATACTGCAGCGTATGCCAAGTGGAGGTCAAAAGTTCCATACCGTCATACACATCGCCGCCGCATTCCATACAGACCTTCCCTCCCTTTTTCACGCTGAACTGCCCATCCCGCCCGGCGTCTCCGCACACCACGCACTGAAACACCTGCGGCGCCTCCCCATTGATACACACCGCCTTCAGTTCAAAGACGCGCCGCACCAGACGGTTGGGAATGCTGCCCTTTAGAACCGCTCTGAGGGACTGGTACAGAAGCTTTAGCATCTGTCTTTCATCATTTGCCTCCCGGCAGTAATAATCCGCGATCTCCATAAAGTAAAAGCCGTAATATGCGCCCTCCACGTCTTCCCTGAGTTCCGCAAAATAATTAGAAATAGAGGCCGACATCAGCGTATAGGATGTCCGCCCCTCATAGATTGTAAATTCCCCAAAAGAAAAAGGCATTACGCCGCCGCTAAGGGCGCTTCCCGGTTTTCTTGCCCCTCTTGCAAATGCTGATATCTTGCCTCTTTCCCTTGTCAGCAGCACTATCCGCTTATCATACTCACCGATGGGCATGGCAGATAGGACCATACCCATTACCGTTATCTGGTTCACTTAGAATTTCCCCTGTTCTCTCTGCCGGACCCTGTCCGTATTTTCTCATTACCTCCGCGCAGATCGCGATTCCCCGGTAATTCAGATAATCCTGCACCCTTCCCGACTCCATAAATTTGTTCCAGTACGTTTCTTCCATAGACTCACCTCATCCTCTGTTCTGAATACTTCTGAGGCGGCCGTATGCCCGCTGTCCGTCCTCCCTTGCCGCGCTGTAACCTTTAACGCCGAAAACAGGGCGGGCGGTGAGAAGCAAACATAACCCATACGGTCATTTCCCAGAATCAATTCATTCTTAGAGTTAGGTTGTCCTGTGGAAGGGGCTTTTTATTCGTCTTCCCGGTATCCAAAATTTTTCACAAGAAAATCGCTGTCTCTCCAGTCCTTTTTCACCTTCACCCAAAGCTTGAGATTTGCCTGTAAATTCAACATTTTCTCGATCTCGTACCTTGCCGTGCTGCCAATCTTTTTCAACATATTTCCTTGTTTTCCAATAATTATCCCCTTGTGGGAATCCCGCTCGCAGATAATCGTGGCGTCAATGTGCATAACCTTCCCCTTTTTCTTCATACGGTCGATCACAACGGCAATGCCGTGGGGGATTTCCTCATTCAGGCAGTGCAGCGCCTTCTCCCGGATCAGCTCCGCCACGATCTGACGCTCCGGCTGGTCCGTAACCGTATCCTCATCGTAAAACTGCGGCCCATAGGGCAGATAGCGAAATACCTCTTTGATCAACTCGTCGGTATTATCTCCATTTCTTGCGGACACCGGAATGATCTCCGCAAATTCATAGATATCTTTGTAGGCGGAAATTGCCAGAAACACTTCTTCCTTCCTAACCATATCCACCTTATTAATCACTAAAAGCACCGGTGTCTTTACCTTCTTAAGCTGCGCTGCAATATGCTGTTCCCCGGCGCCGATAAAGGTGGTAGGTTCCACCAGCCACAGCGCCACGTCCACCTCATTCAATGTCCGCTCCGCCACGTTGACCATGTAACTGCCAAGCCTATTCTTCGCCTTATGGATCCCTGGCGTATCCACGAAAATAATCTGCCCTTCTTCTCTGGTCAGGACTGTCTGAATCCGGTTCCTTGTGGTCTGCGGCTTGTTAGAAGTAATTGCGATCTTCTGGCCGATGAGATAATTCATCAGCGTAGATTTCCCCACATTCGGCCGCCCGATCAGCGTAACAAAGCCCGATTTATAATCCTTTCTCATATGTTCTCCCTTATCTTAACTTCCCGCCCTCCGGCATCATCAAAATACAGTAACCACGCCAAACAAATTCTCTGCCTCCGCGATCTTCTCCTCGCTTCCGATGACGCAGAGCTGGTCCGCCTTCATCATCGCCTCCACAACCGGCGCAAGCCTGCGGATATCATCCTGATCCGCCTCTAACACCTGCCTGCGCTCCTCCCGGAGCATATCTTCGCTCACATGGTTCATATACAAGTTCAGAGAGCGGTCTCCCTTCAGGGACGGCGTCATAGGCTGGTCCAGATTGCTCATGGTGCCAATGACATATTTATTCATATCAAAATCACTGACCGTAAAGCTCCGAAGATACTCCGCCACGCCCTCGTAGACTTCCATGGTGCGCGTAAGGTTCGGATCGCGGTAGGATACAAAAAATCCTTCCCCAATCCGGTTAAAGCTGCTCATACAGCCGTATGCCCCGCCTTTCACTCGAATATTCTGCCACAGATACTCGTAGCCCATAATCACCTTCAGCACCTGAAGCACACCGGTGTAAGACGCTCCTCCATCGATAAAATTACCGCATCTTGCCACATACTGTACCTTAGAAGCCGTCTTAAACCCTTCATTTAACTTCTCGCAGTGAATGATGCAGCGGTCTGTCTCTCCAAGCTTCACTGCTTCCGTAAAGAGTCCCTCTGCAAACCCCTTCACCTCTGCCTCCAGAGCCGGAAGCCCTTCCCGCTCCGCCGTGTAGCTGATCATCATATGATCCGCCCGAAACAGCGCCCGTGCCAGCTTCTCAAGATTGGAGACTAAGCTCTCCTTCTCCGCTTCAAAATTCTTCTCTAAATAAGAAACCTTTTGATAGTAACCGATTCCATTTGTCATATCCTTAAGCTTCGCCGACGGAGACGCGTAAGACTGCGCCCGAAGCGCCGCCGTCACATGGCCGCTAGACTGGAACCGCATCAGAAGCCTTGAGGCGGTCATGGCAAGAATCTCTTTTAACCGTTTCTCATCTCCAAGCTTTGACCGGGTCAGGATCTCCTTCATCATGGCAAAAGCCACAGAAAGCTTCCCATATAAGGATTTAGCCTTGATCTCAAAAGTGGCCTTAAACTCCTTCTCCCTGACCTTCGTCGCATCCGGATACAGCTCCATGGACGTGCCGATCCCTCCGGTATGAAGATTAATCTCATTAAAAAGCTCCCCATACTCATAGTTCTCCGTATCAATAATTCCCAATACCCCTTGCAGGATCCCCGCATAAGGAAGCAGTTCCTCCGGAACCTCCGACATATCAAAGAGCAGCGTCACATAACCGATTCCATTGGTATCGATCTCATGAAAAATGACTGGAATTCCTGAGAGTTTCATTTCCTCGTTGTAAACCGGCTGAGGTTCTCTGGAAATATCCTCCCTCCGAAGAACCGGAATTGTCGCTAAGGCTTCCTCGTCCGACGGCTCGGACTGGTAATCCTCCAGCGTCTTTGTCTGCTCTGCCAGCCTGCGGATTTCTTCCTTGCTCAGGCTGTTCTTATATTCCTGAAGCTTCTCGTGAAGCTCTTTGTCCATCCGGGCGGTGCGCCCCTGTTCCGGCTCCACTACGATAACCGCCCCATGCTGGTTGTCCAGCAGAAACTTACGGACCAGATTCTCAAAATATCCGGTATTCATCTGGCTCTTTAAAAATTCAAAGGTATCTAACGCCTGAATATGCATAAAAGGCTCTTTCTCATCGTACAGCCAGCTGTCCATAATCTGAAGTCCATACATCAGCCCCTTTGGATAGCGTCCGTAGTCCGCCTCCCGGTACTGAAATTCATGATAATTGATTCCCGCCTCCAGCGCTTTCTTATCGATACCCTTCTCTGCCATCTCCGCCAGCAGTTCCTCAATTAATTCCACAAACGCTTCCTTCTGTTCTGCGTTGGCATTCTTCGCTACCACGGAAAAGATCGGCTGATAAATCCCATTGTCATAAGACCCCATAATATCCTTGCCGATTCCGGCTTCCAGAAGCGCTTTCTTAAGCGGCGCCCCCGGCGCGGAAAGCAGCGCGTAATCCAAGATTTCAAACGCCACATAAAGCTCCTTATCAAGGCATGTGCCGATCACCTTGTTATAGGACAGATAGGTATTGTCCTCTACCGGCTCCTCGCTGGTAATAGAATAGGGCAGCCTTACCTCCTTCATCTTAAGAAACGGCTCCTGATACCGGATCTTAGAATCAATCTTAAGCTGGTCAAATTTGCTCAAATACTCCCGGTCCAGCCAGATCAGGCGCTCCTCCATATCCATATCCCCGTACAAATAAATATAGCTGTTGGAAGGGTGGTAATATTTCTTATGAAACGCCAGAAACTGCTCATAGCTCAGATTCGGAATCTCCTCTGGATCTCCCCCCGATTCATGGGCATAGGAGGTATCCGGGAACAGAGTATTTAAGGTAACCCGATCGAGAACCCCCTCCGGCGAGGAAAATGCGCCCTTCATCTCATTATAGACGACTCCGTTATACTCCAGCTCCGCCTCCTCGCTCTCCAGCTTATAACTCCATCCCTCCTGCCGGAAAATCTCCTCATGCTGATAAATATTCGGATAGAACACCGCGTCTAAATACACATGCATCAGATTCCGGAAATCCTTGTCATTGCAGCTGGCCACCGGATACACCGTCTTATCCGGATAGGTCATCGCATTCAGGAAGGTGTTCATAGAACCCTTCACCAATTCCACAAAGGGGTCTTTCACCGGAAAATTCTTCGAGCCGCAGAGCACCGAGTGCTCTAGGATATGGGGCAGGCCGGTACTGTCCTCCGGCGGCGTGCGAAACCCGATGGAAAATACCTTATTATCGTCGGCCGCCTCCATCAGTACCACTCTCGCGCCGCTCTTCTTATGCCTGAGCAGGTAGCCGCTGCACTTCACGTCCTTTAACTCCTGCTCCTTTATGATCTCGTATTGTACTACATCTTTTACACCCATTGACTAATCTCCAATTCTTAAATACTGATAGAACCACTCAAAAATACTGCTTTCTAAGTGTAACATACTTTTTTCCTTTTTTCATCCTCTGAATACAGAAAAGGAACCCTGTTTCTAGGATTCCCTGTTTCTGTCTCTGTTAAACTTTTCCCTTTGGGATTATGCGGCTTTTCCTTCTCCGGAATTTCTCATAATAACCAGCGTCAGAACCATTAAGACGATTCCAATCGGAAGCGCGATAAACGCCGTCTGCACAAATCCCGCCACCAGATAGGTCACAAAGGATACCGCCGCTACGGTTATCGCATAAGGAAGCTGTGTGGATACATGATTCACATGATTACACTGCGCTCCCGCCGACGCCATAATCGTGGTATCGGAAATAGGAGAACAGTGGTCGCCGCACACCGCGCCCGCCATACATGCGGAAATAGAAATAATCATCATCGTTTCATTGGTTCCCGCAAATACGGCAACTACGATAGGTATCAGGATACCAAAGGTTCCCCATGAGGTTCCCGTTGCAAAAGCCAAAAAGCATCCAACCAAGAAAATGATAGCCGGCAGGAAGTTTACCAGTCCGCCCGCTGCGTTTTCCATAGCTCCCGCCACAAATTCAGCCGCTCCAAGGCTGTCTGTCATTGCCTTTAAAGTCCACGCCAGCGTCAGGATCAAAATTGCAGGCACCATTGCCTTAAATCCGTCCGGAATGCAGGACATGCACTCATTAAACTTCAGAACTCTGCGCGCCAGATAGAACACGATCGTTATCACAAATGCAAAGAAACTTCCTACGGCAAGTCCAACGGATGCGTCGCTGTTTGAAAATGCCGCAACAAATCCTTCTCCCTCAAAGAAACCTCCGGTCCAGATCATTCCGATGACGCAGGAGATAATCAGGGATACAATGGGAAATACCAGATCAATCACCCTTCCGTTGCTGCTTGCGATCTCTTCCTCCGCATTCGCATAAGGCCTGTCCGGCGTCGTATACAGATCGCCTTTTTCCTGCGCATTTTTCTCATGAACCTTCATCGAGCCGTAATCCATATTCAGCACTACCAGCACAATCATCATAACAATCGTAAGCAGCGCGTAGAAATTATAAGGAATAGCGCGTACAAAAATGGATAATCCGTCCTCCCCCTCTACGAACCCCGTTACTGCCGCCGCCCATGAAGAAATCGGCGCGATAATGCAGATCGGGGCCGCCGTCGCGTCAATCAGGTAAGACAGCTTCGCGCGGGAAATATTGTGCTTGTCCGTCACCGGGCGCATTACGCTTCCCACAGTCAAACAGTTAAAATAATCGTCAATAAAGATCAGCACTCCCAGCAGGATAGTCGCAAGCTGCGCGCCCGCACGGCTCTTGATATGTACCTCTGCCCAGCGCCCGAAAGCGGCGGAACCGCCCGCCTTGTTCATCAGGCATACCATAATTCCCAACACTACTAAGAATACCAAGATTCCTACGTTATAGCTGTCAGACAGCACTCCGATGATACCATCCTGAAAAACATGGGTAATCGTCGTTTCAAAAGTGAAGCCCGAATAGAACAAACCTCCGATCAGTACCCCGATAAACAGAGAACTGTATACTTCTTTCGTAATCAGCGCCAGCACAATTGCAACTACCGGCGGAACCAGCGCCCAGAAGCTGGCGTACATGGACGGCACATACTCTTCCGCCTCCTCGGCCGCAAAAGCTATGGCCGGACAGCACAGCGCCATCATCATAACCGCAGAAAATGCCCATGCAATTTTCCTCTTAATGTTTCTCATAAATATCCTCTCTCCTTTGGTCTTTCTATAGAATTTGCCATACAAAAAACAGAGTCTCCTGCATGATAAAAAGTCATGAATAACGCTTCAAAAACGCCATTCATGACTCCAAGCCACTCTGCATAAGGATACAAACATGAATCCCCGCACAGTTCAGATAGCGCTCCACATCCTCGTGACAGTACACAGCATATTCTGCTGTATCCCAGACAAATCCTCCGGCCAAGAATCCGCCTTCGGCAGTTTCTCCTTTCCCACGCAGCAGTCTGCCGGACTATCGCTGCAAGGTACTCATAAAAACCGCGCCTCTATCAAGCTGTTATTCATATAGTACTGTTTTATCACTTTTACCTGTAAAAGTCAATATCCAATTTATGACTGTCCACAGGTATGCTCAACATCCTCTCCCGATTTTCTCTCCCAGCTTCACCTTTGTCTCAATCCCTCGCATCGAATGCTCCAAAATATCCCAATCCGGCTCTGCTCTTCCTTCGCGGGTGACCAGAATTACCGTAGAACCGCCGAAAGCAAAGTTTCCTCTCTCCTGCCCGCGCTTCACCGAATCCGTCGCTTCCCGGTTCTCAATCCGTCCTACAAGCAAGGCGCCCACCTCCATCTGTATCACCGCTCCGAAATTCTCTGTTTTTATTACCGAATATTCCCTTGTGTTTTCCCTGTAAATCGGGATCCTGTCTCCCGCCGCCGGATTCACCGTATGAAATACCCCCGGAATCCTGCGCCGCACCAGCTCTCTCCCATGATCCACATAAATATAATGATGGTAATCCTCCACGCACAGACGGAAGATCCATACGTATCCGCCCGCATATTTAGACGCCAGACGCTTATCCCTCAAAAGGCTTTCCAGCGTATAGCCCACATGCTTTACCTGAAATTCTTCCCGTCCATTTATCTGATAAACGCTGAGCCTGCTGTCACAGGGACTGACGAAGGCATCCGGAGCCTCCTCGATGCGCCGGGCCTTAGGCTTTAGCCTCCGCTTAAAAAAATCATTATAGGAGCGGAAGGTCTCTGCCTCATACTCGCTCATATCAATCGAATGTCTCTTGACAAAAGGACGGATCATCCATCTGGAAACCTTTGTCTCCAACAGCCGTCCTCCCGCTTTGGACACAGACGGCCGGATAAGCAGGCGAAGCAGCGCGCGCCCAGGTTTATGGGCATACATCCATTCCAACAGCCTGTCCTGTCCGTCATTTTCCTGTTCAATTCTTCCCTTCCGATCCCCGGTCAGATGCATATTCTTCCTCCCTACTTATAGAAATGCAAAAGCTTCCACCAGCTGTGCCATATAAAAACGATAACCGCCACTGCCGCGGCCACCGCCGTAACCAGCAGAACCAGTTCCTTTACGGTAGGCTTACGCATTTTAAAATTCACAATAAACAAGATTCCAATCACAGCTACCAGAATGTGAAGTATTGCAAGGAATGTCTGATAATCCGGCAAAAGCGGTGAAAAGACAAATAAGAAAGGCAGCGCAATTGCCATGGAGGTAATGGGCAGACCCTGATAATACTTTCGGTTCTCGTCCGTCTCGGCCTGCCGTTTCGCCTCCATGACGTTATAATATGCCAGACGTATCAGGCCGGCCAGCGCGTACAGCGTCAGAACAGCCATGCTGTAAACATATTTCATTCCCAGCCGGAAACAAATAAGAACCGGCAGGATGCCGAAGCAGACCATATCGCTGAGCGAATCAATCTGAATCCCAAAGCTTTTCTCGTCCTCCGTACGGTTTTTCTTGGTTCTTGCAATCTTACCGTCAAACATATCGCAGAGGCCCGATAAAGCAAGAAAAAACACCGCCCATCTCACATGGTTTGCCGACGCGCAGAAAATCCCCGCAACCCCGGAGCAAAACCCCAGATATGTAAGAATCACCGTATAATCATAAAAGCCTATCATATTAATTCCCCCAATTCTCATCTTTCTCCATACAGTATCTTATAATCTCAGCGCTTTATTTATTTTATCCATCCACGTCCCATAAATTTTCAAAACCGCGTTCTTTTTTCCAACGCAAAAACACAGCTCGGCTATGAGGATACCGCCTATCACGTCTACGATCACATGCTGTTTCGTTAATAGTGTTGAAATGCAGATCAAAACTGCCGTTATAAAGGAAAAAATCTGGTACCAGCGGGGTGTTCCCCGCCTGTTTTTCACCCCGATAAAGCAGAGCCAGCTCTCAAGGCAATGGATAGACGGAAATAGATTGTCCGCCGCATCCGCCGAATATAAATATATCATTAACTGATTCCAGATTCCATCTATTTCTACCGCCGGCCGGGTATTCGTTGTGGGAAGCATAAGGAAAAATATCATACAGAGCAGCTTCGCTAAAGACTCGCTGAGGAAAAAATGATAGGCTTCCTCCTTTTCCTGTCTTGCAAGCAGAATATAACCGGCAGCCCAGAACAGATAGCTTCCCAGATAAATCAATACGGACGGAGGCCAGAACGGAATCTTTCCGTCCAAACCGATTTCCAGATTATAGTGATACCATTCTCCCGCAACCGCCCTGCTCCCAAAATAAGCGATCTGATTCAATAATAAAGCTAGGATGACGGGAACGAAACTGTACCCCGGAATCATCCCAGCCAACATGTTTTGTTTCTTATCCATACGTCCCCCCTGATGTCATTTCCACGTAAGTTTTATGCATAGAATACAGTATAGCAACAAATAAGCAAGCTCTCAATACTCCTTGCCAATTCTTTAGAATTCTTCATAAAATCTTAAATTCTACGCCTGTCCGACAGGCTCCCTCTTCACCTGAAGCGCCAGACTGATGCCAAAAGGATTGATTACGATGCCGGAAGCATCCTTTGTCAGAAACTTCAGAAATCCTTTTTCTGACACGATAAAGTTCTGAAGCTTCATGCCCGCATTGGCGCGCTGGAATTTCGCAAATTCCTGCAGATCGGTAAACAAAGGCTGCAGCGCCTGTCCGTCCTTTTTCTTAAGCAGCGGCATTGCTCCATCTTCCAGTCTGGGGGAAATGTAATATCCTTCCCGGTAGTGGATCATCATCTCCTCGTAAAGCTCCTTCACCTCTTCCTCCCACAGCCCCGCATGTTTGTTCCTGACCTTCTGAATATAGTAAATGGCCGTTAAGTGAAATTCCGGATTCTCCATATGGAATTTTATGGTATGATCCGTCTTAAGCTGTTCTGCAATCTCCGCGGAAAATCGCGGCAGAGCGGGTCTTGTAATCAGTACGGACAGCTCCAAAAGCCTCTCCTCTTTGCTTCCTTTGTTTAATTTAACGGCGTTTACCCCTATGGGGAACAGGCTTGAGAAAAATGCCAGCCGCTGCTTTACCGGCAGCTCCATGATCCGAATCAGATACCCATCCTTCGCCAGCTCCTTCGCGGCGCTCTCCGCCGTTTCCCGACTGTCAAATACCAGAACCTCATCGTCGCAGGTCTCCTTGTCGCATTCCACAAAGGGAAGTCTGGTACCCTCCGACATGATTACATACAAAGGTTCCGCTTTCTGAAGTGTCCTTCCGGCCGCCTTTAGTTCCTCTGATAAATGTTCTTTCATAATTTAAAACCTCTCTATGCCTCTATCGCAACTGTTCCCGCCAGCTCTCTTTTATAATACGAACCATGATACCGCCGGTATGGTAACTACGGACAAAATGGTCGTGATCGCCACGCCTTTTGAAGCCAGCTCCACATTACGGTCGTACTGTCCCGCCAACATGACCGCCATGCTTGCAACAGGCGTCGCAAGCATAATCATACAGACAGCCGTCAAGATCTCATTCGAAATAAACTGTCTGATAATCAGGGTTCCGATAATAGGAATAACCAGAAGCTTTACCGCCGCATAGGAGAGAAGCCTTTTATCCAGAAACAGCCTCTTTAAGCTGATCGACGATAAAGAAATTCCGATCACCATCATGCTCAAAGGACCGGTAAGACCGCTCAATCCTACAATTGCCGTTTTCGCAAATGAGGGAACCGGTATGGACGATAAATACAAAACAACGGCCATCAGGCAGGAAATCACCCCTATATTACAGATCTTCTTCCACTGGAATCTCTCTTCTTTCGCATCCTTTCCCCTTACCATGGCAATACCATAGGTATAAATCAGCACGTTAAAGGGCAGCGTAAAAATAGCCGCATACAGCAAAGCTTCCTTTCCGTAAACAGCGGCAATTACGGGAAATCCCATAAAGCCTATATTATTAAAAGTTGTCATCAACTTATAGATTCCTTTTTCATCTTCCGACGCCCGGAACACAACCGGCGCAAACCGCGCCAATATTAAAAGCGCCGCAAACATCAGCACCGCTATGACCGCAGTATTTGCAAGCTCCTTACCGGAAACCTTTCCCTCGCCGCCCACGGCCGAGTTGAGCAGCAGAGCCGGATTTGCAATATTGATCACGATCCATGACAGCATTTTTCCGGCCTTCGCATCCAGCGCTCCCTTTCTGCTTCCGTAATACCCCAGCAGCATATATAGAAACAGTACGATCATTTGTTGTAACAGCAGCATCCCATAACTCCTTTAAAAGACCCGCCGGCTTTCGCCAGCGGGCCTTTTCTTAATCTTATTCAAAATCCGTTCCTGCCATGCGCCGGCGCATAACAGTGATCCAAGACTTTCTATACTTACTATTCCGCTCCGTACAGAGTAACAAGCTTCTTCAGATACTCGTATCTTTCCTTCGCTTCCTTCTCGTTCTGCGCAAACATTACTTCAGCCTTCTCAGGATTGAAGCGTGCAAGGGCATTGTAACGAACCTCGCCGTTCAGGAAGTCTTTGTAGCCTTCCATCTTTGGCTCTTTGCTGTCAAGGGTGAACTTGCCGCCCTCTGCAGCCGGGTTGAACCGGAAGTTGTTCCAGTATCCGCACTCTACCGCTAACTGCTCCTCGGTCTGAGCCTTGCTCATACCCTTCTTGATGCCATGGTTGATACATGGAGCGTACGCGATGATGAGGGATGGTCCCGGATAAGCCTCCGCCTCTGCAATGGCCTTAACGGTCTGGTTAAAGTCAGCGCCCATAGCGATCTGTGCAACATATACGTAGCCATAGCTCATAGCGATACCAGCTAAATCTTTCTTCTTAATCTCCTTGCCGCCTGCTGCGAACTGAGCGATCGCACCGGTCTTGGTAGCCTTAGAAGACTGTCCGCCTGTGTTGGAGTAAACCTCGGTATCGAATACCATAACATTAATATCCTTGCCGCTTGCAAGCACATGATCAACGCCGCCGAAGCCGATATCATAAGCCCATCCGTCGCCGCCGAATACCCACTGGGACTTCTTAGCGAGGAAATCCTTATTCTTCACGATATCTTTGCAGAGCTCACAGTCGCAGCCCTCTAATGCCGCAACCAGCTTGTCTGTAGCAGTTCCGTTTGTAACGCCGCTTCCATAGGTATCCAGCCACTCGCCGCACGCAGCCTTTACTTCCTTGGATGCTTCCTCAGAAGCAGCCACCTGCTCAACCTTAGCCTTCAAGCCCTCTCTCAGCGCGTTCTGTGCCAGCAGCATACCATAACCAAACTCAGCGTTGTCCTCAAACAGGGAATTGCACCATGCCGGACCCTTGCCCTCCGGTGTTACCGTGTAAGGCGTAGACGGCGAAGAGTTACCCCAGATAGAAGAACATCCTGTTGCGTTGGCAATGTACATTCTGTCTCCGAACAGCTGTGTGATCAGCTTCGCATAAGGAGTCTCGCCGCAGCCTGCGCATGCGCCTGAGAACTCAAGAAGCGGCTGTTTGAACTGGCTTCCCTTTACGCTGTTCTCTTTGAACTTCGCAACTACCTCCGGCTTAACCGGGATCTCTCTTCCAAAATCAAAGTAAACCTGTGAGCCGGCATTGGCTTCCATGTTCTCCATAACCAAAGCTTTCTCGCCCTTCTTGCCCGGACATACATTTGCACAGGAACCGCAGCCTGTACAGTCATAAGCAGATACGGTCATGGTGAACTTCATTCCCGGCATACCGATCATATCCAGAGTCTTGATTCCCTCCGGAGCCTTCTCTGCTTCTTCTGCTGTAAGAGCTACCGGACGGATAACCGCATGCGGACATACATATGCGCAGCGGTTACACTGGATACAGTTCTCTTCCTTCCATACCGGGATATCTACTGCGATACCGCGCTTCTCGTATGCTGCAGAGCCGGATGGGGTTGTTCCGTCTACATAGTCGACAAATGCAGATACCGGAAGGGAATTACCCTCCTGTGCATTTACCTTGGACTGAACATTCTTAACAAAGGCAACAACGTCTTCTCTTCCGCCCTTTACTTCTGGAGTGAACAGGCCTTCGTCCTCGCAGTCCTTCCAGCTTGCCGGAACTTCCACTGCAACTACCTGCTTTGCGCCCGCGTCAATCGCGTCGTAGTTCATCTGTACGATCTTGTCGCCCTTCTTGCCATACGTAGCCTTGGCGGCCTTCTTCATCAAATCAATTGCCTCTTCCTCCGGAATGATAGCAGCCAGCTTGAAGAATGCAGACTGAAGAACCGTATTGATACGTCCGCCAAGCCCGATTTCCTTACCGATCTTAATACCGTCGATGGTGTAGAGCTTAATGTCGTGATTTGCAATAAACGCCTTCACCTGTCCCGGAAGATGCTTCTCAAGCCCTTCCATATCCCATGGACAGTTCAGAAGGAAGGTTCCGCCGTCTACCAGCTCCTGAACCATATTATACTTGTTCACATAGGACGGATTGTGGCATGCCACAAAGTTCGCCTTGTGGATCAGGTAGGTAGATTTGATCGGACTCTTTCCGAAACGCAGGTGGGACATGGTAACGCCGCCTGATTTCTTAGAGTCATAGTCAAAATATGCCTGTGCGTACATATCGGTATTGTCGCCGATAATCTTAATAGAGTTCTTGTTTGCTCCAACCGTTCCGTCTGCTCCAAGTCCCCAGAACTTGCAGTTGATGGTTCCCTCCGGCGTAGTAACTAACGGAGCGCCGGAATCCAGTGAAAGATTCGTAACGTCGTCCACGATGCCGATCGTGAAGATCTTCTTCTCTGTGTTCTTAAATACCGCGGCGATCTCAGCAGGCGTGGTATCCTTAGAGCCTAAGCCGTAACGTCCGGAAAGAACCGGAACTGCGTCGAACTTAGAACCCTTGAGAGCTGCCACAACGTCAAGATATAACGGTTCGCCAAGGGCTCCCGGCTCCTTTGTCCTGTCTAATACGCTGATGGTCTTAACGGTATCCGGAATTGCATCGATCAGTGCAGAAGCGCTGAACGGCCTGTAAAGGCGAACCTTAACAACGCCCACCTTCTCTCCTGCTGCCATAAGGTAATCAATCGTCTCGTCGATGGTGTCGCATACAGAACCCATCGCAATAATAATCCTCTCCGCGTCAGCGGCTCCATAGTAATTAAACAGCTTATAATCGGTACCGATCTTTGCGTTCACCTTGTCCATGTACTCCTGTACAATCGCCGGAAGCGCATCGTAGTATGGGTTGCATGCTTCTCTTGCCTGGAAGAAGATGTCCGGATTCTGCGCGGAACCTCTCTGGCATGGATGGTTCGGATTCAGAGCATGCTTTCTGAATGCATCAATGGCATCCATATCCACGAGTTCTTTCAGATCCTCGTAATCCCATGTCTCGATCTTCTGGATCTCATGAGAAGTACGGAATCCGTCAAAGAAGTTGATAAACGGAATACGGCCCTTGATCGCTGCACAGTGTGCAACCGGCGTCAGGTCCATAACCTCCTGTACGCTGGACTCGCAGAGCATCGCGCAGCCTGTCTGACGGCATGCGTATACGTCTGAGTGATCACCGAAAATAGATAATGCATGGCTCGCAAGAGCACGTGCAGATACGTTAAACACACCCGGAAGCTGCTCGCCGGCTACTTTATAAAGATTCGGAATCATAAGAAGCAGACCTTGTGAAGCTGTATAAGTAGTAGTCAAAGCTCCCGCTGCCAGTGAACCGTGAACAGTACCTGCCGCTCCTGCCTCTGACTGCATCTCTGTAACCTGTACCTCCCGGCCAAAGATGTTCTTTCTGCCCTGGGTTGCCCACTCGTCCGTAGCCTCTGCCATAACAGACGACGGTGTGATCGGGTAAATCGCTGCAACATCCGTGTAAGCATAGGAAGCGTGAGCCGCTGCATGATTACCATCCATGGTCTTCATTTTTCTCGCCATTTTTCTTGTTCCTCCTTAAAATTGAAAATGTTTTACCTGCCGGAAAGCCTGTCCAAAAAAGGCTGTTTTCCGGTATACCCGAAAGGGTATAAATAATTTTCGACGTATGTAGTTATTATATCCTCTGGCCTGTAAAAAGTCCAGTCATTACCCACTAATTTTTGTTTCTTTTCCCGTACATGTAACCGTTCGCTTCGTTCACAACAATATTCGCAAATCCATTTAAAATATGAGGAACAAAGATTCCTAGTATTATAAAAAGATTGTGCCTTCACACAATCTTTTTACCGACTAATCTATACCTGAATCATAGTCCATGTTTTCTGATTCCGATTTCGTCTCTGAAACCGCCCCGCGTTCCGGCGGTCTCTCCCTTCTCCTCCGCCTGTGCATGGTCCTTCTGCGTTCGATGATTTTCCTGACTTTCACTATAATAATCACGGAACCTACTGTAAGAACCGCCGCAAGCACTCTGGATACCGCCCAGCCAATCCCCGGCAGCAAGAGCTGATCCGTTCTCAATCCCTCAATCCAGAATCTTCCGAATCCATAACCCGCCAGATATACCAGAAACATTTCCCCCTTAAAGATCTGCCTTCTGGTGTAAAACATCATAAACACCAGTACCATCAGACACCAGACAGACTCATACAAAAAGGTTGGATGCACCTGAATATATCCCAGCCCGTCAGCCATCTCCATATGATCCCGCATCATCTGCGTCACATCCGAACTTCTCACCGCATCCAGCGGAAGTCTCATGGCAAACAGCCCGTTGGTATATTCCCCAAAGGCCTCTCTATTAAAAAAGTTTCCCCAGCGCCCGATCGCCTGCCCCAGTACAAGCCCAAAACAAGCGGTATCCAGAAGCTGTCCCGCGCCAAGCTCCCTTTTTTTTGCAAACACAAATACCGTAATAACCGCGGCGATTACGCCTCCATAGATCGCAAGACCGCCCTGCCGGATATTCAAAATACTCAGCAGGTCATCTTTATACATACTCCATGAAAACAGAACATAATAAATCCTTGCGCCGATAATCCCGAAAATCACCGCGTACATTGCCAGATCAATATAAACCTCTGGATTCTGCTTTGTCCTTTTCGCCCGAAGCGTTGCCACAAAAATCCCTGCAAGAATCCCAAGTCCAATGATAATCCCGTAAAAGGCTATATCAAACCCAAAAACAGAGATTGCTTTCCCAACATTCTTAAGATGAATCCCAAGATTCGGAAAGTCTATTGTCTTATGCATGTTGTCTTCTTCCTTTCTGGGGCCTTATCCTATACATTAAAGCGGAAGAGCATAATATCGCCGTCCTGAACTACATAGTCCTTGCCCTCCAAACGGATAAGCCCTTTTTCTTTTGCCGCATTGTGCGAACCGCAGGCCGTCAAATCGTCATATGCCACAACCTCTGCCCGAATAAATCCGCGTTCAAAATCCGTGTGGATCTTTCCTGCCGCCTGAGGCGCCTTTGTCCCCTTTGTAATCGTCCATGCGCGGACCTCCGGCTCTCCGGCAGTGAGATAACTAATCAGCCCAAGAAGACTATAGCTTGCCTTAATCAGCTTCTCAAGACCCGATTCTTTCAGCCCCAGATCCTCCAGAAACATCTTCCGCTCATCATCCTCAAGCTCTGCAATCTCCTGCTCAATCTGAGCGCATACCACAAAAACCTCGCAGTGTTCCGCCTCCGCATATTCCCGTACTGCCTGTACTCCCGCGTTGGCCGCGCCGTCATCCGCAAGCTCATCCTCTGTAACATTTGCCGCAAAAATCACCGGCTTGCCCGTCAGAAGATTATAGCTCTTAAACAGCAGTTCCTCTTCTTCATCTTCCAGACCATCAAAATTCTTCGCCAGCTTCCCATCCTCCAAATGAGCCTTGATCCTCTCTAAGAGCTTCAGCTCCTTGGCCGCCGCTTTATCGTTCCTAGCCGACCTAATAGTCTTTGCAATCCTTCTCTCCAGCGCCTCGAGATCGGAGAAGATCAGCTCCAGATTAATGGTCTCCACATCCCTCATTGGATCAATACTGCCGTCCACATGGACAATATTACCGTCCTCAAAGCAGCGCACCACATGGACAATAGCGTCCACCTCCCGGATATTGGCAAGAAACTGGTTGCCCAGCCCTTCTCCCTTGGACGCCCCCTTTACCAGACCCGCAATATCTACAAACTCAATTGCAGCCGGAATAATCTTCTTTGTATGATACATCTCTCCCAATACATCCAGCCGTTCATCCGGCACTGTTACCACGCCTACATTCGGATCAATGGTACAGAATGGATAATTTGCAGATTCCGCCCCTGCCTTTGTCAGAGAATTAAACAACGTGCTCTTACCCACGTTGGGCAAGCCAACAATACCAAGCTTCATCTATGCTACATTCCTTTCTCTCATTCTTCACTATCTGCCCCCGGAATATAAAGCCGCGCCGAGGGCGCTGTGTTTCATTATAACACTATATAATTTCCCTGTCACGCGTTTCCATCAGGATTACAGCGCCGCTGGAAAATTCAATCACAACCTCGTCTTCTTCAAATTCATTGCTCACGCACAGGCTGTCGCAGGGCATAAGCGTATGATTCCTCAAAGGATATTTCGCGCCTCGGATATTAAATCCTCTGATAATTTCCCCCAAGGGAAACACGCTGAAATACGGCCCGAAAGCCTCGTCCCTGAACAGATGAGTCTCCTCCCCGATCAGATAAATCCGATTCTGCGGGTCCAGTATCACCGCCTCCACTCCCGCCTTAAACGGAATCATCAGACTCTGTACATTTGCCCACAAATGATCAACCCTTCCTCCCGTAGCGCCGAGGATTATCATCCGTTCACAGCCAAGGGTCACTCCAAGACGCACGGCGATCTCCGTATCCGAGGCATCCTTTACCGGATTGTACGCCCGGATAGGCACATCTCCGCGATTCTTATAATACAAGACGATCTCTTTCGGAAGGCTGTCAAAATCGCCCACAATATAGCTTGGAAGAATTTCATGGCGATATAAAAATTCCACGCCCTTATCCACTCCAATGATACACGGCTCGTCTATTTTCCCCAGCTCGGCAAGCGTCAAAGACTCATCCAAAACTCCGCCGCTTATAATAACCGCAATCTTACTCATATTTCCTGAAAATCTCCATACATTTTCTAACATTTTCTCCAATGTCTCCGGTAAACACTGCAGAGCCTGCAACAAAAATATTTGCTCCCGCCTCTATAATTTCCGGCATATTATCCAAAGTCACTCCTCCGTCTATCTGAAGGTCGATATCCCTGCCTGACTCCTGTATCATACGCCGGATATCCCGAAGCCTGTCCAAAGATTCCCGGATAAATTTCTGTCCGCCGGCTCCCGGATAAACCGACATAACAAGAATCATATCCACAATCTCCAAATATTCGCGCACAACCCCGACCGGCGTATCCGGATTGATGGATAACCCGGCTTTAAGTCCCATATCCTTAATCTTAACCAGAGCCTTTGCCACGTCCGGACACGCTTCATAATGCACGGTAATCAGATCGGCTCCCGCGTCCCGGAATGCTTCTACATAGCGTATAGGATCATGGACCATCAAATGCGCGTCCATAATCTGTCTGGTTGCTTTTCTTATGGATTTCATCACCGGTATCCCAAAGGATATATTCGGAACAAACATCCCATCCATCACATCAAAATGAAGGAACGAAGCCCCATTGTCCTCTGTCTGCTTGATTTCACTGCCAAGCTGTGTAAAGTCTGCCGAAAGAATCGAAGGTGCAATCACATACTTCATCTTTAAAATCTCCTTTTTTCTTTTATTTCTTTATACAATTCCAGATAATTCTGGTATCTTACCGAATGAATCTTTCCATCCGACAGCGCCTGCTTTACCGCGCAGTCCGGCTCATGCACATGATCGCAGCCATTGAACCTGCACTGTCCTTCAAAAGCTGTAAATTCAGGAAAGAAGCCCTTTAACTCTTCCTTCTCAAAATTACCCGCATAAAGAGAACTGAATCCTGGCGTATCCACTATATACGTATCTTCATCGACGGCAATTAATTCCGAATGCCTTGTGGTATGCTTTCCTCTGTCAATCTTTCTGCTGATATCCCCGGTCTCCATCCTGACCTCTCCCTGAAGGCAGTTGATCAACGAAGATTTCCCCACGCCGGAAGGTCCCGCAACCGTGGTAGTCTTTCCCTTAAGAAGCGCCTTAATCTCATCAATATGCTCCTTAAACCTTGCGCTGATAAACTCCACTTTATATCCGGACGGACGATAAATATCTCCCAGCCTCTCTAATTCTTCTTCCACAGCAATATCCAGCTTGTTAAAGCACAGAATAACCGGAATCTCCTTCTGCTCCATCATAACCAAAAAGCGGTCCAGAAGATTCAGATGGGGTTTGGGCTTCTGAACCGCAAACACCACCAGCGCCTGATCCACATTCGCAACAGCCGGCCGAATCAATTCATTCTTCCTTGGAAGAATCTCTCTGATATTACCTTCTTTATCCTCTTCGCTTAAAATATCAATCTCAACATCATCCCCAACCAGAGGTTTTTTTCCCTCTTTTCGGAAAATCCCCTTTGCTTTACATTCGTAAATACCGAATCCTGCTATGTGGACATAGTAGAATCCGGCAATACCTTTTACAATCTTCCCCCGCATATGCTATTGTACTTCTCCTTGCGTATCGTCGTCCGGCTGAGACACAGGAGGCTCTGGAGTCGCTGGGGCTCCTGTGCTGACAACAAGACTTACCGTTGATCCCTTGGCTACTTCTGTCCCCGCCGCCGGACTGCAGCTTATTACACAGCCGGCCGGCACGCTGTCGCTGGCCTGATAGGTAACCGTACTTGACGGCGTCAGCCCGGCGTTGATAATCATCTGGTTTGCATTGCTCTCTGAAGTACCGGCCACACTTGGAACCGTTGGTTTTTTCTCCGGCTTCTTGCCCAGACTTACCGTCAGGCTTACGCTGGTTCCTTTTTCAACCTTTCCGCCGGAAGGCTCCTGCCTGGTCACAATTCCCGCCTCATAGTTCTCATTATATTCCGTATCGACGCTGGAAACCTGAAGCCCCGCGTTTACAATCTCATTTTTTGCGTCGTTCTCTGACATACCCACTACGTTCGGCACGGTAATCTTCTCAGAACCCTTGCTGACCTTCATCTTAATCTCAGTGGTCTTCGCGGTCTTTGTCCCCGCCGCCGGATCCGTTCCGATAACCGTCCCTTGAGTCTCTTCGCTGTATACCGCTTCGGTAGTAACCTTTGAAAATCCTTTGTCATTCAGCATCTTCTGGGCCGCCGCTTCATCCATGCCGGCAACATCCGGAACAGTCTCTTCCTCGGCAGTCCGTCCTGAACTTACCACGATCTCTACCTCCGCGCCCTTCTTTGCCCGCTTTCCTTCCTCTGGGTTCTGCTCTATCACACAGCCTTCCTCATATTTCTTTGACTGCCTTCTGGCCTTAACCTTGCACTTAAACCCGGCCTCTTCGAGAATCTCTTTCGCTTCGCCCTCTTTCCTGCCGACAACAGACGGAACTTTAAGACGCCCTTCCGAATCCACTGCCTCAGTTCCTTTTCCGAATTTCAGGACGCCGCTTGCCCTTCCGACAACCACGCCAAGAACAATCAAAATCAACAGTGCCACCACGATAGTAAGCACCTTAATAACCTTATTCATACCGGGATTCATCTCATCGCTGTCCCGGTCATATCCCTCTCCATCCCCATAGTCGTCTTCGTATTCGTCGTCGGAGTAGCCGTCGTCGTCATAACCGTAGTCGTCCTCCGGCTCTTCTTCCGTATATGCGCCTCTGATATCATTCAGGTCATCCTCTGTAATAATCACCGTGTCCGCATTGTTCAGAGGAATCATCTGCACAAAATCGCCCTCCGGATCCACCAGCGAGTGCTTCAAATCCTGAATCAGTTCACCCATATTCTCATAACGTCTCTCAGAATTTTTCTGGGTACATTTTAAAATAATCTGCTCCAGACTATAAGGAATATCCGAAACCGACTCTGACGGAGGCGTAATCTCCTCCTGCAGGTGCTTGACCGCCACCTCAACCGCAGTCTCTCCATTAAAGGGAACATGTCCTGTTACCATCTCATAAAGAGTAATGCCGACAGAATAGATATCACTCTTGATATCCACATAGCCGCCCCTCGCCTGCTCCGGCGATGTATAATGTACGGAGCCCATTGCAGATGTGCTGACAGTCGTGGAATTGGTTGCCTTCGCAATGCCAAAATCCGTCACCTTCACCTTGCCTTCTTTGGATATCATTACATTATGCGGCTTGATATCCCGATGGACAATCTGCCTCTCATGCGCCGCTTCAATACCATTGCACATTTGAATGGCAATGCTGATAACTTCTTTTGGCGACAAAAGTTCTTTCCTGTCAATATATTCCTTTAACGTAATACCATCTACCAGCTCCATCACCATATAGTACAGGCCGCGGTCCTCCCCGACGTCATATACATTCACTATATTGGGATGCATAAGTCCCGCCGCTGCCTGGGCCTCAGACCGGAACTTTTTTACAAATGTAGAATCCTCACGAAATTCTCTCTTTAAAACCTTAATTGCCACATAGCGCTTCAGCATATGGTCCTTGCCCTTATAGACATCCGCCATGCCGCCCGCGCCTATCTTGCTTAATACTTCATATCTTTTACCTAAAAAAATACCGTCTCTTACCTTATTTTCATTTGCTCTATTCTCGCTCACCATATACTCTCCTCACCGGCAACAGGCTCAGCAAGTACAACGCCGATATTATCTCTTCCGCCATTGCTGTTCGCCCTGTCAATCAGCATCTGGACTGCTTCCACGATATCCCGCGACCCCTTAACCAGTCCAAACATATCCTCATCCTCTACCATATTGCTAAGGCCGTCGGTACACATCAAAATAACATCTCCCCTTTTGATGCGGAATTCATAAAAGTCTGCTTCTGCTTCTGCTTTTACGCCCATGGCCCTCGTAATAATATTCTTATCCGGATGGTTTCTCGCATCCTCAGCTTTGATTCCGCCAAGCCTTACCATCTCCTCCACAAGAGAATGATCCTTTGATAATTGCCTAATATTATCATCAATCAAATATAAACGGCTGTCACCGATATTGGCAAAATGCAGGGTATTGCCGATAACTGTTGCCGCTACCAGCGTTGTCCCCATGCCTTCCAGCTTCACATCCTGACTCGCCGCTTCAATCAACTCTCTGTTCGCCGTCTGCACGATCCTCTTCAGAATCGTCTCCGGCTTCCCCTTCCGGCTTGCTTCCAGCTCCCTTTTCACAACCTCCACCGTAAACTTAGACGCAAAATCTCCCGCCTTATGACCGCCCATTCCGTCTGCAACTATGAGCAGATTGGGAAAAGGACCGACCGGCTGGTCCGTCGCATATACATAGTCCTGATTTACTTCCCGTCGTCTTCCGACATCAGTCATTGCATAATATTTCATCTAGTTCTCCTTCTTGGAAGCTGTATGGCGCCGTCTAAGCTGCCCGCACGCCCCGTCAATGTCAGAGCCTCTTTCCCTTCTTATTGTAACATTTATTTTATGATGTTCAAGTTTATTTTTAAATTCAAGGATATTTTTACGGCAGGGCTTCCGAAATTCTCTTTCCTTAATCTGATTTACCGGAATCAGATTAAGATGGCAGTTCTTTCCTCCAAGCATACGGATAAGCTCCTTCGCATCCTCCTTAGAATCATTGACTCCCTGCACCAGACTGTATTCAAACGTAACTCTCCGGCCCGTTTCCTGAAAGTAATAGCCGCAGGCATCAAGTACCTCCGAAAGCTCATACTTATTAGCCACAGGCATCAGTTTTCTTCTCTTTTCCTGAGTAGAACCGTGAAGGGAGAGCGCCAGCGTAATCTGAAGCCCCTCTCTGGCAAGCCTTCTCATATTCGGCACAATACCGCAGGTTGACGCGGTTATATTTCTCTGACTGATATGCAGTCCATGCTCGTCGCTTATCATATGAATAAATTTCAAAAAATTATCGTAATTATCCAACGGCTCCCCGGTTCCCATAACTACAATATTGGAAATCCTTTCTCCGATAAGCTTCTGAATCCGGTATATCTGACCAAGCATCTCTGACGCGCTCAGATTCCTTATCAGCCCTCCAATCGCAGAAGCGCAGAACCTGCAGCCCATACGGCACCCCGCCTGCGAAGAAATACATACGGAATTTCCGTAAGAATATCTCATAAGAACACTTTCTACAAGATTCCCGTCCCAAAGCTCAAAGAGATATTTCTCTGTAGGATCTTTTCTTGAAATCTGCCGTTCCCTAAGGGTGAGCCTTCGGATCTCGTATTCCTCCTTAAGCCTTTTTCTGAAATCCTTAGCAAGATTCGTCATCTCGTCAAAATCTTCTGCAAGCTTCACGTGAAGCCATTCATAAATCTGTCCGGCACGGAAGGATTTTTCTCCAAAGCTCTTCATTTCCTCCTGCAATTCACTATATGTATATGAGCAAATATCCTTTTTATCCATCCTGTTACCCCTCTTGTCAAAACAGCCCCCGCAGGCCGTTTCGTCCTTTATACCTTTTTCTGAAACTGTGCGATGTAGAAGCCGTCGCCCTCATCGATTCCGGGAAGGAACTGTTTCTCCCTCACCATCTCAAACTCAGGAAATGTATTCGCAAACCACCTTGCATTCTCCTCATTCTCCTTTCTATGGATCGTGCAGGTACTGTAGAGCAGCTTGCCTCCGGGCTTCACATACTGATTTACTGCCGACAGGATCTCTCTTTGCAGTTTTACAAGGCTCTTTTGCGCCTCCGGTGTAGTTTTATATTTCAAATCTGTCTTTCTGCCCAGTACTCCCAGTCCGGAACATGGCAGATCTGCAATCAGAATATCTGCTTTTTCTTTTGAGTCTTCATCATAAATCACGGCGTTCTGACACACCGCATCTATATTAGACATGCCGCACCTTTCAATATTATCCCGAATCAACTCTATTTTATACTCCGTCAGATCTCTTGCTTCCACAAAACCCGTGCCCTTCAGCTTGTCCGCCATATGAAGAGCCTTTCCTCCCGGCGCCGCGCAGACGTCGATCACATAATCTCCCTCTTTCGGTTCCGCCCATTCCGCCACCCGCATGGAGCTTATATCCTGTACTAAAAACAACCCTTCCCGAAAAGCTTCCAACACTCCCAGATAATCAAATCCGCCAATCTTCATGGCGCCGGGGATTTCAGAATCAAAGGAAACTTTTACTCCTTCTCTTTTAAGCCGTTCTGCCAGCCCTTCTCTGCTGATCCTGCTCAAATTGCACCGGACCGATACCGGCTTCTCCCTCAGAAAATCCTGAAGAATGACCTCTACGGTCTGCATATCATATTCCTCCAGCCACCCGTCCAGTATCCATTCCGGCATAGAATAGATGACAGAAAGCCTCTTTACGGGATCTTTCCCGTCCGGATAGCTTATCCCTCCCAGATTTCTGCTGATATTTCTGAGTACGCCGTTCACAAATCCGCGAAGACTTCCAAAACCTCTTTTTACCGCCAGCTTTACCGCTTCATTGCAGGCTGCGGAAGCGGGAACGCCGTCCATATATTTCAACTGATAAACGCCGCTCCGTATTATATTGCAGATTACCGGTTTCATTTTATTTGTCTTTACTTTGGAAAACTGATTGATGATATAGTCAATCTCTATCATATGCTCCAGTGTTCCCTCTGTAACTCTAGTGATAAATGCCCGTTCCGATTTGTTCAGATACTGGTAATTGTCCAGTACACTCCGAAGCGCAATATGACTGTATTCGCCGTCCCTTGTTACCGCAAGGAGAATTTCCAGTACCAGTTCCCTGGTATTTACTATATTTCCCATATAGCTTCCCTCTTAATCGTCCCGCCTTCCGCCGGTGAGAATCAGAATCCTAAGAAGCTGCAGGACTGCGGAAGCCGCGCCCGCCACATAGGTTAAGGCCGCGGCCGTCAACACCTTCCTTACGTCCTTCACCTCGGATTCATACAGCATCCCATTACTTCCCAAAAGCTTTAACGCCCTGCCGGAAGCATTAAACTCCACCGGAAGCGTAACGATCTGAAACAACACAGCAAAAGAAAAAGCGAGGATTCCCAAATTCAAAAGCATCGCCGACATATCTCCCCGCATAAATAAACCGATAAGAATCAGCGGCCATGCGATACTGCTTCCAAAATTTGCAGCCGGAACAAGCAAACTGCGGACCGACAGAGGCGCATACCCCTTTGCATGCTGCAATGCATGTCCGCACTCATGCGCCGCCACGCCGATGGCCGCTACAGACGAAGCGTTATATGTGGCATCCGATAACCGGAGTACTTTATTTCTTGGGTCGTAATGGTCCGTTAAGTTCCCCGCCACATGATCCACCCTTACATCATAAATCCCCTGGCTTCTGAGAATCCGCTCCGCCGCCTCGCGGCCTGTCAGCCCGTTATGGCTCTGAACCCGCGCATACTTCCGGAAAGTCGCATTCATTTTTGACGATGCCGCCAAACAGACAACGACGCCGATTAATACCAGTATATAAGTCGGATCAAATCCAAATCCATAATACATCTTCCATACCTCCGCTTAAATTTTATGAAATTATTCCTGTGAACCAAAAACAAACCCCTCTTCCAGATGATATCCACGCAGGAAGGCGTCTGTTTCCATCCGCTTCTTTCCCGGAATCTGAAGCGCAAGAATCTTAAGCTCCCCCTTCCCGGTCTGCACATAGAAGGCCGTCTTGTCAACCCGGACAATTGTACCCGGCTCCAGTCCGGTATCCTCTTCAGCCGCCTCCGCATCCCAAAGCTTCATCATCTTGCCATCCCACATAGTATATGCGCTTGGCCATGGATTCAAACCTCTGATCAGACGTTCAATCTCTATTGCTGGTCTGTTCCAGTCAATATTTCCGATTTTTTTATCCAAGGTTCTGGCATAAGCGGTGGGACTCTCCCCCTGTTTGGTAAATTCTGCCGTCCCATTCTCGATCTTTTCTAATGTCTCTACGCAGAGCGCCGCTCCCGCCGCAGCCAGCTTATCATGAAGACTGCCGCCGGTTTCCTTTGCGTCCAGCGTCACTTCTGTCTTCTGGATCATGTCCCCGGTGTCCAGTCCTTCATCCATCTGCATGGTAGTTACCCCGCTGACTGCTTCGCCATGAATAACCGCCCACTGAATCGGCGCCGCCCCACGGTACTTTGGAAGAAGCGAAGCATGCACATTGATGCAGCCATATCTGGTCATTTCAAGCACCTCTTTCGGCAGAATCTGTCCAAAGGCAACCACAACCATTACATCCGCCTCATACTTTCTAAGCTCTGAAATTGCTTCCGGCTCCCGAATCCTTCGAGGCTGAAATACCGGAATCCCATAAACATGCGCCGCCTCTTTCACGGGAGAAAAGGAAACCGCCTTTCCCCTTCCCTTCGGTTTGTCCGGCTGCGTCACCGCAAGGACAACTTCGTGTCCCGCTTTCACTAGCGCTTCCAGCGTTCCCACAGAAAAATCCGGAGTTCCCATGAATATTATCTTCATCTATCCTTCCTCCTCGTTTTCCGCATCAAAGAGCGGGCCCTCGGCAAATTCCACATACATATGTCCCTCTAGATGATCGATTTCATGGCACATCGCACGCGCGAGAAGTTCCTCTCCCTCTATGATTACCGGCTTCATATTCTGATCATACGCTTTCACCTTCACATACATAGGTCTGGTAACCGTTCCGGCTTTACCCGGAAGGCTTAAGCACCCTTCATTCCCCGTCTGCTCGCCGGATCTCTCTAAAATCTCCGGATTCACCATAACAATCGGACCATCTCCAACATCAATCACGACAATTCGTTTGAGAATGCCCACCTGGGGCGCTGCAAGACCCACGCCCTGCGCCTCATACATGGTATCCAGCATATCATTGATCAAAATCTTATTCCTAATTGTCATCTTTGTTACTTCTTTGCATGGTTTGGTAAGAATCTCATCTCCCATTAACCGAATCTCTCTCAGCGCCATTATGCAAAATCTCCTCTCCTCACACAGTTAAAATATATTCATCGGATTAAAATCAAACTGAATCTTAAGCGTCTGAAAACCCGAATTAATCTGGATATATTGTTCCAGATAATTTTTCACATCTATCAGCATACCATATTTCGGGCATTTTAGATAGAGAATCTTGCGGTAAACATCACTTACCCTGCTCACATACGGCGTAGCGGGGCCGATGATCTCTACCCTTCCTCCGCTTACGCGCGCCGCATAGGCCCTCAGATAACCCGCAGCCGTTTCTAAAAGCCTCGCGTCTTCCCCTGTCATAAGCACCGCCAGAAGATTCTCTGCCGGCGGATATCCCATCAACCTGCGAAATGCAATCTCCTCATTATAGAAGGCGGCATAATCCTGTCTGGAAGCGGTCTGGATACTGTAATGCTCCGGACTGTAGGTCTGGATTACTACCTCTCCGGCCTTTCTGCCCCGCCCGGCTCTTCCCGCCGCCTGCACCAGAAGCTGAAAGGTTCTTTCTCCCGCCCGGTAATCGCTGGAATACAAAGACATATCCGCAGCCAAAATACCCACTAATGTGACTCCCGGAAAGTCGTGCCCCTTAACAATCATCTGAGTTCCGATCAAAATATCTGCCTCCTCATGGGAAAATGCAGACAGGATCTTCTCATAGCCATCTTTTTTCCTTGTGGTATCCAAATCCATCCGAAGCACCCTTGCAGAAGGAAAATCCCGTTTCACCAGCTCCTCGATCTGCTGAGTCCCCGCCTTAAACCCGCCGATATGCTTCGAACCGCAGGCGGGACAGACCTTTATATTTTTTTCTTCATAACCGCAGTAATGGCAAATCAGCTTCCCATTATTATGAGCCGACAGCGACACGTCGCAGTGAGGACATTTAACCACATAACCGCAGGCTCTGCAGGAGATAAAGCCCGCATAGCCCCTGCGGTTTAAAAACAGCATGCTCTGCTCTTTCTTCTCCAGCCGTTCCTTTAATTTGTCATGAAGCATATCGCTGAATATTGAGCGGTTTCCTCTCGCCAGCTCCTGTCTCATATCTGCCGTGTACACAGCCGGAAGGGACCCGCTGCCCGCCCGTCTGGTAAGTTCAAGCAGCCGATACTCTCCTGTCTGGCACCGGTAATAACTCTCCAGCGAAGGCGTGGCGGAGCCAAGCACCAGACTGGCGCGCTCAAGCTTTGCCCTTGCAGCCGCCGTCTCTCTGGCATGGTATCTTGGCACCTGCTCGCTTTTATAGCTGTTTTCATGCTCCTCGTCAATTACAATCAGACCAAGATCCGGAAACGGCGTAAACAGCGCAGAACGGGGGCCTATCATTACATCGACGTCTCCCTTCGACGCCCGCTGCATCTGATCGTACCGCTCTCCGGCAGACATTCTAGAATTCATGATAGAAACACGATCGCCAAATTTCCGGTAAAACCGCATTACCGTCTGGTAGGTCAGCGCAATTTCCGGAATCAGCACAATCGCCTGTCTTCCCGCCTCAACCGCCTGCCGTATCATTTCCATATATACTTCCGTCTTCCCGCTTCCGGTAATGCCATGAATCAAATAGGTCTGATATTTCCCCTGTGCATAATCCTTGGAAAAAATGTGAATTGCATTCCGCTGCTGCTCTGTATAAGAAATCTCTTTGGAATGCTCCTCCTGATAGATTACCGGATTGCGGTAAACCCGCTCAGATTCTATCTCAAGTACGCCCTGCTCCTTCAAAGCGCCGATCACAGCGGAGGTAATATGAAGTTTCTTTGTCACCAGTCCATAATCCAGCTCTCTCTCATCCAGAAGAGCCGCCATCAGCCTCGCTCTGGCTTTTTGATTTTTATCCTGATAAAATTTCAGCCGCTCGTATCCTTCCGCCTCCTCCAAGAGACAGACAATTTTGCGCTTCTTGCGCTCCCGCTCTCTGCGTTTGATAGGAAGAACCGTCTTAAGAGCCTGTATCATTGTTCCTCCATATGCCTTGTGCATCCATGCCGCCAGTTTCACCAGTCTTGCCTCAATTGCTACTCCATCCTCTGCCGCACAGAGAATCTCCTTCATCTTATCCTCCGCATAGTCCGCCTTTTCCGAAAATCCCACTACATATCCGCGGGTCTCCCTTGAGCCCCTTCCAAAAGGCACGATCACTTCCATCCCGGCCTCCAGCTTTCCTTGAAGGTATTCCGGAATAATATACTGGAATACTTTATCTAATTTTTCGTGAGTAATATCTATAATTATATCTGCGTACATCTCTTCACCAGTTCTCTGTCGTCCATCGGATACCGGACGCCCTGTATTTCCTGATAGGTCTCATGACCTTTTCCGGCAATCAGAATCACATCCCCTGCTTCTCTCATTCCAACTGCATAGCCTATCGCTTCCCGTCTGTCTTCAATTATAATATAGCTGCCGTCCGTCCGTTTTATCCCCTGTTCAATATCCTTTATAATATCCCGCGGCGGTTCATACCTTGGGTTATCCGTCGTTATAATTGTAAAATCCGCATATTTCCCGGCGGCTTCCCCCATGGAAGCTCTCCGTTCTCTTGAACGGTTTCCCCCGCATCCGAATACCGCCACCAGACGCGCCGGATGATAATCCTTAAGCGTCTTTAAGCACTGCCGCAGGCTCATATCATTATGTGCATAATCAACTAAAATCCGGCAGTCAAAAGATACCGGCACCGCTTCCATCCTTCCCGGTACGCGGACCCTTTCAAGCGCCGGAAAAATTCGATCTTCCGGTATCCCAACTTCCCGCAGGGCAGCAGCCGCCGCTAATCCATTGGATATATTATATGCTCCGGGCATCTCCAAGTTCAGCTCTCCCGCCATACGCCCTTCCACCCGGCATCCGACTCCCAGCACACTCCCGCTGTCCGTATATACAATGTCCGACGCAGCATAATCAAGCCTGCGCATATCCCGCGGAAACGCTTCCGCTTTCTGACTCCCATATGCCTTTTTCTGCCGGCGTATGCCATACGTCACCTTTCTGCAAGGCGTCCCCTTCCAGATCCTAGGCAGACACGCATCATCCGCATTGCCAACCGCCGTCTCGCACTGAAAAAACAATTTCCTTTTACACTGCAGATATTCCTCCATATCTGCATGTTCCCCGGGACCGATATGATCCCTTCCCAGATTAGTAAAAATGCCTGCCGCGAAACATATTCCCTCTGTGCGGCGCAGTTTCAGCGCCTGAGAAGACACCTCCATTACCGCGCTGTCACAGCCGTTGTCAGCCATCTCGCGAAGATATTCCTGAATCTGTAAGGACTCCGGCGTAGTATTGCTGCAGGTACATATGCGTTTCCCGGTGTCAATCTCTACAGTACCGATAAGCCCTGCCTTACGGCCCGCGGCCCGCAGCCCTTCCCGGATCAGATAGGCGGTGGTAGTCTTTCCCTTAGTCCCGGTTATTCCAATCATCGTAAGCTCTCTGGCTGGGTATCCGTAATAAGCCGCCGCCATTGACGCAAGCGCATACCGGGTATCCGGCACACTGATTACCGCGGCGTCTCCCATCGGCATACAGCATCCAAAGCAGCTCTTCTGCCCTCTGCATTTCGGACAGCTCTCCTGAACAATTACGGCCGACGCCCCTCTCGCGAGAGCCTCCGAAAGAAACCTGTGCCCATCCGTCTCATAGCCCTTGATGCAGACAAACACATCCCCTGTTTCCACCAGCCTCGAATCACACCGAAGCGCCTGAATCTCAATATCCTTCGTACCCTTTACTACTCGGTAAGTAATCTGTCTCAGAAGTTGTGAAAGCCTCATACTGACAGCCCCTTAAGAATAAGCCTTATTTATTATTCTCCCATAAATAAAGGATACCGTCAATCATTTCCATCTGTCAAAAAGTTACAGTGCACGCGCTCTCCAACAGCCCGCAAACGGCCAAAATCCTGTCTCTCCATGCCAAGCGGCCGCCCGCGACATATTTTTCTTCGCGCGGGCGCGCATCCTGCCGCAGGATTTCCTAATATTTAAGAAACAAAATTTCCTAATATCATGAAAAGAGATTGCGCTTTCACGCAATCTCTTTCCTCTACTGCTGATGAGTCGCAATGGTAACAAGTTCTGTCAAATCAGCTTCATTGACCGAATAAATACGATTGTTCCCTTCTTCTGTATAAGTTACATTCAAAGTAACTGTTTCCTGTTCAAAAGTTTCCGCCTGTTCGATACTTTCCTTAATGGCTTCATTAAACATCGCCATATATTTGCTTGCGTCAGCCGCATTCTCCCCTTGGAGTTTTTCTGCTAATATATCGTTCACACTATCCAAGATGCCAATCGGAGTTACCACAACGTCTACCGTATAATTATCATTTTCATCCTTTACTGCATCCTGTACTTCGTATTCTATTTTTTTGAACCCTTCTGTTATCAAGTCCACGCATTCCTGAAGCTCTTCCTCGGTCGGATTAAGTCCCAAAGCACTTACAATCAACTCCATATCGCTTCGGTTTTCATCCTCGATCTGCTGTTTAACCGTATCCTCGCTTTCGCCCGTATCCTCTGCATGCGCCGCATATTCCCCTTTGAACTGAGCGTCAAGCATTCCTTGAACGTAACCCTTCGCGTCAAAATCCTTTGCGCCGCACGCCGCCATGGACAGCACCATTACCCCCGCCAAAGCCGCCGCCACTAGTTTTTTCATAACTTGTTCCTCCTTGTTTAATATTTAATCTATGATTGGCGCTATTCGCGTCGAATCCCATATTAACGCCCAAAACGTCTGTTATCGTTTATTATATTCTTTTAAATATTTGATTACGTATTCTACATCCGACGGACAGTCCAGATAATCGCTTCCATACTTTTGTCTGGTCTCCCCTCCTTTGCCGGTAACCAGAAGAAGCGTCTTTCCTTCCGCCGATTCGATCGCTGTCTTAATTGCCTCTCCGCGATCCTCAATCATTTCATAAGGACATCCTTCCGCCTCCACATACTGCGCAATATCTCTGGAAATATCCTCTACCGGCTCGTACCCCGGATCCTCCGCCGCCAAATAAACTTTTTTCGAATACCGGCCCGCTACGGTTCCCAGATCCCGTCTTCTTGTCAGCGCCTTCTTACCCGGACAGCCAAAGATCGACACGATCTCATAATCCGGATATTCTTCTTTCATAGAAGAAAACAGCTTCTCAAAGCTCAGTTTATTGTGGGCGTAGTCTACAATTGCAAGAATCTTCTTATCTTCGCTTGCATACAGTTCCATTCTTCCGCTGGAGCGCGCTCTCAAAAGCCCGGAATGAATATATTCCTTTGGAATACCTATCTTCACTGCAGCCGCAATCACACCTAAGGCATTCTCCACATTAAACAGTCCCGGCATTGTAAGCATAAATTCCTCGTCAAACGCCGCGCATCTCACCTTAAATCTGGTGCTTTGTCCATCCTTATGTATCTCATAAGCATAGTAATCCGCCCGCGCATCTTTCGTACTAAATGTAATCACTTCTCCCGCCGCTTCTGCCGCCGTCAAGATCCGGCTGATAAAATCCGCGTCCAGATTAACAACCGCCGTCTTTGTCTGGGCAAACATACGCATCTTAGACGAGAAATAATCTTCAAAATCCACATGCTCAATCGGACTGATATGATCCTCGGAAATATTCAGAAAGACAGCCACATCAAATATTATACCATCTACCCTATGGTATTTCAACGCCTGAGAGGAAATCTCCATCTGCACATATTCCATCCCCGAATCCAGCGCATTGCGGAAATGGCGCTGCAGTTCAACCGCCTCCGGAGTCGTTATATGCGACTCCGTCTTCGACTTGCCATCATATATATCAATAGACGAAATTACCGCGCTGTCCTTCTTATTCCGCGCCATAAGATAATCGTCTACAACTGCTTTCATATAGTATACGGATGTAGATTTACCCTTAGTTCCTCCCACGCCTGTGACCGTCAAATCTTCCCACGGGTTATTATAGAAAAAGTTCGCAAGCGCCGGCATTGCCTCCCGGATATCCCTTACCACAAGATATGGTACGTCCTGTTCCAGTTCATACTTTTTCTCGCTGACATAGCAGACTGCTCCCTGTTCCACGGAATTTCTCAGGTACACCGGCTTAAATGCCGCGCCTTTACAGATAAACATAGTGTCCGCTTCCACCTCTCTTGAATCGTAAGTAAGAAGACGAACCTCCATATCCTCTTTCCCGTACAGTTCGCATTCCGCCAGCATACCCCGGCTTCTCAACAGTTTTGCAAATTCTCCAATCGTATAATATCTCATCTCAGCCATCTTAAGCTCTCCCTTATCTTCTTATCAGCGCCCGTCTCGCGCTATGCCGACGTTTAATCCCGCGGCCGCTTGCCGGCCTGTTTATTCCTTATACTCCGCGTCCGAACGCAGAATAGATTCTTTCACCAGAACATCCATGGCGTCCAGACAGATGGACGGCACATCGTGCCTGCCCTTAAATACAGACAATTCTGTACATGCCAATATGATCACATCGCAGCCCTTCCGCATAAATTCGCTGATCACCCGGTCAAATTTCCGTCTGTCTCCCGGTTTCCCCGCTTTGATGTCATTATAGATCAGAGACATCACATCCCTCTGCCGTTCCTGAGAAAGCTTCACCGGAGTTACTCCCGCCTTCCGGCAGGCTTTATAATAAATCTTAGAATTAATCGTTCCATCCGTTGCCATGATGCCTACGCGTTTCACATGTTCAAAATCTCTGACCGCATAAGCCACGCTTTCCTGAATCATATTGATAACCGGAATCTTTACCGCTTTCTGAATCTGATCATAAAAATAGTGAGAAGTGTTACAGGTAATCGCAATATTGGACACTCCCAGCGATTCCAGCGTTCTCGCATCGTTGCACAGCATATTAATCAGATGCTTGCTGTTTCCGGACATAATCGCTTCTGTACGGTCCGGCATAGCCGCATGACTTAAGATCACCATGTCAATATGCTCCTGATCACAGGAAGCATTTGTATGAGCGATCACATTTTCATAGTAATAGCTGGTGGCCTCCGGACCCATTCCGCCAATAACTCCCAGAGACTTTCTCTTTCTCTTCTGTTCCATAAAATCCCCTTATTTATAATACATGTTAAAATATTTATACTGTTTCAAATGCGTTTTTACCATACGCAGGAAGCGGTTTAGCTTCAAATCTCCCCTCTTAAACACCGGATTCACCATCCTGCCCTCGGAAACCAGCTTCTTCATCTTTGCCACATATTCCGGATTCTTCACATGCTTATAAGCCACTCCCTTAGGAACCGTCATCCAAAGATGCTCTTCTTTCGCCTCCTCATAAGGCAGCGCCCGGCTGTAGATATAATCCTCCACAAAATACTTCGCTACATTAAAGCCCGATCCGGTCACATAATAATTACTTCTGCCCTGTCTGGTATTGATCTCAAAAAAGCGGTAAGTATTGTCCCTGCTGTCGTATTTAATATCAAAATTAGAAAATCCCACATAATGCAGATCCTCCAGAAGATTCTTCACACGCCCCATCAGTTCTTCATTCGGCTCTGTAATAATGACCGCATGGTTTCCAAGTCCATGAGGCGTATGCTCCTCCAGAAGTACATGTCCCAGACACATCATCTTCACTTTGCCATTCCGATCGGAATAGGATGTCAGCACGCGCATATACTCGTCATTTCCTGGAATCATATCCTGAATAATCAGATCATCGTCGTATCCCGCATCGTAAATCTCGGTAATAACCTTCTCAAGCTCTTTCCTATCCTGAATCTTATAAATCTTATTCTGCGTCTCAAAGGGATGCTCCCAGTAAGCAATGCTGTTTGAGGGCTTCAAGATTACCGGATACGGAAATTCACAGGCAAAATCAAGTCCCATTTCCCGCTTATATACGATTGTCTTCGGATAATCCACCCCATGCTTTTCACACAACTCATAAAAACGTTCCTTCTGCTGGAGGCTGTCCATCAAATCAAAATCAATATAGGGTGCAATTACGTTAGCCGGAAGCTCCGCCTTATGTTTGCTGGCCAGCGCAACATAGCTGTCCCCGCAGCCAATCAGTAAAATCTTCTTATCCGCATGCTCTCCCGCAAACTTTGTAATCCTGTTCAGAAAATAATCATCCTGATCAATCGCAGGATTTCCTTCATATACCGTCAGCTCACTATTGAAGCTTGGCCCCGTCTGGTACTTTCCAAACACATAAGACTTCACTTGATATTGCTCATAAAACGCCCGCGCCACACTGTAAGTATTGATATCGCCGCCAAGCAGCACAGGAATAAATTCTCTCTCTTCAAATTCCATAATTATTCAAATACTCCTTTATTATACAATTTCTTTCCTATTGTATCATATCTTATTGAATATTAGTAGTCCAATAAGTATACCTTATTGAATATTAGTAGTTAAATTAATATATCTTTTTAAGAAAAACTAGTTTCTGAATTTTTTAAAGAGATTCTTTGAAGCCCTCCCCCACCACCTCGTTCGACTCCATAATAATGGTAAATGCTTTCGGGTCAATCTCATGCACCATCTTCTTTATGGCATACATCTGCTTATTATTGCAGGCACACATGACTACATCCTTCTCTCTGCCGGAATAGCTTCCCCTCCCGCGAAGGATCGTAGACCCCCGCCCCGAATATTCGTCAATCTGTTCCGCAACCGCTTCGCCCTGCTCCGTTACAATCAAAGTCATCTTGCCTTCGTAGATTCCATACATAATCCGATCCATGACAATCGCCATCAGATAAGTTACGATAATGCCGTAGATAAATCCGTCTACCTCTCGGAACACCAATGCGCTTCCCATGATAATCGTTACCAAATCCAATGCAAAAGTAATTGAACCCAAGCTGAAATGAGGATAAACTTTTTTCAGTGACAACGTAATAAAATCCTGTCCTCCGGTAGATGAATTCCGCATAAAAACCATAGCAAACCCAGCGCCGCACAGCACTCCCATACAAAGCGCCGCTAACAGCCTGTCCCCTTCGTATACCGGAAGCAGCGGAGCCGCATAATCCATCATAACAGAAGTAATGATAATGGATTTTAAAGATTTCAGAAAAAACATCCTTCCTAAAAACTTATAACACAAAACCGCCACTGGAATATTCAGCAGAATTGTTCCGATACCGACTGGAAGCCCCAGAAGATGATACAAAACAATGGCAATCCCTGAAAATCCCGCCACCGGGAAATCCGCATACAGCGCAAAATTATACACTCCCACAGCAATGATCATCCCGGCAGCCAGATCCACCAGAACATCCGCTGCAAACTCCTTGAAATTATACCTCTTCATAAGCCCTCCTCCTTCTTTTCACATAACAAAAAACAGCTGCAAACTATACTTAACGGACTATTAATGTCCGTTAAGGTATAAAATTATAATTCGCAGCTGCTCTTTATGCTATTCATTATATTTCCTGAATTATACTTTGTCACAGATAAACCATGTCCAATTTCTTGTTGGTAATAAAAAGAATATCCACATCCTCTTCTTCCCCGGCGCCGTGGGTCATTACAGTTCCCTCGTCAAACCATATATAGTCTCCCGGTCCAAAACTGCCCTCGCTGGTCGCTAAGGTTCCTTTCAGCACATAAATCCCATGCCCGCAATGATGCGTATGCGGCGGAATCATACATCCTTTCGGATACCGGATCATCTCGATCATCATCCCTGTCTCCGGCTCTGTAGTCAGTTCCTTCTGATACAGCGTCTGCCCTGTTTTTGAATTTACATGAGGATAATTTTCTATCTGTTCCAGTTCCTGCCTTCTATGTATTATTATCTTTTTGCCGCTCATTTTAAACCGTCCTTTCCCAATCCGTCTGCTACCACAACAGATTATCACTATCGCTGTCTATATCCATTCGTTCCGGCCCGGCGCTATCTGCTTTATTTTTCCAGTCTGCTTCCAGTTCCCCGGCCATATCTTCATCTCCGATATCAACCTGATTATACGTGGTAATATCATACCTGATCTTGTAGATATCTCCGCGGCTTATTGCACACTCTAAAAGCTTTCCCTCCTTATCATATACAAGGGTCCTTGTATGACAGATTGGGGCTCCTTCCTGAAGTCCCAGATGAAACGCGTCATACTCATTCGCCTTTTGCGCTGTAATACATCGTTTTGCCTGAAACGGTACATACCCGTATCCCGCAAGCGTATTGTGGAGGGAGCGTTCCGCATAATCGTATTCCAGCAATTCCGGGCACAGCTCGTAATCAATATAGGAATCCGCAAGCGTCCACAGCTTCCCATTGATATACCGCAGCCTTTCCAAATGGAACACCATGCCTCCCTCCCGGATCCCCAAAATCTCTGCAATCGCAGGACTTACAATCTCCGCTTTCTGGGTAAGTACTTTACTGCTGGTATAATCTCCGCGCAGTCTTACCTGATTATAAAAGGCAATACGGGAAGAGGCCGCCTTTTTATTCCCCTGCTGTTTCTTCGTCCCGATAAAAAAGGCTCCCTTTCCCGCAAATCTCATAATACAGCCTTCTTCCTCCAATATCTCAAGCGCCCTCCTGACCGTAGGTCTGCTTACGTTATAAACGTCGCATAATTCCCGTTCTCCAGGCAGCGGAGAATAATAAGGCTTCTTTTCATAATCCGCCAGAATATCTTCTTTTAACTGCATGTAAAGGAGCTGCTTTTTCTTAATAGCCATACTGCTTCCTGCCTTCCCTGATTTCCACTCATGCAATTAGTATAATCATAATCCGGCTTTATTTCAAATAAAATTTTAACAATGTGGTAACTTTTGGCACATTTGTGTTATTAAAAATATAAATCTTTCACATATAAGCTAATCAGTTTCTTATCCGTTTCCCGCCAGACTAAAATCTGATCACTACCCTGAACTTATCTCCCTTTATCGCGGATTCAAATGCTTTCTGGTAATCCTCCAGTTCATATACCTCCGAAATAAACGGCTTCATATTTACGATTTTCTCGGAGATCATACGGGAGGCTTTCACAAAATCAACCGTATTCGAATTTGCAGTTCCGAGAAGCTTTGCCCCGCTTTTGTGCAGCCAGTCCGGGCTTATGGTAATCGGGGTATCCGGATAGAAAGAGCTGTATAATACCAGCCGCCCATTATTCGACACCACTTTTACGGCGTCTTCCGCCACGCTTGAAATAGGCGTTGTATCAAATACCACTTGGGCCTTCAGTCCTCCGGTAATTTCCATAACCCGCTGCTCTAAGTTTTCTTCCGCCGGATTTACCGCATAAGACGCGCCAAGCTTCAGTGCGAGGGCTGTCCTTTCCTTGTTCGTATCCGATACAATTACGGAAGCTCCCCTCCTTACCGAAAGCATCACGTGCAATAGACCCATAATACCGCAGCCAATCACTACAACGACGTCGCCAAATTCTATCCGGCCTGTTTCCACACTGTGAAGCACGCAGGACAAAGGCTCTGTAATTGCAGCTTCCTCCGGCGTTACATTGCCGATATGGAACAGGTTCGCCGGATCGACCAGCAAATGTGAACTGAGTCCTCCCATCCCCTTTTCCGGAAGCCCTTCCAGATGTTTACTGTGGTTGAAATTCTCACAGTTCTGTTCATTTCCGCTCTTACATCGATAACAATTCTTACATGGAAGCGTAACGCCTGCAACTACCATATCGCCCACTGCCCACTGTCTGCGGTCTACATTTTTTCCCATGGCAATAATCCTTCCAGACATTTCATGGCCGCCAATAAAGGGATATTCCACTTTCTTTACACCCGTGTACACTCGTTGTTCCCATGTACAGATCGCACTGGCGTCCACTTTCATCAGAATCTTGTCATCGCTTACCTCTGGTATTGGATATTCGCGGATCTCCAACTGCCGCTCTCCGGTAAATACCAAAGATTTTGCCATTTCACTCATTTAATCCTACCTCCATATCAGCACATTCATATTATTCTATCCAAGGAATCCGATCACACCGCCTGCCAGACCAATCAGAATCAAAATTCCCATTACTGTCGTCGCTTTCATCTTTCTGTTCTTTAACAGATACAGCGTCAGCAGCGTCACGCCCAACGGAAGGATGCCTTTGAACAGCGCGTCAAATACAGTTTCCTGCACGTTCATTTCCAGCGCGCCGAATTTAATCACCGCCGCACAGTTCACAGTCACAAATTGACTGGACAAGGCTCCCAGAACAATCGCGCCCATTGCCGACGCTCCTGTGATCAGCATCTGAAGCTGGTTCCCGCCAAGGATCTTTTCAATTCCGTCTTTGCCAAGCTCATACCCCTTCATCCAGCAGATATAAGCTACCGGGAACATCACGCCGAACATAAGCAGCGTATATACCAGCGGCCCCATAAGATTTCCTTGTGATCCCAGACTGATACCGAAAGCAAGAAGGATCGGCGTCAGCGTTCCCTGCCACAACGTATCTCCGATTCCTGCGAACGGTCCCATCAAACCAGTTTTCACACCGTTGATTGCTTCATCCGTAATTGGCGCTCCGTTCGCGCGCTCTTCTTCCATCGCCAGCACGATTCCCGGAATAACGCCTCCGATATGAGGCTCTGTGTTAAAGAACTGCATATGTCTTTTGATACAGGCTTTGTACTCCTCCGGATCGTCACCATACAGCTTCTTGATTACATGTTTATAAGAATGAACCAGCCCCGTCGCTTCCAGACGCTCATAATTATAATTTGCATGTGAAAAGAAGGTCCATCTCCAAAATGCTTTTACCACATCTTTTTTACTTAATCTCTTTTCCTCTGCCATACTAAAAATCCTCCTCATCGTCATCAGCCATTATCTGTGAAACTCCTCCTGCAGCCACCTGCTGCGCGCTGTTATTATTCAATAAAACTGTATAGAAATATCCGATAACTCCGCCCAGAACAGCAACGGCAATTACCGGCAGTCCCAGATACTGCACCAGTATAAATCCTACCATATAGAACAGCAGTGTTCCGGGTCTGGAAATTGCACGAAGATTCATCGCGATACCAAGAGCGGGGAGCAGTCCTCCGATTACCTGCAATACCGTCAGCGGCTTTCCGGTAAGCTGTTCGATCAATCCCTGTACAGCCGTCGACCCGTAATAAGTAGCAATTGTCGCCGGTATCACGCAGAGACAGAACATCAATATCTGCGGCGGGACCACATGGTAGAAGCAGATCTTATCGATATTTCCGTCCTCAGCCGCTTTATCTGCCATATGTACAAAAGTTACGTCCAGCGTCATATGCGCTACCCAGATCATTGTTCCCAGAAGTCCTAACGGAAGAGCGATTGTTACCGCGGTAGCCGGGTCTACACCTGCCGCCATAGCCCATGCAGTTCCAACCGTTCCCGCAAGACCCGGATCCTGCGGAGCCGTTCCCCCCGCTGAGATAAACGCTACATAAGGAAGGTTAATCGCCGCGCCGATAATACAGCCCTGAACCGGATCCCCCAAAATAAATCCTACCAGCGTACCCGCTACCAACGGTTTATAAACGACAGAAATACTGCCTAATAAGGACAGCCATGGTGTTCCGATATTACCAAGATAATATACGACACCGATCAAAATTGCTTGAAATAATGTAATATGCATTATCGTTCTCCTCTCTATTCTATTTCCGTACTTTTCCTCTCTTCATTACAGCATCTTAGAAATGTCTGTTGCATTATCCTCCGCAATGATCCTAACACTGATTTTTGAACCGGCGCTGACCATCTCCTTCAACATTCCTTTTTCTTCCTCTGAGGCTGAAATATTCCGGAAAAATTTCTTTCTTGTTCCGCTTACTCCCATACCGCCAATATTAATCTCGTCAAATACTATTCCCTCTTTCATCAGCCGGTACAGCGTCTCAGGATATTTCACCAGAATAATACAGTGATCCCCCGCAAAACCCTTTTGAAGACGGGGAACCGCCCGTTCAACTGTGAAGGTTGCAATTTTCACATTCGCCGGCACACAAGTCTTCAAAACGTTTTTCATAAAGGGATCTTTCGCAACCCCATCGTCAATAATCATAATTTTGTTTGCGCTTGTGTAATTCAGCCATGATGTCATTACCTGCCCGTGGATCAATCTGTCGTCAATCCGTACCAATACAATACCTTCGATCTTCATGAAAACTTCCTCCTTTCTGCTCATTCTTCCAATATTTGCCAGCAAACTATAACCAGTGGTTATATTAATAATACCATCGGCAATAAATAAGTCAATATATTTCATTAAAACAATCCTTTTTTTGTGAAAATTATATTAATACACATTTTTTATTTTGTATACTTTTTACAAATTTTATTCCAAATTACTGGAAATTTTTAAAAAATCTATTTTTTAACAAAAAAATCAAATTATAGAATCTCACTTTATATATTGACACTTTAGTTACCAGTGGTTATAATTTTATTATCAGAAAATCTATTAAATACGGAGGTAAGAATATGTTAGTTACCATGAAATCAATCTTGGAAGACGCTAAAAAAAGGCGCTACGCTGTAGGTGCTTTTAATGTACCAAATCTGGAATCTGTTCAGGCCGTTATTTCCGCTGCAGAAGAACTGAATGTTCCAGTCATCCTTCAGCATGCGGAAGTACACGAGAATCTCATTTCTCTTCCGGAAATCGGCCCGATCATGCTGGATTATGCAAAACGCGCTTCCGTGCCGGTATGCGTCCACTTAGACCACGGCGCTTCCTTTGAGCTCTGCATTCAGGCAATACGTCTTGGATTTACTTCCATCATGTATGATGCGTCTGCCAAAAGCTATGAAGAAAATTTTGAAGAAACAAAGGAAATTGTCAAAATCGCCCATGCCGCCGGTGTTTCTGTAGAAGCGGAACTTGGACATATTTTCACCTCCGCCCTTGGAGGAGGCGAAGGCCGGGGAGCCGTAGGAGCTGAAAATTACGCCTCTTTAGACGACTGCTACACCGACCCGGCCACAGCCAGAAAATTTGCAGAAGGAACCGGCGTAGACGCCCTGGCAATCTCATTCGGCACCACTCACGGCGTCTATCTGACGGAACCTAAGCTGGATCTGAACCGCATTACCCAAATCCGGAATGAAATAGACATTCCTTTTGTTATGCACGGCGGTTCCGGCGTCTCCGACGAAGACTTTAAAACAGCAATCCACAACGGCATCGCCAAGATCAATTATTATACATACGGCTCCATGGCCGGAGGAAATATAGTCAGGGAGCTGATTGCAGAAGCCGGCGATAAAAAGGTATTCTATCACGATATTGTAACGGCCGCAAAGGAAGGGATCAAAGCCGACGTAAAAGCGGCGATGACGGTATTCGCAAGTTCTATCTTATAAAAAGTACCGCCTGCATTACCAGCTATCCGGCAATGCAGGCGGTATTCTCTGCAAAATATCTGATTCACAAATTCATACGGCATCTCTTAAAAACAGGTTTTAAATGTCGTCTTCTTCTCCTTCTTCTATCATATCCTGATACATTTCATGCAGAAGAATCGGCGGCTTAGACGCGGTTCCCAGAACAGCTTCATACACCTCGCCCGCACTCATCACCTCGCGCATTGTTACTGCCTGAACTACCATCGGCATATTGACTCCGGCAAAAGCTTTAAACTGCTTTTTCTGCAGACATTTAAAAATTGTATTAGAAGGCGTCCCGCCAAGAATATCTACAAAAGCTATTACTCCGTCACCGTCATCCAGTTCCTCAAGGGCCCTCTCCACCTTCCCGCCAAATTCTTCAAATCCGTCTCCGTGATGCAGCCCGATCGTTTCAACCTTCTCCTGTTTTCCAAGAATCAACTCTACCGCGCTCATAAGCCCCGCAGCAAAATCCCCATGCGCCGCAATTAAAATCCCAACCATACATCTTCCTCCTTACACGATCTTATTATTTGATGGTTTAATTATACTATACCGCCCAACACATTACAAGTGGTAATATTACCGCTTGTAATGTGTTGGCGTAAAATTGCTGCGCACAACCCGATCTCCCGTTCTCCGTCTATTTCTTTTCAGCCGTTTGCTCTATACCCCCGGTATCGGCACAGCCCTAAACGCATTCACTGTCCTGTCCATCACAACCTGTTCTCCGCTCCCTGTGTCAAGCACCGTATTATTCTCCGATTCCTTCTCTATCAGAACGGCCGTCACCGGCAGTTCCTTTAATTCCCTGACTGTCAGCAGCGCGTCCACCTGCCTTGCAAAACAGGAATCCGAATCGGCGTCCGGCTCGTCGGCTGCTCCGGCGCTTGCCGCAATATGATTGTTCGAGATATAGTTTCCCTTCCCCGACACAACGTGTATAATCACCGGCCTTACCCCGGCGGGTTTCAGATACTGTTCCTCTATAACCTCCGAAATGTGATTGGCCATAATACTATTATAATTTCCGCTGATCCGCAAAAGGCCGTGCAGATCGTCCAGCCCATTATCCTTCGCCTGCATCGGCGGCCACGGCTCATGGTCCCTGAGCAGGTGATTTGCAGAAATCAGGTTCTCCGAACAGTTCCCCCGAAATTCAATCATACCCGGATAAAAGGAATGCAGCCTGTTGCCGGTAACAGAAGACCGCGCCACATTGTCAAAGCAGACGCTGCTTGCCCCACGCGGGAACACATTATTCGCCGTAACCAGAAGCGCTCCAAAATTCTGGGCGTAAATAGAATACCCCTTATACCCGGCTCCAATCAGGTTGTCGGTAACCTTAGAGGCCTGTCCCCAGCCCCTCAGCTCAATACAGCTTCCGCATTCCGCTATGAAGTTATCATGGATACTCAACGCATCCGCATGGTAAATGGTAACGCCATGCTCCAGATACACCATTCCCATCCCCGTAATACGAAAAGAGTCATTCGCGCTGGCCACATAGATTCCTGTTTTCCCATTCACGTAAGTATTTTCCGGATTAGGCTCCCCGGACCCATCGTCCTCAAAGTGCAGGCCGTCGATACAGAAGCCCTCAAATTCTACAGAACTGATCCTTGGATTTCCCTCCCGCTTGATATAAAAAGCCGCCCCGGCACTTTCCTCTGCCCCGGCCTCTAACCGGATATCTGCCATGATGCGGCTTCCCCCGGGCCATACCTCATGAAGGCTCTCCTGCTCAGATTCCGGCACATTAAAACGGATACTGGAAGAAATAAACCCATGGCCGGAACCCATAATCTTCAGATAACTGATATCGATCACTACCTGAGTGGCAAGGCGGTAGTCGCCTGTGGGAATGTAAATAACCGCGCCCGGCTTTCCCCCGCCATTCTGATCCGCGTCCGTCTGCCTGCTTTTCACATCCGCAATAATACTGTTTATGACCTCCCCGATATCCTCATAAGGATTTCCAACGGGCCATTCCGTTACATCATAATAATTCTTCCCTGCCATAGATAAATCCTCCCTGCAAAATCAATCTTATCATTTAAAAACCAAATGGGCAATCCGGCTGCCCCGTTACTGTTCACGGCAGCATTCCTCAATTCCCCATGATTCGTATTCCCTGATCATGGCTTTTCCTCCGTATGCACGAAGCTTTAACTGATTCTGTGCGTCCGTGGCAAATATATTATTTGAATGGTTATTCTGATATTGATCCGTAAATATTTCAAGACTGCTCTGATCTGAGAAAATATGTACGTCCAGCTCCTTCTTCCCTTTCAGATACATCAGGCTTCTGGATATCCCTCTGCTCCATCCGTCCGCCTCATTCCTGTCCACGCTAAACTCCGCCGTCTCAAAATCAAACCGGCACACAGTCTTTTTCCCTTCGCCGCAGCGCAGGAAAAGCTCCAGCTTCTTAGCGTCGGTCTGTTCCAGATCAATCTTAAACTTTAATTCAAAGCAGACTCCGTCTCCGGCTGTCAGCTCTTCCCCTTCCTCTGACACCGCAAATCCGTCCGTCTTCCATGAATTCTTCCGTATGGACTCCAGCTCTTTCACCGGCAAAAACTGCAGGCTTCCGTCTTCCCTCATCCGCACCTCTCTCGGAATGTTAAAGAATCCGCACCAGCCTTCCCTGTAGGTCGGTCCCCAGTCCTTCCACAGCGGCATCCATTCCCACTCATTAGCCCATCCAACGATCAGCCTTCTTCCATCCGGCGCAAGGAAGGATTGAGGCGCGTAATAATCAAAGCCCCAGTCAATCTCATCACTGATCCGCGCATGGAACTTTCCGGTCTCATAGTCAAAATCCCCGGCCATGTACATGGAGGTATGATCCCCCGACCCCATCGGCGAAAACATCAAAACATACTGATCTCCCAACGGATAGAAGTCCGTACACTCCCACATGTATCCCCATTCTCCTCTGCTCTCAGCCATCACGTTAAAAAAACTCCAGTGCAGCAGATCCTTCGACCTGTAAAGAAGCGCCTGCGCCCTGTTATCCCGGCTTGCGCCGCACACCATATAATAGGTATCCTCATGCTTCCATACCTTCGGGTCCCGGAAATGCTCCTTGGCCACTCCTTCCGGGGCAGTCAGCACCGGATTCCCCTCATATTTTTCAAAATGAATCCCATCCTCACTGTATGCGACGCACTGGGTCTGCTCATATCCTTTCCCCTTATGGGTTACTCCCGTATACATCAGATACAATTTCCCCTCATGCTCGATGGCGCTTCCCGAAAAGCAGCCTCCCCGCATATGGTCGTCATACTCCTCGCTGGGCGCGAGGGCAAGGGGCAGATACTCCCAGTGGAGCAGATCATCGCTCACCGCATGCCCCCAGTGCATATAATCCCAGAATCCATAATAGGGATTATACTGGAAGAAGAAATGGTATTTCCCCTTGTAGTAAATCAGTCCGTTGGGATCGTTCAGCCATCCAGTCTGCGCCATAAAATGATAATGCTGGCGCATCCGTCCCATTTTTACAATCTCTTTCTTTGCTTCTATTTCCTTTTCAGCCTTTGCAATCTTTTCCTGCATTAATTCCTTCGACATAAGGCTTCCCCTTTCCAATAGCATTTATTATTCACAGGCGGACCTGCAAACAATGTTCATTTAACCCTTTACAGCTCCCGCCGTCATACCGCTTACAATATACTTCTGCGCGGCAAGGGAAATAATCATAACCGGGAAGCTGAACACGAACGCACCGGCGCACATCGGTCCCAAATCCAGATTGTACGCGGAGAGGAATCCTGCCAGACCCACGGTAAATGTCTTCGCTTTCGTACTGGTAAGAAGCAGCGCAACCAGAAAATCATTCCATGCAAGAAACAGCGTAAATATAAATGCCGTTGCCAGTCCCGGCGTACAGATCGGCAGGATCACCTTCCGAAATGTCTGAAGGCTGCTGGCTCCGTCCACATACGCAGCCTCGTCAAGGGTCGTAGGGATTCCCTCGTAAAAACTCAGCATCGTCCACATGACAAATGGCATATTAATCGCGGCGTATACGATGATCAGCGCCAGCTTCGTATCATACAGTCCCAGATCGCAGATCAGCTCGTAAATGGGAACTACGATACTAGAGGTGGGTATCATTTTCAGACACAGCACCAGCACCACCAGAAATATTGATAATTTCGCCCCTGACCTCTGGATTGCATAGGCCGCAAGGGAGCCTAAGATCAGCGCAATGATCGTACTGATCAGCGCCGCCGACAGACTGTTGACAAAATACTGCCCCGCATCCATCCGTTCAAACAGCCCCTGAAAATTCTCTGTCGAAAAAACCTTTGGGAAAAACTTCGGAGGCACCGCGATTACCTCCGAGCCCTTCTTAAAAGAGCAGCACACAACGTAAATATATGGAAAAAGCCAGAATACCGTAAGAATTACAGATAACGCAATTCCTATATTCTTTCCTATGCTCATTTTTTTCTTCATCATACTCCTCCTTCATCCGCTACCCATTCATCTTCTTCTTTGGATTCCACAAACTCTGCATAAATACCAGCGTAAAGATGACCAGCACGGCAATGAAGATCACAGCCATCGCGCTTGCATATCCCACCTGATTATACCTTGCCAGCGTCTTGTAAATAATAATACTGATGGTTTCCGACGAGCTGTTGGGGCCTCCCTCTGTCATAGCCCATATAATGTCAAAGGTTCTGGCCGCGTCAATGATCCTGACCGACAGCGCGGTCAAAAGCACCGGCTTGATATTCGGAAGCTTGATCAGCATAATCTGCTGGAACATGCTGGCTCCGTCGATCTTCGCCGCTTCCAGCATACTGGAATCCAGCCCTTGCAGACCCGCAAGCGTCATCAGCATCATGAACGGCGTCGTCAGCCAGATATCGGCAATGCAGCAGGCGATCAGCGACCATTTCGTATCTGCAAGCCATAGAATATCGCTGCTGCTTGCCAGAATCCCTATCCTTGTAAGCAGCTCATTGACAATACCGAAGCTGGAACTCATCATCAGTTTCCATGTAAGGCCGGCAACTAACGGTGCAATCATTAACGGCGCCATCATCAGGGAACGAATGATCTTGCTTCCTCTATAATTTAGTTCAAAGAACAGTGCGAATAAAAGCCCTATGACGGTCTCCATGCCTACCGCCAAGATAATATATACCAGCGTATTTTTCAGCTGTTTTAAAAATCCTCCCGCCGTAAATGCACGAATGTAGTTTTCCATGCCGATCCATGTTTTCTCTCCGGTTATCCCGATATTATAAAAACTATCGATCACCATGGTGATGATGGGATAGATCAGGAACGCGCCCATGAAAATTGCACCGGGCAGAAAGAATAACAATAGTGTTTTTCTTGAAATTAATCTCATTTGCTTACCCTCTTTCAATAATGGAAGTAAGTGTCCTTTTAGATTGGTTGTGAGGTATCGTTCCATCCAGCCCGAAAGAGCTCTGCAGGGAGCAGGTCCGGGCTGGATGGAACGATACCGCCAAGGTTATTGGCTTTTCCCTTAAACATATCTCTATTTTATTAAAATGGGAGCGCTCTCCCGGCTCCGCAAGAGCGCTCCCGTTATATTTGAACCTATCTGATTTTCTAGTTACCGGCCGATTGCCTCGATTTCGGACGCAGCGTTTGCAAGGGTTTCCTCGATGTCTGCTCCGCCAAGGCATGATTCAACTACGCCGGTCAGTACTTCTTCGATCTGTGACCACGTGGTTACCATCGGTCTTGCCTGAGACTGATCAGCTCCCAATGTATCTAAAACTGCCAATGTATGCTCGTTGCCCTCTTCTGTTCCCGCTTCTTCATATACAGAGGTTCTTCCGGCAATCTTTAATGTGAGATCCATGTAGTCGCCGTTGTGCTCATACATATATTCTACATATTTCTTCGCCATCTCTTTATTAGAAGAATTTTTCATAACGCATTCATACCATGGACCTGTGGTAGCGCCGATTCCTGCGCTTCCCGCGATCATCGGTGCACAGCCGACCTTGTCCGCGCCCAGCGCTGCTACCGCGGCCGGATATTGATGGCTCCAGTTGAGCTGCATAGCAACTTTTTCATTGGTGAATAATTCCTGAGACTCGGTTGCCGCCGTAGACAGTGAATCCGCCGGCGTATAATCTGCCTCTGCATTTTCTACCATAAAATTCAGCGCGTCTGCGTATGCCTGATCCGTGATGTTAACCTTGCCATCCTTGTCAAATACAAGCCCCTCTGCGCCTGCCTGGCAAGCAAAATCAAGGAATGAGCAGACTGCGTCGGAACCGCTTCCGAATACAGTTGTTCCATACATATCGTCTGCTGCAAGCTCTTTTGCAAGGGCCTGATATTCTTCCCATGTCTTCGGAACCTTATCCTCTGAAATCAGGTCTTTTCTGTAAATAAGAATCTTGGCGTTTACCCACATCGGATATCCCACAAGATTGCCGTCCAATGTTCCGCTCTCCTCCAGCGTCGGAAGGAAATCGCTGGTATCCGCGTCGTTTACCGGCTCAAGAGCATCCTTAAATGCTGCAAGCCATACAACGTCCAGACATCCAACGTCATGCGTAGCCTCTCCTGCTTTGATCTCTGTGGAAAGCTTATCGTACATACCTGTGTAAGCAACTGCGTCTACTACTACCTTGCAGCCGGTCTCTTCCTCGAAGGCTGCCGCCGTCTCGTTTGCAAGGGCTTCTGCGGGAGAGCCGCTCTCCACCAATACCGTAATACTATTCTCTGATTTTGCATCCTCTGCCGCGTCATCGGCGCCGCCGTCTTTCTGTCCGCCGCAGCCTGTCAACATTGTTCCAACCATTACTGCTGCAAGTAAAGTACTCAGAAGTCTCTTTTTCATGTTGTCTCCTCCTTTTTCATGTCATCCTGCTACCTTCATCGGTTACATTCCTTCCATACGCTTCGCCCGGCTGTTTGTCCGCCTGTCTCCACCGGTGGTCGTCTGATCCTGACTGCTTCCTTATGCCTCGGCTTCCTTATGGAATTTCTGCTCTGTCTTACTTCTATTATTCCATATGGAACGCGTTCCATACTCATTAAAAAAATAAACTCTTCCATTTCTCTTCGTTGTGGAACGCGTTCCATGTTGTAGAATCTAAAATAGAGCAGTTCCTCTTTACACCTTTTATTATATCCCCTTCGTCATATATGTCAATATCTTTTTCGCTTTTAAATTCTTTTTGTGCAATCTATTCAAATCCAGCTCTTTCATTTTGTGCACCTTCCACTACACAATCGTTGTATTACCTTTTCTGAGCCGCGCTTCCAGCATAACCAGTTTATTATTATAATCTTTCCCGCCAATCAAATCACGCATCATCCGCACAGATTCCTTTGCAAGTTCCTCGATCGGCTGCACTACCGCCGTCATACGCGGCTCCGCCAGTTCCGTAATAAAGGTCCCGTCATACGCGACAAACTTCACATCCCTCGGCACCTTCTTATGCCTGCGTATTGCCTCGTTCATGCACTCGATCGCCAGCCAGTCTACCGCAAATACGCCGTCAAAGTCAAATTCCCCGGCAAATACATCCTGAACCACCTCCCGGTAATATTCCGAATCAAGACGATTCCACCCCAGTTCATAGGTACGGCTGCCGATCCCATGCTCTTTCATAATACGTTCAAATTCATAATGTCTTTCATGATAGGGGGAATCTACCGCCGTAGATCCTCTAAAATGCAAGACCTTTCTGCAGCCGTTGCGAATCAGTGTCTCTGCCGCCAGACGCCCTCCTTCTTTATGATTTACTGCCACCACCGGAATATGCTCTCCCAGGTACCTGTCCAGCGCTACGATAGGCTTGCGGATCTTCCGATACTCTTCCACATCCAGAGAATGCACCCCGGTAATCACGCCGTCTACAATGTGGCGGTTCAGCATATCCAGATACTCCAGCTCCGCATTACTCTCCTTGTCCGTGCTGCAGAGCATCATCTTATATCCAGCCTCATACAGTTCATCCTCCACAAAATCTACAAATTCTACAAAAAACGGATTCGACACGCTGGGAACGATCACCGCAATAATTCCTGTCCGCTTGTGATACAGATTTCTTGCCAGCTCATTGGGGGTATAGTTCAGCTCGCGCATCGCAATCTCAATCTTTTCTCTGGTCTGCTCCGCTACGTATCCGCTGTCATTTAACATTCTGGATACCGTGCCTACGCCCACTCCGGCTCTCTTTGCAACATCTTTGATTCCCGCCACTTCTGTCCCTCTCCGTTCATTTAAACATCCATTTACATTTTCTACAACTTCCCAACAAATGAAAAATCTATATATAGTGCGTCTTTTGAACAATTTCTCACACACTCAAAACAAAGAATACATTCTATACCGTTCTTTCGTTTTCGGGAGTTATCTGTAATATCTACTTCCATTGAATATTTGATTTATTCTACCATCTCTTGATAGGGCCAATCCAAAATTCCGCCGAATTCCAAAACATTTTCGTATCCCATATCGGCAAGCCTTTGCGCCGCCTGTTTACTTCGGTTTCCACTCCGGCAATATACCATAATCTGCTGGCTTTTATCCGGCAGTATTTCCGGTTCGCTTAAAATCTCTTCATTCGGCAGGCACACTGCGTTTTTAATATGCCCGGAATCATATTCCTCCTGCGTCCGTACATCCAGAATGATCACATCCGTCTCTTTATCCATTCTCGCTTTTGCTTCCTGCGGGCTAATCTGCTCATAAGTCATCACAGCTTCCTCCTGCTTCTGATCCCTATCTTCAATCATGTCTAAAATGGCATCTAAGGTCTGCGCCTGTTGTTCCTCCCGGCTAATATCTGCAGCATGGTCGTCCTTTTGCTCCCCATAATTTCCAAACTGTGCATGGTTTCCTCCTTCTATGCAAACCTCTGCATAATCTGCCGGCATATATACTTTTCCCTCCTTTGCCTTCTTCATATTCAGAACACCGTCTTCACTTCCATAGAGTGACAGAACAGAAAAAGCTTCCGACTTCAGGCTTTTCGTCGGGTAGGCTGCCAAAAGTACCAAACCGTCCATGCTTTCCAGATGCCCGGAAGCATAGGATGCCGCCATTGCCCCGCCCAAAGAATGCCCTGACAAATACCAGCGATCGTACTCATAAGAATCCATAATCTTTTTAGCCTTATTCTGCCCGAAAAATGCAAGATTACACGGCATTTTAATAAGGAAACAGTCAATCCCACTGTCAGCCAGATCACTCAAAAGCGGCAGATAAGCGGTGTATTCCACCTTTGCACCCGGATAAAAAATCAATGCCGCGTCGTCTCCCGGTCCATCCAGATACAAACCATCCGGCATCTCTATTACCGATACAGAATCTTTTTTCTGCAAATATTCCTGCACATTCTCATCCGCATGATAGTAGTCATTTATATACCAGATACAAACGGCCGTTATAAAAAGAAAACATATTACCGGAATAATAACTCTTTTTTTCCACTTCATATTTCCATGACAATCCTTTCCAGACAGCGCTTTTTTTCATTATATCCTTTTTTCTCTCCTGATGCAATCTATAGAAGATTTCAGAGTGTTTTCGGATGTGCTTTGAAAATATAAAAATACCTCAAAGCCAATAAATATTAGGCTTTGAGGTATCTCACCAAGAAGTCGGAGTGACAGGATTTGAACCTGCGACCTCTACGTCCCGAACGTAGCGCTCTACCAAGCTGAGCCACACTCCGTTAAGTAACCGAATGCAAGAACATCCGGCGCCCCTGCCAAGGAACTACGGAAAAGGGACTTGAACCCCTACTAACAGAGTCAGAGTCTGCTGTGCTGCCATTACACCATTCCGCATTAGTGTTGTCCTCGCGAACAAATATTATTATACCAAAAGATTTCCAAAAATCAACCCCTTTTTTTATTTTTTTTCATTCTTTCATTTTCAGAGAATTCTTAGGAAATCTTGTTCTTTCACTTTCACGCCTTTTTGCCCAACTTCGAGACGTCCCTTGGCAGTCAGTATCAGTAAAATATGAAAGGCAGGAGAATCCAACAATTTCCCCTGCCTAATGAGCCAAATAGCTGTACGGTCATGACTATTTTTCCTGCCGCTTCGCTAGAATCAGTATTTTCTTTCTATACTATCTATTCTTCACTCATATATTCTCTATAGTCTTCTTCACAGGAAAATAACATATATTTTCCATTCACATATCCCATATATCCGTCGTTTACAACATAGCCTTTCATATTCTCTTACCATCCTTTCTACATCTTTATATCCTCACGCCTTATATGCAGCGTTCCTTTTGATGTATTAAGGATAACAGGTAAGCTGTCCCCTTTTCAGTACAGCTATGCCGCTTTCTTACATAATCCCGACTTTCGTCAAAATCCAGTATGCCAGTCCCAATAACCAGCTTGTAAATATGCCATATAATATTACCGGTCCGGCTATGGTAAATATTTTACATCCGATTCCCATAACCTGGCCTTCTTTTTTATATTCAATCGCCGGCGCTGTCACCGAATTAGCAAACCCTGTAATCGGCACCAGCGCTCCGGCTCCGCCCCATTTTGCAATCCTCGGATACAAATTTAACCCTGTCAGGACTGCCGACAGCAATACCAATATCATAGCGCACCATCCGCTTGCCGCATCCTTGTCTAGTCCCAGTTTATCGCAGTATTCCAAAACTCCCTGTCCAATGATACAGATGATTCCTCCTGTTATAAATGCTTTTGCCATATTAAGCGGCAGGTTATGCATAGGCGTTTTTTGTTTTACATACTCCTCATATGCCTTTTGCTGCTGCTCCTTCGTTTCCATCATAATAATTTTCTCCTTCCTGCTATCTGCCCCATCTTTGATAAAAAAATAAAAGCGCGCCCACGGATTTTCCAATAGCGGTTCCTAAAATCACCCATGGAATACACCGGATCAGCTTGGCCCTTCTGATAAATATCGGAAATACATCCAGCATTTCCGCCAGAGCCATAGCCCAGCAGCCGGTAAATATTCCCGCTAAAAGTCCAAATATAGGAAGCGCCCATCCCGCTCCGGGAATATGCGGCTGGAAGATAATAAATATATTTCCTAGAATTCCTCCCGCCGCAACTGCATCTTCATAGAGAAGCACATGTTCTCCCGTATGAGTCCGGTCCGCAAAGTCTGATATTACGCCTAATCCTGTAATAAAGGAGAACAGCCCGCTTGCCACAATCATGCCGGAGCTAAGTCCGATGATCATTAACAATATCTGTCGTACCCACATCGATCTCTTTCCCCTTTCTGGAATAGTTCTCTACCAGCGTCGTCTGAATATCCGTTTCATACAGACGCATTTCCACCTCCATCGGCGTAGGATCCACAGAAAAGCGTTTTCGTCCGAAATGATTGAAAAATACCAGAATGCCTATAATAATCCCAATACTGTACGTCACTTCAAGCAGGGTAAACCCATTCGATGCCTTTCCCATCAGCAGTTCATAGATCTGATCAAATAATTTGCTGGTGTCCACGTCATTATTAAATGCCATAATAGAAAAGGCTGAACCGGCAAATGATATGAGCACTACGCATACGACTTTAGCCCAATGCACAAACTGCCCTGCCGTCTGCTGATTTTCATAGGTTACAATAATATCTTCCGCCCCCAGATTCTGCACGCTCATTCCGGGATATTTTTGGTGGATGCATTCAATCAGCTTCAATACGGAAACCACCGTCCTACTGTTGTTATGGTGAGAATGCTTTGCCGAGGTTTCCGAAAATTTAAGAACCTTCAGGGTCTTAAGCTTAGGTACCACTACCGGATTCGCGCACTCCATCTGGACCAGATCTCCAAGGGTGGCGTATGGTCTTGTAACTTCCACATTTGCGTCTCCCTTAATATATATCGTCTCATTTACTACCGCCATAGCATCGTTCCTCCCGGTATGGCAATCAGTGTTCCATCACTTACCTGGGCTGCGCCTTTCACATCATGAAAATAATATACCATACCGATAATCACCGCCACTGTCACTACGAAAATCAAACATGCCCTAAGCTTCCTTCTCGTTTCCTCCACAAATGCCGCCTCCTTTCCATCTAAAACAACGAACAATAAGCATCTGACGCCTTGCGTCAACGCGTCAAAGACTTATTTTCCACTGTATTGACAATTTATTGTTAGTATGGATTCTGCGCACAAAAATATACACTCTTATTTTTTGACAATGAAATTTATTATTCTTATGCAACGATTTCAAAGAGCCTCCCGCATTCGTTTCAAGATCCGTTTTTCAGTTCTTGATACCTGTACCTGAGATATCCCCATCATCCTTCCCACTTCCGCCTGCGTCTTATTCCCGAAATACCTCAGATAAATCAATTGCCTCTCCTCCTTCTCCAGATGCTGCAGGAGTTCATTCAGGAGCATATGGTTTAATACCTTTTCTTCCCGTTCTTCTTTTTCTTCCAGTTTGTCCATAAGCTGAATCTCATGGCCGTCCCTCTGATAAATGGTTTTGTGCAATGATTCCACTTCCGAGCTTGCCTCTAACGCAGCCGCCAGTTCCTCTTTATCCACCGCGAGCTTTTCTGCAATTTCTCCGAGAGAAGGTTCCCTCCCCCATTTTCTCCTTAATTCTTCCTGACAGGAAAATGCTTTGTACGCCAGTTCCTTTAAGGAACGGCTTACCTTGATCATTCCGTCGTCCCTCAGAAAACGCTTTATTTCCCCGGATATCATAGGCACCGCATAGGTGCTGAATTTCACATCATAGCTCAAATCAAATTTGTCAATTGCCTTCAGCAGCCCAATACTGCCGATTTGAAATAAATCCTCTGCTTCTGCGCCTCTGTTATAGAAACGTTTGACAATGCACCAGACCAGCCCCACATTTTCCTCTACAAGCTGCGCCTTCGCCCTCTCATCCCCTTCGTGAGATTTCCTAATCAGAGCGATTGTGCGGTCCATAGTTCCCTGCCCTTTCCGATAACTTTTTTCATTTTGACAACCGTTCCTTTCCCCGGTTCAGACTCTACAACCACCTCGTCCATAAATGCTTCCATAAAAGAGAATCCCATACCAGATCGCTCAAGCTCCGGCTTTGTTGTAAATAAAGGTTCCATTGCCTGTTTCACATCCAAAATCCCCACGCCTCGATCTGTAATTTCTAAACGTAAGGTTTTTCCCTCAATCCCGGCAAATATCTGAATTTTATTTACATGATTCTCATATCCATGAATAATGGCGTTGGTCACAGCCTCGGAAACAGCTGTTTTTACATCAGACACCTCCTCAAGCGTCGGATTCAACTGCGTCATAAACGACGCTACCGTTACCCTTGCAAATGCCTCATTGGCAGAGCGGCTGTCAAATTCCAGCTTCATCTCATTTGTCATACCATTTACAATCTCTCTCATTCCTATACATCCTCCTCATATATCTGCATAATTTTAGTCGCTCCGGACATTTTGAGTATTTTCTTAATCCGCTCGTTTGCATGGGCCGCCCACACTTCGCCGCCAAACATACATACCTTCTTATAACGTCCCATAATCACACCAATTCCTGAACTGTCGCAAAACTCCGTATCTGCAAAATCAAAGATTACATAGCGTACATGTCCGCGTTCAATCAAGCGGTCCGCTTCCCGCTTAATCTCCTCTGAATTGTGATGATCCAGCTCCCCCGGAAGGTAGATAGTCAGGCAGTTCTCCTGCACTTCATATTTCATAGTCATGTCCCCTTTTCTTCATATTTCCCCTGACTGCAGGTATTTCCCCGATACCCGCGGCAAAAATAATCTGCACTTTTCTTACGCGTGCAGACGCGCATATATTTTCATATAGGAAACTGCAAGACGGTTTCCCAATATAAAAAGGATATGCCGCTCGCATATCCTTCTCTTTCGTATCCCGTCTGTCCCATGCTGCCGTCTGCCTCCTCAGCAGCAGCATTTTTATTCATATTCATCGTCATAGTAATTATCTGAATCGTCATATTCATCATAACCGTCGTAATCTTCGTAATCCTCTGAATCATCCGACTCATCATCACTTTTTTCTGATGTATCCACATTCGGATAGTCCTTCTCTACCTTCCCTTTCCACTGCGCCGCATTATCTGCGTCGCCGGCCGCCTCATAGGCTCTCGCAAGCAGAAACATGGCATTGCCCTCATCATAACCCTCATCCAGCTGCATCAGCATTGTCAGATTCGAAATTGCATCCGTGTAATTAGCAGCCTCATAGTTTTCTCTTGCCGTATAATATAGGGTTTCACTATAACGTGGGAATAAGGTTCCCGTCATCTCATCGTACCGCTCTCTGCCCAGTGTCCCAAGCGCCTCCGGATTTACCTTTAATATCTGCTCCACCATAGCGGAATCACTGATATCGTCATTAAGGAAATGGGAATACATCTCCATAACAATCTCATAACTATCCTTCGTTGAAGCCGCTGTCTGCTGCGCATTCTCCGTCTCTTCACTGGTTGCGCGGTAACTTTCAAGCTCTGTCTTAAGAGCGGCAATCTGCGCCTCTTCCTCAGCAATCTTATCGCTGAATTCTACCACCTGTTTGTTGGTCTTCGCAGAGGTGGAACGATTTACCGCCGGCATAACCATGAATCTCATAAATGCGATTCCTACAGCCAGTCCGATCAGTATATTCATAATCGTCATTCTGCTGGTGTTCTCCTTCATTACTGTAGAAGCCGGCTGGATAATCGTCTCGTTTCCTATGCTGTATGTAACGGTCTGAGGCTTTTTCCGAGGCTTAACCTCTGTCTTTTCCCCATTTTCCCGCCTTTGGCGCCGGCTCTGGGCCAGCTCGTGCATATATCTTAAAGTTAGTTCATTAGTAGTGTCCAGTTTATTGGCTTCCTTCAAAACCCGTCTGGCCAAGCTGTACTGCTCCGTATGAAGATACAGCAGCGCCAGAAGCTGATACGCGCGCAAAAAGCTGGGGCAAGAACTCACCACCTGTTTTAGCTGGATAATTGCCAGATCCTCCCCGCCCTGACCGCAGTAAACCAGACTCTGATTATACTTGCGGATCGACTGATTGATAATGTCCAGATCCGCCGGACTTTCCTGTATCTTCTGTATATAATAGCTGGCAATGTTATCCTGAGGATGGATGTTCTTACTGAGAATCCACTCTACCAAAGCTTCCCCTACTTCTCCCCGTCCATAGTAAACCAGACCAAGAAGATTTCTTGCCGCAATATTCTCACTATTAAACTGAAGGCTCTTTTTCAAAGACGTAATCGCACCCGACATATCACGGATGTTCGCCTTCTGGAGCCCGTCATTGTACCAGTAATTAGACTGATAGATCAGTTTTTGTGTATACTCCATAAAATATCCTTCTGCTTTCTACTTGTTCGTCTGTTCAATAACCTCTCTCAGTAAATCAGTCATATCAGCAAGGTCTTCCTGATAAACCGCATCCTCAATATCCTCTACCTCCAGACACGGCTGGAATCTCCTCAACTCTTCTTCAAAATTCAGCATTTTTGCCTCCTCTCTGTCTATATAACTTCAGACGCGCTTTTTCTCTCCTTAGTCTGCCAGTATCTCCTTTTTCATCATTCCGGCCAGATACAATGAACCCAGACAATATAATTTTCCCTGCTCTTCTCTGCAGGCCGCCGCGGTTTCCCACGCCTGATGAAGATCTGCTCTCTCAAATACCGGCCTGTCTGTATACTTCCGAAAAATCTCCGCAAGCTTCCTTGCCGGAACCCTTCTCTTGTCACAGACCTCTGTGACCACATAAGCCTTTGCGGGGATTTTCCTGCAAAGCTCTTCAGCCATGGCCTCGTATTCTTTATCGTCGACTGCCGAGAACAGAATAACCGGAAGCGCTCTCTGCCTGTTTTTTTCTTCCCGGTACATTTCTTTATCTAATGCCAGTACACTTTCACAAAATGCTGTTACAGCCCCCGGATTATGGGCCCCGTCCAGATATACTCCCGGAAGGACTTCTTCCATCCGGCCTTCCCATGTCACTTCTGCAAGCGCCCTGTTCCAGCGTTCATACTGTGCTTTTTCTATAGACCCGCCCATCATCTGCTCCATGGAAGCGATCGCGATAGACGCGTTCATCATCTGGTAAATCCCACAATTTGAAAGCTTCCAGACGATATTACCATCATACGCATTTACCCTAGAAAAAGCAATATATTTATTCGTAATTTCCCGTAATTCGTACGCATGATTCGTGATTTCTCTACACCTGCTGCCCTTTCGCTCCGCTTGTTTTTTCAGGACTTCGGATGCTTCCCGGCTGCTCCCGTCGAAAATAAGCGGAACTCCTTTTTTAATGATCCCCGCTTTTTCTCCCGCAACGGCTGTAATGGTATTGCCCAGATACTGAACATGATCTAAACTGATGGAGGTAATAATGGTAAGTACCGGCTCTTCAACCGCATTGGTCGCATCCAGTCTTCCGCCCAGCCCTGTTTCCAAAATAATATAATCCGGCTGTATCTCTTGGAACACCATCATTCCCATTCCAAATAGAAACTCAAAATATGATGGATGAGCGAAGCCTGCTTCGCCCATCTCATCTATCTTATCCTTTACTATACCAAACACCCTCAGAAACGTCTCGTCATCAACCGGCTCTCCGTTCAGGCGGATCCGTTCATTTATCTTCACCAGATGGGGAGAGGTAAAAAATCCAACCTGTTTTCCCTCCGCCATCAGCATTTCCTGTATATAAACACAGACTGAGCCTTTGCCGTTGGTCCCGGCAACATGAATTACCTTCTGCTCTTTCTGTGGGTTCCCCAGAGCCCCTAGGAATTCTTTTGTGTGCTCCAAGGAGTGTTTTTTGGTGAATTTAGGGATTCCTTCTATATAACTTACCGCTTCCCTGTATGTCATTATTATTCACCGTCTTTCTTTGTAGTCTCCAGCCATGATTTCCCCGGTATTCCGGACGAAGTCCCCGGCTGCTCAACAAGCTTCCCATCCTTATAAATATATTCGCAGGAGGTCCTAAATACTGTATTGCTTGACCCCACCTGGCTGACCGTCAGTACGTCTCCCTCTAGAAGCTCTGTCTCTGGAAGTTCAATCCTTGTATTATTCAGGAAACTGCTTCTCTGCTTCTCCCCGTTTACATAGACTCTGCTGCTCTTAGTAAAATTCTGCCCATACAGACTGTAGCCCTCGTCCAGATGCATAATCAAATCCGTTACCAGCGCATCCTTTACCCCCATCTGCATATGTCCTTCTGTAATCGGCGGCCTGCCGTCATATATATATTGATTCCCATATAAAATATCGTACTGCAAAAGCTCCAGATCCACCAGATAATCTTTGGTTTCCCTGCGCTCCTGATGATAATTAAACACAGTTCCCGCATGGATATCCAGCCGCTCAAAAACATCTGCCATAATCTGATAAGCGGGGATATTCCGGTCTTCTTTTTTCAGCCCGATATTATCCCAGATCACATAATTGGTATTGTACAGATACCGGCTCTTCAGATCTTCCGCCTGAAGTCCCATGGTTGGGAGGTGATCCCCATAGAATACAATCACCGTCGGCTCGCCTCTCTTTTCCATGGTCTCTGCCAGTTTGCCGGCAAAAGCATCCATCTCGTAGACCTGATTCACGTAGTATTCCCACTTATTCTTTGTTCCCTCGTCCGTAATTCCTTCCACCTTAATTTGAGGGTCTTCTATAATCTGCTCCTCCGGATAATCTCCATGCCCTTGCACGCTGATCGCAAACACAAAATCCTGCTGCTCGGTAGTATCCATTGCTTCCACAATATGATCAATCAGAATCTCATCCTTGGCCCAGCCATTTTCTGTCATCTGGAGAATATTCATGAACTCTTTACTGGTAAAGGTATCAAATCCCGTATTATTATAAACCCTTGCTCTGCTGTAAAAATTTCCGCCGTTATTGTGAAGCCCATGAGTGCCGTATCCCAGATCAGCCAGCGCCGTAGCTGCGCTCTCTGCCGTCCGTTCCTTTAAGTATGTCTTAAAAGGATACTCGCCCGGTCCAAAAAAGCGCATGTTCATGCCGGTCAGCACTTCAAATTCCGTATTAGCCGTCCCGGCGCCTACCGACGGTACTTTAAAATAGCCGGATGAATAGTTTTCATACATCTTTCTGAGATTCGGGCTTGCGTCCTCAGATGTGGTAAAAAATTCTGCTTCGGCCACGTCAAAATAGGACTCAAGCTGGACAAAAATAATATTTGGAAGCTTATTTTTATCCCTGCCTGTTTCATTTTTCGCCACCTCACGGTTATTGCTGATTTTTTGAATCGTTTCCTCACTGTAGCCTGCAGGCTCATCAATTCCTGTATTAAAAAGACTGGCCATAAAACAGTAAGGCAGCCCATAATCCTCATATGCAAATGCAATATTTCCAAAATAGTTGGAAATCACTCTCTGATCCAGCGCGGCTTGGGTAAGTCCCAGATACCCGGCAAAACTTGCCGCCACTCCGATCAGCGCCAGCCACCAGCGAACCTTCCCGTCATACTGTCCTCCTCTGCGCCACATGGAAATCACCCACACAATGACCGCCGCGATTCCAATAGCCAGAATTATCAGTTCCATTGGATTAAAATAATTGTTAATCAGTGAAACCGCATCCATCGCCACCTTTAAGTCCTGCGCGTTAAAGGGCGTAACGCGTTTCATCAGCATATAACCATTGCAGACGCCAAGCACCATCCAAAGCACGCTGATGATAATCCGCACAAACACTCTCCGTTTGAAAAAGTACACAATAAAAAATGTGGCAAATATCATAAACGCGTTATAGAGAAACACAAAAGGCGACCCGGTCATATATTCCCAAGCCTGAATAAATGAATGTCTGGAAATTGCCTCGATTGCCAGATTGATCACACAGGCCAGCAAGGCGTGGAACAGCAAGGACAGCCGGTTCATCCACAGATAAACCGGCTTCAGCTTCCTCGCAAGCGCACTGCTGCGGCGTTCCTCAAGGATACGCTCCCGCCGCTCTTTGTGCTCCCGCCTCCACCTGACTACATCTTCCTTTTTCAGATTCTTAACTTTATGAACAGTTCCCTTTATATCCGGCTTTCCCGGCATTTTAAATTGAATCTTTTTCATAATATCCCCTTGACTTATTAACAGCTTAAAAACTCTTAACAGCAGCTCCTATCTCCTTGCGCGCAGGCCCGCAAGCCTCTCCTTAACCTGCGCGAGCATCTGCCGGTACTTTTCTAGCTTCTCCCGCTCTTCCTGAACCTTGGCCTCCGGCGCCTTGCTTACGAATTTCTCATTTTTCAGCATTCCTTCCGCACGGGCGATCTCTTTATGAAGCCTGTTTTCTTCTTTCTCAAGACGTTCCATCTCCTGCGCAAAATCAATCAAATCCTCTAACGGCAGATACACCGTTGCATCCGGCACCACAACCGATACCATATCGTCTGCAATTCCATCCTTCGTATGCTGGATGATCAGCTCGTTGACTGCCGCCATATTCAGCGCGGCGTCGCTTAGATAAGCAAGCCCCGCACAAAGCTCCTTGTCCTCGCATACTATATATACCTTTGCTTTTCTGGAGTTTGGAACATTCATTTCCGCACGGACATTCCGCACTCCCCGGATAATTTCTTTGTAATGGTCTACTATCCTTTCGGCCGTCGGGAAGTTCCACGCATCATCGTAAACCGGCCATTCAGACATCATCAGGGAAGCTTCCTCCGGCACCAGATTGCCATAGATTTCCTCTGTTACAAACGGCATATATGGATGGAGAAGCTTCAAAGCTTTCTTCAAAACCTCACGCAGGGTCCACAGTGCGTCATTTGCACTCCCTTCATCCTCATCTGCATGATAAATCCTATACTTTGCAAGCTCAATATACCAATCGCAGAACTCATCCCATATGAAATCGTATAATTTTGACAGTGCGATTCCCAACTCAAATTTGTCCATATTCTCAGTTACGTCTTTTACGAGATTATTGCATCTGGACATAATCCATCTGTCGCCCGGACGGAACTTGACGCCTTCCGGCTTCTTTAATTTCCTGCCCTCCAGATTCATCAGAATAAACCGGGACGCATTCCACACCTTATTAGCAAAATTCCGGCTTGCCTCCACTCTCTCTTTATAGAACCGCATGTCATTGCCCGGCGCATTTCCGGTCACCAGCGTCATACGCAGGGCGTCCGCGCCGTACTGGTCAATGATCTCCAGCGGATCAATTCCATTCCCCAGAGATTTGCTCATCTTGCGTCCCAGCGAATCCCTTATCAAACCATGAATCAGCACCGTATGGAACGGTGATTTTCCCGTATGCGCATAACCGGAAAATACCATACGGATTACCCAGAAGAAAATAATATCATATCCGGTTACCAGCACGTCTGTAGGATAGAAATACTCTAAATCCTCCGTCTTCTCCGGCCATCCCAGCGTCGAGAAAGGCCAGAGGGCAGACGAAAACCACGTATCCAGCGTATCTTCATCCTGAATCATATGTTTATGGCCGCATTTGGGGCAAACGCCCGGATTCTCCCTTGCCACAACCATCTCTCCGCATTCTTCACAGTAATACGCCGGGATCCTGTGCCCCCACCAGATCTGCCTGGAAATGCACCAGTCGCGGATATTTTCCAGCCAATGCAGATAGATCTTGTCAAACCGCTCGGGAACAAATTTTAGTTCCCCTGTCTTAATTGCCTGAATAGCAGGCTTCGCAAGCTCCTCCATCTTCACAAACCATTGCTGCTTAACAAGCGGTTCTACCGTTGTATGGCAGCGGTCATGGGTACCTACATTATGGGAATGGGGTACTACCTTCACCAAAAGTCCCTGCTCCTCAAGCTCTTTTACCATCAGCTTTCTCGCTTCATACCGGTCCATTCCCGCATACTTTCCGCCATTCTCATTGATCGTGGCATCATCGTTCATGATATTTATTTCCGGCAGATTGTGGCGCTTTCCAACCTCAAAGTCATTTGGGTCGTGGGCCGGCGTAATCTTCACCGCTCCGGTTCCAAATTCTTTATCTACATAATAATCTGCCACAATCGGAATCTCCCTATTCACAAGCGGCAGGATTGCAGTCTTTCCTACAATATTCGTATAACGCTCGTCATCTGGATGAACCGCGATAGCCGTATCTCCAAGCATAGTCTCCGGACGGGTGGTTGCAATCTCAAGATATTCATCAGTACCTGCGATCGGATACTTAATATGCCAGAAATTTCCTTCCTGTTCCTCATGCTCTACCTCGGCATCAGACAGGGAAGTCTTACATACCGGACACCAGTTAATGATCCGGGAACCCTTGTAGATATAACCTTCCTCATATAATTTAATAAATACTTCCTCCACTGCCTTAGAACAGCCTTCGTCCATAGTAAAACGCTCTCTGTCCCAATCGCAGGAGCTTCCCAGCTTCATAAGCTGGGATTTGATCGTTCCTCCGTATTCTTCCTTCCACTGCCATGTACGCTCTAGGAACTTCTCACGTCCCAGTTCCTTCTTGTCAATCCCTTCGTCTTTTAGCTGATTGGTAACCTTAACCTCTGTAGAAATGGCCGCGTGATCCGTTCCCGGAACCCACAGCGCATTATACCCTTGCATCCTCTTATAGCGAATTAAAATATCCTGCAGAGTATTATCCAGCGCATGTCCCATGTGCAGTTTACCGGTAATATTCGGCGGCGGCATCACCGTAGTAAACGGCCTCCTGCTTTTATCAATCTCTGCATGAAAATACTTCTTCTCACACCACCTGCTGTACAATTTGTCCTCAATCGCCTTCGGATTGTAGGTCTTCTCTAAATTCTGACTCATACTCTCTTGTCCTTTCACATATTTTTCACAATTAAGGGCACGAAAAAACGCCCTCTACGCTTCACATAAAGGGCGATAAAATATCACGGTACCACCTTTATTCTGCAAAGAACTATCTTTCTTCGCAATTCTCCTCTTATTCTATAACGTGAACGACTCCGGGACTTCCTACTTTCCGTTCAGAAATCCAGCTCCAAAGCTACCTTCCGCATCTCTCTTCCCAGACCGTCTTCCAGCCAGCGGACGGTCCTCTCTGTCGGATTCTTTACGCGTACTCCTCTTCTTCCTTGCTATTGCCAGCCAGCCGGTACCTGCCGCATATTAATAAGTACATACGCTGGCCTAAACTATTGATTATGATAGCCACAAGAGCCGGATTTGTCAAGGATTTTCAAAATTTTTCAGAAAGTCTTAAGTATTCATTTTCTCAATCCTGCATTATATCTTTACCCTAATCTTTTTACAAAATCAGCCAGCGTCTCCGAAATCTTAATCTGCTGCGGGCAGACTGCCTCACAGCTCCCACAGCCCACGCATGCGTCCGGCTGCTTTTCCTCCGGCACAGCCGAGAGCGCCATCGGCGCAATAAATCCTCCTCCTGAAACTGCATGTTCATTATAGAGCGCTAAAAGTTCCGGAATATTCAGACCCTGCGGACAGTGAGATGTGCAGTAATGACATGCCGTACAGGGAACCGCCGTGCCATGGATCATCGTATACGCAACCTCAGAAACAGCTTTCATCTCTTCCTCTTTTAAAAGCTTTTCCGTCTCATAAGTTTCTATATTTTCCTTGAGCTGCTGAAAATTCGACATACCGGAAAGAGTCACGGTTACCTCCGGAAGCGTCTGCAGGAAACGAAACGCCCAGCTTACCACGCTCTCTTCCGGACGCAGCGCTTTTAATCTGACGACATTCTCCTCCTTCAGCTGCGCAAGGCTGCCGCCGCGCACCGGCTCCATAACCCATACCGGAATATGGTATTCCTTCAAAAGCTCCACCTTTTCTTTTGCATTCTGGAACGTCCAGTCCAAATAATTGATCTGAAGCTGTCCAAATTCCATCGATTCTCCATAAGCCTCTAAGAAACGCTTTATCACCTCACAGCTTCCGTGGGCGGAAAATCCAAGGTGCTTAATCCTTCCGTTCTTCTTCTGTTCCATCAGATAATGATAAATTCCATGCTCTTCGTTTAGGTATTCGTCAATATTCATCTCGCACACATTATGGAACAGATAAAAATCAAAATACTCTGTCTGGCATTTTCGAAGCTGTTCCTCAAAGATTTCTTCCACCTTCGGCATATTAGACAAGTCATATCCCGGAAACTTCGTAGCCAGATAAAAGGACTCCCTTGGATACTCTTTCAGCGCCCTGCCCATCACCAGCTCGGAATTACCTGCATGATAGCCCCATGCGGTGTCATAATAATTGATTCCTTTTTCCATAGCATACGCAACCATCTCTTTAACCGCCGCCTCGTCAATCCTCGCGTCGTCTCCGTCGATCACCGGAAGCCGCATAGCTCCCAATCCCAGCGCCGACAGCTTTTTACCCTGATAATCCTTATAAATCATAGCCCGCTCTCCTTCTTCTCAAAAGTAATCCGCTTGTATTAATAAATTCTGTTATTATCATAACACTTAAAGTTCACTTTAGGTCAAGGAGATTTTAAATATATCCCATACTCCTGAGCAGATACAGCCATCCTGTCAGCGTAAATGCACTAAACAGCGTTGTCAGCATTACCACTCCCGAGGACAGCACTCCTTCGTGCCCCATATTTCTAGCCATCACAAAACTTGATACTGTTGTTGCCGAACCAAGCATTACTAAAATAGCTACCAGCTTCTCCTGCCGAAATCCCAGCCAAACCGCAGCAGGCAGAAAAATAGCGCAAAATCCTATTAATTTAATAAAAGCCGCCGTCACTGCCGGCTTTACCCTTCCCAATGCCTTCTCAAAATTAAACGCCGCTCCCATAGCCATCAAGCCCATCGGAGTTGCAACGCCGCCTACGCCAGATACCAGCTTCCCTAAAATCTGCGGCATAGGAAGACGAAGCGCCGACCACAAAAGCCCCGCCGCAATTCCCAGCATGATCGGGTTCGTCACAATGCCTTTTCCTGTTCTTTTCAGCATTTCCATGCCAAATCCCCGCCGCCCCGGTTTGAACAGTGATAAAACCAATACCGCTATCACATTATACAATGGCACACTCCCGATGATCATTAAAGGCGCCATACCTGCCGTCCCATAAATATTTTGAATGAATGCGATTCCAAGAAGAGCCGCGCTGCTCCGGTAAGACGCCTGAATAAATTCTCCTCTTATACTATTATCCTTCCACAAGCCAGACACTCCCACCGCGATTCCAATACTGATCACTGTTGCCGCAAAGCAGAATAACACAAACCTTGTATCCCACATTTGCGAAAAATCTACCGTTGCCAGATCGCCGAACAACAGGATTGGCAGCGGCACCAGAAATACGAATTTATTCAGCTTTGACGCAAAATCATCATCTATCCATCCGATTTTATGAAGAACATATCCCAATACCATCATAAGAAATACCGGGATCGTTGCATTCAGACTAAATGTCAAGTTATCCATAGAACCCCCATTCTAAAACCTGCTGGCCGCGGCGCCTCCAGCATTTATAAAAATTCAAATAAGGAAAGCTGATCGTCCCGCTGAAGGTACATCTTCCGGTCTGTAATCGTCTCATCCCCCCTAAGGCCGCCAATCAGCATAGGTGAATTCACATCGTGCAGTTCATGCCTTCTCACGGCGCTTTCATGATTCCCTGACGCATAACAGTATCTGCAGCCATGGATGCAGGTGCCGTACATGCCAATATCCACGCTTTCCACGCATCCGCAGGCCTTACGCTGCCCTCTGTCCCTTTTCACATCCAGCCGGTATCCCACAATATTCTCTACTTTTTTCTTATCAATGCAAGACCCTGGCTGAATACCGTAAGGACGAAAATCTACCTTTTCGGCGCAGGTATACAAAGGAAGCTGGTATTTATCCGCAATCTTAACCAGCTTCTTTGCCGCCTCGATCATATCTTCTGCCTCCAATTCCATAAACGGGCTTCCTTTGTAATAATCCACAAAACTTATGATACATCGGTCTGTATAAGGATGAAGCCAGCTGCACATCATCTCAAACTGCTCCAAATGATATTCTATAGAATACTTCTCATTGATGATGATGGGATCAAACCGAAGATCTATCCGTTCCCGTCCAATGCGATCGCCAAGAAGCATAAACGTAGCCATAGCCTCCTCTGTCGATGGCACGCCCGGTTCCAGATCCTCTCTGTAATCCGTAATAGTCATCTCAAAATAATACGGATACCCCAGCATATCAATCTTCTTCAAATAAGGGAGCAGGGGTTCTGGATTCTTTGTCCAAAAAACAAAGCAGTCCACTGTCTCCCGGGATAGTTCTATCCTGCTGACCTTTTTTCTATTGTATGGATTAGGAACGAGAACTTCCCCCGTCAGCAGCCGGTTCATAAACCACTCCGGATACAGGGCGGGAATATCCGTTCTTCTGCTTGCACTGATAATCATCTCTGCCTCTCCCCTTATTTTATTATTTTACAACGTATCGGAAACCGTTGCAAGAAAAAGGAGCGGCTTATATCTCTCCGCTCCCAATTATAGTTACTGTAAACAGTAACTATATACTCTTTATTCTCCGAAATTCCTCTTAATCAGCCTGCAGTATTCCTCATACACAGGCTCTCCATCGAAAGCATCTTTCAATGCATTCCTGACGCCCTTATAATACCACCCAATCTTAGCCTTATCTTTCATTCTGAATCTGTTCCACAGTTCTTCGCCGACAACCGGATAATCCCGGTCAATGTCTCTCATATTAGACAATTTGTCTGCCAGCGCAATCTTTTGCACGTCACCGTCCGCATCCTTAATATGGCACACCGTATGATTCTTGCGCTCAATCCATGTCTTCGTCTTATCTTCACTCTCCTGAGCAACCATCCGCGCCACTCTGGGAGAAAATTCTTCTGCCAGAAGCTCCTTTGTAACACCTGGACAATCCTCAATTGTGTCGTGAAGATAGGCCGCGCTGATTACCTCTTCATCATCGGTCATAGCAGCTACAATGTGCGCCACTTCAATCGGATGAAGGATATACGGACGCGCAGACCCTTTGCGGAACTGGCCTTCATGGGCCCGCATAGCAAATTCGATGGCTTTGTCGATCATAGTATACCTCTCTATTCTTCGGTTTCATCTACAGTGTCCGCAAGTGATTCTGACAATTCTTCTTCTATATTATCTTCCAAATCTTCATTTTCGTCAACCCCGTCAGAGACAGATTCTTTTTTCTTTTTCCAAAATCCTTTTCTGTGAAGCAGGTCATAAATACAAGGAACTACAAACAGGGTAAGCAGTGTTCCATACAGAAGGCCTCCAATGGTCACCACCGCCATTGGTCTCGCCATATCAGCGCCCATGCCAACTCCGATCGCCATGGTAGAAAGCCCCAGAATCGTAGTCAGAGCTGTCATAACAATCGGCCGGAGCCTTGTAATCCCAGCTTCTGTAAGAGCCTCCCGCTGAGGCATCCCCTCCCGGATGAGCTGATTCGTATAATCCACAAATACGATGCCGTTATTTACGATGATACCGGACAGCATAACAAAGCCCACCATCGAAATTACGCTGACTGCAGAGCCGGTAATCCAGAGTCCCAAGAAGCCTCCGGTAAAGGCAAGGGGCACCGTAAACATAATAATGAACGGCGACAGTAAAGACTGAAACTGCGCTACCATGATCAGATACATAAACACCAGTGCAAGAGCCAGCATCTTCAAAACCTCAACCATCGCCTCGTTGATAGTTTCATCCTCGCCTGCCATCTCAATCTCATAGCCTTCCGGCGCATCATATTTATCAAGCTCTTTCGTCACCTTACTGCTGACAAGGCCAATATTATCCCCATCCTTAATTTCTGCTGACACAGACATCGTTCGGTTCTGATTAATTCTGCTGATTGCCTGAAGCCCCGAAGCATCCTCAAACACCGCAATATCTGCAAGCTTCACCTCTTTCTTTGTACCGTCCTGTCCTGTCACATTAAGAGTCATATTGCGGATACCGTCTCTGGTCAGAGTATCCGCCGCGCCGTCCGCCACATAAATATCATATTCATCGGTATCTGTAGAAAGTGCAGTGGTACTGCGCGGGTCAGAAATACGTCCTGAGATTTCCTGATAAACCTGTGCAGTCGTAAGTCCCTGAGACATAGCCTTCGCCTTATCAACCACAACCCGGAGTTCTTCATTATTGTCCTCAGTTCCATCGGCTACATTCTGAGTACCCTCAACTCCTTCTACAATACTCTTCACATCCTTTGCAACCTTCTGGAGCGTATCCAGATCCTTTCCCTTAATCCGGACTACGATCCCGGAATCTCCAAGGGCGCTCATGTCCATGGATGACATATTTACCGTAAGTTCTCCCTCCAGATCCTTCGTAACCTTTTCAATCTCTTTTTTTAATTCGTCGTTGTTAAGCTTTGGTTTCTCTTTCGTAATTGCATAAAACTGCGCTGTCTCCGTGCTGCTGTCCGTACTCAGCATACTGGTATTTCCTATCATTGCGCCCAGATCATCAATATCTTCCAGTTTGCCTACCCGTTCCATGATCTCATCCGCAACGGCCGCCGTTTCGTCCAGAGTACTTCCCTTCCCCATTTCAAGCGTCATACTTACTTCCGTGCTCTCCATTGCCGGCATAAATTCCGTACCTCTGGCGGCTGCAAGCTTCGCGCTTATAATGAGAACCGCCAGCGCGCCGATCAACACAACCGGTTTTATCCTAAGGGCCAGCCCGATAAGCCTGCCATAAGTTTCTTTAATCCGGGACATAAACCGGGATTCTTTGGTCTCTGTCTTTTTCAAAAGACCCGCCGACATCATCGGCACTACCGTAAGGGCGACCAGGAGACTTGCCAGCAGCGAATACGCGATCGTCAGTCCCATATCTACAAATAATTGTCTGGTTATGCCTTCTGTAAATATAATCGGGGCAAATACGCAGATGGTTGTCAATGTAGAGGCGGCAATCGCTCCGGCTACCTGCTTAGCGCCCTGTATCGCCGCATCCTGCGCCGAGGCTCCTTCTTCATTCCGCATGCGGTAGATATTTTCAATTACCACAATGGAATTATCTACCAGCATGCCAACACCCAGCGCAAGGCCGGACAGCGATATCACATTCAATGTGATCCCTGTAAAATACATCGCTACAAGCGCCGCCAGAATACTGATCGGAATCGAGCAGGCGATAACCAGCGTAGATTTTGCACTGCGCAGGAACACCAGCAGGATAAGGATCGCAAGCACCGCCCCATACAAAAGATTCTGCAGTACAGAGCTTACAACAAGGTCAATATACACGCCCTGGTCCATCAGCGTCACTGACTTAACCTTCAGTTCATCATCCGTCTCCAGTTCCTCCAGCCTTTCAAGCACACGGTCGCTGACGTCTCCGGTAGAATACCCAGTCTGCTTCTGAATGCTGAGCATCATAGCCGTCTCGCCGTTTAACTTCGCATAGGTCTCATCCGCATTATTGACAAGCTGTATATCCGCTACATCGGACAGCTTCACCGGATCCATACCTTCCATATCCAGAAGCGCCAGATCCCTGATGTCGTCAATGCCCTTAAACTTATCGCCGATCCGCACCAGATAATCAATCCCGTCTTCCTTCACGTAACCGGCCGGCATCGCAAAATTCTGTGCCGCAAGAAGCGTCTGAACCATTTCTACATTTAAAACGCCCTCCATATCCGCTCCCGCATAAGCCTCTTCCTTTGCAGACTCCATCTGAGCCTCTTGCTGGGCAATCGCCGACTCTCCCACTGCAAGCTGAGCGCCGCCTGAGCTTAAGCCCAGAGTTGCCTGAATCTGCGCAGACGCCATCTGTCCTCTGGCTTCTGCAAGGGTAAGCGCGCCGGTATTCAGCTGCTGCTGTAAAGCTTCAAGCTGGATTCTGCCCTCTGGAATCATCTGCTTAGCAGCCTTTAACTCTTTCTCCTGCTTATCTAAATCAGTAATCTCCTCTGTCAGCTCCCCTTTGCTCGTTTCATACTCATCCAGCCTCTTCACTAGTTCTTCTAACGCTAACAGCTGTGCCTGCTGTCCCTGGTCTAACCCTGGAAGTTGTTTTAGCGCTTCATAGGCCTGTCTGGTCTCCTGCTCATTCTTCTTCAGCTCTTCCAGCGCCTGAAGCTCCGCCTTCGCCGCTTCTTTCTTAATTACTATTAGAGCAAGGGCCTGATCTGCCTGAGTTTCTTGATAATTCAGGTCTGCCATCCGTTCTGTAATCTCAAGCTGCGCCTGCTTTAGTTCCTCCGCCTTCTTCGACATCTCGGCCTCCGCCTGCCCAAGCTGGCTTGCCGCCTGAGATTGTCCGGCCGCAAGCTGCGCCTTGCCGCTTTCTACCTTCTCCTTGGCGTCTGCCAGCGCCGCTCCCGCCTCTTCGAATTTCCGGTCCAGTTCAGCCGTTACTTCATCGCTCAGCTCTTCAACCTTCTTTTCGTTGACCGTCACCTCTACAGTCTCTTCGATACTTCCGATTGTTGTAACAGAAGCAACTCCCTCCAAACTTTCAATCTCCGGAACCACCTGCTCCTCGATCAGTTTGCTGGTCTTTGCCGGAGTTCCTTCCCCGGCGCTGACGCCCGCAATCAGCACAGGCATCATGCTTGGGTTCAGCTTCAAGATCATAGGATTCCCTACTCCTTCCGGCCAATACCCCTTAATCTGGTCCAAGCTTTCCCGCATCTCGATGGTTACAGAGTCCATATTTGCCGTCTGCTCAAATTCCATCATAACCATAGAAGCATTCTCACTGGAAGTAGACATCATGTCTTTGATATTACTAATCGTCGCCATACTCTGTTCCACAGGTCTGGTAACCGTAGTCTCAACCTCCTCCGGACTTGCTCCCGGATATGTAGTCATCACAATCGCATAGGGCATATTCATGTTCGGCAGAAGATCTACCGTCATATTGGTAAATGTCACATACCCAAGAATTATAATCAGCACTACGCCGACTATGACGGTATATGGCTTCTTTACACTAAATTTTGATAACATATCGTATCCTCTTTTCCTCATTTTTTTAGTTACTATTTATGACCGAAGGCCGCTCATAACAACAATTCGGGGCGATATTCAAAGTTTTGCTACGCAAAAATCGCCCCTCACTCCGCAAATCTGTTCTCATGGAACGCGCAGTCTATCGCATTCCTGAACCATGAAAAATAACATTTTTTACATAAGAACAGGTAAATCATATTATTTTGAACTTTAAATGTCAATAATTCTAGGATATAATATAATGACATAATGATTTATTTAATAGAAATTTTATAAAGGAGAATGCTATGCATCAGAAATATGTTCTTGTCACCGGCTCCTCCCGAGGAATAGGAAGAGCCGCCGCATTAAAATTTGCCGCCCAAGGTTTTCATGTGTTCCTTAACTGCCGCCGCTCACTTGAAGAGCTCTCGCAGGTACAAAAGGAAATTCTGTCTGAGGGCGCCAGCGGATGTACGCCGGTTCCCGGTGATGTGGGAAATCCAGATGAAGTGCGGCAAATTTTTGATACAATTCACTCCCAATGCCCCGCTCTCGACGTTCTTGTTAACAATGCCGGAATCAGTCACACAGGACTCCTCATCGATATGACGGACGCGCAATGGAATGCTCTTCTTGCCGGCAACCTGTCCTCCGCCTTCTACTGCTCCAGAGAAGCGTTAAAACGCATGGTCTCCGCAAAGTCCGGACGCATCATCAATATTTCCTCCATGTGGGGAACCTGCGGCGCTTCCTGTGAAGCCGCCTACTCCGCCGCAAAAGCCGGTATGAATGGTCTGACAAAAGCTCTTGCAAAGGAATATGCTCCCAGCCATATTGCCGTTAACGCCATTGCCTGCGGAGCGGTCGACACCGAGATGAACCGTCATCTTTCACTCGAAGAACGGGCCCAGCTAGCCTGCGACATCCCTGCCGGCCGCTTTGGTACGCCTGAAGAGATTGCAGAGCTTGTCTGGAAAATTGCAGAAAGCCCCGCATACATGACCGGACAGATTATAGGAATAGACGGAGGGTACATCTAACGCGTTCGATGTACCCTCCGTCCGTATCTTCTTACTTCTAATCTCTGTTTACTTTATAAGCTTTAATATCTCCTTCCAAGCAGGCGTGCCCGCTTCTTTTAAAAGTTCAAATAAAACCGCCTCATAAGTCGTAAGGACTGCTCCTTCCTGTTCTGCTCGTTTTACCGCCATATCAAAATCTGACTTTCTCCTGCTGCCGATGCAGTCAGTTACCACCACCGGCACATAACCCGCCTCCGCCAAATCAATGACCGTCTGAAGTACGCAGCAGTGCGCCTCCATCCCGCACACAATAATATACCGTTTTTCCCGAATCAACGGCTCGGCCGCGCCAAAACCGCTGAAAGTAATTTTATCCAGATAATCCGCCTTACCGGACGCCTCCCATATTTCCGGAACCGACATTCCAAGTCCTTTCGTATATTGCTGCGTCACGATCATAGGAACGTCAAGAGCTTTCAATCCTCTCAGCAATATCTGCACCCTCTGCATCAATTCCTTTGATTCAGCCACAGCCGGAACCAATTTTTCCTGGAAATCAATAACCAGCGCCGCCGTATCTTCCCTCACGATCTTCATCTTACTTCATCACCAATGTAATCGGACAGTGATCAGACCCCATGATATCCGTCAAAATCTCCGCATTCTGAAGTCTGTCTTTCAGGCATTCTGACACGCAGAAATAGTCAATCCGCCACCCTGCGTTCTTCGCCCTCGCGCTGAACCTGTAAGACCACCATGAATAAATCCCCTCCGTATCCGGATAGAAATACCGAAAGGTATCTATAAATCCCGCCTCTAAAAGCTCCGTAAACTTCCCTCTCTCCTCGTCAGTAAAGCCGGCATTTTTCCGATTCGTTTTCGGGTTCTTCAGATCAATCTCTTTGTGGGCCACATTCAGATCCCCGCAGAAAATAACCGGTTTTTTCTCCTCCAGCTTCTTTAAATACGCAAGGAAATCTGTCTCCCACTGCATCCGGTAGGGAAGCCTTGCCAGCTCATTCTGAGAATTGGGCGTGTATACGGTAATAAAATAATACTCTTCAAATTCCAGAGTAATTACCCTGCCCTCTTGGTCATGCTCCTCTATTCCAATGCCGTATGCCACGTTCAGGGGCTTTTTTTTGGTAAACACCGCTGTTCCTGAATACCCCTTTTTCACCGCATAATTCCAATACTGATGATATTCGGGCATTTCAAGTTCTAACTGTCCCGCCTGCATCTTGCTCTCCTGAATACAGAAAATATCCGCGTCCAGTTCGCGAAACACATCCATAAATCCTTTCTGCACACAGGCACGGATCCCATTTACATTCCAAGAAACAAATTTCACGCCTTATCCTCCATTTACAGTCATTTTTCTGATTTTTATCCAATTCCCGCCGATTATATCAAACGAATTTCCCCATCTACCAGTCTCGCGTTGCAGGAACTGGTTTCCTGAGTCACTTGAAGCGTCTCTTTCCCAATGGTCAGCGAAACTCCCGGATAAAGGATTCCGCACTTCATCCTGCATCCGCCCTGTTCCTCCAGTTTTTCGTCTAATTTCTTCTTCTCCTTTTCAAACTGGCCCATCTTCATTCTGTTCACCGACAGATCCAAACGGATCTTTCCCATCCGCTGCGCCTTTGCCGGGCTGTCTGGCTGACGCTCCAGCTTAACCATCTCATTCTCCAAATCTTCTATCTCTTCCAGCAGCAGCGTCCTCTCAAAATCCGCGCATGGCTGGCCTCCAAGAATAATTGTAGTATTGCTTTCGGATTTGGAACCTACAATATTCGCCTTAATGCCGCGCGCCGCGCGGATCAGGCCGCCGATAATCGCGCCCCTTCCGGAAGTAACCTGTACCTCCCCGTCACAATACACATCGCTGTGCAGGATACAGTCCGTAATCAGGCTGCCCCTGACATGGACAATTCCATGCTCTAAATACTTCGTATAGACATTGCGTTTTGATCGGATAATCGCTTCCTGATCGCCCACAATCCCTTTCGCAATTATCAGATCTCCGCCGGCCTCCACCACGCCGGCCTCCACCACGCCGTCTACGGTAATATTTCCCATCGACTTTACTTGGAAACCGCTGAGTACGTCTCCGCGAATGTGGACGTCTCCCACAAAATTAATATTCCCCGTCGAATAATCCACATTCTTCTCAACATTCATCGTAGGCTTAACTTGGAAAGCGCGTCCGCTGAATTCTACCCGTCCGGACTTTGATGCCAAAAGCTTACTTCCATCCTTGCTGATCTCCGTATTCTGTCCCTTCGGAAGCGTTGCCGCTTTACCGTCCTTGCCGGAAATCTCCTGATCAAAGACCGTTCTTCCCGCAACTGCTTTTGTCGGCGGGACAGCTTCGCAGATTACCGCGCCTTCCTCCGCGCTCTGCACAAGGTTCAGTGAAGCATAGTCAACCCGGTCGTGTTCGTCCACCTCGATCTGCCTCTGCATAGAGCGTTTAAAGTAATCCACAATGTAACCGTCTTTTCCCTGAACAGCCTCTCTTCCCTTGGCTGCTGTAAACAAACGGAAATACCGCTCTCTGCTGTCGGGCAGTCTATTCAGCAATCCTTCGTCCACGCCAAAGGCAACGCCTTTCTCCTTAAGCGACTGTTCTATGGCTGCCCGGTCTATCTCTTTCCCTTTCCCTACCGGAGGAAAGACCATAATCCAAGCTGTCAGTTTGTCTGAAGATATAAATATAAACGGCTGCGCGTCCAGCTCTATCTGCACGGCCTCCGGTTCCTCTTCCAGCATGCCTGCTTCTTCATGTCCCCCTTCTAATGCTTCCGGCTTTACTACAGGCTGGGTCTCCACTTTCGGGACAGCCTTCTTAATCCTCTCGTCAGCCGCGGCCGTCAGCTGCTTTTCCAAACGCTCAAGCTCCCGTTCCAGACCCATTTGGGGCATCTCCTCATATCCTTCCAGCCGAAGCCATGGAACCGGCAGTCCTCCAGCCTGCTCTTCCCGCAAATCATACAGCCGATTCAGCGAATGCTCCATAGGCAGTATCAGCTCGTTCACCGCGGCCGCCGGCACAAACTCCTCCTGTTCCTGAACTTGGTCCTCCTGATGCTGTTCGTTTAATCCTGAGTCATTCTGCGCCTTTTCTTTTGCATCTTCTTCCGCCCTAAAGCCAAATAACATCGCCAGAATCGAATCACTAAACTTCATTTATTCTTCCACCTCCCTCTCAATCCTTTTCCATACCTATTTCTCTATAATAGTATTGTATCCTTTCCGAGCGCGATTGGCAAGAAAAAGAGGTAGTTCTCCAATGGAAAAATACCCCGGTAAAATTAATAATATACTTTTCTCAAAAACAATCCTCTCGCCGGAGCGAGAAAGCCCGCCATGCTTCTGTCCTTCGCCTCGATCAGCGCCGGAATATCCTCGCTGTTTCGTCTTCCGTCGCCCACTTCTATTAAAGTACCTGTAAGAATCCTCGCCATATGATACAGAAACCCCGAACCATAATAAGTAATCCGAATCTTCTCTCCCGCCCGTACGACCTTAATGTTGTAAATCCTGCGCACCGTATCTTTCGCGTCCTTATTATCCGTAAAGCTGCTGAAATCTTTCACGCCGATCAGATACTCCGCCGCATCCCTCATCGCCTCGATATCCAGCCTTTCCGGATAATGGTAACAATACCTTCTGGAAAATACATCCGGCTTCTCCCGGCAGTCAATAAAATATTCATACTTCTTACCCTTCGCGCTCTTTCTCGCATGAAAGCCGTTTCTGGCAAGTTCAATTCTGATAATCCTGATATCCTCAGGCAGAGACCGGTTCAACGCATCCTTCAGATCCTCTACGTCATACAGTTTAGACAACGTAACGCTTGCCACCTGCCCTCTTGCATGAACGCCGCTGTCCGTCCTTCCGGAACCATCCACCTGTACCCGGTAGCCTACCATACGGCCCAGCGTCCATTCCAGAATATGCTGAATCGTATTATCGGTCGTAGCTTGTCTCTGCCAGCCCTGATATCTGCTGCCCTCATAGGAAATCGTCATTTTATAAGTTCTCATACTGCTCTCCGTTCATCTAACGATCCAGAATCTTCTTAATCTCGTCCATAAAAGTATTCACATCTTTAAATTCTCTGTAAATAGAAGCAAAACGCACATAAGCTACCGCGTCCAGATTCTGAAGCTCCTCCATAACAATCTCTCCGATCATATGGCTTGGAATCTCCTTTTCCTCCAGACTGAATACCTTAGTCTCGATCCGCTCGACCGTCTTCTGTACTTCTTCGGCTGGAACCGGACGCTTATAGCAGGCACGAATAATTCCTCTTTCAATCTTGCCCCTGTTATACTGCTCTCTGTTATTGTCTTTCTTAATAATAATCAGCGGAATCGTCTCCACCTTCTCATACGTTGTAAACCGTTTCCCGCACTCATCACAGGATCTTCTTCTCCGAATAGAGCAGTCATCCTCTATCGGTCTGGAATCAATAACCCTTGTATCCGGGTGATTACAATATGGACATTTCATACCTTTTCTCCTTCTGCCTTCCCATGCATCAATGCTTTCCCTCCTCATGTATCTCCACCAGAATTATATCCGGTCCGATCTGTTTAATACATCGGAATGGAATCACATATTCACCGCTCTCGCCAAACAGGAAACAGAACTTCCCGCCTCTCGGAACTATGATTGCCTCAATACATCCTTTACATTCATCAAATTTTATATCTGCGACATAGCCGATCTTGCTGCAGTCACAGGCATTTATTACTTCTTTTTTTTCAAATTCACACAACCGCATATGATCACCTCTATCTATAATATATGCAGCTGCCCTCTAATTGCGATTCCCTGCCGGATTAATTTACACACTCCTTTAAAACTATACGGCAACATGCATAAATCAGCAGGCCGTTTTTAACGAATAATCGTTCCCGTTTTTCCTTTCAGACCTTCCAGCAATTTATCGTAGGAAGTAATGATCGCCTCTCTTCCCTCTCTCTTCTCGATAAACTCCACTGACGCACGGAACTTTGGAAGCATATTATACACTCCAAAATGTCCTTCCTCCATATACTGCTTCGCCTGCTCCACCGTAATCTCCCCAAGCTCTTCCTCGTTTTCTTTGCCACGGTTAATATATACCTTGTCTACGCTGGTAAGGATAAGCAACGCATCCGCGTCAATTTCTTCTGCCAGCTTTCCTGCCGCCAAATCCTTCTCAATTACCGCGCTGGCTCCCTTCAGGCGATTTCCCTGCTGCATCACCGGAATCCCGCCGCCGCCGCAGGCAATTACTACCTGATCGGCATCCATCAATGCCTTAATCGCCTCAATCTCCACAATACTCACCGGATTCGGCGCAGATACTACACGGCGGAACCCCTTGCCCGGCTCCTCTACCACATAGTTGCCTTTCTTGCGCTCTGCCGCCGCATCCTCTGCAGACATATACCTGCCCAGTACCTTAGTCGGCGTATAAAACGCCTCGTCATAAGGGTCCACCATTACCTGTGTCAGTACGGTGCTGACAGTGCGGAAAATCCCTCTGTCTAAAAGCTCTGTGCGGATACCGTTCTGAAGGTCATAGCCGATGTAGCCCTGACTCATGGCTGCGCATACAGACATCGGCGCGGCCGTATAATCCTGGTGAACCTTTCCAAACTCGTTCATCGCCGTATGAATCATCCCCACTTGCGGGGCATTGCTATGAGTAATGGCTACCTGACAGCCTTCTTCGATCAAATCCGCGATCACCTTCGCTGAACGGCCCACCGCTTCCTTCTGCTCCGGAAGCGTTGTTCCAAGCGCCCTGTGTCCCAATGCTATTACCACTCTCTTTTTCATCATCCGCGTCTCCTTATATATAAGATATTGCAATTATAGTCTCTGGTATTTGGAAATGCAAGCATCCCCTCAATTATTTTTCTAAGTTTCTGTGCACGGAGTGAACAATAACCGCTGTCCTTCACAAATTATCCGGCCATCCGGTAAATCCTTTGCCGCCTTACGCCCGAAGGCCAAGCACATCCTGAATCGTGTAAAATCCCGCTCCTTTGCCTGCAAGATAAGCGGCGCAGTCACAAGCGCCTCTTGCAAAACACTCCCAATTGTAAGAATGATGTGTAATCTCCAGCCGTTCTCCCATAAATCCAAAATATACTGTATGGCTGCTGGGTATATTTCCCGCGCGGAGAGAATGATAACCTATCGTTCCTTTCTCCCTTGGCGATTCACCCTGCCGCCCGTAAACCGCGATATCTTTAAGCTCGCGGCCTAATGCTCGGGCCATAATCTCCCCCATCTCCTTAGACGTTCCGCTCGGCGCATCCTTTTTCCACTGATCATGCATCTCTAGGATCTCAATGTCAGCCTCTTCCCCAATAGCAGAAGCCGCAAGCTCCAAGAGTTTATTCATCACATTAACAAGCTTCGAGGTATTTGCTGCATAAAGCACCGGAATCTCTGCAGAAGCCTCTTCAAACCGCGCAAATTCCTCCGGAGTAAATCCCGTGGTGCCGCAGACCAGCCCTTTCTTATGCTCTCTAGCTAGTTCAAGCACTTCCATAGCGTTCTCTCTGGTAGAAAAATCAATAATCACATCGCACCCGTCAATCACGCTTTCCAAATCATCCACGACCGGTACTCCAAGCTCGCGGCCTGCCAGCGCCGCCATTCCCAAGTCCATCCCTACGTAATTCCTGCCCTTCGGAGCAACGCCCGCCACAAGCTCCATATCCTCCCTTGCCGCGGCAATCTGCGTAATCAAGCTTCCCATCTTACCTCTCGGTCCAATCACAATCACTTTCATAGTCCAGAACCCTCCCGCATATACTAAACCGTAAATACCATATTCATCTTTATTCTTCGTATCAATAAAGCATAATTTCAGTATAGCACAAAAGCAATATTCATTGATAGATGCTAAAAGATTTATTTTTGTGTTGCATTATCCGACAAAATGTGCATATAATAGACGTACCGGGGTATGGCTCAGTTTGGTTAGAGCGCACGGCTGGGGGCCGTGAGGTCGCAGGTTCGAATCCTGTTACCCCGATTCAGAATATGCAAGAATACCGGAACTCCTTATAACATGGACGTCCCGGTATTTTTATATATTTCTCAAATGAACCTACTGTTCAAGCGGAAGGGCTTCCTGTACCTTTTTTACGCCTTTCCCAACAATTCCGTTTGTTCTTTTCAGTGAATCCTCCACATCCTCTTTAATATTATCTAATCCCGCCGCTTCCTTAATTTCTTCCGGATGCCCCAGCGGCAGGATAAAATATTCATCGTCCGGATCTTGATCATGGTATACCCAGGTAGGTGTAAAATCAGCCTTTTCCAGAGTAATCCTGCCTTTCGTATCCCGATGAATCGTAAGTGTTACCACCATACCGTCCTCAGAGTACCCATTTGTAAGTCCGTCCATATACTCTGTACGCTGATTCGAAAGATGGTTTCCAATCGCGTACGCGCATACCATCTTATGTTTGCCGTCGCTGCTTTCCAGCAGATCCACCGGCTGAATCACATGCGGATGACTGGCAATCAGCGCATCAATTCCCATATCGCACAGCTCCTGCGCAATCGCGTCCTGATAAGAATTTTCCTGTGTCTGATATTCCTCGCCCCAGTGCATATAGGCAACGATATATTCCGCCCCTTCTTCTTTCATACTGGCAAGAATCTCTTTTACATCATCATACAAAGACTGGGGATCGGCTTCCTGAAAAGAATTAATCAGCTTTTCACTTTCCTCGCTGACTGCAATTCCGTTAATCGACTTCAAACCATCTACAATTTCCGTCTCGTACACATAATTAAAAAAGCCCACCTTAATGCCGTTGATATCCTGAACTATGTACTTTTTGTCCTTCTCGTTTTTCCTTGCTCCTGTATATAATAGATTCTTCTGTGTAAGAACATCCATTGTGCGCTGCAGACCCTCATCCCCATTATCATAAATATGATTGTTTGCAAGCATGCACATATCCACTCCGTTAGCCGCTAACGCATCCGCAATCGCATCCGGCGAACAGAAATTAGGATAACCGCTATAATTTCCATCTGTCAAAGCATACTCTGTCGTAAGGGCTGTAAAATCCGCCGCCTCATAGATCTCCTTCATATAGGTAAAAATGGCATTGTAATCGTAATCTTCACCATTGTAATATGTTGAAGATTCCAAAAACGGCCGATGCATAATGACATCGCCTGCCGTTGTGATCACGGCCGATGCTTCTTTTATCTTCGGCTTTTTCTTCTCAAGCTCTAACGCTTCTGCTTTTGCTTTTGCTTCCTTTGTCTTTTTAGAAATTCCTTTCACCGCAGCTCTGACAAGCAGACTGGTCAATATCAAAGCCAGCGCCAGAGCTCCAACCGTTATCAATCTCTGGATCTGCCTCCTCTGTCTTCTTTTTTGTCTTGCCGCTTCTTTCCTTCTTCTATCTTCTCTATCTGGCTGCTCCCCTCCGGTATGTCTTGATTCTCTGGCTATATGCCTTTCCCTGAAATCCTCCTCAAACCGGACGGTATGCTCTCTCTGCGGTTTTCTCTCCTTTTTTATTGCCGCTCTGCCCAGCCAGTCCCCTTTTCTTTCCTGCGCCGCTTTATGCGCTTTGATTCCATCTTTTTTCGGCTTTCTTCCAGAATAATCTTCCATGCTTTTTTCTCCCGCGCTCTTCATTTTCATGCCCGGATGGGTATACTTATACGATACTCGAAAAATGTCGAAAAAACAAGCGTAACAGGAAAAATTATCATGTTTTTTGCAGCAATAATTATAGTTTACAAAAAACATTCGACTTATAAAACTGCTTCATGTATAATTATATTGTAATTAGCTGTTTCTTCTTGACAAAGAACAGCTCCAGTTAGAAGAAAAGCGCGCTTTGTACCCTCTCGTTACCATACTGCTATTTTTAAAAAGGACTTTATTGTGAAGAATAATACAGAAAACACACTGAAACGTGTGGAAAAATTAAAGATCATTTTAATTGGGGAAGGAATATTGGTAGGAGCTGTAGGCGGCCTCATAGTCCTGCTTTACCGAATCCTGCTGGAATATGCAGGCGTCTGGCTTCATGCCGCCCTAGATTATGCCAAAGAATCCCCCTTACGTATAGCGGGATGGTTTGCTGTTTTGATGATTCTGGCTGTAATCGTAGGAAAGCTGGTTGCATGGGAACCATTGATCTCCGGCAGCGGAATCCCACAGCTTGAGGGAGAGATGACCGGCCAGCTTAACCAAATCTGGTGGAAGGTACTTCCCTCCAAATTTATCGGGGGTTTCTTATGCCTTCTGGGCGGCATGTCCCTTGGAAGAGAAGGCCCTTCTATTCAGCTTGGAGCAATGGCCGGAAAAGGTATTTCTACTCTATTGAACCGTGGAAAAACGGAAGAAAAATTCCTCCTGACCTGCGGCGCAAGCGCCGGACTGTCAGCCGCTTTCCATGCGCCTCTTGCCGGAGTTATGTTCTCTTTAGAGGAAGTCCACAAAAATTTCTCTGTAACCGTACTGCTGTCAGTCATGGCCTCCTCCTTAACCGCCGACTATCTGTCCTCTACAGTATTCGGCATGAAATCCGTATTCCAGTTTCATATTATACAGAACCTCCCTCAGAACTATTACTGGATGATTCTGGTACTGGGCATTATTCTCGGCTTACTGGGTTCTTTTTACAACTGGTTTACGTTAAAAGTACAGTCTTTGTATAATCAAGCAGCACATTTAAACACGACAGCAAAAGTAATGATCCCCTTTCTTCTGGCAGGAGTTTTAGGATTTATTATGCCAGATTATCTTGGCAGCGGTCACAACCTGATCGAACAGCTGACAGGCGGCGGTCTGCTGCTGCATATGATCCTGATCACACTGGCCTGCAAATTCGTCTTCTCCGCTGTTTGCTTCGGCTCCGGCGCTCCGGGAGGCATCTTCTTCCCTCTTCTGGTGCTGGGGGCATTTATCGGAGGCGCCTTTGCCACCTTCGGCGTTGATTACTTTGGATTGGATGCGGTGTACGTGAATAATTTTGTACTGCTTGCCATGGCGGGATACTTCACAGCCATTGTCCGGGCTCCCCTCACCGGGATTATCCTGATCTTTGAAATGACCGGCTCTGTCCAGCAGCTCCTATCCCTGTCAGTGGTTTCGATTGCGGCCTATATTGTCGCTACGCTCCTCCGCTCCAAGCCGATCTATGAAAGTCTTCTGGAGCGGCTGCTGGAAAAGCGTGGAATCGAACTGCCAAAAAACCTTGGAAAAAAGGTTATAAAAGAATTTGTTGTGGCTCACGGCTCAGACGCGGACGGACGGCTGATCAGCGAAGTAAACTGGCCCGGTCACTGCCTTCTGGTGGCTGTCCAAAGGGGCGGTGAAGAATTCATTCCAAAGGGAAAGACAAAACTTCTTGCCAGCGATCTTCTGGTCACCTTAACAGATGAACGAGACTGCGCCGCCGTCTATAAGGAAATGGAAGATATCTGCAAGTTTAAGGGATAATTATCTGCAGCGGCAAATAATTGAAGGCAGCGGACGCCAGAAAGCACAAAGCTTATGATGTGCCCTCAATAAAGAAACTACACTTGCAAAATTGTAAAAAATTTTCTTCCATAGAACAAGTCCCTTTTCTTTTATTATACCAGAAAAGGGACTTGTTCAAAATTTATTTACTCATACGTCGGTCGGGATAACCAGTATAATATAGCGGAACGTCTACAGCGTCTCGATAAACCTCATGAACGCTTTCCTTCCTTCTTCCGTGCATTTATACACGCCCGCGTCCTCTAATACGCCTACGAAGGTATTACCGATTTCCTTATGTAAGATTTCGGTTACGTTCTCCGCCGTTACCTTCTCATATTTTAGAAGGAACTGCTCTGCCCAGTCCGCATGTTTTGCTATCTTTTCATTGCTGCGGATGTCCTTTCCTTCCACAAGATAGCCGGAGAGAATTTCCATTTCTTCCTTCAGCCTTGCGGGAAGCACCGCAAGACCCATAACCTCAATCAGCCCTATATTTTCCTTCTTGATATTATGGTACTGCGCGTGAGGATGATACACGCCCAGCGGATGCTCCTCTGTGGTAATATTGTTGCGCAGCGTCAGGTCAAGTTCAAAGATATCCCCCTTCTTTCTCGCAATCGGCGTGATGGTATTATGAGGTTCACCGTCCGTCTCAGCAAAAATAAACGCATCCTCGTCAGTATAGCCTCTCCATGCCTTCAGCACATGGTCCGCCAAGTCGATCAGCCTCTTTTCGTCCTTGTGGCGGATTCTTAAAACTGACAGCGGCCATTTTACAATGCCGGTCTCTACATCCTCATATCCCGGTATGGCAACCTGTTTCTCGATGGGAGCTTTCGCCATCGCAAAGGTGTAATGCCCTCCCTGAAAATGATCATGGCTCAAGATAGAGCCTCCCACGATCGGCAGGTCTGCATTGGAGCCAAGGAAATAATGGGGAAACAGCTTCACGAAGTCAAACAATTTGATAAACGCCGCCTTATCGATCTTCATCGGAATATGCTGTCCGTTAAATACAATACAATGCTCATTATAATACACATAAGGGGAATACTGGAAGCCCCATCTGCTGTCATTGATCGTAACCGGAATGATTCGGTGATTTTCCCTTGCGGGGTGATTCACGCGTCCCGCATAGCCTTCATTCTCCATACAGAGCAGGCATTTCGGATAGCTGCTTGCCTTAGCGTTTCTTGCAGCGGCAATAGCCTTGGGATCTTTTTCCGGCTTGGACAGGTTGATGGTAATATCAATCTCGCCGTAAGGAGTCTCTACCTTCCATTTCATATCCTTCTTTACCCGGTAACGGCGGATGTAATCGCTGTCCTGGCTCAGCTTATAAAAATATTCTGTCGCTTCCTCCGGAGACTTCTCATAGCGTCCGGCAAATTCCTTCTGCACTTGTGCGGGCCTTGGCATCAGGCAGTTCATCAGCTTCGTGTCAAATAAATCCCTGTAAACTACGCTGTCCTCGATAAGTCCCCTTCTGCATGCCTCATCCAGAAGCTCCTTTAAGATATCTTCCAGATCAATCTCCTCTCCCGCAATGTCTACGTCCTCATAATCATCCTCATGAAATACCTCCAGCAAGAGATTTGTGGCGTAAGTACGCTCACACTCCGGCGTCAAGCCGGCATTGATTCCATATTGTATTAATTTCTTAATATTCTTAGATAACATGTCCGCCGTCTCCAATCTCTACTACATAAAATTCTGCTTCGTGCCCCACTTTTTCCTGATATGCCTTGCCGATAGAGTCGATAAAGGTATCTACCGCGTCGTTTTTCACAATGCTTACGGTACAGCCGCCAAAGCCGCCTCCGGTAATGCGGGAGCCGATCACGCCCGGAATTTTCCATGCCAGATCAACCAGAATATCGATCTCCTCACAGGAAACCTCATAATCATCCCTCAAGGATACGTGGGAAGCATTCATCAGTTCGCCGAAGGTTCCGATTTCTCCCGCCTTCAGCGCCTCTACCGCGCGGATCGCGCGCTGATTCTCATACACCGCATGCTTTGCGCGCTTTCTGCAGACCTCGCTGTCAATGGCGTCCTTATGCGCCTCAAACTCTTCCTCAGTCAAATCTCCCAGCGTCTGAATGTCAACTGCCTCCTGCAGTTCCTTTAATGCCTGCTCACACTCATTTCTCCGGTCGTTATAAGCAGAATCCACAAGGCTGTGCTTTACCTTGCTGTTAGTAATGACGATCTTCGCGTCCTCAAGCACCACCGGCGCATACTCATATTTCAGCGTATTGGTGTCAAGGAAAATTGCGTTATCCTTCTTACCCATAGCGCTTGCGAACTGATCCATAATGCCGCAGTTGCATCCGTTGAAATTATTCTCGGAATCCTGTCCGATCAGAGCAATGTCTACCATAGATACGTCAAATCCATAGGTTTCCTTTAAAATCAGCCCGGTCAGAACCTCAAGGGAGGCAGAAGACGACAAGCCGGAGCCGTTTGGTATATCCCCGTAGATCAGCACATCCAGCCCGTGGGAGAGCTTCATGCCCCTCTTTTCAAATGCCCACATAACTCCCTTTGGATAATTCGTCCATCCCGCTTCCTTCGAAGACACCAGATCGTCCAAACTGGTCTCGATCACGCCCAGCTTCTCAAAATTAACAGAATAGAAACGAATCCTCCTATCCTCGCGGTTCCTTACAATTCCATAGGTTCCGATTGTCAGCGCGCAGGGAAACACATGTCCTCCGTTATAATCCGTATGTTCCCCGATCAAATTTACGCGTCCCGGAGCAAAATACCCTCGGATCTCTCCTTCCCCGCCATACAGTTCCTTAAATTTTTCAATCAGTTTCTGCACCATTTCGCATCTCTCCTTTTCTTCATGCGGATACCTTCTGTCAGTTAGAAGTTACTGTTCACATATTTGCAGCCGGACAGTAACGGCACTTGCGCTCCGCATTTACTTATAATATAATTATAATGAGCAATTCAAAGTATGACAATAAATATCTTGTATAAAACTATAACGATATTGAGATATATAAGGAGCATTATGATACAGATACACACAACAGACAGCCAGCGGGAAATGAAGGCCCACGGAGATTATCATTTTCCCGTACATATCAGCGAAGAATCCATAGGTATTTATGAGGGCGGCGCTTTTATGTGGCACTGGCACCCTGAAATCGAACTGACATGGATTCGGTCCGGAAGAATTGACTACCGGGTAAATGAGCAGCAGTATCTTTTAAATCAAGGCGAAGGACTGTTCTGCAACAGCAATGCCCTCCACTCCGGATACATGACTGATAACATGAACTGCGAATACCTCTCCATCACTTTTCATCCAAGATATATATACGGATACGAGGGAAGCATCCTGCAGACAAAATACATGGACTGTATCACTGCCGGTTCCGGTTTTAGCTCTCTGCCCCTGCGCCCGGAAATATCATGGCAGAAAGAAATACTAAAGTCCATCAAACAGATCTACCGCCAGTCCATGCATCCGTCCGCAGATTACGAATTATCCGTCCATTTGGAACTCACGCGGATCTGGCAGCTATTATTCCGATATCTTACCTCTTTGCCAGATACGGCAGAACCCGACGCAGAGCATCTGGACCGGCTGAAACAGATCCTTACCTTTATACAGGCTCATTACCATGAGCCGCTGACATTAGAAGATATTGCGGGGAGCGTCAATATCTGCAAAAGCGAATGCTGCCGGTTTTTCAAAAAGCATATGCATATGACCCTGTTCGACTATCTGCTGTATTACCGGATCCAGCAGAGCCTTCCGTTGTTAAAGGGCGGCGGAAGCATCACGAATATTGCCGGAACCGTAGGGTTCTCCAACCCCTGCTATTATGGAAAGATTTTTCGGCGGTATATGAACTGCTCCCCCCGGGAATACAGACAAAATTCTTAGTCTTTCAAATCCATACGGCAGACATGAAGCAGCATAATTTATTCACTGTCCATAGCCGGACAGGCGGCCTCCTACATTCAGAACCCCCCCGGTGGCTTGCATTCCCCTCCTTCCATCTGCTATTCTGTATTTATGGTTTTTGCACAGTGGGAAGCTATCCCAAACGTGGAAAGCTGACGCATTTTTTTCAGGACAGAAAACAGCGATGCGTTTCACAGATAAATAGGAGGACTGACTTATGCATATGGCTGACGCTTTGATCTCGCCGGCAGCTGCCGGAACGATGTACGCCTGTTCCGGACTCGCCGCCGCGTATTCTATTAAAAAGATAAGACTGGAAACCGATCCAAAAAAAATTCCCGTAATGGGCGTTATGGGCGCCTTTGTTTTTGCGGCGCAGATGATTAATTTTACGATTCCAGGAACCGGCTCCAGCGGCCATCTGTGCGGCGGCATGCTGCTGACGGCGCTGCTGGGACCTTACGCCTCTTTTCTGACTATGATCGGCGTGCTGCTCATACAATGCCTGCTCTTTGCAGACGGCGGACTTCTGGCTCTTGGCGCTAATATCTGGAATATGGCATTTTATGGATGCTTTTTGGGATACTTCCTTGTCTGGCGTCCTATTATGCAGCAAAAAACCAGCCGAAACAGGATTATCTGCGCTTCTATTTTAGGCTCCATGATTACACTGCAGCTGGGCGCGTTTTCTGTAACCTTAGAAACTCTTGTATCCGGCATTGCCGACCTGCCCTTTGCTATTTTTGCAGGCACTATGCAGCCAATTCATCTGGCGATCGGATTCGTCGAGGGGCTGATTACCGCCGCCGTTTTGGTATTTATCTATGAATCCAGACCAGAACTTATGATGGATGTAACCGCTAAGGAACGATCTGGCCGTTTCACTTATAAAAAAACCTTAATCTTCCTCTGCATTTCTTCTTTGCTGATCGGAGGCGGATTATCCTTAGCCGCATCCTCCCACCCAGACGGACTGGAATGGTCTATTGAGCGCATTACCGGTTCAGCCGAACTGGATTCCAATGAATCAGTTCCCCACGAAACTGCGGGAATCCTTCAGGAAACTTCCTCGCTGCTGCCTGACTACGCATTCAAGGAATCAGATTCCCCAGCCGGAACCTCTTTTTCCGGTATTATCGGTTCACTGGCAGTTTTAGGCGTCTGTATAGGAGCCTGTTATGTATTCAAATTTTTTAAACATCCGAAACAAAAGGAAGTAAAATGAGTAAAGTAGATCACGCATTATATGAAATCCATCATATGGATACGCTTGCAGACAGAGACCAGTGGCTGAATCACATTCATCCGCTGGTCAAGCTGATTATAACCGTCAGCTATATCTCCGTCACGGTATCTTTCCAAAAATACGATTTCACAAGACTGCTCCGAATGGGTATCTATCCTATCGCACTGTTTATACTTGGGGACATCTCTTTTCCTAATGCCTTGAAACGGCTTCGGCTCGTACTTCCTCTAGTATGCTTTGTCGGCCTTTTCAATCCATTATTCGACCGAAGGCCGGCTGTGGAACTTGGAACTGTTGTAATAACAGCAGGCATGATTTCCATGATAACACTGATGCTGAAAGGTATCTACAGCATACTGGCGGCGTATCTGCTGATCGCCTCCACCTCCATTGAGAAAATCTGCTCCGCCATGCGCATGCTGCACATACCCGCCATCCTTGTAACACAGGTACTGCTGACTTACCGATATATCTTCGTTCTTCTAGAAGAAGCGCGCCGCATTACAGATGCTTATTCCCTGAGAGCTCCCAGACAGAAGGGCATTCATTTCAAAGTCTGGGGTTCCCTTGCAGGACAGCTTCTGCTCCGCAGCATGGACCGGGCCGACCACGTATATGAAAGCATGACGCTTCGCGGATACCGGGGAGAATTTTACTATGGCAGCCGGACAGCCCTCCGCGCCAAAGACAGTATATATCTGGTTATCTGGATTACATTATTTATACTGTTAAAAATAATTTAAATGGAGAATCTATAATATGAGTCACATACATATCAGTCTGGAACACGTAAATTACAGCTATGATACATCCAATCCGGTACTAAAGGATATTACCTTTACTGCCCATGAGCATGACGCCATCGGCCTGATCGGAGCAAACGGCGTAGGAAAATCTACGCTGCTGAAGCTTCTTGTAGGATTAAATCTAGATTATAAAGGAAGTATCCGGGTGGAAGATATTCCGGTAGAAAAAAATACTCTTCCGGTAATCCGTGAAAAAATCGGCTATGTGTTTCAGGACTCTGACAGTCAGCTCTTCATGTCTACGGTAAAGGACGACGTAGCCTTTGCTCCGCGCAATTACGGGCTCTCGGATGAAGAAGTAAACAGGCGGGTGGATCATGCCCTTAAAAGCATCCACATTGAACATTTAAAAAACCGCCAGATTTATAAATTGTCCGGCGGTGAAAAAAAACTAGTATCGATTGCTACAATTCTATCTATGACTCCTGATATTATTCTGATGGACGAGCCCTCCATCGCACTGGACCCCCGAAACCGGCGGCGGCTTATCCATATCCTGAATAATTTTGGCCATTTAAAAATTATCGCCTCCCACGACCTTGATATGATTCTGGATACCTGTAACCGGGTTCTCCTCATGTCAGATGGACAAATCATCCGCGACGGAAATACCGGAGAAATCCTCTCCGACAAAGAGCTTTTGGAAAAGCATGGGCTGGAGCTTCCTCTCTGCATGCAGAGAAGTCCGCACAGATAGGATACATTTTACAGCCCAGCCTCAGCCAGCCCCTTTTATCTGGAACAGCAAAACAGAAGCTCCTCCCATCTCCGGTCCACTTCCTTCTGAAATTCTTCTAACAAGTATTCGTTTCCTTTCTTAAACAAATGCTTAAACCTTCCCTGAGGCCTTAGGAAGTCTTCCACCGGTTTCTTATTCTTCGGTTCGTAATTCAAGCTCCACTTCCCCTCTATCACTTCGAATAACGGCCAGTAGCAGGTCTCCACTGCAAGTCTGCAGATTTCCATAATATCCGGGGTAGGATACCTCCATCCTCTCGGACATGGCGCCATAATATTGAGGAACGCCGCCCCCGGCGTATAAATCGCTTTCTCAGACTTGATATGCAGATCCTTAAAATTCTGTACGAACGTCGTCTGCGCCACATAAGGAACGTTATGGGCAGCAATGATTGACGCCAAATCCTTCCTGTTCTGCGGCTTTCCGCTGCTCTTCTTCCCCACTGGCGTGGTGGTGGTATCCGCGTACATCGGCGTTGCGGAAGACCGCTGAATTCCTGTGTTCATATAAGCCCCGTTATCATAGCATACATAGACCATATCATGATTCCGCTCCATCGCTCCCGACAGGGACTGGAAACCGATATCATAGGTCCCGCCGTCGCCGCCGAAAGTGATGAATTTATAAGTCGCATCCAGCTTCCCTTTGCGCTTCAGCGCCTTGTATGCGCCCTCCACGCCGCTTAATGTCGCGCCTGCATTTTCAAATGCATTGTGGATATAGCTGTCCTCCCATGAAGTATAGGGATAGGTAAAGGTGGACACCTCCAAGCATCCTGTGGCGTTGCCGATAACCGCCTTATCCCCCTCATGCAGCCCCCGGAGTACGTTTCTTACCGCAATGGTTCCGCCGCATCCCGCACACATTCTGTGTCCCGGAGCCAGACGTTCCGGTTTATTCATTGTCTCTTTGAAATTATAAGCCATCTTACGCCCCTCCTTACTCTCGGAGACCCATGTATTGATAGGTCTCGCCCGTATCGCCCGTATCGATCACTGCCTGTAAATCTGCAAATACCTGTTCCATATCTTCCACGCGCACGTCGCGCCCGCCCAGTCCGTATATAATATTCACCGCAAGGGCGCTGCTTCTGGCTCGGAACAGGGCGGACATCACATCTGCTCCCAGCGGGCCGCCGTGATTCGTGTAGCCCTCCGCCCGGTCCATAATGGCGACGGCCTTTACATTCTTTAACGCATCCGCAATGGCGTCCGCCGGGAATGGACGGAACAGACGAATTTTTATAAGCCCCACCTTCTCTCCTTTTTCCCGGAGCTTATCAACCGCGTCTTTCGTAGTTCCCGCGGCGGAGCCGATCATCACGACCGCCCGGTCTGCATCCTCCATGCAGTAAGACTCAAAGAGTCCGTATTTCCTGCCGGACAGCTTCGCAAATTTTTCTGCGGTTTCCAATACCACCCGTTCTACATTGCGCATACCCTCTGCCTGATTCCGTTTTGCTTCCATATAATAATCGGTCACAGAGTATGGCCCAACCGCCATAGGACATTCCGGATTCAGCAGATAATTCTCCGGCTCATACTCTCCCACAAATCCTCTGACTTCCTCGTCCTCTAAAAGCTCAATATTCTCTACCGCATGGCTGGTAATAAAACCATCCTGGCAGATCATGATCGGCAGCCTTACGTCTTTATGCTCCGAAATGCAAAAAGCCTGCACCATATTGTCATAAGCTTCCTGATTATTCTCCGCATACATTTGAATCCATCCGGAATCCCTTGCTCCCATGCTGTCGGAATGATCGCAGTTGATGTTGATTGGGCCGGACAACGCGCGGTTCACTAACGCCAGCGCCAGAGGCAGCCTGTTAGACGCCGCTATGTATAATTCCTCCCACATATATGCAAGTCCGCAGGAGGAGGTCGCCGTCAGCGCCCTTGCTCCCGCCGCCGAGGCCCCAATCGCCGCGCTCATAGAGCTGTGCTCGCTCTCCACCGGGATAAATTCTGTGTCCACCTCTCCATTTGCTGCAAAAGAAGCAAAATACTGGGGGATCTCCGTGGACGGTGTAATCGGAAACGCCGGAAATACATCCGGGTTAATCTGGCGAAGCGCGATTGCAACGGCTTCATTTCCTGATAAACGGTCTCTCTTTGCCATCTTAATTCACCCCTTCCATTGTAATCGCCCCAAATGGGCACGCTTTCACGCAGATGCCGCAGCCCTTGCAGTGGCCGTAGTCAAATCCTTCCCGCTTCTTATCCTTCACCGGAATACAGCTGTCCGGGCATACCGGAACGCAGAGCAGGCACTGTTTACACTTGTCTACGATAAATTCCGGCTTCACGCTGCTCCATTCTCCCGTCATAAATTCTCTGGAAGTTCCGGCTCCCGCGATCACCATGCCCTCCGTCAAATCCTGCCATTTTGTCTTTAATCCCAATTTACTGATATCCGCCGCCATTAGCACACCTCCTCAAACGCCATCTCAAGCGCCTTCATATTACCGTCGATTACCTCCGGTTTGCTGGCGAACTTATGATGGAAGGACGCCTTCATCTCCCGGAGAAACGTATCTTTATCCATAATCCCGGCCACTTTCACAATGGCTGCCAGAAGCGGCGTATTTGGGAAATATTTCCCCAGAGCCGCTATGGATATTTTCTTTGCGTCAATCGTGTATACGTTTCCCTTATACCCCTTCAGGTGCGGTTTGATCTCCTCTTTTGTATGCTCTGTATTGATCAGGATCGCGCCGTCTTCTTTCAGTCCGCTGGTCACGTCTACCGCCTCCAGCAGAGACTCGTCTACCACTACCACATACTGTGGGTCATAAATATTAGAATGGGCGCGGATCACCGTATCGCTGATCCGGTTATACGCCGTGATCGGCGCTCCCATGCGCTCCGGTCCGTACTCCGGAAAGCCCTGTACGTACATACCCGTCTGGAATGCCACATCCGCTAGAAGCAGGGCGGCTGTCTTTGCGCCCTGTCCGCCGCGGCCATGCCATCTGATCTCCGTGTGTTTGCTCATGTTCCTTCATCCTTTCAATCATGCTTTGTAATCTGCTAAATCTGCATATTTAACAACGAATGCCATCTCCAGAGCTTCGCTCTCTCGATGTTCGTTGCACTCACATAGATTTATCCATAAATCCTGTGGTCTGCAAGCTGTCTTCTGCATTTCTCCTCAAATCTGCATATTTAACAACGAATGCCATCTCCAGAGCTTCGCTCTCTCGATGTT